>CALBAX010000027.1 GCA_937926875.1 uncultured Desulfovibrio sp.
CCCAGGGACGTCCGGCAACGAACTTGCGGGTGATGAACCACAGGGAAATGAACCTGGACAGGCCATAATGGCTGATGGTGGCGCAGAAGACGAAGATGAAGAACATCATCTGGACCACAGGGTCGCCAAAGCTCTTGTTGAGCAGCATCATGGGCTTCATGCCGCCGATGAGCATCAGGGCCAGCAGGCCGGCCAGACTGGGCCAGACGATCTCGATACAGACCCAGCCGTAGAGCACGCCCAGGAAGATGCCGATAAGATTCATCCCCAGGGGCGTCAGCGGTTCCACGGACGGGAGCTGGCCAAAGCCGAACATGATGAGCAGACAGACGACAGCGTGCAGATAATAGGCAGGCGCCGAGAAGCGCTTGGGGGTGGATTCTTTTCCAGCCATGATAAGTTCCTTCTTGAGAGATCGCTACATACCGCCGCAAAGGCGGCTGTTCCTTCGGTCATCCAATACAGGAGGGGACATGCCTGTCCGCATACCATGCGCCCCGCCGTTTTCTCCTTGTATGGCCGTTGCCCGCGGCCATTATGTGAAGTTATCATGTCAGGCTCTCTGTTTTGTCAATTCAATAAAAAAATATTTTTGTTTTATATTTTTAAACAAAAAATTTGGCTTCGAAGATAATAAATCAATGATTTAAGTATATTATATATTTCATGAAACAGCTTTCCGCTATTCCAGAAAACTGGGTGCCATTTGGACACGATCTGCCAGGAAAAAGTGTGTGGACACGGTACAATTTTTAACATCTCAAGTTTATTGACAATATCTTATCATATAAATTGTGGGGCCATATCGCCTGCGCCCGGATCTTCAGAGAAACGCAGGTGAGCGGCCCTGCAAATAAAGAATAATTGACAGTCGTCAGCAGCCTCGGCATAAGGGGCGGCATCGTGTGCGTTCCTCAGCACACAAGGGAGGAAACATGTCTTACTTTGCAGCACGGCAGGCCCAGACCACACTGTCCTGTCCTGAATGCGACCACAAGCTGGAGATCGCACGTACCTGCCACGAGGCCTTCATGCGCTGTCCTTTCTGCGGCAAGCGTTTTCCGCTGGAACAGTTCATCAGCCAGGCAGATGAAGCCATGGAACGCTTCCTCGAAGGCCTGTACTTCGACCGTATCTAGACGTGAACCGGCATCAAAGGGCAGCCCTTCTGCTTGTGCTGGCGCTGTCAGGCGCCATGCATGCCGCCATCCTGCTGTGCACCGGCGTGGGGATGCTGCTGGCAGGATGACATATCGGTCTTGTCGTTGAGAAGAGAGCCCAGCTTTCCCGGATGACAAAACAGCCCGCATGGAGACGGACCATGCGGGCTGTTTTTATGTCTGCAGAGAAAGGACGGATCAGTAGAGGGTGGGCAGGCCTAGGATGGCGCGGGCAGACACGGCCACCTGCATCATGACCTGTGAGATGTCCTTGACGGCCTGCATGTTTTTGGAGGCCACCCGCGGCATCACGAGGATCTGGTCCCCAGGCCGGATATTGTCGCCATCATGGCTTACCGAGCCGTTGGGATGCATGACAAGCACGGTATCCTGGTCCGCGCGGCTGTTATAGCCGCCGGCGCCCTTGATATAATCCTCCAGGTCATTGTTTTTGCTCCAGAGCATGGCCTGGGGCATCATGACTTCGCCGCTGACGAGGACCACATCGCTCTTGGCCGGGATGACGATGACATCGCCATCTTCCAGCGTGATGTCGCCGATCTTCTGGCCGTCGCTCAGGACGACGACGCCTTCCGGCTCCACAGCTTTGGCCCGCTCCACGAATTTGGCGATCATCTCCGCTTCCTTGGCACGGATCTGGGATTCTTCGGTACTGGCCGACGAGGCAGTGAGGGCGGATTCTTCCAGGCGGCGCAGGCTGTCGGCGATGGCTTTTTTCTGGCGTTCTGCCACGCTTTTGCGCTTGATGTACATGCCGTTCAGATCCGCACGTCCCTGTTCGACAGCGATGAAGTTGCGCACTTCGTCCAGGCGTGCCCCGCGGCGCACGGGGAAGCGGCTGGCGCCGCGTACGGCGCCCTGCACCGTGACCGTGATGGTATTGCCCGCGGCATCCGCCAGCAGTTCGATGGTATCACCGTCCGCCAGCCGCATGCTGGCCAGTTCCCCAAGGGGCAGATAGGTATTGTAGGGCTTGCCGTTGCGGACGCCCTTGATGGCGATATGCGAGGCGCTGCTGTCGGGATCCACCAGTTTCAGCAGGCTGGCCCCCGAGGCATTGTCTTCCGGCAGTTCAAAGCGGGCACTGGTACGCACCTTGCCCGTAACAGTGACTGTGGGCCCCTTGTCGGGGACCACGATGATGTCGCCATTCTGGAAGCGGATGGGGGGCAGGCTGCCTTCACGGATGAAGGGATACAGATCAACCGTGCTCACGACCTGATTGTTGCGGCGAACCTGGATGTTCCTGTAGCTGCCCCGTCCGGCATCGATGCCGCCTGCCTTGTCCAGATAGCTCAGCAGGGGATCGGCCGCCGAACCGCTGTAGCGGCCGGGCTTGGGCACGTTGCCGGTAACGAACAGGGTGATGGGCTGGGCATCCATGGGAGCCAGATAGATCTGGCTGTCAGCATGGCCGGAGGCTGCCAGCTTGCTGCGCAGGGCATCCTGCAATTTGTCCTGGGCCAGGCCGGTCACGTTGAGCTGTCCGACTTCGGGGATGTCCAGCTGACCGGCAGGGCTGACTTCAAGGATGGTATCCACATTGAGGCTCCCGCCCCACAGGCGCAGGACGACCCTGTCACCCGGAGCAATGGCGCCGGCGGCACCTCCCTGACCGAAATTCCCCTGGAAAAGATTGGCCCCGTACGGTGCCGGAGCGTCGGCGGCGCACACTCCCTGCGGCAGAAGCAGCAGGCACAGCAACAAAAGGAAGACAGGATTTCTCATGGTACAGATCCGGGCTTATTCCTTGGCCCCTTCCGTTTGGGAAGCCGTCACGACTGTGGGGCGCATGCCCTGGCCCCAGACACGGGGCGCCAGCCGCCATTGCCCTTGGGCATTGCGGCAGGCAACGATGATCTCGGCCTCATTGAAGCTGTTACGGACAGTGGCGCGCTTGCATTCTTCACCAGCAGCGGAGAAGAAGCTGTCTTCCATGCTCACGCGCACATCCGTCCCGAAGGCAGGATCGGAAAGGGTGGTGATGTCACCGGGCATGGCATTGGCCATGAAATTTTCCACAGGACTGGGCTTGTATTCAGGCGTTTCAGGGGAATCTCCCAGCAGGCCGCAGCCATTGAGGGCCAGACAGGTCGTCAGCATGAGGAGGGTAGAGAGACGTTTCATGAGTTCTCCTGGAGAAAGAAGGCCGGAAACGGATCGTTGCCGTCAGCCCTGGACAGGCTGATGTGCGGGATCCGGCGTCCGGGATGAAAAGGGCAGGGGAAGTTCCATATCGATGAAGCGTTCCCGCACGGTGGCTTCCGGGATATGGATGGCGAGCTGCTTCAGGTCCTCCGGAGCGAGCGTCACAAGCCAGTCCACGGCCGCCCGGGCCATGACGAGCCAGTGATCCAGCGGCAGGAAAAGGACCGCCGGACAGATCTTGTACAGGTAAAGGCCCGTATCGAGCAGGACCAGCGGGAACAGGCTGCAGGCCACAGGCCGCTGTTGCCGGGGCAGGAGACAGCCCTCCGGGCCGCAGGATTTGCACCCCCTGGCATCCAGGCAGGCCGTATCAGGTGCAAGCAGAAAAAAATCCCTGTCCAGATGGGCATGTTGCTGCGAGGGCAGCAGCTTCATGGGGAAAGGGGTCGCGCAGTCCTGGGGGCCGCAACAGTACCGGCAGTCCCGGCAGTAGTCATTGCTCAGGATTCCCTGATCGAAATGCACATCCCGTTGCCGGGGAAAACGCTGACGCCACTGCTGCCAGTAATACCAAGAGCTTTTTTGCATGGAGATCCTCCGGCAGTTTCGGCTGTGCCGGAACAAAATGTCGATTATCCCGATGCGGGACATCTGTCAAATATCACTCCATCAAGTTGAAAATAAAGAATAAAAAAATCCTGTTCCAGCAAAACAGAAAAAGAAGGACAAAAAATGCTTGCCAGACGTTCGCTGGTGGCGTATAACAAATTTTGTTGTGCCGAAGTGGTGGAATTGGTAGACACGCTAGGTTCAGGGTCTAGTTCTGGCAACGGAGTGGGAGTTCGACTCTCCCCTTCGGCACCAAGGGAAAGCAAAGGCTGGTAGAAATACCAGCCTTTTTTGGTATGGTGGCCAGCTCGGTGAACACCGCAGGGGCGAACGAAAACCATCCTCCATCAGGTAGTTGTGATCGGAACACCACGGGCTTTCCCGGGCGTTCCCGCACCAGTCCCGCCGTACTGCTGGTGAGCGGACGGGCAGGGGAAACGTGGTCTGCTGCAAGGAAGCTCTCCTCCGCGGGGAGCTTCCTTGTTCCGGGGGCCGTCCTGTTTCATTCCGCTGCCCGCAGACGGCTCGTGATGTCGTCGAACTCCTGCCGCAGCCGGGCATCATACAGCAAAGAAAGGTCAGGCGGCTGGAAGGCGAAGATGCGGGAAAAGTCCGCTTCCGACGTATGCATCATCCCCAGCAGGTCGCTGCTGGTCTTGACGGTCCGGTAGGTATTGACGGCCACCTTGAAGGATTTTTCCGCCCGTTGCAGCAGCTGCTGCAAATGCTTTTTCTGGCGAGACAGGTACTGGTTGTAGAGGTCCACGGCATCCAGCGTCCTTTGGTTGGCAGCGATGTTCACTTCCAGGATCTTCCGGTCCGCCTCCTCCGCTCCTGAAAGCAGGCTGCGGGCGTGTTCCTGCAACTGGGAGGCTTCTTTCCTTATCTTCTCCAAGCGGCCGAGGTAGCGGCTGTCGATCTGCTGCAAGGCCTGTTGCAGGGCGTAGACGTAGACCTTGTTGCACATCATGTAGATGCCCGTATAGGTCTGGAGCAATTCCACAGAGGCGTCCGGGGCCGCCAGCTGGTTTTCTATGCTGCGCTGGATGGCACTGATGTTCTCGGCCACGGCCATGATGCTGGCGGTATCCCTGCCGTCGGCCGCGCTCAGCATGGTTTCCAGCTGCTCACGGCTGACAGGCAGACCGCGTGCGGAGATCTCGGCAAAGACGCGTTCTTTGTCCGCCTCCAGACCGTGTTCTAGGTCCGCGATCTCCTTGCGCAAGCCGGCAATATCTTCCTGCAGGCTGCTGCGCGTGGCCTTGAGCGGGTTCCAGTGTGAAGAGGGGGCGGAAACGAGTTCCTGTTGCAGGGCCGCTATCTTTTGGCGCTTCGCCGCTATCTGGTCCCGGATGGCATCCCGGCTGGCGATGAGGTCCAGGGCCTGGGAATCCGCAAGGATGGTGAAGCATTCTGAGACGATGCGCTGGAATTTTGGATCACGGAACGTCAGCACCTCGGTCCAGCTGCGCTCGGAGGGATCCTCTCCCGAGGCGATGATATCCACACCGTCGTGCAGCAGCGGGACGGCATCGTCCCAGATATCGACGAAGGACCGGGCGGCAAAGACAGGCTGGACATGGAGCAGGATAGCCAGCAACAGGAGCAGGGCCGGACGCATGCGCTCTCCTTTTGAAAAAAGTGACGGTATGGGGAAAGGGTAGCAGGCGGAGGGGATGGCTTCAAGAGGAAGGGGGGTGCTTCTGCCGGAGGTACCAACTCCTGCATCCGCAGAAAACCGGCCAGGATGACCGTCCGCAGATGAGGATCGTGGCCTGGTGGCCAGATTTGAAGGACGGCAGGGCCAGTTTTGCGCAGTGCCTCCAGACAGTGGTACGGGCACGCGGAGCCATGAAAAAGGCCCCCGGTGAGGGGGCCTGCGTGGATGTCGTTGTGGTCCGGGCCTAGTGGGTGGCCAGCACGGCGCCTTCGTACTTGGCCTTCATGAATTCCTTGATCTTGTCGCTGCACAGGGCCTTGTACAGGGCCTGCAGTTCAGGACGCTTTTCATCGCCGGTGCGGATGGCCAGGATGTTGGCGTAGGTGGTGGCAGCGGCGGAATCGGCAGCTTCCACGGCCAGGGCTTTGGCCACCTTCAGGCCGCCGAGGATGGCGTAGTTGCCGTTGATGATGGCGATGTCCACGTCAGGCAGGGCGCGCACCAGCTGGGCAGCTTCGATCTCTTCGATGCGGAGCTTCTTGGGGTTGTCCTTGATGTCGCGCACCGTGGCGGTCAGGCCCACACCGTCCTTGAGGGTGATGAGGCCCTGATCCTGCATGAGCAGGAGGGCGCGGCCTTCGTTGGTGGCATCATTGGGCACGGCCACGATGGCACCCTTCTTGAGGTCCTTCAGGCTCTTGCACTTGCCGGCATAGATGCCGAAGGGCTCATAATGCACACCGCCCATGGAGGACAGCTTGGTGCCTTTCTGGGCGTTGAAATCATCCAGATAGGGCTTGTGCTGGAAGTAGTTGGCGTCCAGATCCTTGCTGTCCAGGGCCACATTGGGCTGCACATAGTCGGAATATTCGATGATCTCCAGATTGATGCCTTCGGCCTTGAGCATGTCTTTGGCAGCATTCAGGATCTCGGCGTGCGGCGTGGGAGAGGCGCCCACCTTCACGGTGGTGGCGGCCTGGGCATGGCAGACCAGAGTACCGGCGGCCAGCATGGCGGCCAGCGTCAGCAGAAGTTTTTTCATGGGAAAAACCTCGGGGAAAGGGTGATAGAAAAAGCGGATCAAGACCCGCGTTTGTCGCTGCGTCGGGTGGCCCAGTTGCCGAAGCTCTGGAAGATCTGCACGATGATGATGAGCAGGATCACCGTGGCGATCATGATGTCGGTCTGGTAGCGGTTGTACCCGTACATGATGGCCAGCTTGCCCAGGCCGCCGCCGCCGACAGCGCCGGACATGGCGGAGTAGCCCAGGATGGTGATGGCCGCCACGGCACTGCCATTGATGAGCGAGGGCAGGGCTTCGGGCAGCAGCACCTTGGTAATGATCTGCCATGTGGAGGCCCCCATGCTCTGGGCGGCTTCCACCACACCGTTGTCCACTTCCAGCAGGGAGGACTCGATGAGCCGGGCCACGAAGGGCGCCGCGGCGATGACCAGAGGCACGACCGTGGCGTTGTTGCCGATGGTGGTCCCCACGATGTAGCGGGTGAAGGGAATGACGGCGATCATCAGGATCAGGAAGGGGAATGACCGGGTCAGGTTCACCACCACATCCAGCACGCTGTAGACCACGGGATTGGGACGGATGCCGTCTTTGCGGCAGATGACCAGGATGACGGCCATGACGATGCCGAAGACATAAGAAAAAAACGTGGAGACGATGGTCATGTACAGGGTGTCCACCACCCCTTCCATGAGCATTTCCACAGTGGCCTGATCAAACATGCTTCATTTCCTCCAGCAGGATGTTCCTGGATTTGGCAAACTCCAGGATGCTCCGGCGCGATTCTGGACATTCGGGCAGCTGCAACACCATCTGGCCAAAGGCGATACCGTTGATGTCGCGGGTATCAGCATACATGATGTTCACAGGGCAGTGGCATTCCAGCACCATATTGGCGATGACGGGCTCGAAGGAGGAGCGGCCGTTGAAGATCAGGCGGTAAAGGTTTTCCTGGGGCAGGTTCTGCAGGGCCTCGGGCATGACCAGGCGGCGTGCGGCCTCGGTGCGCGGGTGGAAGAAGACTTCTTCCACTTCGCCGTGCTCCACAATCTTGCCCCGGTTGATGATGGCCACATGACTGCAGATCTTTTCGATGACGCTCATCTCGTGGGTGATGATGACCGCCGTGATGCCGAGGTTTTTGTTGATGTCCTTGATGAGGGTCAGGATGGAATCCGTGGTGGCCGGGTCAAGAGCGGAGGTGGCCTCGTCGCAGAGCAGCACCTGCGGGTTGGTGGCCAGGGCACGGGCGATGGCCACGCGCTGCTTCTGGCCGCCGGAGAGCTGTGAAGGATAGGAATCCATGCGGTTGGCAAGCCCCACCAGATCCAGCAGTTCTTCGGCACGCTTGCGGGCCAGGACCTTGTCCATGCCGATGAGCTCCAGAGGGAAACAGACGTTCTGGCGCGCCGTGCGCTGCATGAGCAGGTTGAACTGCTGGAAGATCATGCCCATGGAACGCCGGGCAGCACGCAGTTCGCTCTCCGACAGGCGGCACATGTCCTTGCCTTCGAAAAAGATGGAACCCCCCGTGGGACGTTCCAGCATGTTGATGCAGCGGACGAGCGTGCTTTTGCCGGCACCGCTCTTGCCGATGACACCGAAGATGTCGCCTTTGTTGATGGCAAGATCGATGCCCTGCAGGGCAAAAACATCCGTATTTTTGCTGCGATAGCGTTTTTCCAGATTGACGATATCGATGATCGGCGCGTCGGCCATAATGCCTCCCCTTTGATTTCCCTGTCGGGGGTATACGAAGCTAGCATATCTTCCCCCGCTCGCAAAGAAAAAAGATGACGAAAAATGTGCTGCGCAGGGTCTTGGACAATGGTCGTGGAGAGGAGGCAGAACCCGGGCAAAAGGCCGCGATCCGGCCGAGACCGGCCCGGCAAAGGCACACGGCGGAAAGAACAGGACGCGGCGATAACGCAGGGGGGAGGAGCTTCCTCCCCCCTGCGTTGCAGAAAGCGCTAGCGCTGGCTGATGTAAACTTCCAGCCGGCGCATGGCCTCGGCCAGGTTGTCGATGGAATTGGCGTAGGAAAGGCGCAGGAAACCTTCGGTCTGGCTGCCGAAGTCGATACCGGGAGTGATGCCGATATGGGCTTTTTCCAGCAGATCGAAGGCCAGTTCCATGGAGCTGCTGCCCAGATGGCGGGCATTGATCAGCATATAGAACGCTCCCATGGGTTCCACGGGGATGTTGAAGCCCAGGCGCTTCAGTTCGCCCAGCAGGAAGCGGCGGCGTTCGTCATACGTGGCGTGCATGCGGGCAACATCTTCATCCGCGCAGGTCAGGGCCGCGATGCCGGCTTTTTGCACCGCGGAATTGGTGGACAGGAAAAAATTCTGCATCAGGGCCTGCATGGGGCGCACGAGGTCGCGGGGCACGATGAGGTAGCCCAGGCGCCAGCCGGTCATGGCGTAGGCCTTGGAAAAGCCGCCGATGACCACGGCATTGTCCGTGTACTCCAGGATGGAATGCTCTTCCGCATCCCCGTAGGCCAGGCCGTGATAGATCTCGTCGGAAACGATCATGGGACCCAGTTCGGCCAGTGCGCGCATGCGCTCCGGCTCCAGCACGATGCCCGTGGGGTTGCAGGGAGAGTTGATGAGCACGGCCCGGGTACGCGACGTGATCTGTTTTGCCACGTCCTCGGGGCGGAACTGGAAGCCCTCTTCCTCATGGGTCAGCGTCCAGACAGGCACCCCGCCCGCATAGCGCACGAAGTTGGGATAGCAGGCATAGCCGGGGTTGGAGAGGATCACTTCGTCGCCCGGATCGAGCAGGGCGGAGAAAAGGACCATCATGGCCGGGGAAGAACCGGGGAAGATCAGCACCTGGTCGGGATGCAGGCTGACGCCATAGCGCTGCTTGTAATAGACGCACAGGTGCTCGCGCAACTCCACATCGCCCAGGGAGTGGGTATAGTGGGTCTGACCTTCGTCCAGGGCCTTGAAGGCAGCCTGGCGGATGCACTCAGGCGTATCGAAATCGGGTTCGCCCAGTTCCAGGTGGATGATGGAAGCACCCTCCCGTTCGAGCTTCTGGGCGCGTTCCAGCACTTCCATGGCCAGAAACGGCGTGATGCCGCGTACTCTCTCGGCTATCATCATGTATCCTTTGTTCTTCCTGCCATCGGGGCAGGAGTGTTCCGCGCCTTGTGCGGCCGGTGGCCGCGCCGCTGTGGCGCCGCAGGGCAGACAGTGGGCCCTGCCGTATGTCATCCGGGCCTCATATCAGGAGGGGCGGCAAAAAGGAAGAGGGCCCTTCTGTTCATTCCATCCAGAGCGGATCGGTCCCGGGATAGATCATGCGCCTGGTCATGCCGCCGTCCACCGGCAGGTTGGCGCCGTTGATGAAGCCGTTCTCCTCACGGGCCAGGAACAGGCAGGCATTGCAGACATCTGCCGGCTTCCCCACACGTCCCGACGGGTGCAGGCTGTGATCGCAGGAGGTCAGGCTGTCGTAGTCGTCCACCTGTATCCATCCCGGGCTGATGGCGTTGACGGTGATGCCCGTCCCGTGCAACGACACGCACAAGCTGGCGGTCAGGGAGACCAGGCCGCCCTTGGAGGCGCCGTAGGCTTCCCAGCCGCATTCGTTCTGCTGGAAGCGCGTGGAGGCGATGTTGATGATGCGTCCATAGCCTGTTCCCCGGCAAAGACGGACGAACTCCCGGCAGCAGAGGAAGGCACCGCGCAGGTTCGTCCCCAAAACGTCGTCGAATTCCTTTGCCTCCAGCAGGGGGAAGGGCTTTTGGAAGCGGCTGATAGCCCCGTTATTGATGAGGATGCGGGGAGTGCCAAGGGTTTGGGCGACCGTGCGAAAAACGGTGGTGATGGCGGCTTCATCGCGCAGGTCACAGGGAAAGCAGTGGATGTCCGGATGGGGGCTGTCCATGGGCTGTATGTCCAGCGAGGCGACCACATATCCCTCGCGGGCAAATCCCGCGCACAGGTGGCGTCCTATACCGGCGGCACCGCCGGTGATGATGGCAACGGGCATAGTCCCTCCAACAAGTTTTGCAGTCAGGAAAGTTCCTGTCAGCATTAACCGGTGACCCGGCAGCCTGCAAGGCCGCAGGACAGGGGAGACAAACGAAAAAAGCCCCCGATCCGCAGGGGACCGGGGGCGAACGGCAGGCGAGGATGCCTAGCCGGTGATTTCAAGCGCATTGAAGAAGTAAGACATCTCGTAGGCGGCGGTCTCCGGTGCGTCAGAACCGTGCACGGAGTTGGCTTCGATGCTTTCGGCGTATTTTTTGCGGATGGTGCCTTCCGCCGCATTGGCGGGATTGGTGGCGCCCATCAGTTCCCGGTAGCGGGAGATGGCCTTGTCGCCTTCCAGGATGGCGCAAACCACCGGGCCGGAGCTCATGTATTCCGTCAGGCTGGCAAAGAAAGGCCGTTCCTTGTGCACGGCATAAAAGCCTTCGGCCTGTTGGCGGGTCATGCGGATCTGCTTCATGGCCACTACGCGCAGGCCGTCAGCCTGGATCATGGCAAGGATCTCGCCCTGTAGGTTACGGGCAACGGCATCGGGTTTGATGATGCAAAAAGTACGTTCCATGGAATCTCCTGTGGATAAATAAGAAAAGGCGGCAAAACTTATTGCATAAACTATTTCATAAGACAAGGGATTCGCTGATGTCTCAAATCGGGCAACATGCGTGCAGGCATGAAAAAAGCCATCCCTTGCGGGATGGCCTTGTGAGCCTTACTGGGCATTCAGGCGGCCGGTGATGTTGTCCTTGACCCACTTGGGATCCATCCATTCCAGCGGGGTGACTTCCACGCCGCCGACCAGCACGCCGAAGTGCAGGTGGTCGCCGAAGGCCAGGCCGGTACTGCCTGTCTTGGCGATGATGGCGCCTTTCTGGACCACATCGCCCACCTTGACGTGGATCTCGCTCAGATGGGAGTAGAGGGACATGAGGCCCAGGCCGTGGTCGATGACGATGAGGTTGCCGTAGATGCCGAGTTCGCCGGTGAAGACGACCCGGCCGTTGTTGGCTGCGGGGACTTCGGCGTTGCGGACCGAAGCCAGGTCAAAGCCCAGATGATAGGATTCGCCCACCTGCTTGCCCTGATAGGTGAAGTAGCGGTGATCCCCAAAACCGGCGCGGGCCGCGGAACGGGGCAGACGCTGGAAAGCTCCGTCCCAGAGCATGGCCGCTGCGGTATCCTTGCGCAGGGCACGCAGGGTCTCGACGTTGGCCGCGCGGACCTGATTGTTGATATACAGGTATCCTTCCAGCTGGTTGGCAGCGTTGGGGGCCAGGTAGCCCAGCTTGCTGCTGACGCTGGCCAGGAAGTTGTCCGAGATGCTGATGGTATCGCTTTTGAAGTTGCGTTCGTAGGCCAGCAGGCCCAGACGGCTGCGGGTCACATTGCCGGCCATGTCCGTAGCGGTCAGCTCCACGGCATTTTTGTATTCCACGGCGGTCATGGTGTAGGGGAAGGGGAAGAAGCAGATGTAGCTGCCGTCCTTCTGCAGGAATCCGGGGACGAAATACCCTGCCACCAGTACACCGCTCTGGGTGACTTCTTCGTCGATGGTATAGCGGATGGCGGCGGCACCGCCGCGGCGCACGCTGGGCGGAAGGGTCTTCACGGAGATGCGCGGCGGCTGGGTATCCAGGCGCATGGCCAGCACTTCCGTCCGGGTATTGCCCTGGCCGAAACCCGCCAGGGACGCGTCCGTCGCCTTGATCTCCAGCTCGAAAGCGCCTTCACGCAGGCCGGCGTTCTTCAGCGATACCTCGACGGTGCACTGAGGCAGGTATTCTTCGAAATGCCTTTGGAAAATGGGAGTGACCACATTGTTGCGGCGCACTCCCACAGAGATGGAGCGGATGTTGGAGGGGTCCGCCAGCGTTATCTGCAGGGGCGTGTGGGGAGACACCCGCCCGGTATCGGGCGAGATGGCGATGGACGGACCGTCCATATCCTTGAAAAAGATGTACCCAACGGCAATCAGCGCGATCAGGATGAGCAGGCTCAGGATAGTGGAGAAGAAATTTTTTTTGCGCATGGAGTCTCCTTTCTCATACAAGAGGGAGTGTTGCACGTTTCAGGGGAGTTTTCAAGGAATAGGCCCCGCTTTGGCGGTATTTGACTTGGGGGGCAAAATTTGTTCTTTCTTCGCCATACGCAAAGGACACAATGAGCATGATGGCAAGAGGTACCGCGATAGATCCCAGACGCCTGCGTCTGCGCATGGTTCGGGAGCTGGCCGCCAGGGGCATAACGGACGGGCGCGTCCTCGATGCCATGTCGCGGGTCCCCCGGCATCTTTTCGTGCCCGAAGGGCTGCGCTCGCGGGCCTATGAGGACTGTCCGCTGCCCATCGGCTACGGGCAGACCATATCCCAGCCATCCACGGTGGCCCTCATGTCCCAGATGCTGGAGACTTCGCCCGGCATGCGCGTGCTGGAGGTCGGTACGGGGTCCGGCTACCAGGCGGCGGTGCTGGCCGCCTTGGGCTGCACGGTCTATACTGTGGAGCGTCTCAAAGAGCTGTACCAATCGGCCCGGTCCCTCTTGCAGCAGCTCGATCTTCGCGCTATTCACATGCAACGAAGCGATGGAACGCTGGGCATGCCTGCCGCCGCCCCGTTCGACCGCATCATCGTCACTGCCGGAGGTCCCCAGATCCCCCGCCCCCTGCTGGAGCAGCTCGCCGTGGACGGCATCATGCTGATCCCTGTGGGGGCGCGGCCCCGCACGCAACGCCTGATGCGCATCATGCGCCGTCAGGGACGGCTTTGCAGCGAGGACCTGGGCCCTGCCGTCTTCGTGGATCTGGTGGGCGACCATGGCTGGTAAGCCCGCCTGTTGTCATACCCTGTAAAGGAGATATCATGTCTTCCTGTTCTTCCTGTTCCTCTGCGTCGGGCTGCGCTTCCAAAGGCAATCCCGGCGGCGCCGGTTGCATGGAATCGGCCATGGCCCGGCAAGACCAGATCATTGCCGACCGCCTGGCCCACATCCGGCACAAGATCTTTGTCATGAGCGGCAAAGGTGGCGTGGGTAAGAGCTCCGTCACCGTCAATACCGCGGCGGCCCTGGCCCATCGCGGCTTCAAGGTCGGCATCCTGGACGTGGACATGCACGGCCCCAGCGTGCCCAACCTGCTGGGACTGAAGGCCACCATCGAAATGAATGAGAGAAACGAGCTCATCCCTGCCATGTACAATGAGAACCTGGCGGTCATTTCCATGGATTCCTTCCTGCAGGATCGTGACCAGGCCATCCTGTGGCGCGGCCCCAAAAAGACGGCCGCCATCCGCCAGTTCCTCTCCGACGTGGCCTGGGGCCCGCTGGACTTCCTGCTCATCGACTCCCCTCCAGGAACCGGTGACGAACATATGACCATCCTTAAGACCATCACCGACGCCCAGAGCGTCGCAGTGACCACGCCGCAGGAAATCTCCCTGGCCGACGTGCGCAAGGCCGTCAACTTCCTGCAGGTCGCCGAGGGCAAGGTCCTGGGCGTGGTGGAAAACATGAGCGGCCTTGTCTGCCCCCACTGCCACCAGGAGATCGACCTGTTCAAGAAGGGCGGTGGTGAAGAGCTCGCCAAGCATTACGGCATCCCCTTCCTGGGTGCCATCCCGCTGGATCCGGCCACTGTGGTGGCCGCCGACAGGGGCGTGCCCGTGGTCTATCTTGAACAGGATTGCCCTGCCAAGCAGGCCTTCCTGCATCTGGCTGACGCCATCGCCCAGGCTGCCGACAGCGGCGCTGCTAAGCTGGTCGGCAAGAGCTAGGCGTTCTTTTTTGGGGGGGATGGCTTGTCCATCCCCCTCAGGATACCGGCGCGTTTTTTTCTTTTCTCCGGGACGCGTTTATGATACCCGTTTCCGTGTAGTCCTGTTTTCCGGTCGGTGAGAATATGTTCAATCTTGCGAATAAACTGACGCTGTTGCGCATGCTGCTCGTCCCGCTCGTCATCGTGCTGCTGTATTTCCAGGGCCCGGTGACCTGCGTGCTGGCCGCGCTGGCATTCATTGCCGCTTCCATCACGGACTGGGCCGACGGCTACGTGGCCCGGCGCAACAACATGGTCACCAGCATGGGCAAGTTCCTTGATCCTCTGGCGGACAAGGTCCTCATCTGCTCCGTGCTCATCATGTTCTGCACCCTCGGATGGGCTGAAGCGTGGGTCGTCATCCTGATCGTCTGCCGTGAGCTGGTGGTCACGGGGCTGCGCGCCATCGCCATCGATGAAGGGATCGTCCTGGCCGCCGACAGGTACGGGAAGCTCAAGACTGTCCTGC
>CALBAX010000028.1 GCA_937926875.1 uncultured Desulfovibrio sp.
AAACGGCAAATCCTGGCTATCTGGCGCAAGCTGGGCTATTCCATGACCAGTCTGAACACTCGCTGTAAGCGGGCCTTTGGTGTGGAGCTGTTCGTCTGGATGCAGAACGGGGAACAGATTTCCACCCTGTTGTCTGACCTGCAGCGCAGGGAAAAGGCTTTCGAGAAAAGGCAAAAAGCCGAAGGCGGGGGCGGTGAATAGCGATGCCGGCAGCCTACGGGCGAGGATTCTTGCGTCGTATGTGTCCGTCCACGCCTTTTGCCGTGCGCATCCCGAACTGAAGCGGGCCACGGTGTATATGGTGCTGGCCGGAACGTATCCGGGCAGAATCGACACGCAGGTGGCAAAAATCCGGGCGGCCTTGTCCGGAGCCGTCCCCGAAAGCAATACGGCTGCCCCCATGCCAAGAGTGACGGGTGAAGATTTGACGGCGGCCCTGCAGGAAATACGCTGCGCCCACTGCCGCCGCCTGGACCGGAGAGAGTGCGCAGCGTGCCGCGCCCAGACGGAACGCGAAGGGAAGGAACTTTTTTCCAGGCTGTTTTAGGGGGTTGATATGTCCAGAACACGCATACAGGAAATCG
This sequence comes from uncultured Desulfovibrio sp., assembly GCA_937926875.1. Taxonomy (GTDB): domain Bacteria; phylum Desulfobacterota; class Desulfovibrionia; order Desulfovibrionales; family Desulfovibrionaceae; genus Desulfovibrio. The sequence goes on from CALBAX010000028.1 coordinate 585, forward strand.
TGATGCTGACCCGTGAGGGCTGGCGTCCGTATGATGCCGAACCTGACCGCAGCGTTTACGAAAGGCTGGGCTGCCCCCATTTTCTGCGCGGACGACGCAAACCATTCTGGTTTGTGCGCGACGACGTTTTTTGCTGCATCGGCTGCGCGGATCACTGCACCCTGAAACGTCCCGCCGGATTTCCGCTGCCTCTGCCTATCCGCTACCCCGGCGTGCCCCCAGTCAGGCCGTACACACTGACCCCGCAAGAGATGGTCGACAGGCATGACCTGCTGAACGTCCGGCAGGCCGCCTACTGCCTGAATGTTTCCGAGCGGACCATCTACGACTATATTGCGGAAGGCAAACTTGTCCGGCTCAAGGAGAACCCCGTGCGCGTCAGATCCAAGGAAGTAAAAGAGCTGCGCGGGGACTTTGACGAGTAAAAAAGTTCGCACTGTTCGCGTCCTTTCCGGGCGCATGGCGGCCCGTCATGGCATGTTGGTCATGGCGGGCCGTTTTCGCGCCGGTCCGCCGCTCTCCTTTTGACCCGCCGGGGCCTATTCCCGGCGGGGCATCAACCCGGCGCGGATGGAGTGACGTGACAATGAAACTTCTTTGCAATCCCCGGTATCTTCTGGCCCTGTTCATCCTGTGCGGTATCGTCCTGCTGTCGGCCCTGCTGTTCTTTTCTCCTGCCCAGGGACCGGTGGTGGCCTACAAACTGGCCCTGGTCGTGGTGGCGGCCATCGCGGGCATGGTTTTTGACTTTCTGGCGTTTCCCTATGCGCTGCCGTCTTCCTATCTGGACAAGGACTGGCGGGAAGACCCGGAAGCCACGGGGGATGACGGTCAGCCGGACTTTCCCATTGCCACCGGCTACTTTCGTCCGTTCTGTGCGACCATGCTCCGCCGGGCCGTCATTATCGCGGCTTTTGTCATCGCCGTGGCGCTGGGGCTGTAAACATGTGGGGCCGTGAGACGCTGGCCGCCGCCATGCGAACGGTCAGAAAGGTCGCCATGTGTTTCCTGCGGACCATCCATGCCGAGACCCTCCGTGGGATGCAGTACGTTCGCGCCGGGTTTTGGTTCGCCATTGGCGTCATGCTCGCCGTTATTCTCGGTATTATTGGGGCAGGAACCTGTAACGCAGCCGCTGACGTGACAATCCCCCGCGCGGCGCAGCAGTACCGGGCAACGCTTGTCCGGGCAGCCCACGCCACCTGGGGCCTGGACGCACCGGTGGCAGTCTTTGCGGCGCAGGTCCACACCGAAAGCTGGTGGCGCAACGATACCGTATCGCATGTGGGGGCGCAGGGGCTGGCGCAGTTCATGCCCGCAACCGCGCGCTGGTTGCCTTCCGTGGCACCGGAAACAGGCAAGCCCGCGCCGTTCAATCCCGGCTGGAGCCTGCGGGCGCTCTGTGTCTATGACAAATGGCTGTGGGACCGTGTGGCCGGTCATGACGACTTTGAACGCATGGCCTTTACCCTGTCCGCGTACAACGGAGGACTGGGCTGGGTGAACCGCGACCGCAAAAAGGCGCGTGCCCTGGGTCTGGATGACCGGGTGTGGTTTGACTCCGTGGAAAACGTGAACTCCGGACGCGGACGGGCCGCCTTTGCCGAAAACCGCCAGTATCCACGCCGCATCCTGAAGGAGCGGCAGCGGGCGTATATCAAGGCCGGCTGGGGACGGGGCATTGAAGAGGAGGCACGGACATGATGCTCCGGCTGATCGGTATAGGGACCGTGTTTGCGCTGGTGGCTGTTTCCTATGCACTCTTGCTTACCAAGGGCGCGCTGGACACGGAAAGGCTGCATCATGCCGCCACGGCCACTGAACGGGATCACTGGAAAGCGACGGCTGAGGTATACCGGGCGGACGCCGAGGCCCAGGCAGAAAATACCCGGCGCTGCCTGGCGCGGGAGGCGCAGGCGCAGCGGGATGCGGCGGAACGTGACGCCATCGTGCGGCAGGCCATACTATCACCGTCTATGGTCACATTTTCCAAAGTGTTCTG
>CALBAX010000029.1 GCA_937926875.1 uncultured Desulfovibrio sp.
TTGCTTTCGCGGCCCTGGGGCTGGCCATGGGCCTGGGCTGGTTCATCTACCATCCGGCCTGGGACAGGGCCACCCTGTGGGGCTTTGAGCAGCACTTCAACGCTTCACGCGTCCTGCTGGCCGATGTGGGCATCGCGGTCGTTGTCCTGGTGTCGTGGCTCGTCCGGGTCAGCCTGCGGGCCCGCAAGCGCCTGCAGGAACGCAGCTTGCAATCCGGGCGTGCTCCGCGCGCCTGAAGCTGTATGCCTGAGGGGCTGTCCCGGCAAGGGGCAGCCTTTTTCATTGGCGGGGCGAGGGCGTGCGCCGGGCAGTTCTTGCAGAAGGAAACACCGGCGGAGACAGCGCTGCAGAAGGGATCCTCGTGGATCTGGGCGAGCGGGCATCCGGCAGAACGTTACCTGCGGCCTGGAGCTCCCCGCCTGCTCCCGGCGAGGCGCTGCACAGGGGAAGAGGGACGGCAGGACCGGGCCATATGACGGTGAATTTTTGGGGGAAGTTCCCGTATTCGGACGAGACTGGCAAGCAATCGGAGGTGTGGACCATGATGACGGAAGAATCCCTGTATGCCCGGCTCAAGGAGGCGTTGCGTGATGCCATCGCACGGCATCATCTGGATGAACACAGCATCAGCCTGAAAAGTCGTGGCCTTACCCCGGAAGAAGCCATAGGCCGGACCACGCGCACGGACTATCCCATCCTCAACGGCAGGGAAGTCATGCTCCAGGCCCGTTTCGGCGAGGCCCTGGGGCAGGCATTCACCAGTGCGCCGGTGGATTTCGAAGGCTCGCTGGCCGATGTGCTGGAACTGGACACGGCGCATGATCCCCAGGCAGGCGGGATGCTGGTGGCCACGCTCAATGCCGTTTTGCGCGCCGTGGGCGAGATCGGCAATACGGTCCATTGCCGTGATGACGGGCCGGAGCTGTGTGCTGAACGGTATGCCGCCCTCGTCCGGGAGCGTTTCGGCACGCCACGCATCGCCCTGGTAGGCTTCCAGCCGGCGCTGCTGGCACGGCTGTCCAAAGAATTCAGCGTGCGGGTGCTGGATCTCAATCCCGAGATCGTGGGGACGGTGCGTTCCGGTGTTCTGGTGGAAGACGGCATGACGGCCTATCAGGACGTGGTGCGGGACTGGGCCGGGCTGGTGCTGTGCACGGGCAGCACGCTTTGCAACGGTTCGTTCGTCAATTTTCTGGATATCGGCAAGCCGGTGCTGTTCTTCGGTACCTCCTGTGCCGGGGCAGCGCATGTCCTGGGGGCGGAACGCTTCTGCCCCATGTCGGCCTGATTCCTGTCCGGCCGGCCTGCCCGGTGCTGACCTTGCCTTTGGCTGTCGGGAGAATGTCGGCTGGCCGACATCATCCTGACAGGTGAGGGCATCCAGACTGCCGGCATATGCGGAGGTAAGCATATGACCGACAACGACAGGATACTTTGCCAGGTACTGGAACAGCAGCTTTCCCTGCGTCTGCGGGAAGGCTGCCGCGATGTGCTGCTGCATCTTCTGCCTGTTCCCCTGCGGGGACTGCTGTATATCGCCCTGCGCCGCAGCGCCGCAGGGTATGCCCGGCTGTGGGCGGGCGCCCGCAAGATGGACTGCCGCAGGCAACTGCCCCGAAAGGCGGCTCGCCTGCGACAGGAAGGGGCCCTTTGAGGCGGGCCAGTCTGATGACGGCGGCAAACAGGGCCGGCCCGCGCTTCCCGAAAACTAGAACTTGTAGATGAAGCTCATGTTGACGTTCCAGGCATCCTCGATGCTGTTGGCGCGGTGCCAGCTGCCATCCTTGCTGAAACCTCCCCATACATCGGACGACTGGTCCAGCCAGAGGGCTATATAATTGGCTTCTACCAGCAGGCGCAGGTTGTCATAGATCTGGTAGGAACTCATGATGCCGAATTCAGCGGCGTAGTCCCGTTGCGTCAGGTAGATGCCGCCATTGGTGTTGACGTTGTTGAAGTCCGAGGCCTCACCGTACAGGCTGCGGCCTGCATGGCCGGGGACGTCCAGCTCTCCCTTGATGTAGCGGGCCATCCGGGGGGCGTTGGTCCCGTTATAGAAATTGATGCGGATGGTGTGACTGAGCTTGTCGATGAAGCTCAGGTCACGGATGCGCGCACCAAAGCCCCATGTGCCAGCCAGGGTGTACCCCAGCACGGCATCGCGGCCGATGGTCCAGGTCCCGAGCGTCCCGAAGCCGGAAAAGCCGCTGGTGCATTCGTTGTTGTAGTCGAAGGACGGCAGGCGTTCAGACCCGTTCCCCGGGTTGTCGTCATCGCCGCTGCTGTACCAGGCATAGATGCCGGGCGTGCCCCAGTCCAGCTTGTATTCGGCCAGCAGCGAGGCATACCAGCCGCTGCGGTCCAGGGCTCCTTCACCGGAATTGAAGGCGCCGTAGTTGGCGCTCCAGGCCAGCCGGAAGGGATCGGCAGCCGTGATCTCGCCCGTCAGGCCTGCCCAGAATGCCGTTCCGTATGCATAGGCCGAGGTACCGTCGGCCTTGTGGGCGGGCAGGGCATACCACGAAGGGCCTATGCCCGAACCGTAGCCGCTGCCATAGTAATCATCGCCGGAGCGGAAGGCATTGTTGCCCACCATGCCCAGCATGGCCCAGGGGGTCAGACGCACTCCTTCGAAGGTCAGGGGCAGCAAAAGGCCGAACACATCCACGTTGTCCAGGTAACGGCTCGTCCCGTCTGTCCCGCCGCTCCAGTTATCATTGAACGGCCGCGCCCAGAACGCCGTCACGGCGGCATGGTCGCCGAGGGGGGCGGAGACATTGATCCCTGCCACGTCGGCATCGAAGACCTGCGAAGCCTCGGAGGCGTAGTCCGGCAGGAAGATGCGCTGGATGCCCATCCGGGTCTTGATGGCCGTGCCGGGGACGACCCAGTCCAGATAGCTGTGCTTTATCTTGACGATGTTCCCGTCGGCCCCCAGCGCACCGCCCTTGGCAGCGCGGCCCCAGGTGGCGGCGCCGATCTCAAAATAGACGGTCCCCGAAAGGCTTTCCGAAGCGATGGCCTCCAGTTGCAGGCGGACACGCGTCTTGGCCTCGAATTCGTCCTCCCCCCAGCGTCCCCAGCCGGTCACGTTACGGCCGTTACGGTCATTTTTGACGAAGTTCCCCCCTCCGCCGTATTCGAGCATATTGATCCATACGCCCTTGGCCTTGAAGTCCACGGCCTGGCCCTGCTGGGATCCCCCCAGGAGCATGCCGGCCGCAAGGAAAAGGATGGCCAGATGTTTTTTCATATGTATCACTCCTTTGACAGTAGATTTACGGTGCTGTTTTTTTGTTTTGGGGATCGCAGAGATATTTCCGGACAAGATCAAGAAAAGTTTCATACTCCATGGAAAGGGTCGTGTTCCTTTTCTTGATGTAGCCAAAGGAAAGACATTTCCCGCAGCCGTCTATGGGGATGTCCCGTATGGCATATTTCCTGAAAGAATCATTCATCAGGCGGATGCCGAAACTGCATATATCCGTATGCAGCAGCATCTCGATGATCTGATTGTCGCTGTTGGTGGAGAAGAGGCTTTTGAAATTTGCCGCTTTGGCCATGCCGACACTGATCATGTCCAGATGATGCTCTATGGAAAAAAAGTCATTGACGGGCTGGATGAAGTTGTTGTCATCAAGATCGGAGAAGCGGATGCTTTCCCGGTCATACAGAGGGTTGTGGGGCCCCACGTAGATGCAGGGCTCATGCTGCGAGATCTCGATGAATTCGATGTCCTTGTGGGCAAGGACATGGGAGAAACATTTCCGCTGGTCCTTGGAAAAGTAGACGATGCCGATATCGGAAATGCCGGTATGGACATTGTCCACGATGTCCTCCACCGTCCCTTCCAGAAATGACATCTTGTATTCATCGTGGTTTATGGCGTTGTACAAAAAGCAGAAAAGCCGCGAGATCATGGTGGACGGATAGCAGGATATGTTGATTTTTTTGTATTTTTTCTGCCGTCCCATCTGCTTCATAAGGCGGACGTTCTGCAGGATGGTGCGGGCCTGGTCGTAAAATTCCCTGCCTGCTTCTGTCAGGGAAACACCGCGGTTGGAGCGGGCGAACAGCGTGACCCCCAGCTCTTCTTCCAGCATGCTGATATTTTTGCTCACGCTGGATTGCGAGGTATACAGGGTCTCGGCGGCCCGTCGTGTGCTGCCGAAATCGGCCGTGGTGACAAAGTGTTCGAGTTGGCGCAGTTCCATGATGTGCTTGCCGGAAGGGTATGCTGGGGTGGAGAAAGGGCGGCCTGCAGGAAGACGCCCGGCAGCGATATTTTTTCGTGCCGCAAGCAGGGCGGCAGGCATGGCACGCTGCCGCTTCCCCGGGGCCAGCCCGGAAAAACGGACGTTGCGGCACAGGCCGGAAGCTCCTGGACTAGCCGTAAGCCACCAGGGGCGTACCGGTCTTCACGGCCAGAGAGACCGTCATGTACAGGACGATGCCGTCCTTTTCGGCCCGGTAGCAGTCGAGGGCACGCCCAAAGATGTCACGTACGGTCCCCAGCATCTCTCCCCGGCTGACAGGAGCCCCGGGAGTGACTTCCGGGTACCAGCACCCCTGATCCTTCGCCGTCAGGTAGACGGCATCGCGGATCTCGCGCTGTGCCCGGTGCGGCGGATCTGCCAGGGGCGGCAACAGCTGCAGATGGGCCAGCAGTGCCCGGATGTCCCGCTTGTAGGCATCCACTTCGGCCCGGGACCAGACGCCGTTGCCGCCCCGTTCGATGAGCAGGGACGGCACACCGCGCAGAGCGGCGGAGTTATAGGCCCCTGTGGTGGCCGAAGAGAGG
>CALBAX010000030.1 GCA_937926875.1 uncultured Desulfovibrio sp.
ATCAGGGAGAACACGAACGCCCCCAGCACCACGCCCCAGCGGACAGGATCAGCGGCGCTCTTGTAGAGAGTCTGCAGTTTGAGCTGCTGTTCGCGGCTCACCCTGTCCCCCTTGCGCACCACCAGCTCCCCTTTCTGGATCTGGTAAAAGACGGGCTCCACATTGGCCACTACGGCTTCGCCACGGCGCTGGGTCGTCTCGCGGTTGAGCGTCAGGGATGCCGGGACCGTTGCGGAAAGCAGGATGTTGATGGCTCGGCGGGAATGGGCGTTGAGGGAATCCTCCTGCCGCAGCAGGGACGAGATCTCGGCCAGGAAGGACTGCACATCGGGCAGCGTGGTCACTTCAGGACGCAACAGCTCCGAACCGTTGTCGAGGTTGCGGATGACGACCCCGGCCCTGCCTGCTCTGGCGGAACGGATGTCGCCCACAAGGCCCTCGGCCAGGCGGTCGCGGATCAGCGGCATCAGGGTCTTGAGGAGGTACTGCTGCACTTCCGGCAAGGCCAGCTGGGGCAGGACCTCTTCGGCCACCCGGGGCGTCAGTTCTTCCACCAGACGGCGGACGGATGCCTCCCCTCTCGGGAGGTCTGGCAGGTCTTCATCGCTCCTGGGCAAGGGACGCTGCGCAGCAGGTGCGGTAGGCGCAGGCGTGACAGGGACTTCCCCGGCCTGCCCGACGGTGGGTGCGGTGCCTGCCGGTTCGGGAGCCGCCGGAGCAGCTTCTTCCGGTACAGGCTTGACGCTCTGCAATCCCTTGTGGTCGGCCATCACGTTCAGATGATGCAGGATCCCCAGGATGCGGTTCTGGAACATCTCATAGGGCTGCATGCTCAGGTCGTAGACCGAGGGCTGGAGCATGAGCACCTGGCGCTGCCGGGCCTTGCTGGCCTGCACGTCCTCCACCAGGATGTCGCGGTCAGCGATGACGTCGCTGTCCGCCACCTGCCCCGCCACATAGACGCGGCTTTCCGGCGTCAGGTTGGCGCCGGCCAGCAAAGAGAGGAAAAGCAGGGTCAGGATCAATACCAGCAGGCCGCGACCGCAGTGGTGACGCGTTCTCAGCGTCTGCCACAAAGCCACCATGCTGGAGGGTCTAGCTGTTTTTTTCGGCGTTGTCGTAGGCATTGACGATGGCTCCCACCAAAGGATGGCGCACCACATCAGCCTTGCTGAAGTGGTGCACGGCAAGACCGGGGATCTTGTCCAGGACGGCCAGGGCATGGACGAGCCCCGAGCGGGCACGCCCGGAAGACGGATTGACAGGCAGGTCGATCTGCGAGGTATCGCCCGTGACCACCACACGCGATCCAAAGCCCATACGGGTCAGGAACATCTTCATCTGTTCGTGGGTGGTGTTCTGGGCTTCGTCCAGGATGATGAAGGCATCATTGAGGGTACGGCCACGCATGAAGGCCAGGGGGGCCACCTCGATGGTCCCCACTTCCAGCATGGATGCCACCTTGGGCTGGGGCACCATGTCGTGCAGGGCATCGTATAGGGGGCGCAGGTAGGGGTTGACCTTGTCCGCCAGGTCACCGGGCAGGAAGCCGAGGCGCTCCCCCGCCTCCACCGCAGGGCGCGTCAGCACGATGCGCTTGACCTGATGCTGCTGCAACATGGAGATGGCCATAGCCACAGCAAGATAGGTCTTGCCCGTACCGGCAGGCCCCACGGCAAAGACCATCTCGTTCCGGCGCAGGATATCCAGGTACTGCTTTTGGGCCACATTGCGGGCCGTCACGGTCTTGCGCGGCGTATTGACGAAAACAGCTTCCTGGAAGACCTGCCGCAGATTGAGGCCGGGATCGGCCGCCAGCATGGCATAGGCCCGGGACAGGTCCTGCTGGCTGATGCTGATGCCGTTGCGCAGCATGTCATAAAGCTGCACGAAAAGCCGGTACAGGCACTGCAGGACCGCATGGTCCGGGCTGGAGAAAAAAACAGAAGCACCACGGCTGCCTATCTGGGCGCCGCTGGCAGCCGCCAGCAGGTCCAGATGAGCGTTGCGGGGACCAAACAGCTGATTGGCCAGCAAAGGATCATCAAAATCGATCCTTTCCTGAGAGGATGAGAACGAAGCCATGATTTTTGCCTAGCGTATTTTGGGCTTTCTGTCCATGAAAGGGCACCCGGAACCGGCGCCCCATTTATTAAAGCATCACTTTAAATAATAAAAACCTGTTTTCAAAAAAATAAGGGGGCACCCCAGGCGCCCCCCTTACAGATCTCTGCACTCCCAGGCTAGCCAGCCAGCTTTTTGGCCAGCAGCTCATTGACCAGAGCGGGATTGGCCTTGCCGCGGGTAGCCCGCATGACCTGCCCCACAAAGAAGCTGATGAGCTTGGTCTTGCCGCCACGGAAAGCTTCCACTTCAGCGGGATTGTCGGCCAGCACCTTGTCCACAGCCGTCTCCAGCGCGGAACTGTCGGAGATCTGCACCAGGCCCTTTTCCTTGACGTAGGCTTCGGGCATGGCGCCGTTTTCCATCAGGTCGGCAAAGATGTCATTGGCGATCTTGGCACTGATGAGGCCCTTGTCCACGATACTGACCAGTTCGGCCAGGGCTTCGGGAGCCATGGCGCAATCCTGCACGTGCTGGGAACGGGCGTTGAGCTCGCGCAGCAGCGGGCCAAGGATGAAGTTGGCCACCTTGCGGGCATCGGCTTTTGCCGCCGCAGCTTCGAAGAAGTCAGCCATGGCACGGCTCTGCACCAGCACTTCCGCTTCGGGTTCGGGCAGGCCCGTCATGGCGATGAAACGTTGCATGCGGGCGGCAGGCAGTTCGGGCAGTTCCTGCTGCCAGCGGCTGAACTCTTCGTCGGTGATGGTCACGGGCAGCAGATCGGGATCGGGGAAATAGCGGTAGTCGTGCGCCTCTTCCTTGCCGCGCATGGAAGCCGTGATGTTCTTCGTGGCATCATACAGGCGGGTCTCCTGCACGATTTCCTCCCCGTCTGCCAATGCATCCTGCTGACGGGCGATCTCGTAATCGATGGCCCGCTGCACGTTGCGGAACGAATTCAGGTTCTTGAGCTCGGTACGGGTGCCAAAGGTGGTGCTGCCCACGGGGCGGATGGAGACGTTGGCGTCACAGCGGAAGCTGCCTTCCTCCATGTTGCCGTCGCAAACGCCCAGATAGGTCACGATGCCGTACAGGGCCTTGAGGTAGGCCACGGCCTCGGCAGAAGACCGCATGTCCGGCTCGGAAACGATCTCCACCAGGGGTGTCCCGGCACGGTTAAGGTCCACATAACTGACGTTCTCGCCCTGGGCATGGATGTTCTTGCCCGCATCGTTCTCCATATGGATGCGCGTGATGCCAATACGCTTTTCGGCACCATCCGCCGTGACCGTCAGATGCCCATGCTCGCAGATGGGCAGGTCGAACTGCGAGATCTGGTAGCCGGACGGCAGGTCAGGATAAAAGTAGTTCTTGCGGGCGAAGATGGAATTGCGATGGATGCTGCAGTTGGTGGCAAGGCCCACCAGGCAGGCATAGTGCACGGCCTGCCGGTTGAGCATGGGCAGGGCGCCGGGCATGCCGCCGCAGACTTCGCAGACATTGCTGTTGGGAGCCTGCCCGAAACTGGTGGGGCAGGAGCAGAAAAGTTTGGTGGCCGTAGCCAGTTGTACATGGACTTCCAAGCCGATGACGGCTTCATATGCAGGCATGAAAAACTCCGTGAACCAGATGTTAGGAACGGCTGATGGTCGCGTCGAAGTATTTGCCGACGCCGTACTCGCCACGCCGTGTAAAGCGGGCCGGATCGGGCCCGATGATCTGCATTTCCCTGTTTTGTCGCTGCACATCCAGCGCTATGCGCATCTCCTGGGTGCAGCCGGTCGAAAAAGTGGCATCCTTGCCAGACCAGATGGGCGGGACCTTGCGACCCATGAGCCGGAAGCTTTCTTCGATATCAGCAAATGTCTGGAAACGCCAGACGTCGATGAAGCCGCTTCGCTGCACGCGCTCCCACATGAACATCAGGTCGTCCCCGTCCATGCCCTCCACGAAATGCTCCGCAGGGTTCACGATCAGGACGTTGTCCAAACGCTTGCGCAGATCCCCCACAAAGGTCCGCGCCAGGGAGATGGCAGTCTGGGTCTCTCCGGGGATGCTGCCGATGATGCAGCTGTAGAACATGACCGTGCGGCCGCTCATGCGGGCCTCACGCATGCGGGCGATGATGCCGTCGGCATGGGCAGCCACGTCCTGTTCGGTCAGTTTCTTCACCCCCGGTGCATGCCGCCGCAGGGCCAGATGCATGTCCGCGCCGTCATGCCAGTAGCAGAGGATGTCGCGGGAGAACTCGCAGCTGGTGCCCAGCAGCATGTCGGCCGAACGCCATCCCTTGGCCAGGATGAGGTCCGCCTCTTTCCAGGCACGGGAAAAACTGATGGAGACCCGGTACAGGTTGAGCCGTTCGCGCGTCCCGTCACTGATGACCAGCAGACGGTGCTCGCGCAGGTGGCGCAGCAGCTGGTTTTTGCTCAGGTGGGCATCACGGACGATATAGTCCTGCTTCAGCTCTTCACGCAGGACAGGATCCTCTTCCACATCATCCACGGTGGGCGCGTAGAAGAAGAAACCATCCTTGACGGCAAAAATGACACGATGCTGCATGCGCAGCAGTTTGCGCACCACAGCCAGATCAAAAACCGCGCCCCCGTCGGCATCACAGAGATACAGGATGGTCCGCGGCCGGGAGGCCAGTTCATCCAAGTATCCTTCCAGATCCGCGGCCTTCTGCTCCGCACGGTGGAACTCCTCTTCCAGGAAGACCCTGTCGGGGACGGAAGTCTCCAGCTCCAGCGTATAGGCGGAAAGGAACAGATGCCGGATCAGGCTGCAGGCGTCCAGGCGAGCCCGGGCAGCTTCGAGCGTGTCCGGCAGTGGTGCCACCGGCATACCTTCAAGAGCGGCACGCACGCTCTCGGAGCGCAGGATCTCGCGCTGGAGGATATTGAGCGCATGCCGGCGCTGCCGCCAGGGATCACCATCGCCCAGCCCCTGGGCCAGCACGATATTGGTCATGCGCTTGATGAGCCGCGGCGGCAAAAGCGTATGCTGGGAAACTGCGCTGCGGAAGCGGTAGCGGCAGAACAGCAGCAGCGCCCGGCGCTGCATCCTGTCCGAAACAAGGGACCGCACAAGCCGGACCAGGATGCGCCAGGCGCGATTGTACTCCTTTTGCAGCCGTCCAGGCATGGCTGGCTCGCACAGCAAGGCGAACATGGCATCCGAACAGGGCAGGTACACGCTGCCGGGGCCAACGGCCACCATGAACCTCAACTGTTCAGGGCTGGCAACGATGTGCGGGTTGAGGTCATGGACAAGATTGTTGTCGATGAACAGATTGTACAGCCATGCGTCGAAGCAGGCATCTTTTCCCAGCCGGACATCAGCCATGCGGCGCGGCACGTTTCCAGTCATGCGGGCCTCACTTGTGTTTGCCTCCCGATGCCATATCCGTCACGAAACCGCGCGTCCGCAAGCGTTCAAAAAACGGCGTTTCCTTGCCCACAAAGCAGACGGCATCTTCCAGCCCCGTCACCTCCACCCGGTCGCCCACCTGGAGCAGCAGGCCCTCCTGGCCGTCCACCGTGATGTAGGTCTCGGTGGTGCCGGGCAGCAGGTCGATGCAGAAGCGGGTCTTCTGCGGGAAGACCATGGGGGGGATGGTATTCAGGAAAGGGCAAATGGGGGTGAACACCATGCAATTGAGGCTCGGGTACAGCAGCGGGCCACCAGCGGAGACGCTGTAGCCCGAACTGCCGATGGGAGTGGAGAGGATCACGCCGTCACTGCGCAGGCGGCACATCTCCTGCCCGTCAACCCCGATGTCCATGTTGACGAGCCGCGACAGGGCAGCCCTACTGAGGACGACGTCATTGACAGCCACGCCCTTGGCAAGCGTGCTGTCATTGCGCACGACTTTCCATTGCAGGGCCATGCAGGTACGTTCGGGAGTGATGCCTGCCAGGGAATCGGCAAGGCCCTGCTCCCACTGCTCCGGCTGGACGTCGGCCAAAAAACCGACCCGGCCGAAATTTATGCCCAGCAGGGGGATGCCCCGGCCTGCCACCCGACGGGCCACACCCAGCATGGTGCCGTCCCCTCCCAGGACAACGGCAAAATCCAGATCGGGAAGAGCATAGGCGGGATCGTCAAACCCTCCGCTGATGGCCGTGACAGAATGTCCCCTGGCGCGCAGCCAGGCACCTATTTCAGCTTCGAGACGTGCCGCACGGTCACTGTTGGCCTTGCGGACGACGAGAATATGGCGGGCTTTGCTTTGCATCCTTTTTCTCTACGTTATAGGCGCGCGCAGTGCAAGTGGGAAGAGGCTTTTTATCTTGTCAGGGCAGTGGCTT
>CALBAX010000031.1 GCA_937926875.1 uncultured Desulfovibrio sp.
TGTTCCGGTCGATGACGGGGCAGGGCAGGACGCCAGTCGTGCCCTGAGTGCCGGTCCCCGGTATCATCCCGGGAAGGGGCCAGCGTGCGGCGCGCCGTGCCCGGAGCCGGATGGCGCGGTGGAGCGCCCATCCCTGTGGCCGTTTCCGGCCCGGCTTTTGTCGGATGCGCGGCGGGAGTTCTGCCGTGTCTCTGCCGGACAGATGGAGGGCAGGGGGCGTTCCCCCGGCCCCGCGCGGGCGGAGCCATCGTTGTGCATACAAATGCGGCGCGCAGGCGTCGCAGCGAGGATATGAAGATGAAAAAGACCATTTGTCTGTTGCCGGGTGACGGCATCGGTCCCGAGATCGTGGCCCAGGGCGTGGCCGTCCTGGAAGCTGTGGCCAAAAAGTTCGGCCATGAATTCGACTTCGTGCCCGCCCTCATCGGCGGCGCGGCCATCGACGCCACCGGCGAGCCCCTGCCCGCCGCCACGGTGGAAGCCTGCCAGAAGGCCGACGCCGTGTATCTGGGCGCCGTGGGCGGCCCCAAGTGGGACGGCATCGAGCCTGCCCGCCGTCCTGAAAAGGGCCTGCTGGGCATCCGCAAGGCCCTGGGCCTGTTCGCCAACCTGCGTCCTGCCCTGCTGCTGCCCGAGCTGGCCGGCGCCTGCCTGCTGCGTTCCGACATCGCGGCCCGCGGCCTGGACCTTATCGTGGTGCGCGAGCTGACCGGCGACATCTACTTCGGCGAGCCCCGCGCCATCGAAGAGCGCAACGGCCTGCGCGTGGGCTACAACACCATGATCTACGACGAGAACGAGATCCGCCGCATCGCCAAGGTGGCTTTCGAGACCGCCCGCCAGCGCCGCAAGAAGGTCTGCTCCGTGGAAAAGAGCAACGTGCTGGAGACCTCCCGCCTCTGGAAGGCCGTGGTGCAGGAAGTGCACGCCGACTACCCCGATGTGGAACTGAGCCACATGTACGTGGACAACGCCGCCATGCAGCTGGTGCGCGACCCCTCGCAGTTCGACGTCATCCTCACCGGCAACATCTTCGGTGACATCCTCTCCGACGAGGCCTCCGTCATCACCGGTTCGCTGGGCATGCTGCCTTCCGCCTCCATGGGGGCGCAGGCCCCGGCCCTGTTCGAGCCCATCCACGGTTCCGCGCCCGACATCGCTGGTCAGGACAAGGCCAATCCTCTGGCCACCATCCTGTCCGCCGGCATGATGCTGCGCCTGGCCTTCGGCCTGTCCGAAGAAGCCGACGCCGTGGAGAATGCCGTGCGCCAGACCCTGCGTGACGGTTTCCGCACCGGCGACATCATGGAAGACGGCTGCACCCTGGTGGGCTGCGCCGAGATGGGCCGTCTGGTGGCTGAACGCCTGTAATCGCTGGTCTGTTTTTCCGGAATGGAGCGGAGCTGCCCTGCGGGGCGGCTCCGCTTTTTTGTATGCAAAGAAAACCTCCCGCTAGGCGGGAGGTTCAAAAAAGTATAACGCTTTACACAGGTTATAAAAATTTCTTTTGATTTACGAGCATTTGGCTGCGGTCTGGCAACTGCAACCATGAAGCAAATCAAAAGGAGCTCACTATGGGTGACATCAAGAGTTTAGCTCATACCAAATGGAACTGCAAATATCATGGAGTATTTGCTCCAAAATATCGGCGGCAGGTGTTCTATGGCGAGAAAAAACGTGCCATAGGGGAGATCTTACGCAAGTTATGTGAATGGAAGGGGTAAATATCATCGAGGCGGAATGTTGTCCAAATCATATACATATGCTGGTTGAAATTCCTCCTCAAATGAGTGTTTCCGGATCCATGGGCTATTTGAAGGGAAATAGTAGCCTGATGACATACGGGCAACTTGGAGATTTGCGATTTAAATATCGCAACCGTGCATTCTGGTGCCGTGGATATTATGTGGATACGGCAGCAAGAATGTAGCAATAATGCGTGATTATATATGAAAGCAACTGGATGGAGACCAGCTGGGAACGCAGCTGAGTCTCCCGTACGCCGGTAGCCCGTTTGCGGACTGAAAGTAACAGAAAAGCAGATGTCAGACCGCCATGCGCCTGCTAGGGCGCGGCTATCAAAAAAGTCTTGCAGGCACATATGGAGACCAGCCAGCTTTTCGGCGGGTCATTTTTGTAGTCATGGTAAAAATAATGACAGAAAAGGCATAGTTCTTCTGAAGGTCAGGCTAAAAAGTTGACTCTATATGGTCACAAGGCTATCTATTAAGATAGAAGGGGTAAAAAATGTGCAGCCTGCAGGAAAAAACACATTTTTTTACCATAGCCAAGTATCTTGTTGATCAAATTGCTAAAGAGGATGGGTATTATGCAATTAACGAAGGGAGCTATCGGTAATCTGATCAATCGCTACAAGGCGGTACTGAAAAAATGTCATCTGCTCAACGTGTTCGGGAGCTTGGCCGTGGCCGGCATGCTCGTCATGGGGATACCACAGCATATTGCAGCAGCAGATATCAGTTTTACAGATGATACTGCCGCTAATCCTCCTCTTGTTGCCGGTCCGATTTGGAATGTTGAGAATAGCCTGGTTCCTTCAGATAGTAATGATAATACTGTTACAGTAAAAAATGCCACAATATCTGGCGATGTTTACGGGAATGGCCTGTTTAGCAAGGAAGTCAGCAGAAACAAGATAACAGTTACAAACTCTCAGATTTCAGGAGATATTTATGGAGGTGTAAACCAGAACGGAAATGTAAGCGATAATATCGTTACTATAGATGGTGAGACAAAGGTAAATAATGATGTCTTTGGTGGATTTGTATATGGATCTGGAAATGCTTCAGGAAATACTGTTAATCTCAATGGTGGTAGTGTAATAAGTGCTTATGGTGGACATTCTGTAAATGATAGTAAATATAACTCTGTGATACTTGACGGGGCAGATGTTTTAGGGGGAATCTATGGTGGATCTACATCTGGAGGAAATGTAGAGGATAATACAGTTTCTATTATAAGCGGAAGTTCAAAGCTTAGTGTTATTGGTGGCCGTATCCAGGGGGATGGAGGAATAGCAAATAATAATAAAGTTATTATGTATGGTGGACATATCTTAGAGAATGTTATTGGTGGATATCTGGAAAAAGGCCTCACGACTGGGGAAATATCCAATAACTCTGTTGAAATATATGGAGGTAATGTAGATAAATCCGTCTATGGCGGACAGGCGCAAACAGGTAGTGGAACAATATCAAATAATAAGGTTATCATGACAGATGGGACAGTCAATTGGCTCATGGGGGGATACCACATGGGGACAGGGACTGTTAGTGGCAATAGTGTGAACGTCAGCGGGGGGACGATCAAGGGGTCTATCACTGGCGCCGACTCATCTGGAGGGGACTCCATAAACAATACCGTTGTCATGTCTAACGTCACAATCGCTGTCGTGCGCGGCGGCCTGGCTGGAGATGGCATAGCCTCAGGCAACAGTGTGACGATAGAAAGCGGGCACGTTACGTCTCATGCCTTTGGTGGTGATGGCCAGAAGGGCTCAACGGACAATGAGATCACCTTAAACGCAGATGCCGTTGTTGACGGGCATCTCTTTGGCGGTCTTGCCAGGGGAGTGAACGCGGCTGCTACCGGCAATAAAGTGACGATCACGGGAGGTACGGTCTCCGGGAATACCTACGGTGGCAAAAATGAAGGTAGTGGGTGGTGTGATGTTTCTCAAAATACTGTTTCAATCAGTGGAGGATATGCCGGACAATATGTTGTCGGAGGGTACACTCCTACAGGCAATGCTACAGGAAATACGATTTACATGTCTAATGGTAAAGCAGGAGTAATAAATGCTGGTGAAAACGATAGTGGCACGATATCTGAAAATACAATAGTATTTAATGGTGGAGAGGTTAATTATATCCAGGGAGGATACTCATACTCTGGATCTATTATAAACAATAAAATATTTATTAATGGAGGTACGATTCGCAATAATGTTCTTGGTGGTGTTGTAGATACCGGCGATGGAGTTGCAGATAATAATGAAATAATCATTACAGGGGGGATTTTTGAGGGCGATATCTATGGTGGCAGTGCTGTAAACTCTGCCTCTGGAAACAAGGTCACTCTGGCTGGAGCTCCCACCATCAGCGGACATATTTATGGAGGTGCGGGCAATGTAACGACGGATAATATACTGACATTTGGTACGAGTGATCTTGCCTATAATGGGACATTTGAAGGAACATTTTCAAATTTCGATACGCTAAATATAGTACAAAATTCAAGTGTGAAATTTACGGATATTGACACTAACACTACAGGAGGATTTACAGTCACTGGTACAGGGGAAATGACGGCTACAAATGTATCTGTTGCCAAAAATAACAGTCTTACTATAGATAATGGCAATCTCTGTATTGAAGAAGGATTAAAAAACACGGATAGGGTGAATGTACAGGGGAATGCGGGGCGTCTTGTCATCTCTGCGACGGGAAAACTGGATAATCAGGGGGATCTGACCGTCTCCAGCGGTGTGGTGGAGATGGCCAGCGGCAGTTCTCTTTCCATGAGCGACGGTGGCAAGCTGACCATTGACGGCGGCGCTTTTGTGGCGGATGCGGGCTTGCTGCTCACGGATAGCTTCACTGCCAAGAACGAGAACGGCGTCAGCAACGACAGTATCGTCGGCAGCAATGGCAATCTGAACCTGCGGTTGTACGGAGAAGGAGGCCAAGGGACCTACACTGCGGCACAGTATAATGCCGCCAAGAAAGCCCTGCTGGGACAGGATACGGAAGGCGCCGCTCTGAACTTCCTCAATGCCAGGCTCGAGACAGGAGGTGCCGATCTTGTTGTAGGCGCAACTCAAAGCGACAAGGAAATCACCATCTCCATGGCGCCCGTCGTTGTTGAGGAAGGAACGGCGCCTAAGCAGGCCACATCAGACCAAAAAATTGATTCCGTCCCCTTGAACACTGTCAAAGTCGTGGCTGGAGATGATGGAGCCCACACGTTGCTGAAAGCCGACACCATCACCATCGCCAACAGTACGTTCACCGCCAAGGGGCTGGAAATCGACGGTACGGCGACGGAGGATGCCGGGGCCGTCAAGCTTGAAGTAACGAACGGCTCCAACATCACCCTGGCCGGTGGCGAGGCTGGCTTCACCGGCGTTGTGGCTGGCGGAGAAGCCGTGAAGACCAATGTTGCCGTGGCCGGCGACAGCTCGCTGACCGTGGGCCTGGCAGGTAATGAAGAAAACCAGCACATGAACCTGAATGACGTCACCGTGGAGGACGGCACCTTCGCGGTCCAGGGCAATGGCCTGGATACCACGCAGGTGAGCGCCAATACGTTGACCGTGACGCATGGGGACGGCGCTGTCACGGTGGACAATGCCGCTCTGGCAGTGCAGGCAACGACAGTCTCCGATGGTCTGTTGAGCGTCACCAATTCTGTGGTGGATCTGGGCACGGTAACCTTCTCCGGTGGCATACTCTTTTTCGACCCCACCTACAGCAAGCAGAGTTTCACGGATGGCCAGGTCGGCGGCAAGCTCCTGGTCAGCGACGGCTCCGTCGTCAACGTGGCCTCCGGTCTGGACAATTTGCAGGAACTGGCGCAGAAGGCGGGCTTCACCACCACGGCGGATCCCTCCACCGGCGGATTCATTGTGGCGACGGGCCAATCCATGCTGGCCATTGGGCAGCCCATCAAGCTGGTGCCTGGGATTTCTGGTGATGCCGGCCAGATCATCGTGGATGCCGGCGTGGATAAGGCCGGCGCTATCAACAATGTTTCTGTGCAGGATGCCGCCTACTTCGGCAACAACTCCCTGCTGGTGGTCAACGGCAATACCATCAATGGCAACACGGCGGCCATCGACATCAATGGTCAGCAAAATCAACAGCTCAACGTCCGGAACGGCGCCAAACTGCTGATCGCCGATGCCGTGGCCGGAACGACCTATACGGTCATCAGCAATGCGAGTAACGCCAATACCGCCTTCAACGGCACTGGCTATACTGACGACGCCGCCACGGGCTGGAAGGGCGCCAACCTGCTGGCCAGCTCCGACATGGTCACGTTGACCTCCACTGACGGCATGGTGTTCACGGCGACGGGCAACGACGCCCACACGGTCTTCCCCGGCCTGAGCCATGAGCTGGTCAACGCGGTCAATACCCTGTACGGCCAGCAGCTCAACGACACCGAGGCCGAAGCCATGGGCGTGCGTTTCCTGAGCCGGGCCACGGACAACCGCTTCCTGGGCGCGGACAAGCAGGCCGCGGCCAGTACCATCGAAAGCGCGGCCCGCATGGCCTTTGCCGGCGCTGTGCCGCAGATGACCAGGATGGCTTCCGACGCGGCCACCAACGCCGTGGTCAACCGCCTGGGCTTCGCCAATCCCGCCGACGGCGCGCAGGCCATGAACGCCGAAGGCAAGATCGTGGACCGCAACACCACGGGCTTCGCCCTGTGGATCGCGCCCCTGTGGCAGAATCAGCACGGCTGGGGCATGGAAGCCGGCAACCTGGACTACGGCTTCAACGGCAACCTGGGCGGCGTCTCGCTGGGCGCCGATTACACCTTCGAGAACGCCATCCGCGCCGGTATCACCTTCAACATCGGCGGCGGCT
>CALBAX010000032.1 GCA_937926875.1 uncultured Desulfovibrio sp.
TCAGGACCAGGTTCAGGGACTGACCGCAGACATACAGCAGGATCGGCTTGCCGCCCTTGAAGTACTTGCCCAGCTCGCGGAAGTTGGTGGTCAGGCCGATGGACACGAAGGCCAGGGCGAAGAACCAACCGCGCAGGGGCACGGAGATCTTGTTGATGCCGTTGTCCACCAGCATCTTGCCCACATCAGCCCCCAGGGAGGAGCTGACCACGGACATGACGATGGAGGCCGTCAGGAAGCCCAGCACGAACTTGGGGAAACGGTGCCAGATCTCCATGGCGCTGACCTTCTGGCCTTCCTGCACATCCACCTTGGCGCACCAGTACATGGCCACGCAGAAGGCAGTCACGCCAATGAGCACGTTTTGTATCATCTTGACCGTAGCCGCCACTTGCAGGGCCTTGGGGCCGATGAAGGCACCGGCAGCGGCCACAGCGCCGGTAGCGTCCACGGTACCGCCGATCCAGGCACCGCCCAGGATCTCAGGCATGCCCACCCAGTTGATGAAGGCGGGCATGGCCACCATCATGATGGCGGTGAAGGTCAGGGACAGGCCGATGGACAGGGTCAGTTCTTCCTTCTTGGCGCGGCAGGCAGCAGCGGTGGCGATGGCCGCCGAGGTACCGCACACGGACATGTCGGCGGAAATGACCATGTTCAGGGTACGGGAAGGCATCTTAAGCACCTTCTGGCCGAAGATGTAGGTACTGATGAGGACGATGGGGGTCACCACCCAGGCCACGAAGATGCCGGGGATACCGATGGCCAGGATCTTGTGGAACAGCACTTCGGCACCCAGCAGCACCAGACCGGTCTTGATGAAGTATTCCACCTGGGCGCCATCCTTGACCAGCTTGGGCGTGCCAACGGTATTGGCGATGATCATGCCGATGGCGATGGACCAGATCTCGGCGTTGATGCCGTACAGGCGCATGGTCTTCTGGTTGCCCAAGATGTTGGCCAGCACGCAGAGGGCGTAGATGATGAGGAAGGAGACGAAGAACTTGCCGGGATTCATGCCCATGAACACGGCACCCACGGTGCACAGGGCGCCCAGCACCAGGCCCAGCACGACGAGGGTGGGGATACGGTTGAAGGGCTTGGCCAGACCGGAAGCAGCCTTGGAGGCCTTCTTCTCGGCGCTCTGCCAGGAGTCGATGGCGGCCTTGGCGGTGTCGTTCAGACCGGCGTCCTGATAGCCGGCAGCCGCGGCGGCATCCTGGGCGACCTTGGCCGCAGCCAAAGCTTCGGCAGCGGCCTGCTTGGCAGCTTCGACCTTGGGCTTGAGAGCAGCGTTACGCTCATCCGCGCGGGCCTGATCCATCATCAGGGCATCCAGAGGATTATCGGTCCAGCGGGCGGGCGTCTTCAGATAGGCGATGACATCGGCCACCTGGGATTGCTTCTGGGCCTGCACGTTCTTCTGGGCAGCAGTGGCCTTGTACCATTCGATGGTCTTGAAGGGCTTGCTTTCCTCGGCCTTGATGATGGTCTCATACTCGCTGAATTTGGCTTCCAGGGCCGGACGTTGGCCAAAACACAGCCACGCGGCCACGAGCAAGAAGAAAAAGCCGATCCAGATGGCCCAGTAGTCTTCCTTCTTCCACAAGTCGGACCACTGTGACTTGGCACGGTCAACAACGACTTCGTTGCTTTGTTCCATAACAGACAACCTCCGTTTGCGGCCGGGCTGCTCCCCGCCACATCGTATTGAAAATGGCAACAAGAAGGCTTCTTGCGGTGCGTTCCCCCATCCCGAAAAAAGACAGCGGTTTTTTTCACAAACCATCTTGCTCTTGCGGCGCGCACAGTCCGCACATCTCAAGGATAATACCGGGCAAAGGGACAAAGTAAAGTAAACTATTCTCACAGGGCGGAAACATTCATTATTGAAAGTAAGCATGTAAAATCAATGAATTACATATTATGTGAAATATTTTGTAATGCCGCATCCTGCGACAGTACCGAAAGCTCTCCCCTCCTGCCCGCTCTCTCATTTTTGCTGCCGGATACGGTTCGTTAAATTTTTTTTGACTTTTTTTGTTGACAAGAGGGCCTGTTTTGCGTAGGTTTCATCTTCGCGATGGGCTGTCGTTCAATTGGCAGGACGGCGGATTCTGGCTCCGCTAATCAAGGTTCGAGTCCTTGCAGCCCAGCCATCATAACTGCATAGCGCGTCCCCATCGTCTAGCCGGCCCAGGACAACGGCCTTTCACGCCGTCGACAGGGGTTCAAATCCCCTTGGGGACGCCAACAAGAAATCAAGGTACTTGCAGCAATGCAGGTGCCTTTTTTCGTTCCTATGTCTTTGCATAGCACGGTATATTGCAGAAACCTCATAAAATGAGAAAAGCGTTCCAGCAACACCGGGACGCCTCTCACATACCATCATCGTGCTTATGATACCTTGCTACCGAACAGCATAGCTACTGTTTACACAGACCATACATGAAAACGGCATACCCGCTATCAGCAGGCATGCCGTTCATATTCCCAAAGCACTCTCCCCTCCCCCCCATATTAGTGCACAGGGAGCTACTCGTCGATACCGCACAATTTACGCACGTCCTTTTGCGGGAGGCTGGTATCACGCGTCACCAGTTTATAGGACTTCTGTTCTCCAAGGGCATTGATGAGCAAAAGCCTATCTGCGCCTTTCTTATCAAGATAGCAGGGAACGTCCGAGTTATCGACAAAAATCTCTACCCTTTCCTCGGTATCCTTGCTTATCTTATACTTGAATCCGTATATCTTTTCTTCGTTGATCTTCATGAATATGGAGGGCATCTCTTCAAGCTGCCACCAGCCACGGATATCAAAAGCAAATGCATTCAAAGGTATCGCCAAAAGCATGAGCATCAGCACAGACACGTTTCTCACAGTATTCTCCTTAAGTTGATCAGCAGTCAATTTTATGATTATATACAAGTAGTCAATATTTTCTGCATAAGCAGAAAATACTTCCTTTACTATTTGCCCTTATTTTTCTTCTTCCTTTTCCTGTCTGCCGTCGGCAGCGATAGCAAAAATAGGGAATTATTTCAAGAATGTCATCATCTTAAACTGCGATTCAAAAAATAATTTCCCATAAATAACCTATAGGGATGATAAACATTTATTATATACAATATAATACCTTAATCTAAAAAATAATATCCACCCTAGTTATCTACTGATATTTTCCCATATATCCCTGCATTCAAAAATAAAAGATCCTCCAATGCTGACAGCACTGGAGGATATACCATCCTGCAGATGGATAGGCCATTTTAAACGGACATCAGTCCTTTTCCGGGAAAACTTCCTCTACGATACTCCGCAAACGTGCCAGGATCCCGGCGTCCACCTGGGCAGGGCCGCCATAGGGATATTCCCTGCCCAGAAAACGGTACTTCTGCTCACCCATACGGTGGTAGGGCAAAAGCTCATAATGGACGGCATCCATAGAGCGGGCCAACTCGACGATACGACGGATCAGCTCTTCGTCATCATTGATACCGGGGATGAGCGGCGTGCGCAGATGAATGGGCAGATGCGGATAGGCACTCCGCACAGCCGCAAGATTGCGCAGGATGCGCTCATTGCCCATGCCCGTGGCTTTTTTGTGGGCCTCACTGTCCAGATGCTTGATGTCGAACAAAAGATAGTCAAGCTTGCCGCAGGCAGCAAGGATGGTCTCTTCCGGGGCCTGACCGCAACTTTCCATGGCGGTATGCACGGCCCGGTGTTCCGCCTCTTCCAGGATGGAGAGGCAAAAATCTCCCTGCTGCAACGGCTCGCCGCCGCTCAGGGTCAGGCCGCCACCGGAGCGGGCATAAAAGGCGGCATCTTCTTCCACCTTGTCCAGCACGTCGCGGGCCGTCATGGTCTTGCCGTAAAAGGTCAGCGCCTGTCCCGGACAAACCTCCGCACAGGCACGGCAGGCGGGATCGCAGCGTTCCCTGTCCCGATGGATGCCGTCCTGCTCAAGGCGCAGAGCCTGTTGCGGACAGGTGGCCACACAGCGCCCGCAGCCAAGGCATTTGTCCGCATTGTACGCCAGTTGCGGTGCGGCCTCCTGGGATTCGGGATTGCTGCACCACAGACAGCGCAGCGGACAGCCCTTGAGGAAGACCAGGGTCCGTATGCCCGGCCCGTCATGCACGGAATAGCGCTGGATGTTGAAAACGGTGCCGCAGTTCTTGTCCGACATGGCATCTCTCCCGAAAGGCGGAAGGGGGCCGAAGCCCCCTCCCTGAGGTTGGATTGGCGATTTACTAGACCTGCTCGTGCTGGGTACGGGCGATGAGGTCGTCCTGCAGATCCTTGGACAGTTCCGTGAAGTAGGCGCTGTAGCCCGCGATGCGGACGATGAGGCCGCGGTACTTTTCCGGATCCTTCTGGGCATTGACCAGGGTCTGGCGGTTGACCACGTTGAACTGCACATGCCACAGCCGCAGGTCCACGAAGGCGCGGATGAAGCTCACCAGCTTGCGGGTCCCTTCCTTGCCGGCCAGACAGCTGGGGGTGAACTTGATGTTCAGCAGGCGGGCGGCACGCTGGAACATGTTGTAGTTCTTGGAGTTGAAGTTGGAGAGCAGCACCGCGGTAGGCCCGTTGACGTCGGCACCGTGCGAAGCGGAAGAGCCGTCGGAAAGCGGCGTCCAGGCCTTGCGGCCGTTGGGCGTAGCGGAGACCACACGGCCGAAGGGCACATGCGAGGTAAAGGGCACCATGCGGAAGTCGCACTTGATGCCCAGACGGGGCGCGTACTTCTTGCTGAATTCCTGGGCCAGACGGTCGATCTCCAGGCCGATGCTGTCGGCGTAATCATCATTGTTGCCGTAGCAGGGAGCGCTCTGCAGCATCTTGCGGACATCTTCCTTGCCTTCGAAGTTGCATTCCAGCGCATCCAGCAGCTCCTGCATGGTCAGCTTCTTGTCGTCGAAGACCAGCTTGCGGACAGCCGACAGGGAGTCGATGGCCGTACTGTAGCCCAGGCATTCGAAGTAGCCGAGGTCCAGGCCGCCTTCATAATGGTGATCCTGGTGCAGGTCCACGCATTCCTTCATGGCCAGCACATGCAGGGCATCGGAAATGGGCGTGGCAAAGTGCTGCGCACGGGCCTTGATGATATGGTACTGCTGCATGAAGGCGTGACGCATCAGGTAGTTCTGCTGGGTGGCGTAGGCATGCCAGAATTCTTCCCAGGTGGTGAAGTTGCGCACGTCACCGGTCTCCACGGTCAGCAGCTCGTCGCCGTACTTCTTCATGCGGCCGTTGTAGAGCACCAGTTCCACGGCGGCACCAAAGTTCATCTGGGCATGGCCACTGGTGTAGGTGTCCACGCGGGGCATGCGGATCTCGGCGCAGCCGGAAGCGGCGTAGTCATAAATGTCTTCCAGGGGAGCGCCCTTGGCCAGGTGCAGGGGGATGATCTCGTCGTCATTGAGCAGCTTGGGGAAGCCGCAGCCCTGCTTGATCATCTCGGCCACAGCAGTCAGGAAGCGCTCGGGAGAACGGCTGTGCACACGGGCGGCCAGGTCGGGATAATGCAGGGGGCATTCCCGCTTGGAACGCATGATGATGTAGGACAGCTCGTTGGTAGCATCACGGCCGTCGCGGGTCTGACCACCTACGGTCACGGCCTCCCAGTGGGAATAACCTTCATGCGTGGCCTTGTTGTAAGGCGTGATGGCCAGGTCCAGGCACTGGGCCATGCTGGCCCACATGCACTGGAAGAGCTCGATGGCGCCCTCCTCGTCGATGCGGCCTTCGGCCAGGTCCTTCTGGTAGTAGGGCCAGAACAGCTGGTCCATGCGGCCGTTGGTGGGGTTGGAGCTGATCTTCTGCTCCAGGCGGGCAAAAGCCTGGGTGAACCAGTGGGCCTGGATGGCTTCATGGAAGGTGCGCGGCGGGTTCTCGGGCACCCATTCGCAGTTGGAAGCGATGGTCAGCAGCTCCTGCTTGCGGCGGGGATCGGTCTCTTCGGCGGCCTTGCGGCGGGCCAGTTCCGCATGGCGGCGGGCCCAGGTGACGATACCTTCACTGACGGTGACGATGGCTTCCAGGTAGGGGCGCTTCTCGCTCTGGTCGATGGGATCGTCGGGATCCAGCTCGGCCAGACGGGCTTCGGCTTCTTCGCGGATGCCCTTGAAGCCCAGCTTGAACAAACGTTCCCAGTCCAGGCACCACTGCAGGCTGGAACGGTTGGAGGCCGTTTCGCAGCAGATGTAGCGGGAGATGTAACCGCCCTTGTCGGCATAGGCCAGACGATGGGACTCGGGATCCAGACGGCTGTTCAGATCCTGGTGGAAGGTCTTGTCCTTCCAGTAGGGGGTGATGATCTCTTCCACGGCGCGGGCGTCTTCAGCGTTGACGTCGAAGGGGGAAGCCTCGTGACCGGGCAGTTCCTTGAGGGCGGATGCCTGATAGTCGCCATCCAGTTCAGGATACAGGATGCCGTAACGGGCGCCCTGCTGGCCGCAACGGCCGGCGATGAGCTGATCATCGTCGATGTAGACGGTCATGTTCTCGCCGATGTGCTTGAGGGCCTTGGCCCAGCGCAGCACCAGCAGTTCGCCTTCAGTCTGCTTCATGGATTCGGTGAACAGCAGCGCGCGCTCCACGTCGATATGGGGCTTTTTGCCTTCGAAGGCGGCCACCAGACGGTACAGGCGGGGATGCTTTTCAGCATAGGGATTGCTCTTGCCGGCGATGGTATCGAGAAGGAGCTGTTCCTGTTCGGAATAAGTGCAGGCACACGACATGATATGTTCCTCCAGGGCCCGCAGGCCCGTTATTTGTTTTTGTTGTACGATCCTCTACTCGCCGCTGGAACTGCCCGTGGCATCCACGCTCTTGCCCATGGTCTCCTGTCCCCAGATGGCCAGGAGCGCCGTGGAGACGAGGTAGCAGATGGCCAGGAACCAGAACACCGCGTGCTGGTTGCCGGAGGCGATGAGGAAGGCGATGAAGTAGGCCGCCAGCACGCCGCCGCAGATGCGGCTCACGGCTTCGCCAAGACCGGCGCCCGTACCGCGCAGTTCCGTGGGATACTGTTCGGCGATGTAGAGCTTGCAGATGGAGAAGATGGCATTGCCGAAGAAGGCCAGGGCCGTGCCCACGATGAGCCAGGCATTGAGGCTTTCCACCATGGTCAGCAGGATGCTGCAGCCGGCGGTCAGCAGGGCCAGGACGATGTACATGGGCTTGCGGCCGTACTTTTCGATCATGTGGCCGCAGACCATACCGGCCACGGCACCGATGGCCATCATCAGACCGCCCATCAACACGGAGCTGGACATCTGGAAGCCCTTGCCCGTAAGGATGGTGGGCGCATAGACCATGACCACATACCAGAACACCAGGGCGGCCGAGAACATGGAGTAAGACACGATGGTACGGCTCAGGTACGGGGGCTTGAAGAGCATGGTCCAGCTGACCTTGGGCTTGCTGCCGGAGCGGGCTTCGTTCACGGCGGTCAGGATGGCGGGATCCATGTAGTCCTTGTCATGTTCCATGCCCAGGCTGCTTTCCAGACGTTCCACCAGGGCCTCGGCCTCGTCATGACGGTTGTGGCGCATGAGCCAGCGGGGAGATTCCGGCATGTACTTGTGGATGAAGTACAGCATCACGATGGGCATGCCACCCACGAGGAAGGGCAGCTTCCAGGCCACTTACAGCGGGAAGGTGGCCACGGCCCAGGCGCCGAAGGAAGACGGCAGCACATAGGAGAGCACGAGGATGGAATTGCAGTAGGCAAAGGTGACGCCGCGCTGCTTGGCCCCCACCAGTTCGGAGATGTACAGATACGGGATGGGGAAGACGGCGCCCGAACCAAGGCCGCTCAGGAAACGCATGGCCACGACCCAGTAGAAGTTCTCCCTCAGGGGGCCCATGAAGGTGAAGACCGTGAAGATGAACACGGCCCAGAAAAGGACGCGTTTGCGGCCATAACGGTCAGAGAGGAAG
Source organism: uncultured Desulfovibrio sp. (assembly GCA_937926875.1). GTDB lineage: Bacteria > Desulfobacterota > Desulfovibrionia > Desulfovibrionales > Desulfovibrionaceae > Desulfovibrio. Next base: position 7,954 of record CALBAX010000032.1, read on the forward strand.
CCGCAGCTGAAGGTGCCCAGCACCACACCGATGGTGGAACAGGTGGCCAGCAGGCCGGTCTCCGCCGGGCCGAGGTTCCAGATCTGCTTGAGCACCAGCACGGTCTGTCCGATCAGGCCCAGGTCAAAGGCTTCCACCACGCTCACCGCGGCCAGCACGGCGATGATCTTCAGCATTTCGCTCTTGACCGGCAGGCGGTCAAAGCGGGACAGGCAATTTGCCTCGCGATGTATCAGGGACTGGTTTTCCATGATCTCCTCCATCCTAGGAGCGGCTGTACACGACATCACCATCCACGTAGGTACGCAGCACGGCGATGTCCTTGATATGTTCGGGGGCGACCGTCAGGGGGTTCTCGGCCAGCAGGACCATGTCGGCGTACTTGCCGGGCGTCAGGGAACCCTTCACATGCTCCTCGAAGTTGAGGAAAGCGGCATGGATGGTCACGGCCTTGAGCGCCGACATGACCGTCACGGCCTGGTCAGGCCCGTACACAGTGCCCTTGCGGCTGGTGCGGGTCACGGCCGTGCAGACCTGGATCAGGGGATCCACCGGCGTGATGGGGGCGTCGGTATGCAGGTTGTAGGGCAGGCCCAGCTCATCAGCGTCATGGCAGGGACAGAAACGGGCCACGCGGTCCGCGCCCACATAACCGGCATGGATCTCGCCCCAGTGGTACAGGGGGCTGATGAAGAAGCAGGGATAGGCCCCGGCAGTCTTGAGACGCTGCAACTGGCTGTAGCTGGGATACTGGCAATGGATGACCAGGTGCCGCGCGTTGGGACGGGGATGGAGCTGCTGCAGGCGTTCGTAGGCCTGGGTCACGATCTCGATGCCACCGTCGCCATTGGCATGGATGGCGATCTGCCAGCCGGCCTTGTGGATGGGCAGGATCTTTTCCACCAGCTCGTCCACGGTATAAAGGAACTCACCACGGTAATCCGCGCCCTTGGCAGGATCCACGAAGGGATAGGGCTCCAGGAAGTAGCCGGTATGGCCGCGCGGATCCCCGTCGGCCCACAGCTTGGCCGCCCCCATGGTCACCCGGCCGTTGCCGGAAAGATCCGTGCCGGGCACATGGTTGGGATACGGAGCCAGGCGGCTCATGTCATTGGCACGGATGAAAAGCACGGTACGGATGGTCAGGGTGCCGTCGTGCGCGCAGTCCAGGACCAGTTCGGTCACCTTGTGGCCCAGTTCCGCATCCATGGGCGAAAAGGCCGGGCCCCCCTGCGCCGTGGTGATGCCGCAAGAGGCATAGCGGGCGCTGTCGTCAGCCAGGGCCGCGCGCATCTCGTCCAGGGTAAAGCCGGGGATATGCTTGCGCACCAGGGTCTGGGCCGGGATGCCTTCCAGGATGCCGTTGGGCTCGCCCTGGGCATCACGGCCGATGATGCCGCCGGCCGGATCGGGCGTGTCGCGGGTGATGCCCGCGATCTCCAGGGCCTTGCTGTTGGCAATGCCCGTATGGCCCGTCACATGGCGGAAAAAGATGGGAACGTCCGTAGAGACTTCATCCAGGATCTCGCGGGTGGGGCAACACTGTTCCACCATGCCCTTCTCGTCAAAGCTGTGCCCGACGACCCACTTGGAGGGGCGGTCTTCATGCAGCTTGCGGCGCAGGCTCTCCTTGAGGGCCTCCATGTTCTCCACAGCACAATCGGCTGCATACAGGCGGTTCATGCCGCCGCTGCAAAAATGGCTGTGCCCGTCGATGAATCCCGGCAGCAGCGTGCCCCCTTCCAGAGAGACCAGGTCGGCGTCATCGCCCACAGCCTGCTTCACATCCTTCAGGGAGCCCGTGGCCACTATACGCCCGTCCATCACGGCCAGCGCTTCGACCTGGGGGAAGTCCGCATCCATGGTCAGGATGGTACCGTCATGGTAAATGGTGATCTTATGGTTTGCCATTGGGAAACTCCTGTTGATTTCTTGGTCTGCATAAAGCAAAGGCTGTGCCACAAAAATAACAAGCAATATTTTCAATATGTTAAAAAACAATCCTGTCAATCTCCCTCTTCTATATTGCGATACTGCAATATATAGGACTTTCAAAAAGCCTGTATGCCTGCAAAATTGCAGTATCCGCTTAATTATATAAATAAAATAAATAAAAACAAATAGTTAATTATTTATTTCGATTTTGCAATATCGTACGAATGCAATGTAGAAACAAATAATGATTATCTATAGTGAAAAAATGGGAGGACTCCACCGAAAAAACGGGAAAAATCGATCCCGTCAGGGCCTTGCGGCACAAAAAAAGGGGACGCACAGCGCCCCCTTTTTCTGCGTATAAGGAAAAGGTTCACATGATGCAGACCGTCAGGCCTGCTCGTCCTGCTCCGTCGTTTCCCGCAGCAGCTCCGCCTGTGCCTCCGGCCGCAGCGGCCCCGGAAGGGCCGCATAGCCCTCGAAAGGCATCATCTGGGCATAAAATTTTTCTTTGTCGTTGCGGGCGGCCAGCAGCTGCAGGGCATCCTGCATGCAGATGTTGAGGTGCCAGTGCTTCTGCCTGCTCCAGGTCCTGATGAAGGACGCCATCCTGGCGCAGCCGTCCTCACCGGCCACGGCACGCGGTGGCATGGAGATGTCCAGCATGCGGGCGGCACGGGCCAGGCCCTGATCATATTTGCAGGCGGCCACGGAATGCAGGATCGCCGTACAGCCGTTGCGGGCACAGCCCGCTCCCGGCGAGATCCCTGCGGAAAGCGCGTCACCGGCCCGGCGTCCGTCAGGTGTGGCCCCCGTGACGCCCCCCATGGCCCGGTGGCTGGTCACCGGCACATAGAAGACCTCGGGAGTGCCGCCGTAATAATTGAGATGGCGGCCGCAGAATTCGACCATGAAACGGTCGAGCCTGGCAGCGATATCATCGACCCTGTCATCCTGATTGCCGAACTTGGGAGCGGCCAGGCAGTACTGGCGCTCCAGCTCGAAGCCTTCAAAGTTGCTCCTGAGGGCTTCCAGAAGACGGGCCATATCCAGGACACGCCGCTCATAGACCAGCCAGCGGATGGCCGCCAGCGAATCCACCACCGTCGCGAACCCGGTAGGGCCGATCTGCCCGCCCAGGATCAGGGCGCCTTCCAGCCTGCCCACGTTGATGTCCCTGCCCTGCTCCATGCAGAGATCATGCAAACTGGAAAGCAGCGGTGCCGCCACATGGGCGGGCCGCAGGGTATCCGCCACATACTGCTGGATGAGGACCTGCTCCAGGATGAAGGAAAGCTGGGCGAAAAAGGCTTCCTCAAAAGCCGTATAGGTGCTGAACGTACACGGGTCGCCGGTCTCCAGCCCCAGCCGGCCGCTTCCTTCCATACTGCAATGCCCGTTGTACAGCACCATCTCGAGAACGGCCGCCAGATTGAACCAGGTGGTGCCGGTCAGATAGGTCGTCCGGTTGATCAGGCGGACCTCACTGCAGCCGGAGCCGCTGTAGTCGCGTGCCTCCTCAAGGCTCGCCCCTTTCCTCACGAACAGGTCGATGATCTCGACATCGTTCATGAATTTCGGGCCGCGCCCCTCCCGGATGGCGGCACAGGCCGCCCGCAGCAGATCTTCCGGCGTGCCCTCATGGATCCGCAGGCTGAGGTCGGGGTAATCCAGCGGGAACTCGCGCCGGGACCGCAGCAGCAGCCAGGAAAGCTCGTTGGTGGCATCACTGCCGTCCGCCAGCTGCCCTCCGATGCAGGTATGTTCCCAGTGGGCGTTGCCTTCATAGATCTGGATCCCGGCCGCCGTCGGCTGGACGCGCACGAACTGGGCCATGTTCAGCCACAGGCAGTCCAGCAGTTCCAGGGCCTGCTCTTCGTCCAAGCGGCCCTCCTCCCTGTCCCTCCTGTAAAAAGGATACAGGTACTGATCCATGCGTCCGTTGCTGATGATGCCGCCGTGCAGTTGCTCCAGACGTGACACCAGCTGGGTGAACCACTGGGCCTGCAAGGCCTCGTGGAACGTACGGGCGGGCTGCCAGGGCACATGCTCGCAAATGGCCGCGATGCGCTCCAGCTCTTCACGGCGCACGGCATCGCCACAGGCTGCCGCCTGCTGCCGGGCAAGCGCGGCATAGCGGCAGGCAAAGCTCCGTATGCCTTCACAAAGGATCATCACCGCCCGGTAGAAAGGCGCCTTGTCCCAGTTGTTGGCCGGGTCGTTGATGTCCAGCGTGTCCAGACGCCGGGCGGTCTCCTGATAGATGCCGCAAAAGCCCCGTTGCAGGACCTTGCCGTAATCCAGTACCCATTGCAGGGAATGGCGAACCGTGGCTGTCTCGTGGATGATGAAGGACGGCACATAGATGTCCCCGTCCTTGTAGAGGAGCCTGCGCAGGTGCAGGGGCACCGCGTCGGCCAGGCTTTCCCGGAAGGTCCTGCCGGCCCAGAAGGGCAGCAGCTCGTCGCGTATGACGGCGATGTCCTGCGCGGAAAAATGATGCGGCATGTCTTCCGCCGACTCCAGCAGGCTGCCGGCAGTGGCGAAATAGGCTCCTTCCAGTTCGGGATACAGGATGCCGTAGCGCCCCTCAGGCCCGCCCCTGCCCACGATGAGCTCGTCCGGCAGGATCTGCACGTCTATGTTCTCCATGACATGCGCCAGAGCCTTGGCCCAGCGCACCACCAGCGGCAGGTGCTCCGTGGTACGGAACGAGCGGGTGAAATAACGTGCCCTGTCCACAGACAGGCGAGGCACCTGGCCCGCGAATCGCGACAATATGCGGGCCGTACGCGCCCGCGGACTCGTCATGACCGTCTTCATCACGCCTCCCCTTCTGCCCGTCCGTGTCGCGCTTCATGGCGGCAGGCCGCCACCACGGCCCGCAGCTCCCGCAGCTGGGCGCTGTCGGGACCGACGCTGGCCAGCTGGGAACGGACCATCCCGAGCTGGGCATATTTCTCTTCCCCTACCGGCAGACACGGCAAAAGCTCGTGGCGCGTCACCGTGGGCAGCTGGGCCACATGGCGTGCCATGGCCCGGATATCTGCCTCATTGTCATTGAAGCCCCGGACGACCGGCGTCCTGACCCAGAGGGGCAAGGCCGGGAACTCACGCACGATCCTGTCCAGATTCTCCAGTATCCGGCTGTTGTCCATATGGGTGAACGTCCGGTGCTGGCGACTGTCCAGATGCTTGAGGTCGAAGATCAGCAGATCACAATGCCGCAGGGCCGTCCTGTTCTCCGGGGCGTCCAGGTCGAACCAGCCGCAGGTCTCGATGGCGGTATGCAGGCTTTTCTGACGGGCCAGCGTCATGACCGCTGCGGCCAGGGCAGGTCTGACCAGCGGTTCACCGCCGCTCAGGGTCAGCCCTCCGCCGGAGGTACTGTAAAAATCCCTGTCCTTTTCCGCTTCCTGCACGATGTCCGCGGCCGTCATGGCCCGCCCTACCAGCGAGAGCGCCCCCGAGGGACAGACCTGCGTGCATTCCCCGCAGACGCGGCAAAGCTGCCGCCGTACCACGGGCCTGCCGGCCGTGTCCGGCCCCGGCGGGACGATCCCCCCGGAACGGCATGCCTCCAGACACCTGCCGCAAGCCGCCGCCCCGATGCAGAACTGCGGTACATAACGCAACTCCTGCGGGAAGTGCAGGCTCTCGGCATTGTAGCACCACGGGCAGCGCAAAGGGCAGCCCTTGAGATAGACCGTCGTCCGCCAGCCGGGCCCGTCCTGTACGGCCCCCCGCTGGATATGGGAGACCAGGACCATACCTCTGGAAAGGTTTTCCACTGCTTCCCCGTATGCCATCACGCCTTACCTTCCTGTCCCATATTGTGCTGCGCGAGCTTGCGCCACAGGGTGGTGGGATGCATGCCCAGCATCTGGGCCGCCTCATGCATGGTCGCGCAGCGTTGCAGCGCCTGCCGAAGGCACTCTTCCTCCACAGCAAAAAGGATGTCCTTCAGGGGCTTGCCGTGCCGGTAGACCAGGCTCGCGGCATCCCCTTCCTGCTCGGCCGGGGCTGCCGCCTGCACCGGGCTTCCCTGCCGCATGGAAAGGGGCAGGTCATCGGGCCGCAGGACATTGCCTTCGGACATGACCAGCATCCATTCCATGATATTGCCAAGCTCCCGGGCATTGCCCGGAAAGGGATGGGAAAGCAGCAGGTCGATGACTTCGGGAGAAAGGCGCTTCTGGCAGCCATGCCGGGCGTTATGCCTGTCCAGCATGTCCAGGGCCAGCGCATAGATGTCTTCCTTGCGTTCCCGCAATGGCGGGATCAGGATCGGGATGACGTTGAGCCGGTAAAAAAGATCCTTGCGGAACCTGCCCTGCTCCACATCCTCGGCCAGGTTCCTGTTGGTAGCCGCCACGATGCGGACATCCACGGAAACGGGCTTCGTCCCCCCCACCCGCAGAAAAGCGTGCTTATCCAGGGCTTCCAGCAGCTTGACCTGCATGGGCAGGGGAAGCTCCCCGATCTCGTCAAAAAAGACCGTACCGCCGTGGGCCGCCTCCAGCAAACCTGTCTTGCCCTTGGGGTTGGCACCGCTGAAGGCCCCGCGCTCATAGCCGAAAAGCTCGCTCTCCATGAGCTGTTCGGGGATGGCGCCGCAGTTGATGGAGATGAAAGGCCCGTTCTTCCGGGGCGAGAGCCTGTGGACGATGGCCGCCAGCATGCTCTTGCCCACGCCGGATTCGCCCTGCAGGAGGACGGAGCTGTCCGTCTGACTGACCTTGATGGCCCTGTCGACCACGCGCCGTATGGCCGCGCTGCGGACGACCATGCCCACTTCCTGGGTCACCTGACTGAAGATATCGCCCCCGTGTGCCACGGCTTCCGCCTCTTCAGCGCTCCGGCGGCTGTCCTCCAGCTGCTGGCGCACATAGTCGAAGCGCTCCAGATCCATCAGCGAGACCACGATGAAGCGGGGCTTTTTGTGATTGTCCAGAGAGGGGACAGACCACAGCAGCAAGGGCCGCCCCTGGCAGCGGGCGATGCTCTGGGCAGGCAGGGCCCGCTGAAGACAGTGCGCGACCTCCACGGCCAGCTCGGGGAAATCCTTTTCCAGCTCGCGCACATTGCGCCCTTGCAAGCTGTCGCGTTCCATGCCGCACAGGCGACAGCAGGGAGCGTTGATCCGCAGGATGCGCCCTTCCGCATCCGTCACCAGTACGGCCTGCGGCAGGGCCTCCAGCAATCCTTTCAGCTGACTGTCCAGCTCCCGATACGCTCCCAGCTGGCGCACCACGGCATCCAGCGATGAGATCTCCTGCATGACGCAGACCACACCCGCCACCTTGCCGTTCTGCAGGATGGGCAGCCTGTTGGCCACCACCGTGGCCGCAGGCAGGTGCATGGTCTGCCCCAGCAGGGGCTTTCCAGACGTCAGGACCCGTTTGGCTTCCACCCAGTCAGCGGCATTGAAATCCGCCAGCGGATATCCGGGAAAAGGCGTCTCGCCCCCCTGGTAAAAACGCCTCATGCTTTTATTGACGGCAATGATGCTGCCGCTGGCGTCCACCACAAGGACACCATCGCTCATGGCATCCAGGATGGGCATGAGGGGAACCAGCTGCTGCGGCAAAAGTTGAATACCCGTAGAACTCATGGCACGCCCTGAAAAGATTGGAGATATGTCACGGTACATGCCGTCAGGCCAGACCGGCCCCGGCTGTTTTTCGATGATACTGCATCCATGCAAATTGTGAAGACCTTCTTTTGATACAGAGATTATCGTGCATTTACGCAATGCAAATATGCAATATATTTTTCTTCCACTCTCTCCTGCTTCCATGGGGCATACGGCATACAAAATTATTTTTACCAATATTATAAATAAGTTATCTATGAAAATACATTTATGCCCCCATAACGGCACCCTTTTTGCTTTGCCGCTCCGCAACGGGGAGATCCAGCCAGCCTCCCCCAAACCATGCGGAGGAAGCAGATCCCATGTCCACATGTGCACCGGCCCCCAGCCTGGGCAGGGTGGAATTCCTTGTCCTGCTCTGGACGACCTTTGCGGCCTTTGCCGCCCTCTATGGTCCCCAGCCCCTGCTGCCGGTCATCCAGCAGCATTTCGGGGTCGGCAGCCAGTCTGCCAGCCTGCTCATGACGCTGGCCATCCTGCCGCTGGGGCTGGCGCCGATCTGCTATGGGTATATCCTCAACCTGTGCAGCACCCGTCGTCTATTGCAGATGACCACCGGCCTGTGCGCCCTCGTCCTGCTGGCATCTTCGTTCACGACGGCTTTCTGGCAGCTGCTGGCACTGCGTGCTCTGACCGGCCTGCTGGTCCCTGCCATCCTGCTGGCCCTGATGACGCACATCTCCCTGCACAGCCGGCAGGACTCCCTGCAGCGGGCCATGACCATCTACACCACGACCACCATGTTCGGGGCCTTCCTGGGCAGGATAGGCTCCGGCTTCATCGCCAGCTGGCTTGGCTGGCAGACGGCCTTCCTGACATATGCCATCCTGCTGGTCTCTGCGCTGCCCTGTCTCCTGTGTGTGCAAAAGACCCGGAGCGCACAGCATGACGTTTTTTCTCCGGTGCATCTGTTGCGGGTGCTGCGCCAGCCGGGCCTGCTGCTGCTCATGCTCATCGGCCCCCTGTGCATCTTCGCCCATGCGTCTGTCCTGAACCTGGCGCCCTTCCGCATGCGGGAGCTCCTGCCTGATGCCGGCCGCTGGGCCACGGGGCTGCTCTATGTCCCGGCCTTCATCTGTTCCCTGCTGGGGGTCTTCTCCAAGCGGGTCATGCACCTGCTGCGCGGCGAGATGCGCACTATCCGCTGCGGCGTCCTGCTCTTCCTCGCCTCTGTCCCGATCCTGCTCCCTTCGAGCCCGCTTTCCCTGCTCCTGGCCATCTTCGGCATGACGACGGGTTTCGTACTGGTCTACACCACGCTGCCCGGGGTGGTGAACCGCATGAGCCAGGCCGAAAAAAACATGACCAATGGCGTCTATCTTTCCGTTTACTACACCTTCAGCGCCCTGGGGACCTGGCTGCCTGTCCTGGTCTACAGCCACTTCGGCATCGTTCCCTATGTCCTCTGTCTCACGGGCGTCTTCGCTCTGGCCCTTTCCCTCGTCCGCAAGAACCTCACCATCAACCTGTAAGAGAACATCATGAAGATCATCGACTTCCGCTATCGCCCCAGCACCCGCGCCTCTCTCGACAGTGTCATCAAAAACCCCGTGTATTGCGAATACATCAAAAAGACGGATTTCTGTTCCCGGCCCGAGAAGAGCCTGCCGGAATGCATCGACGAGTTGCGCGGCCTCGACATCGCCAAGGCTGTGGTCTCCGGGCGCGACATCGAATCCACCTATGCCATCAAAAGCACCAACGACGACGTGCTGCAGTGCATGGCGGCCGCGCCCGACCTGTTCATCGGCTTCTGGGCCTATGACCCCCACAAGGGCATGACGGCGGTGCGCCGCTTCCGCAAGGCCGTTCTCGAAGACGGTATCCGCGGTGCCGCCATCGACGCCGCCATGGCCCACTGCGCCGTGGACGATGCCAAATTCTATCCGCTGTACGCCATGTGCTGCGAATTCGACATCCCCGTCATCATGACCGCCGGCCTTTCGCCCTTCATGCCCAAGGTCGTCCTGGATTCCACCGATCCCCGCCACATCGACCGCGTGGCCACCGACTTCCCCGAACTGAAGATCCTCCTCAGCCACGGCGGCTATCCCTGGGTGCTGGAGGCCATCGCCCTGGTCCTGCGCCACAGCAATGTCTACATGGACTTCTCCACCTGCGAATCCAAGCTGATGGGGCAGAACTACATCCAGGCCGCCAATGAATACATCACGGACAAAGTCGTTTTTGCCAGCGCCAACCCCTTCGTGGAAGTCCGCAAGGCCGTCGAAAAATATCAGCGCCTCGACCTTACTGAAGAATGCCGCCGCAAGCTCTTTTATGAGAACGGCATGAAGCTGCTGGGCCTCAGCATCCTGTAGAAAGGCGTACCAAAACCATCAATATCAGAGAGAATACCATGGATATCACGACGTTCAAGATCTGTCGCCGTATCGTCAACGGATGCGGCAGCTTTTACGGGAATATCGCCGAAGAGGCCGCTTCGCTGAACGGCCACAAAATCTTTCTGGTCTGCGACCCCATCCTGGCCAAGCTGGGCCTGACGGAAAAGACCGCTGCCCTGCTGCGCGGAAAAGGCTTTGAGGTGGCGATCCATGCCGACGTGGAGCCCGAACCCCGGGTGGAGAGCGTCCTTGCTGTCGCCGAACAGGCCCGTGCCTTTGGCGCAGACTGCGTCATCGGTATCGGCGGCGGCTCCTCGCTGGATACCGCCAAGACCTGTTCCGTGCTGCTGGGCAACCAGCAGGACATCCGCGACCTGTACGGCATCGAGAAAGTGGCCAAACCCGGGGCGCCCCTGATCCTCGTCCCCACTTCTGCCGGTACGGGGAGCGAAGTCACGGACATCGCCATCCTCTCCGACGAAGCCGCCCAGCTGAAGATGGGCATCGTCAGCCGCCATATGCTGCCCGCCAGCGTGATCCTGGATCCCGAACTGACCCTGAGCCTTCCCAAAGGACCCACCGCGGCCAGTGGCATGGATGCCCTCATCCATGCCATGGAAGCCTATACCTCTATCCATGCCACGCCCCTCACCGACATGTGGGCGGAACATGCCATCGCCCTCATCGCTCCCAACCTGCGCAAGGCCTGGGCCCGCGGTGAAGACATCCAGGCCCGGCAGGCCATGCTGACCGGCAGCTTCTATGCCGGTGTGGCCTTCTGCAATGCGGGCGTCACGGCCGTGCATGCCTTTGCCTATCCCATCGGCGCGCGCTACCACATCCCGCATGGCCTGGCCAATACCCTGATGCTCCTGCCTGTCTTCCGCTTCAACATGGTGGGCAATATGGAACGCTTTGCCCGACTGGCCGCCATGCTGGGAGAAAACACCACCGGATTGAGCCCCGAAAAGGCCGCCGGCCGCTGCCTCGATGCCCTGGAAAGCCTGGCCCGCGACCTGCAGGTGCCCCGCCATCTTGCCGATTACGGCGTCACGCCCGCCGATGTGCCTGCGCTGGCCGAATCCGTGCTGCAGGTGACCCGTCTGCTGGGCAACAATCCGCGTAGTGTCTCGCTGCAGGATGCCATCAACATCTACCAGGAAGCGCTTTAACGCCTCTCCCTGTCCGGCCTGACCGGCAGGCTGTCCATACACACCATTCGCCCTGACCAGCCCTCATGTCCAACGGCACTTGCAGCCATGCAGGTGCCGTTTTTTCGTTTCCGGGCGCCTCACCCAAAACAGACAGGCGGCGTTCCCGGCAGACCACCAGCAGACCGCCCCGCCACCAGCCAGATATGCCCTTCCCTTTCGCAGCCTCCCCGTATAACAATCGTCAGGGCACGGAACGGGTCGTCTATCCCGTCCGTGCATACCGTCCTGTGCGGCCATCCTGCCTCAAGGGACGCACAGACACAGTGCCTGCGTACGACCAGCTTCACCATGCGGTCTTGCAACAGCTGCCTGCCTTCCCATGCCCAGGCCAGCGATGAAGCGCCTCCCGGTCCACATGCATCGACGTCCGCCACCTCCGCACATCAGGCAACATAAAGGATACATCCATGCATCATCTGCCACGGAAACGAATGCTGTTCCTGCCGGTCACGGCCCTCCTCTGTGCTCTTTTCCTCCTCATGGCTGCCTGCGCTCCTGCGCACCACAAGGCAACGCCGAATGATGGGCTGGAATTGCGCCTCCTGCATGTGAACGACACCCATGCCTTTCTTGCCGGTATCGATGACCGCATGAACGCCTGTTTCGAGGCCACAGACTGCCGCGGCGGTCTGGCACGCATCAGCGCGGCCATCCAGGCTGCCCGGCAAGAGCAGGACAACGTCATCGCCCTGGACGCGGGCGACCAGTTCCAGGGCACCCTGTTCTACAGCGTCAACAAGTGGCCCATGATCGCCGCTGCGGACAAGTTGCTGCCCTACGACGCCATGACGTTGGGCAATCATGAATTCGATGAGGGGTGCCGCGAACTGGCCCGTTTCCTGGAGGCCCAGCCCCTGCCGGTGCTGGCCGCCAACCTGACGCCGCAGCAGGGCTGCCCGCTGGCCGGGGGGAGCCGCATACGTCCTTATCTTGTCCGGATGGTACGCGGGACGAGAGTGGGCATCATCGGGCTGGCCAATGACGAAGTCACCGGACTGGCGGCAGCCTGCCCCCGGACCACCTTCCGGGACGCCCGGACAACGCTGGAACAGTATGTCGCCGAACTGGAGGCACAGGGCATCCGGCACATCATCGCCGTGACCCATCTGGGGCTGGAACGGGACAGGGAGCTGGCCCGCAGCGTCAGCGGCGTGGATGTCATCGTGGGCGGCCACACCCACACCTATCTCGGCCCCGGCTCCCAGGACGGTCCCTACCCCATCGTGGAGCACGCGCCGGACGGCTCCCCTGTCCTGGTGGTGACAGCCGCCCGTGCGACCCGCTATCTGGGGGACCTGAGCATCACCTTCGATGCGTCGGGCATCCCTGTGGCCTGGGCAGGCGGCCCCCGGGAACTCGTCCCAGCCCTGCCGCAGGACGAGGCCATGACCCGTCTGGTAGCCAACTACGCGGAAAGCCTGGCGCACTATCGTACAGAGATCGTGGGCCACCACAGCGTGCGGATGCCGGATGGCATGGAAGCCTGCCGCAAGGGCGACTGCTTCAGCGGCCTGCTGACGGCAGACGCCTTTCTGGAATACGGAAGGAAACAGGGCGCCCGTCTGGCTCTGGTGAACGGTGGCGGCATCCGGGCTTCCCTGCCCGCAGGCGACATTTCCCGAGGGGACCTGCTGGCCCTGCATCCTTTTGACGGTCAGGTGTACGTCCGGGAATATTCAGGCGAACAGCTCCGGAAAGCCCTGGAACACGCCGTATCCGGGCCCGATGGGGAGGGGCCGCAGCTGTTGCAGGTGGCGGGCCTGACCTATGAGGCGGACACCAGCCGCCCTGCGGGCCAGCGTCTGCGGGCCGTCCATATCGTGGACGAACGCGGCCAGCGGCAGGCGCTGGAGCCTCAGGCCCGTTATGGTGTCGTCCTGAGCGATTTTCTGGCTTCGGGCGGCGACGGTTTCGGGATGTTGCGGCATGGCCGCCTGCTGGCCACCAGCCCCCTGTCTGTCAGGGAGCTGACGAGCGACTACATCCGGCGCCATTCCCCTCTGGCGGCACCGCGCGGAAAGCGCATCATCCTTTACGGTATGGGTGGGCAGAACCCAAAGTAAGCCGCCCCGGCCAATCAGGCACGGAAAACGCACGCGGCGAAAAAACAGGCAAAAACCACCCGATCCCACAGATAGTCCGGCAAGCCAGCGTCCTCCGGCAATGAAGAACGGGGACCCAAAAAAGGAAAAGGACCAAAACAAAAGAGGACGGGTGGGAAAAGACATCCGGCACGACGCCGGAAGGACTTCCAGCCGGGGGCGTCCTGCGGGCTTGGCGGCAGCGTCAGGTCATCACGTTGCGTCCAGTTGGAAAGCGGACGACGGTTCAGGCCCCTTTTGCGGCCGATCTCAGGAATGCGCCGGCTGATCCGCAGGAACGTTCCGGTGCCAATAGACCAGGACGCGCCGGACGAATTCCTGCGTTTCGGGAAAAGGAGGGATGCCGCCGTACTGCTCCACACTGCCGGGCCCGGCATTGTAGGCAGCCAGGGCCAGTTCCACGGAACCGAAGCGCTGCAACTGGTGCATCAGGTACTGGGAACCGGCATAGACATTGGCCCGGGGGTCGAAGGGATCGATGAGCCCCAGCTCTTCCTGGGTATGGGGCATGATCTGCATGGCTCCCTGGGCCCCTACCGGTGAGATCGCTGTGTGGTCAAAAGAGGATTCGGCCTGGATGACTGCCAGGACCAGCCCCGCGTCAAGGCCGAAGATCTCCTCGGCCTCACGGGCCAGACGGCGCCATTCCTCGGGTGCCGGGGGCACGATGTCGTCATGGATCACCGGTGCGGATGGCGGACGAAAAGACGTACGCTGCGCCGGAGCCGCAGTGGAAGACTGCCGGTCGTTCCGGCCAGCCGTCGCTACGGCGGCCACGGTCATGGTCTGGGAGGCAGGAGCTGGCATGGCCGCTGTGGCCTGCCGGGCATCGCCCGGGGCTTTTTTCTGCGGCAGGGAAGCGACCCGTACCATGCGCGGCAGGACCTTCTGCTCCTGATATTCATGGGAAAGGATGCCCGTGCCGGGCTGTAGGGGCACCGGCGGCAACGCCGCTTCCGGCGGAGGCGGCACATGTCTGGACGACCGGGCGCCACATCCCCCGGCCAGAAAAATGCTCAGCAGCAGGCAGGCAAAGCAGAAAAAACGAAGGCAGCGGCTATCCTTCACGGCTCAGTTTTTGTCGTGGGCAAGCTGGAAATACAGTTCGATGGTATTGGTGCCGTCATCCCCGCTGTAACAGTGATGCGCGGAAACGTTCTTGACCAGATGGACGCCCAGGCCGCCGATGGGGCGCTCCTCTGCGCTCAGCGAGGTATCCGGCGTGACGCTCTCCATGAAAGGATCGAAGGACGTGCCCCAGTCCCGGATCCAGACACAGAGGAAAGGCGCGCTGTCCATACTCACCCGCCTGAAGCCCAGTTCCATCTGCCCCCAGTGGGCGTGCCTCTCGCCTTCCTGCGGGCAGGTACCGGCATAGGCATAGGTGGCCACATTGACCAGCAGTTCCTCCACTGCCAGTTCCACGAAGCCAAGGATCCCGGCATGGTCGGCGGCCAGGTGTTCACGCAGGAATTCCATGGCCGGCGCGCAGCTGTCAACACGGGCGGGAAGCATGATTCTGGCCACTGCCTACCTCCTTGCCCTGTCTCAGCCGGCCAGGGCCGCAAGGGCTTCCTGCCGGCTGTCGCGAACAGTCAGCATGGCGTTGAACCCGGAGATGCGGAACACTTCCGCCGTCATGGGCTGCAGGGAACAAAAAGCCAGCTTGCCGGCACAGGCCTTGAGTGCCTTGACAAGCCCAAGGATGCCCCGCAAGCCGGCAGAGCTGATATATTCCAGCCGGGACATGTCGATGAGCAGGCGCTGCTTGCCCGTCTCCAGCAGGGCGCGGGTCGCGTTTTCGAATTCCGGTGTCGTCGTGGCGTCCATGCGGCCTGCAAGCTCCACGATGGCGATACCGTCCTGTTCCGTTACGATGACTTCCATAGAACCTCCGAATCTGGCTACTGGTAGCTGAGCAGCAGGCCCTGACTGATCTTCAGCCAGCCGTCCAGCGTCACGAACAGCAGCAGCTTGAACGGCAGGGAAATGGTCATGGGCGAAACCATCATCATGCCCATGGCCAGCAGGACGTTGGAAATGATAAGGTCTATGGCAACGAAAGGCAAATAAAGCAAAAAGCCGATCTGGAAGGCCTTGGTCAGCTCCGTGATGGTAAAGGCCGGCACCAGGATGAACATGTTGTCACGCGAGATGCTCTGCCGCTGATGCTCCGGCCAGATGCGCTGGGCCGTGCCCATGAATTCCTGCAAAATGGCGGGGCTGGTGTTTTTTTCCAGGAACTGCCGCAACGGCGGCGAGACGGCCTGCAGGGTCTCCAGCATCTCCGAAGGTTTCGGGTTCGCGCTGAACCGCTGCTCTTCCAGCAGGGTCTTGGTGTCCATGGCCACCGGCGCCATGATGAAGACCGTCAGGATGATGGCCAGGCCGTTCATGACCATGGCAGGCGGTACCTGCTGCACGCCCAGAGCATTGCGGACAAGGCTCGTGACCACCACGATCTTCACGTAGGACGTGACCATCATGAGCAGGAAGGGCGCCAGCCCCAAGAGCGCCAGGCCCGCGATAAGGTAGAGGGGATTAATCCCGGCCAGTTCCATCCCCGGCCCCCTGCGGCGTACCGCTGTCCTGTCCGGCAGCATGCATGCGGGTGATCTGCACGCCCGGCATGCCGCCCACGTCCACCAGACGTCCCTGCGCCAGCAGCTGCCCCGCCACACGGATGTCCACGACGGGCGACGGCGTCTCGCCGCCCAGGGCCAGCGTATGTCCGGGGATCAGCGCCGCCAGTTCGTCCAGACGAAGATGCAGCCTGCCGATCTCAAAGACCACAGGCAGTTCCAGCGCTCCGACGGACGCAGGGGCCACGGCGGATTCTGCGGCGGGCCCATCGTCCTGGACGGCCCCGGTGGGGGCCAGATGTTCTTCACTCATGCCGTCCTCGCTTCCTTTCTCTGCGGGCTCCCGGCCGGGGTCGCCCATATCCGGTCCCAGCACGGACAAGATCCCTTCCCCAAGCCGGCAGGCCAGTGCCCTGCCCTGCGGCAGGCGCAGGCGCGGCGTCTCAGGGGCCCAGCTCTCCGGCAGGAGGACGTCCCCCGGGACCAGCGTCGCCGCCTCGTCCGCAGACAGATGCATCTGCCCCGCTTCCAGAGGGCAGGCCAGTGTCCCCATGAAACGGACCTTGGCCTCCGCGCGCATGGGGAGCTGTTCCAGCCGCTCCAGCAGATAGCGTGCAGCATTTTCCCTCGCCCAGGACAGACGCAGGAAAACAGCCTCACCGCCGGGAAGATCCAGCCGCAGGGGCAACTGCCCGCCCCAGACAATCTCGGTCTGCGGCGTACCGGCACAACGCAGCTCACAGCCCAGGAAGTCTTCCAGCTGTTGCAGCGCAGGCACGAGCAGACGCTCCAGAACAGCCAGACACAATTCGCCGGGCAGGCGGACAAAGGTCTGCTCCCCTGCAGGCAGGGCGCTGCGCCAGGCGGCCAGATCCGGTCTCAGGGCCAGTGCCTCCAGCGATGACCATTCCAGCCGCCACATATCCTCGCCACTGCTCAGATACAGCTCGGCCGCCGGGGCAAAGGGGACATCCCGCTCCGCGGTGGCCGCCGCGACATTGAGCGACAACGTACAGGGAACAGGCTGCTCCGCACCGGCATCCAGCGGTACGGTCAACGGCAGGGCCCGGCAGACGAGGGCATTGACCAGCCGCGCCTGCAACGGCGGCAGCATCGGCGGGATGAAAGGCCGGGAAGGGATCTCCTGGGACATGGCTCACCTTTTCCGAAAACCAGCGGGATCTGTCCGCTCCCCTTTCGGAGGGGGAAAATATCATGGCGCGCCGTGTGGCGGCCGTAGCTAATCCACGTCAGGGACGTGATCCTGGCGGCCCCGGGACTGCTGCCGGGCATCACCTTCATTGCCGCCGTCCGCCCGGCTCTGGACGATCTCCACGCGCGCGTTCTCGCCACTGCGCTCCAGCGTGCTGCGCAAGGCATCCTGTGCCCCCACCGCTGTCTGGAAGGACGCCGGATCGGCACAGGCAAGCCGGATGAACAACTGTCCGTCCTGCGCCCGGGCCAGACATAATTCGGCGCCGGAAAGCGGGCCCTGCCCCAGCGTGATACGAACTTCCGGGGAGCCCTTGCCCGGCTCGGAGACCAGGATTCGGTCCACCAGTTCGTTGACGAGGGCCTCCACATCCCCGGGCGCGGAGGCTGCCTTTTCGACGCTCGTCTGCAGGGTCTGCATACGGCTGCCGAAAAGGCTGTCCAGCAGCGCCTGGGGCGACAGCGTCTCCTGCCGGGAGCCGCCCCGGCCATCCTCCTGACCGCCCTGCCCGTCCCGTTCCCGGGATTCCTGCATGGCCCGGTCAAAACGCTCCTTGTCCCTGTCGTCCACGGGACGATCCGCACCTTCACGCTCTGCCTGCATGCGGGAATCCGCCTCCTGCAAGCGTCGGGAACTGACCTCCATACCCATGGGCACCTCCAGCATATGCCGCCATGCGGACTTGCGGGATCCGGCCGGACAGCCTGCGGGGGATCTCAGGCATCGTCACTGGCGCGGGAAGGGGTGGCGAACTCCTCCAGCTCCAGATCTTCCAGATGTTCCTGCTCCCGTTTGGCGTTCTCCTGCCAGATGTCACGATGTTTCTCGATCTTGGCCGCTTCCCGGCGGGCCAGGGCCACGGCCCTTTGCGCACCGGTCACGGCCTGTTCCTGCTGCCGCACCTGCTCCTCTGCCTGCCGCACGGCCTGGAAGCGCTCCTGCTCCCCGGTGGCCAATGCGCCCAGGGAGGCCCGAAAATCCGCCACCTCCTCCAGAGAAAGGCTGGCTCCCAGGATGGCGGCGTAACGCCGCTCCTCTTCTTCCTGCCGCCAGATGCGGTAGCGTTCCAGCTCGGCCTGCCGCCGCATCACTTCCTCACGGGCCTGCACCAGCCGCCGTTCCTCCAGCCGCAAGGCATTGCGGGCGGCGTCCTCCCGGTAGTGGCGGACGGACAGCAGGGCCTGCAAAGGATAAGGACGTTGCGCCATGATGCACCTTTGCCATATGCGGGGACCGGGCCCCGCTTACAGCACGACCTTTTTCAGGGCCGCCAGGGTCTCCTCGAACGAGCTTTTTTCCTCCAGCCCCTGACGCAAAAAGGCATTGACTGCCTGGATGTGCCCCAGGGCAAAATCCGCCTCGGCATCGGCCCCTTTCTTGTATTCGCCGATCTGCACCAGCAGCTCCACTTCCGCATATTTGGCCAGTATCTTGCGCAGGGCCTGGGCCGCGGCCTTGTGCTCCCTGTCCACCACGGCGTTCATGACGCGGCTGACGCTGGCCTGGACGTCGATGGCGGGATAATGGTTGGCAGCGGCCAGCTTGCGCGAAAGCACGATATGCCCGTCAAGGATGGACCGGGTCTCGTCGGCGATGGGTTCGGTCATGTCATCGCCTTCCACCAGCACGGTGTACAGGGCCGTGATGGAGCCCTTGTCAGAATTGCCCGCCCGTTCCATGAGCTTGGGCAGTTCCGAAAAGACCGAAGGCGGAAAGCCCCGGCGGGTCGGCGGTTCTCCGGCCGCAAGACCTATCTCGCGCTGGGCGCGTCCGAAACGGGTCACGGAATCCATCATCAGCAGCACGCTCTTGCCCTGATCGCGGAAATATTCGGCAATGGCCGTGGCCGTATAAGCGGCCTTGAGCCGCTCCATGGAGGAACGGTCCGACGTGGAGACCACGAGCACGGCCTTTTTTCGACCTTCCGGGCCGATGTCGCGCTCGATGAATTCCCGCACTTCGCGGCCGCGTTCACCGATGAGCGCCAGCACGCAGACATCGGCCGTACAGCCCTTGAGGATACTGGACAACAAGGTGGACTTGCCGCCGCCGGCCGCGGCGAAGATGCCCATGCGCTGCCCTTCCCCGCAGGTCAGCACGCCGTCGATGACACGCAGGCCCAGGGAGATGGGCTTGCTGATGACCTTGCGGGTCATGGGATTGGGCGCTTCGGCCACCAGCGGATAGTGGGTGCGCGTCCTGATGGCCGGACCACCGTCCATGGCCTGCCCCAGACCATCCACCACGCGGCCCAGCAGCTCATGGCCCACGGGGACGGAGAGTATCTCGCCCGTGGGGATGACTTCCGTGGCCGGGGAGATGCCCTGCATGTTGCCCAGGGGCGACAGCAGGGCCACGTTCCTGACGAAACCGACCACCTCGGCCTTGAGGCTCCAGTCTTCCCAGGGATTGCGCAGCAGGCAGAGTTCCCCCACTTTCACGCCGGGGACCACGGCACGGATGATGGTGCCCACCACCTGCTCCACGCGCCCCCGCGTCTCCAGAGGATTGACGTCGCGGACGGCCTCTTCCAGCAGGTCGCCGATGTATTCGAAGGCCATCCTACGACTCCCTGATCTTGCCCAGCAAGGCGTGCTCTATGGCCTTGAGCTGGGTCTCCAGGCTGGCGTCCACGACCCCCAGCTCGCATTCCAGGATACAGTCCCCGGACTTCATGCGGGGATCGGCCGTCACGTCCAGAAACGTGGCGCCATTGGGAGCGGACGAGATCATGGCCGCCAGCGAGGCCCGCACCGCGTCCTTGTCGTCAGGAGAGACACGGATGAGCACACGCTGCTGGCTGCGTACAGCGTTCAGGGCGTTGCGCACCACGCGCACCGTGCATTCCCGGTCGTCCAGCTCGCCGATGATCTTGCGTACGGCGGACGTCACCACGCCCACGAGCTTGGCTTCCACGCCCTCGATATATTCCACGGCCTGCATGGCCGTTTCCATCATCTTTTCGGCCTGCTCCATGCGGCCTTCCATGAGGCCGTCCTCATAGCCTGCCTGCCTGCGTTCCTCGTAGGCTTTTTCCGCCTCGGCAGCCATGGCGGCAGCCCGTTCCCGGGCAGCGGCCAGCACATCATTGGCTTCCACGAGATGCGCATACTCGGCCGCGCGCAGCACCCGCACCCCAGGGGCGGGCATCACGGCATTGCCCGTCAGTCGAAACACGGCGCCCATGACGGAGCCACCTCCTTGAGCAGCAGTTTTTTCATCCCGCGCCACAGTTCGTGACACTCCTCTTCCGTCAGGGACGGCAGCGCGGCCGCCTCCGGCAGCTCGGGCAGACGATCGCAGACGCGCAGGGCCACGTCTTCCGGCCAAAGCCCGGCAACCAGGCGCAGCGCCATATTGCCGTGCAGGGCACAGCGTGCCGCCAAAGGCAGGTCCGTATCCCGCCACTGGAAGAAGCGCCGCACGCCTCCCAGCTGGTAGCGGCCCCGCTGCAGGGCGTACTGATACGTCTCCTCTCCCAGGGATTCCCGCAGAGGCAGGACTTCATCCCGCAGCAGCACTGTCGCGATGGCAGGGGCATGCAGGACCACGCCCGTCACCCGGCACAATCCCAGCAGCGCCGGAGCATCCAGCAAAGCGAGACGGCGCGATTCCTCGGCGTAGTCCCAGAACGGAACGGGTTCGGCAGCTCCGCTTTCAGCAGCGGCCAGCCCGTGTGTCAACGGCCGCTGCCGCAACCAGGCCCAAAGGCTGTCTGCGGCCCCGCCCAGCTGTTCACGGCAGGCATCCGGCAGCCGCGGCCCGTCTCCCGGCAGGTTGGCCTGGAGCAGACGTTGCCACAGGGCCGGACGGCGCACGAGGACATCCGCAAAAAACTGTTTGCGCATCAGGCCTCACCCTGCTTGTCGGTCCCGTCCCCCTCCCCGGCCTCAAGGGCTTCTCGGGCCGCACGGCGGCGGGCCAGCAGACGGCGGCCATAGACCCAGCCTCCCACACCCAGTGCCAGGAGCACGGCCGCCATGGCCAGCATCTGCAGCAGCAGGGCGGGCGTATGGGCCCCCGGCGACAGCAGCGGGGACGGGATCTTCGTATCCGGTACCGTCACGCTTTCCCGCACCGGGACCAGCATCACGCTCACATTGTCGTATTTGAGCGAGGCCACAGCGCCCGCCACCAGTTCCCTGATCTCGGGCACGAGGTTGACCACGGGCGAATCCAGGGTATGCCGCAGGAAAACCGCCGCAGAAGGCGCGATGGTGATGTTGTTCACCTTGTCGTTGACGCCGAGCACCACATGGACACGGGCCGTCAGCACACCGTCGATGCGCGAGAGCGTGTCCGCCAGCTCCTGCGACAGGGCGTAGGACATACGGGCCTGGACCTCGGAAGTGGACGAGATCATGCCGTCACCGGCGAACACTTCCCCCAGGTTCTTGAAGGCCTCGCGCGGCAGGCTGTTCTCCTTGAGGACCTGCAGGGCACGCACCAGCTGGTCGTCATCCACCAGCAGGGTATAGCCGTTTTTGCCGGCGGCCTGTTTTTCCGCCTCGATCCCCCGTCGCAGCAGGGTGGAAAGCATCTGGTTGGCCTGATCCTCGGACAGGCCGGAGTACATCTCCACCTTGCAGCCGGAAAGGAGCAGAAGCAGGGAAAGCAGCAAAAAAAGCATGGGACGCAGCATGGAAAACCTCTGATAAGATACGGGTGCCTAACCGGACTGGCGCAGCAGGCCCTCCAGGCCTTGCGTCGTCTGCTGCGAGGTCTGGACACCCACTTTGGCCTGCACGTTGAGCATGCCCACAAGCTGCTGCACATGCAGCAATTCCTGCGGGCTGATGGAAGCCCCCTGCCCGGAGACACGGTCCAGCAGACGGCCCAGCTCTTCCAGGACATCCTGGCGGGAGAGCCCTTCGCTCTGGAAGACGGCCTGCGGCTCCGCCACCGCCTGCCCGGCGGGGACATCAGCGCCAGCGGCTGGGGCGGGCTGTGCCACGGCAAAAACACTCCCGCTCTGTTCCACAGCGGGCAGCGATCCTTCCGCACCTGCTCCGGCAACTGGCGGACACGACATGGATTCTGCCGGTCCCGGCAGGAGCGCCGTTGTTGCCGGTGCGGCTGCGGGACCTTCAGCCGGAGCCGTGGAGAGCGCCTCTTCGAAGGCCCGCACCAGCTCCCGTGACGGCGCACCGGAAGGCCCTCCTCCGGAAGGCTCTCCCGCCCATCGGGAAAGCTTTTCCAGAGCTTCCAGCAGC
>CALBAX010000033.1 GCA_937926875.1 uncultured Desulfovibrio sp.
AGTACATGTGTGCCGGCTCCGTTTCCTTCGCCCAGCCCCCAATTTCGGAAAAACTTTCGTCCATCTCTAACCACTCCCCCTAGAAGGAGATTGCTATGGCAGCCATGATGTACATGTTCGACGTGAAGACCCGCGAGTACAAGGGCTCTCGCCCGGCGCAGGAAGTCAACGGCAAGCCTCTGACCAGGAGCGCGACTGCCACCACCACGCCGCCGCCTGCCTCCATCCCGGAAGGGCATGTCGCCCGCTGGACGGGGAGAGAATGGGAGCTGGTGGAGGATCACCGCCAGCATCTGGACAGCAAGGGCACAAAGCAGGGCGGCACGCCGTACTGGCTGCCGTCCGAGGGTGACGACTGGCAGAGCCAGCCCCGCTACACCGAAGACCTTGGCCCGCTGCCGTCTGGTGCGGTCACGGTGCGTCTGGAAAAGCCCCTGTCTGTCGTGAAAGAAGAAAAAGAGCGTGAAATCAGGTCTGCCTGCGATGCGGCCATCATCGCCAGCCTCACCATGCCTGCCGCCAGCCCTTCCGTGACTGAGGTATCAGTGGCGGCTGCCTCCCTGGCTGCTGTTGATCCTGATGGTCCTGAAACTATCCTCGCGCTGCATGCGGCTCGTCGGGACGAGCTGCTGGCCCTCATCCAGGCTGCTGACAGCGTCGCTGCCGTCCAGTCCGTGGAGGTGACGTATGCAGTCTGAGCCCGTCCCAGATGCCCGGGCGCGGGGCCAAGGCGTCCCCTTCCAGAGGATTCGCCGGATCACTGGCTATCTGGTCGGTACGCTTGATCGCTTCAACAATGCCAAGCGTGCAGAGGAATGGGATCGGGTGAAGCACGGCTTGGGAGGGCAGCGATGACCGGCGGTGAAGGGTCGGACAGATCCTGCGGCATCATCGAGGAGCAGTACATCACGGCTCCCCTGAGCCGGGGAGGCGACGGCATCACGGTGTACGGCAGCGACGGCCTCGTAATTATCCGCAACTGCACGGTGGATATGGGCCGCTGGCCCCTGGACAAGCTGGATGAAGGAATCTCCGGCGTGGACGGGGCGCGTGCCGTGATCCGCCGTACACGGGTGACGAGAGTGGGAAAGGCCATCCTGTGGGGCAACGGCGATTACCCGGATACGGATCCGGACGCGGAGCTAGTGCTGGAGGATTGTATCATCCGGGATGTTGGCCGCCGTGCTCCGGAGGCCCAGGATGGTGTGCGCGTCATCATGCGTCGCTGCGTGATCCGCAACTGGGGCATTGGCAGCCGCTTCTCGGTGCGGAGTTTCGGGGCCTGGGCGCACGATGGGGCCAGTATCCGGGCCGAAGACTGCGTTTTCTGGCAGGATGGCTTTTGGCAGTCCGGGCTGCGGGGCTTTGTGGTCGATCTGGCCAACTGGATTGGCTGGTGCTTCAACCGGCGGGACTGGAACCCGTTGCACTGGCTTTTGCCCGGTGTTTGCCGGGGTCTCACTGCCAGCCAGAAGGGAAAGGTCAGTGCCAGTCGTTGCTGGACGAATCGCTGGTGGATCAGGCTGCAGGGGCATCGAGGCCCCAGGATGTCCAAACGGGAGGCTTTGGCCCTCATGGCGGAATTGGAAGGCAGGCTGCTTTGACGGTAGGGGCATTCGCTCGCATAGTGCCGGAAAGGAGAGGTGCTATGCCTGTGATTTTTTTGCCGTATAAGAAGAAGCCCTGGATCTGCAAATTTCGGGAACCATGGAGCGGGCGTCCGCGCATCCGCTCTTTCAGCAGCGAACAGGAGGCGCTGGACTTCGAGAGGGTCCAGCGCCTTATTTTTGAGCGGGAGAAAGCCCTGGTGCGCCGGGCCAGATACAGAGGCCGCCAGCCGGAGAAAACGCTCACTGTGGCCGAGTTGCTGTCAGCCTATATCGAGGCCCGGCAGAGCCTGTCCACGAGGACGACGGCCATGCAGCACCTCCGCAGTTTTGCGGACATCTACGGGCACCGAAAAGCGCACTGCATCAGCGTGGACGATGTGCTGGCGTGGATGGAGATAATGCGCCAGCGCGGGGCTGGCGCCGCCACGGTCAGCCGAAGGGCGGCCATCCTCAAGGGGGCATGGGCATGGGCCTGCCGCAGCCGGCATTTGGACAGCAACGCGCTATCCGTGCTGCGCATCCCCACCGTGCGCTCGCAGCGCATCGACCCTCCCACGTTGCAGGAGGCCCGGCGTCTGTACGCTGTGGCTGCGGAGCATGTGCAGCGGGTGATTGCTCTGGGCATGGGTATGGGGCCGCGCATCGGCCCCAGCGAGCTTTTTCGACTGCGCTGGCTGGACGTTGATCTGGATAGTCGCCTGATCCGCATGCCCAATGCCCGCAAGGGCGCTGAGTTCGAGGCCCGGAGCATCCCTGTCCGTGACGATCTGCTGCCCCTGCTACGGCGTTGGCAGCAGACGGATGCCGCAGCAGGCGTGGAGTTCGTCGTGCATTACCGCGGCCGCCCGGTGCTTTCCATCAGCAGGGCATGGCACAACGCCCTGCGCAGAGCCGGGATCGGCAGACGCCTTCGCCCCTATGATCTGCGCCATGCCTTCGCCTCCCACGCCCTGGATCACGGTGCTGACCGCAAATGCGTCGCCGAGGTCATGGGACACAAGAACGAAGGCATGCTGCTGCAAATCTATCAGCATACGCTGCTGCGCCAGCGCCGCCGGGCCGTCAACGCCGGGCCAGGAATATGTAAAAAGTGAATTTAGTAAGTACCATAAACAAAATTTTGTAAAGACAAATAGCCTGTTATCTAGGAAGTGGCGGTTGCTTCTTAGATAATAGGCTATTTTATATTTAAACTAATATTGTTAATTTGAACAATTTTTTACTGGACAGTGAACATTATTCATCTTGTTTGGCTTATCTGGATGTATTTTATTTGTTATAGATTTGTAAAAAATATGAAAATCTTTGCACTCTTGAATATACGCATCTTCTTTTGATGAAGCTATTTTGAATGAAAAAAACTCATATTTATTTCTATCACTTAGATGTTGTAAAAGTCTTGATTGTAGATTTGTATCTGATCTTCCAATGTAGATAGGATTTTCATTTACATCTTTATTCCCTAATCTATAATTCCCAATTGTAAATTCATCTACATATTTTTTTATATTGTATTCAGTAAATTTATGTACCATGTATGTGTCTTTATTATGAAAATAATTTTGTAAGTAATTATAAAGTGACATCATATTTTTTCCCTTTAATTTTTTATATTTCCATTCCGCCATATGGATTTTTATTATACAATAATACTATAACAATGTCAATAGGTGTTTCTATATTATATTGTTTTCTAAATAATATTTCATAGAGATGCATACACTTTGACAAAAGGCAGAAAATTGCCATTTAGCCGATTTTCTTCACTTTTTTGTGTACGACAACGCCGCTATATTGTATAGATAAGTTATTGAAATTCAATAACTTACCTCAAAGGAGCCTGAGAATGAGCAGCTACACCGTTATCCGCAATGCCAGCTACATCCTGTTTCATGTTTCCTGCAAGAACTTGCCGGAAAGCACTGTGGGAGAGCTGGGCTACCGTTTCCGCACTGGTGACATGGAGGGTGCTTCGAGCGTCGTCAGCTGGTTCATGGATGAGCTGCGCGAAACCATGTCGGAAGACGCCATCAGAAAGGCCTTCATCCTTCTGGACATCGTCAACCACGAGATGCTGGAAGAGATCATCGAAGGGGCCTAGTCCGCACTCCTCCTGCCCCGGTGGTGCCACACGCCGGGGCAGGGCAACCTCAACCAAAAGGACACCATCATGAACAGCTACGAAGAAAAGCAGGAAGCCCGCCGGGCACGCTACGAAGAAAAGGCCAGCCGGCTGCGTGACGAAGCGCACCGGCTCCACGACCAGGCCCACGAGATGGCCTCGGCCATCCCCTTTGGCCAGCCCATCCTCGTGGGGCATCACTCCGAGGGCCGGGACAGGCGCTACCGCGACCGCATCCACAATACGTTCGGCAAGGCCTTCGCCACCATGGACAAGGCCGATTACTACGAGGAGAAGGCCGCCAAGGTCGGGAGCGGCGGCATCTCCAGCGATGATCCTGATGCCCTGGACAAGCTCAATGACAAGCTGGAGAACCTGCGGCGGAACCACGAGTTCATGAAGGCAGCCAATGCCGCCATCCGCAAGGGCAAGACGCCCGAAGCCAAACTGGCGAACCTCATGGCGCTGGGCGTGAGCGAAGGGGCGGCGCAGGACATCCTCAAGCCTGACTGCCTGGGGCGTGTGGGCTTCGCGCCGTACTCCCTCCAGAACAGCAACGCCAACATCCGCCGGGTGGAGCAGCGCATCCGCGAACTGGAGCGGGCCGCCGCTGCCGAGAGCAGGGAAGAGGAAGGGCAGGGATACACCTACCGGGAGGACACTGGGGAGAACCGGGTGATGTTCCTCTTTCCGGGCAAGCCCGATGACGATACCCGCCAGCTGCTCAAGAGTAACGGCTTCCGCTGGTCGCCCACCAGAAAGGCGTGGGTGCGGATGCTGAACGGTCGTGGCCGTTTCGCCGCCATGTGCGTCCGGGAAAGGCTGGACGCCTGATGAGCAAGCCCCGCTTCGGCGGGGCGTTTTTTTTGCTATTTTCCCGATTTCATTCACCTTTTTTATGTACGCAGGGGAGCTAATATTGTATAGATAAGTTATTGAAATTCAATAAGTTACAAAAAAGGAGAAAAGAAAATGAGCACGGAATTTGACGTCCCTACCATGCTGGCCAACTTCGATGAGCGTTGGCCCCTCAAGGCCCCCTCGCTGGAGGTCACGCAGCAGCTCGCCGATCGTATGGTCGAGGGAGGGTATCACCGTCTGAGCGTCAACATGCGCCGCCTCAATAACGAACTTTTTTCTGACCAGTTGCCGGAAGTTAGCGCTGGCTATCTGAACTTCGTCAAGCGGATGGTCATGAATCACGCCCGGATGCTTGGTCTTACGGGCAAGCGTCCAAGTGCAGCTGAAAGCCGTGCAGACAAGATCTTGCGTATCCGCGACAGCGATGGCCGCGCCACGGCCCGCCGCTTCTGCTAACAAACAGCGCCCGGTCGTGCCACAGGCCGGGTAGGGTACAACAAAGGAGCCACCTCATGCGCATCATGTTTTCCCCCCACATCCCCCAGGACAGCCCGGAATATCTGGGCCGCCTCGTCATCAGCTACAGCAGGGTCTACACGGTCGTCAGTACCCGCCAGAGCTATGGCAGGCCTGAGCTGTTCATCGCCACGCAGGAAGGGAATGATGGGCGTCCCTGCGGACACTGGGTTTCCCCCAAGGTCATCGCCGAGCCGTACCGCACCATCATCCACTGGCACCCCAATACGGAGTTTCGCGAAGATCCGGCCAGCTGCGAGGCCCTGTACCAGTCCGTCCTGCAGGCAGATGCCATCCGCGCCCAGGAGCAGGCCAAGGCGAAGCAGGAGCGCCGCGAGCAGGAAAGCCGGTGCGAGGCCTTCTGGCAGGAACACACGCCGGAATGGGCCAAGGGCTACCTCGTCGCCGAGTTGCGCGAGGATGAGAGCGACATCATGACCGATTATTTCGCGCATAGCGTGACCAGGCGCGTCCTGCTGGGCTTCTCCAAGTCCGACCGCAACAATTTCCGCGAGATGCGCAAGCTGGCGGCCACCTTCGGCCCCACGAAAAAGCTGGCCACGGAAGGGCAGGAGAATCGCGAGAACTACACGGGCGGCTCCGGCTACTACCTGAGCGGCCCCTATCGCCGCTCCGGTTGGACGATCCGCAAGGAGAGCCTCAAGTACGGCCTGCCTCGCGGCAGCCAGGCCGTTCTGGATGTCGCCCACTGGCTGGAGACCGCTTCCCGCTAAACGAGAAAGGCCCCGGCGGAAGCCGGGGCCACAGAATAAAAGGAGCCTGACATGAACGAAGTGTTGACCATCCTCATGGAACGGGACGGTCTTTCCCGCCACGAAGCGCTGGAAGTGATGCGTGAGGCCCGTGCTGCCATGCTGGAAGCCCTTGATTGCGGCATCGATCCCGAAGAGGTCTTTGCCGACATCACCGGTCTGGAGCCGGATTACATCTGGAGCGTCCTGTAATCATCGATAGCGCCCGGATCGCTCCGGGCGCACATCATCATGCACGGAGGTTTGACATGGGTTGGACCTATTGCGATCGCGACGAGCGTCTCAGCGACAAGGAATTTTTCAGCAAGGAATTGCATCTGGAGGTGGTGGCGTGCCACAGGGCGCGTGGGGAGCGGGTCGTCTACATGGCCGTCAAGCTGGAGAGTGGGCTCATCTTCGGCATGGTCGCGCGGTATGACACCTGCCGTGACCGACTGTGGTACGGCTACAAGCTGATCGACGAGTATATGGGGCCGAGCTACTGTAGCTGCCCGCCTGCGATCCTGGACAGGCTCTCTCCGCTGGAAGAACTGTTCCCGGAGCCGTCGGCCTTCCGCCAGTACGCGGTTGAGTGGCGGGAAAAGTGCCGCCGGAATGCGATAATCCGTAAAAAAATATGCGCATAATGCGTATGTTTTTGTTGCTTTTTATGCGCATTATGTATATAAATAACTCATGACAGCACGGGAACTCATAAAACGACTGGAGGAGGCCGGATTCGTCAACATGGGCGGCACCAATCACGACAAGCTGGTCCACCCGGATGGAAGACGGACAGTTATCCATCGGCATAAAGGCGACATCCCCCTCGGGACCCTCAAGGCAATATCCAGACAGACCGGCATCAAGCTGCCATAAACCGGAGGGGGCGCAAGCCCCCTCACAGGAGTAACCTATGCGCTATCCCGTTATCGTCCATAAAGATCCCGGCTCGGACTACGGTGTGACCGTTCCCGACTTCCCTGGAGTTTTTTCCGGCGGGGAGACCCTGGAACAGGCTCTGGCCAATGTCCAGGATGCCATTGAAACCTATTACGAGGGGGAAGATGTTGATCGCCTTCCTGATCCCTCAGCTTTGGAAGCGGTCATCGGCTCCCCGGATGCGGCGGGGGGAGCTGTAGTCCTCGTGGATGTGAATTTCGATTTTTTGGAGAAGAAGACCGTGCCGGTGAACATCACGTTGCCCTTGTACCTGCGTAATCGTATCGACAAGGAAGCCAAGGCCCGCGGCCTGAGCCGCTCCGCCTATCTGGCCAGAGCCGCCCAGGCCTATGCTGCCGGCTAGGCAGGTTGCGGTCAAAAAACACATGAGCCCCCGGAGAGGATACCTCCGGGGGCTCATGTTCTGGGATGACATCAAAAAAACAGCTAGTTCGTCCAGTGCAGTGGAAACGGCTCCGGCTCCTACCTGAGCGGCCCGTATCGCCGTTCCGGCTGGACGATCCGCAAGGAGAGCCTCAAGCACGGCCTGCCTCACGGTAGTCTGGCTGTCCTGGATTTCGCCCACTGGCTGGAGAACGCTTCCCGCTAAATGACAAAGGCTCCGGTGGAAGCCGGGGCCTAAGAAGAATATTAATGAGTTTTAATCATTCTTGATATAAATAGCTCATTCTCTCTATATAATTCTCTAAAGCATACTTCGTGTGGGGTCTTAAATTATTACTATTGGTTATGATAAATTTGTGCAATTCATTTTTTGAATTTTTTACAGGTATAAAGCTTGATATTTCAAGATCTTTGTCTTTTGCTGCTAAGTTTATAATGTTGTCATAGGTTATATACTTAGTTAAGGAGGCTACGGCAAGAATCCCATCTTGGAAGAAATTCTTTTCAAAAAACATATTATATATTTTTATATCAGTTATTGTATTTCTATCTATGCCAAGCTCCTCTTTTAGGCCGCGTTGTATGCATAAGATTAAATCTGGTATCTTCTGGAATTCATCATAATCCGTTTCTGTGAATGCTTCTGTTGCAGATACATATATCCATTCTTTACCTTCTTCATTATATGAAGCATTTTTGCTTCTTTTAGTGAGAATAATTTCATTACTACTGGGAAGGAAAAGAATGATAGAGACCCCAAGTGATGGGCGGAGGCCTCGCATACTATGATTTAAAAAATCCAAATCTATTTTATTTCTTATATTTATTTTATGTAATGTTTTCTCAATAATTCTTTGCGTATAATAATCTGTTTTAAATAGTTCAATAAATAGCTTGGGGTCTTCAATATTGTCAGCTGTTCTTCCAAATCCATCTGAATGAAGAACACCATATTTTTCACCATTAAAATACATACCACCTGTTCTTGATGCAAAGCTATTTGCAACAATCTGGCGTTGTTCTTCAAGAATAGTCCAAAATTTTGTTTTTGTTATTCCAAGACTTTCATATTCAATATCTATATTAATACAATCTATTGACTTGAATTCATTAACATTTATATTTTGATTTGTTTTCATATTATCAGGTAGAGAAAGGTAAAATTTGTTTTTATTATTTATTTTTATATCTATACAGCTATTATTTTGATAGAACGGAACTGTAGAAGCTATAGTACAGATATCTTCTGAATTTCTAGTAATCACTTTAATTATATTTTTTTTAATTGATTTTTCTCGAATCATATTTTTTGATTTATTCCAGATGTTGGTTAATATAATACCAAAAATAACTGAAATAAAATTTGAGGCTATTATTTCCCATAAATCCATATTTTTCTCCTGAGGAATAGTACTTAGTTAAATTAAGAATGCGCTTATTGACTCAGCGTTGCTATTCCTCCGCTGCATCGCTCTTGCCATATCCCGCAATCACATCTTCGAGCTTCTGCAGGAAAGCTGTCCACGCCGTATCGAGCGTGCCGTAGTTGATACTGTTGACCAGATAGGGGAGGGAGCGCTTGCCCACAGCCTTGTATGTTCCGGCCTCGAAGTCTTCCTGCTCATCGTTCCAGTTGCCGGGGACGTACTGGTACTTGATGGGCTCATAGGAGAGCAAGAGCAGCGGGGTGGGGCGCTTGCGCGGCGTGCCGTTTTTGCAGAATTCCTGCACGAGGATGGTGATGCTTTCCGAGCCGTCGTCCTTGCTGCTGTATTCGTGCCAGAGTGTGGTCTGTTCCAGCAGTCGATCCAAATAGGGGAGCAGGCGTTTGAGGCCCTGATCCGGCGCACCGGGGGCAGCGATGGTTTTTCTGTGTGACCATGGTTTGGCCGTATAGCTCCGGGCTTTGTCCAGCAGGGGGGAGCCGTTCGCCCGGGAGTGCAGGGCGGCAAGATCGGCGGAGCCGTCGACCAGGCGCGAGGCGTCGCCCTTCAACAGGGCGGCCGCATGTTTGCAGAAGGTCTTGCTCATCTTTCCGGCCGGGCAAGAGCAAAAAGCCACCAGGCCCGGCCCTTCTCCCCGGAACCTGACTTTGTAGGGCGTGGAAGCGCTCCCCTGGACGAGATAGACCAGTTCGGGCAGCGGTTTGGCAGGGCTGAGGGATGCCTCAGCCTGCAAGTCGGGGGGCAGGGGCTCTGTCCGGGATGCATGGCGGGAAGGCTTCATATCTCCCATGCGGCCCAAGGCCTCCCTCACGGCGCCGCACAAGTTGTCCGCCTCATCGCCGTTCTTGGCCAGCCATTTTTCAAGGGCCAGCTTCACGGCATGATCATCCGGCACGGCCTCCAGAAGCGAGGAGAGCAGAGCCTTCTGTCTGGCCAGTTCGGCTTTGAGCTTTTGGGCTTTGTCAGCCTTTTCCTGTACAGCAGGAGCTTTGAGGCTCTCGGCGTAAGCAAGGACGTCTTCTTCCCGGAATTGCTTGTCCGAGGTGCATTTCAGCCGGCCGCTGCGGTAGTCAGAGCTGATTTTCGTCCGACTGATTTTCAATCCCAGACCGCGTAAAAATTCCAGCACTTCCCCCTGAGTGGCAAAAATACGCGTGCTCATAGCTGCTCCATTACGTCTTCAATTACTACGGCTCTATTTCCGTACCAGGCTCCCCACTGATCAAATAACGCACGAAATCATCCTGAGTGACGGTGTGATGTTCTCCAGGTACGAG
>CALBAX010000034.1 GCA_937926875.1 uncultured Desulfovibrio sp.
CACGCGACGGGCGCGCCGGAAGGGGCTTGGCCTGGCCGATAAGCATGATGCCGCTGTCGTCCTGACGGGCCACCGGCACGATATGCAGCGGCGTGGCCGCATTGTTGGCCGAAATGGAGTCAATGGCGCAGTACCAGACCTTGCCCGGCTGGTTGGTGGCCACGGCCAGCAGTACCTTGGGGTTGAGCTTGGGCAGCCATTCCGTTTCGTCTTGCGGGTTGGGATAGGTCTCGTCCATGAAACGGATGGTGTAGCCGCCCACCACAACACGCCCCTGCTCCAGGGATACACGGTAGGGCTTGGTTTCGACCGTGGACACATACTGTTCCACAATGCCCAGCAGGACGGCCACCACGTCGGACCCGGCCCAAAATTCCACATTGCCGCCCAGGCCCCCCTTTTTCACCTCCAGCTCCATGTCGCGAAGGAGCTTGTAGACGTCGGGCAGCCTGGAGCCCGCCGTCAGCTTCGCGGCGGGTTCATAGGTAAGCAGCTGGCCGTAATCGACCTCATAGGTCTCCTGGTGCCCGCCCTCCAGTTCCACGGGCCAGGTCAGCTTGCCTGTGGAGGCGACCACCGCGCACATGGCTTCCGTGGTATCGCGTACCGTGCGGCGTATCTGGTCGATCTTGCGGGTACGCCATGCCGTCACGGCGGCCTGATCGCCGAAGATGACCCGCAGGTCGTTCAGCTCCGACGCGGTCACCGGGATTTTTACCTTGACCGGCAGAGGGGCGATAAATTCCATGCTGGCCGTTTCGCCCTTGAGGGCAACAGGCGTACCGTCACGGCGAACAACGGGCACGGTCTGCACCACGGATACCAGCTCGGAGACGCCGATCAGAGGCAGCGGATGCGTGGGCCTGTCTTTGAACAGGGTATCCATGATGGTGGTTTCCAGCGGCGTGAGCAGTTTCATGGACGCGGCGATAGCCTGCGGTGTGAACAGCCCTTTGAGTTGCGCAAGCATAGTGATTCCTTGTTGTTAGACGGTTAGACGGCAAAGACGCCGTGGCGCGCCAGGGCAGCGATCTGCCCGCCCGTGGGGGGTACGCCGTCGCCGGTCTTCAGCACCCGCGTTTTGACCGTTCCGTGGACAACGGCAGCCACGCTTTTTTCTCCGCTCTCCCCGGTGGGATCGCACGGCAGGTCTACGACGGCGCACGGCTCGGCAGCGTCCACGGCCAGGGCCGGTTCATAGGTCACATCCGCCACGGCCAGAGTAACGGTCACGGTATCACCGCTGGCCGGTTCACCGGTCAGGGACACGCCGTACTCCGTGATGGTGGCCGGGCTGCCGTCCAGCTTCCACGCGCTGTCGTAGGTGAACACATAGGCACCGGGCACGTTGTTCACCTTGGCGGCCAGGGTCTCCAACGTCACGCTGGCGGCGGTGACGCCGGTATTCTCCGCGCCGACCACGGCGGTCGCGCCGTAAACGTCGACAGCCTTCAGCAGCAGGCCGACGTCCAGCTTTTCGGACACAGAGGCGGCAAGGGGCAGGTAATGGATGACAGTGGGGTGGTCATCCGTGGCGGCACGTTCGCCACCAAACGTGTATTTGCCGAGAAAGCCCTCGTTCATGGCTCCTCCTACATTTTGCTGACCATGTCGTCGGGGGTCCATTCGGGCTGGTCATTACCCGCATGGGCCGGAGGCGTCGAAAACTCCGCAAAACGCTGGTCCCTGGGCCGTGCTTCCAGCTCCCGCAGGTAGCGTTCTTCCAGGCTGATGGTCTCGCTCTTGCCGTCGGGGGCGGCAAAGTCCACACTGCCCCCCTGGCTGGCCAGGGCCGCAGCGAAGGTCAACACCTTTTCCTTGTCGGCGGGCTTCACCTTGCCGTCCTTTACCAGATCGGACACGCGGGCTTCCCGGCGTTCCCCCTCCACCTGT
Source organism: uncultured Desulfovibrio sp. (assembly GCA_937926875.1). Classification (GTDB taxonomy): domain Bacteria; phylum Desulfobacterota; class Desulfovibrionia; order Desulfovibrionales; family Desulfovibrionaceae; genus Desulfovibrio. Next base: position 1,894 of record CALBAX010000034.1, read on the forward strand.
TCACGGTATGCGGCAAAGTCGGCGCTGGCCTTTTCGGCCTTTTTTTCAGCTTCGGTTTTGGAGGTCTCGGCCTGTTCCTTTTCTTGCTGGCTGGTCTCGGCCTTTTTTTTGAGCGAGGCATTTTCAGTTTTCAGGGCCTCGATCTGGGCCTGCAGCTGGCCTACCTGCCGCTGCAATTCTTCCATTGTCATGGTGTCTCCTTGGGGTGTGGCCGCGAAGTCCACGGTTATGACGTCGTCGCCGTCGGAAAATTCCACCGCCCGCAGGCCGTCGATGGCGGGCTGCGCCGCGCCCAGCAGGGCCACATGACGCAACGTCACACGGTCCGGCATGAGGCTCATGCTCACATGCCGGTAATGGCCGGCACCCACGAGAGCGCGTACCTGTTCCGGCACCTGGGCAAATTGCGCCAGCAGCCTGCCGCCCTCACGTTTCAGGCGTTGCGCCCAGCCGAACGCCGGGGCCGCATCCGTCTGCGGGTGGCCGAATACCAGCGGGGCATCCCGCTTTTGCGGATCGTAGGCGCTGGCGATGGCGTCCAGGTCCTTTTCCGTAAACGTCTGCTGCCGCCCGGCGCTGTCCGTGAAGGTGCCCGTGCGGGCTATCTCGATCCATTTGTCCATAAAAAAAGCCCCTGTTTCTCCGTCACTATGACAGGGAAACAGGGGCTTCGCCCGGAAAGGGCGCGTACTATGCGAGGATTTTAGAGGCTTGCCTTTCGGAACATATCCCAGCGGGGCATCTTGATGGCGATACGCCGGACTTCCTCCCGGTTTGCGAGCTGGTCAAGCCATTCCTGCGGGATGGCGTCTACACCATAGGCCAGCCCGGCCAGCGCGCCCGTCACCGCTCCCGTGGTATCGGTATCGTCACCCAGGTTGACCGCCTTCAGCACGGCGTCCTTGTAGTTGTCCGTGGTCATAAAGCACCAGAACGCAGCTTCCAGCGTGTCGATGACAAAGCCGCTGCTTCGTATTTCCCCTTCCGGCAAGGTACTGATGTCGTCTCCAAGTATCCGGTCGAACTTGGCCAGCGTTGCCTTGCTGATGAAAGGCACGCCGCGCGCGAAGTCGTCTCGCAGTTCCGCATAGGCGGCCCTCTTCTTGCGACCCATGCGCAGCTTGTTCAGCATTTCAACGTAGATGTAGCAGGCCGCCACGGACCATTCGTGGGCGTGTGTGATGGACGACACATCCCGGACGATACGGAAGCGTTCCTCCGCGTTTCTGATGCCGAACATATAAAAGGCCAGCGGCGCAATCCGCATGAGGGAACCGTTGCCGTTGTCCTTTTCCCCCGTTCCCCCGGCCTTCTCCGGGGCCACGCCTTTTTTCAGGCGCTTGATGGCCGCCGCCGTCGCGTTGCCCACGTCAAACACCTTGCCGTGCGGCGTGTAGGCGGCCTTGTCGTACCATTCCGTGAATCCCCATGCGATACACTCAAGGTCGGGCCTGTCTCCGTCTGCAAGCAGATTATCCGCCAGGGCCAGGGTCAGGGACGTGTCATCGGACCATGTGCCGGGTGGCTGGTTGTGCGTGCCGTAGCCCTGCATGCCGGTCACATGGAAGGTGCCGCGCTTTTTGAACTCCACCGGCACGCCGAGGGCGTCGCCGACGGCCAGGCCAAGAATCAGGGCCTGGGGCCTATCATCTACCTTTTCGTAAAACTCGCATTCCGCACCATCCCAAAGAACATCGTTGGGCTTGCGCTCCGGGTCTTCATACATCTCGCAGGTGTCCGTACTTGCCCGATCCAACTGTGTCCCGTCACCGGCAACAGTTGCCCTGAACTTGCAGGTTGCGCAGGCCACGGCATTGGGGTGCTGCACCGTCCATATTTCCTCTTCCCATCTGGGGCGCTTGTTGCCCATAGCCTTCCCACCCTATATCTGCTCGACGACTTCCATCTCGAAAGCCAGTTTGTTTCCTGCTTTTTCCACTTTCGTTATCCTGAACGTCGTTCCGCGCTGGATAATCGTTTCATCTTCATACCCGAAAAACGCCTGTGGCTTCTTTCCGTCCCATTTGCGTTTCTGGCCCGCGCCAAAATGGCTGAACGGCTCGGCATACATCATCTTTGTCCCCTTGGGGCAGTAGATGCGGAAAATATAGCCACCAAACCCCTGTCCCTTGGCGCTCCCGCAGGAGGCAAAGGCATGCTCGATTTTGGGGTCTTTTTTCAAGGCGGTTTCCAATTTTTTCAGCGGCCATTTTTTCAGCGCTTCTACCGGAACGCCAAGAAAGCTGGCCGCACCTTCCGCCGTCTCGACGCCACGCTGCAGCCAGATGTCCCGGTCATAGGTCGACTTGTCGATAAGGTCGGTCATGTGCTTGATGGCGGCTCCGCGCCCCTCGTTGTTCAGGTCGACCTTTCCCACGCCCTTGAAGTTCCCCCAGTAACCGTCATGGCCGCGAAGGGGACGATTGAATCCGCCAGAACCGCGCGTATACTCATAAATGGCGTCTTTCTGGGCCTTGGTCGCATTGCGCCATACCTCGCCGCATCGCTCTCGTAAAACGCTGTCGGCTTCCTCCGCCGTTTGCGCCCAAACAGCGGCAGCCTTCCGCTCCTCGGAATAGGGATTAGGATTTTCCTTACCACCGTTTTTGAGCTTGGACAAGGATTGTTGAATATTTTTTTGCTTCTCTTGCAAAGCATATAGCTTTTGCCCTTGCGCATCGAACTCTTCCAGGTCCTGCAGCAATCCTTTGAACTTTGCGACATCCTCCGGCGTCAGGTTTCCAAGGGCAAGTTTGTCCTTAAAATAGGCGGACTTTGCCAGTATGCTGCCGGACTTTGCCTTCCAGTCCGTCGTGGTGACATCCGTCTGCCATATCCCGCTGTAGGTCTTTACGGGGAAATCACCGATCTGCTGTTCCAGTTTTTTCAGCTGGTTTTTCAGCTTCTTCTGGGCAGCCTGCTTTTTCTTTTTTTCGAGCAGGGCCTGCAGCTCCGCCTTTTTCTCTTCCAGGCCGGGAACGGCCTGCGGGTCATTGCCCGCCTTGATGAGTTCATCGATGGAGGCAATGTCCGCCTCCAGTTTTTTCTGTGTCACCGGTTCTTTTTTCGGTACCGGCGGGGCCGTGCCCTCAAGACCATGTTTTTTCAGGTTCAGCCCGGATTCGGCCCAGTCCTTGCCGGGATTGTTCCGAAACCCCTTGTCCGGGCCGGGGAAATGGACAAAGTATTCCATCCCGGTCTTGGGATCGGTCCAGACCCCTGCCTGGGGCATTTCCTTTTCCACCGGAAGGCCCAGCGTATCGACCTGGCGCTGTGACAGGGTACGCACGCCACAGCGGCAGCGGAAACCGTTGGGCGGGTAATGCGTCGCCCAGAACTCGTGATCCGCCGGATAAACCTTCCCGTCCAGGATGGCGTGCGAGGGGCGCACCCGCCGGTCCATGACGGCCAGGTATTGCCAATAAGGGCGGGATGCCTTCACCGCCTGCATTTTTTTGTAGCGCCCGGCGGCATAGGCCGTTTGCAGATTGGTACGGAAGATGTTTTCGATCCGGTAATCGTGCCAGCCCTGCGTCTGGATGGCGGTCATGATCCGGGTCTTGAAATCCGCCAGCGTCTCCCCGTTCTTCAGGGCGTCTTCCAGGCCATCGCTCACCAGCTGGACAAGGTCATGATGCGCCAGACCGGTAACATAGAAAGCCCGGTGCTTGGCGCTTTCCCCCAGCGCCTGCGCCTCGGCATCCGTGAGCTTGGCCCGCCATTTCCAGAACTCGACGGCCGCGTCAGGGGGGACCCCCTCGGCGATAACCTCCGGGGCTGGCAGGTCAAAAGGCTTTTTCTTAGGCATTGCCGTCCTCCGCCTCTTCGGCGGCCACGGCCGTAGCGCCGTATCCCGCCGCAGCCGTCATGGCGCGGGCCAGAAAACTCTCCAGCGCGTCCGGTGTCATGGACGGAGCCAGCAATTCCACCAGGGCATCCTGCAGATCGTCATAGCTGGCGGCCTTGCGGACGGCATTCTCAACTCTCGTGACAAATTCGGCGCTGGCCTTGAGCGCCCCCGGCAGCATTTTGGCAATGGCCGTATCGAGGGTGGCTTGCGCCTTTTCCGCCAGCGGCTTGCGCCCGGACGGGGCCGCGAAGTTTGCAATGCCTCCCGGTTGCGGGGCGTCTACGGTGAACTCGCTTTCCTTGAGGCCGTAATTTTCCTTGAAATGCTCCGCCGTAAAACGCACGCCGATCTCGACCAGCTTCTTGTCCAGATCGGCCCGCGTATTCAGGTCTTCGGGCTCGTCATAAGCGGCCAGCGGGGCCAGCACGCCAGGCCCGGCGTTGACCTGGGCATACAGCCAGGCGATCTCGTTCCAGGCGTCCACGACCATCGCCTTGTCGGCATCGGCCAGGTCTTCCGCCACGGAACGGTGGGTCTCCGCAGCAGCCAGGCTGTTGGCCCCTTCCATCTCTACCGTTAGGGTCTGACCCATGAGAATCTTGCTGATGGCTCTGTCCTGCCTGGCAAGGAAGTCCTCATGCAGCGCTCCCTGCGTCTGTCCGGCGCTCTCCAGCTTCACATTGGCCCCGTGCGGGATGACGGCCACGGCGTCCTGCACCATGCGGGCAAGGTCCCGCGCCATGTCCTGCTTTTCCAGTCGTTCGGCCTTGGCCGGGGCCTCTCCGACCACCCACGGCAAACCGTGCCGCTCCACAAACTTGGCATAAAAACGCAGTCCGCCGCGCTTGAAGGCCACGGGCCAGAGGCAACGGGACAGCAAGCGCAGACCGTAGGGATTGTCGTAGGTGGCATGGTGCTGGACAAAGACGAACTTCCCCGCTGGCAGCGGCACCGGCTGTGCGGCGATACCACCGTAGACCCCCACGAAGGTCGGGCGGTTTTCGTTATCAAAGCGGAACCAGCGGGGAGGCCGGGGCACAATGTCCACAAGGTGCCACCAGTTGTCACCGGGCCTCCAGATCAGTTCCAGCGGGATGAAACCGAAGAAGGGCGCATCCAGGATGCCGGAAATGACGGTGCGCAGGTTGGTCCGCTCCAGGTCCTGTACAAAACGGCGGTACAGCGCCTCGGCTTCCAGGGTGGCCGTGCCGCCGTCCGGCGCTCCCGCTCGAAGCGTGAAGTCCGGGCAGTTGAGCACGCGGTTTTTTCGGGATAGCATGGCCGTGGTCACCTGGTCGTCCGCCGACAGGTCATCCAGCACGGTGGCGTCTTCGCCCCGCTTACGTAGCACCGGATCGGGGTCCGGCAAGGTATTCAGCCACCCTTCCAGCTCGCCCAGGGTGACGCCCGCGTTCTGGCGTGTGGCCAGCTGTGTGGTCAGCTCCGCAGCGCTGAAAGAAAGAAAGGTGCCGTCCGGCAAAAAAAGCCCGTCCGCCATAGCAAAAGACCTCCATTTTCCCGTCATGGTGACAGAAAAACGGAGGTCCTGCCCGGAAAGGGCGCGAGGGGTGCAAAGGATTATATATGACGCTTAATGAAATATTCAGTGGCATTGGTTCTCAAATCTTAGGGATTATTCTGACAATGGTCGTTAGCGGATTTTTTTTATATAAAATATCCATAAAGCAAAAACAAAAAGGAGGAAATAATACAATACAAAACCAATCTGGCATTTCAATATACTCTCGCTGTAAAGAACATTCGGAAAAGCAGTCGGTAAAACTTAAAATTAATCAAATTCAAAAAGCTGGAGATAGCTCGCAGCAAACACAGTCGGGAGTATCATATCATGATGAATAATAATCAAAAACAAATTGCTGGAAATAATTCACAACAGCAACAGGCGACAACAATAAATAATTACCATTTAGGGATTACAGAAGAGCGAGCACGTACTATTTTTTATGAACTATTTAATACACAGCGAAAATATTTAACCCAAGAAGCGTATAATACAGCTCTAGAACGAATTTCGCAATTTGAAAAAGATCTTATGCCTAAAATTTCCCATATTGAAGGGGCATTAGAGGCTTTTACCGATCCAGGATTTCAGATTCAACTTGCAAAGGCTCATCGAGCTGCTGCCTCCTCTGGTAGAGAGGAAGATTACAAGATGCTCTCTGAATTAATAAAATATAAAATTGAAAACCCGCATAATAGAATTATCTTTTCAAATATTTCACAATCCATAGAAATTGTAGATAAAGTTGATAGTTCAGCCTTATGCGCCCTTGCTATTGTTTATACATTTTATAATTTAATAAATCAAAAATCAAATTTAAATGAATTGTTAGAAGATTTTGACAAGTTATTAGAGAAGATTTCATATATTCCTTTACCAACAGACTCCATGTGGATTGAGCATCTTGCTAGTTTAAACTTAGTTAGGATAGGTAGTGGGCTAGAAAAATTCACATCACCAATTGAATATTTACATAATAAATATGATGGATTTGTATGTACTGGAATAAAAATTGACTCAAAAGAGCATACTCAAGCTATGAATATACTTGCAGAGTCTAATATTTATTTAGATTGTTTTGTCAAAAATGATTTTTTAGATGACTATATAAGGATAAATACAGTTAGTTATAGTTTAATTGACAAATTGATTGTCTACTATCAGCAAGATGGACAACTTATTGAAAGAAGGGTGAACGAGAATGAGGTCAAGGCATTTCAGGAGATATGGAAGCTATATAAAGAAGATGCAGAGTTACTTAAAACTGTAAAGAAAAAATTCGATACTCTTATAGCGCAAAAGGATAACATTACTAAAGCGATAGATTTCATTAATTCGATCAAGCTGGCATTTACAACAACGGTTGTAGGAACAACAATAGTCCATTGTTTTATTAGACAATTCGACAATACTGTTCCAGTATTCCAATAACGTAAGAAAATTTATACATCCTTGGCAGCGCTACTCTCGCATACTCCCACGGCTCCGCCGCGCCCAGCTCCTTGCGGGCATCCAGCATCATGGCACAGGCCACCGCTACAGAACATCCGCGACAAGTGCCACAACGGCTGGCAACAGCCAATCCAGCAGGGATTTCCTATTCCAGACGCGCGGATCGCAGCCACCTACCAGGGCATGTTCTCCCGTCTGCCGTCGCTATAGGCGTCGATTCAGCGACAGGCCAGAGTCGCAATAGGGAGGGGCTATAGGAAACCTTATTGCCGGTATATTGATGTACTGCTGAGCAACATTATAAGAAAATAGATATAAGACTGGAGCAATGATGAAAGATAACGAGTTACTAATAAAGATTGAAGAGTACAAAACTCTGCGAGATGAAATTTTGAAATGTTTTGGTTGGATATTGCAAATCCAACTTGGCGTTTTCGCATCAACGGCATTGATTTTTGCATACTTATTTACAATAAAAGATATCAATGAATATTCATTTCTTGTGCCTCTTTCTGCAATAGTTCCAGCATACTTTATCAATCAAGACTTACTATATACAATATATAGAATATCCGCCTACATCAATGTACATTTAAGTGAATTTAAATGGGAAGTACGTATTCATAACTTTAGAAAATTAAGTTTTAAAAATCAACTTTTACAATTTAAAAAACTGACATATTTCGATATTAACTCATTATTTTATCGTTCATTAGCTATAACGTGTGTACTTCTATTCCTTTTCCAAAAATCATGTACCCTCGGAAAGGCGGTACTTTCTTTGTTTTTGATCTATGCGTCTATTAAAATTTTCAAGCCAATTGATTTTCATATAAAAAGGGATGATATGATAAAAGAATGGATTAAAATTAAATAATACTTGTGTGAAATACTATTTTATTCACCACCCCCGCATATCCATCCCCGTCAAGGCCACGCCCGCATACTCCCACGGCTCCGCGCTGCCCAGCTCCTTGCGGGCATCCAGCATCATGGCGCAGGCCACCGCGCTGTCGCCGTGCCGACCGCCGGTCTTGTCTTTGCTGCGCTGCTCCGGCACGCGGGCCACGCCCTTGACCACGCGCAAGGACCGAAAATCCGAAAGGATGCCCGCGTCCCTGGGCAGGAGCAGCGTCCTGTCTTCTATCCCGGCTTTCAGGATCGGCATGGTCTCCCTGTACCAGGCTTCGGAGATCATGACCTCCCGGACCTGTTC
>CALBAX010000035.1 GCA_937926875.1 uncultured Desulfovibrio sp.
CCCATGCGCTGTTGCATCCCAACATCGTTACAATGCAAACCAGTGCCAAAAGAACTTGTCGCACATACACTATGTTCATCTTCGTTTTTCCCTGCTGCCTGAACGCGGCAGTCTCATTCAACGCCTTCCAAAGGTATGGATTTACCTTTCCGTCACCGTCACTGTGATGGAACGGCCCATATCCCGAATTTCCTCCACTCCGCTCAAAAGCCGCCCCAGGATGACGCAGCCTTCCACTTCGCTGGAACTTTCCTCCCGTTCCGTGAAGATGACGAAGTCGTTGCCGGGGAGCCACCAGACGAGGTCGCCATTGCGGTAACCGTTTTGGATATCCTTTTCTTCATGGGGGAGAGGGGTTCCCATGTTCCCGCAGTAGTCGCGGCTGCCCCGCGAAAGGGAAAAGTGTACGGGCAGACGGGAAAACAGCGCTTTCGCCGCGGCGTTGTCGTAGAGTACACCGGGGAACGATGCGTTTCCCACGGTTACGGTAATATTGGTCATGATGCTCTTCTCCTTCTCGCCTTCGGCACGGGCCTGTATGGTGAAAAGAACGATTATCGCTACAGCGGCAAGCGTCGCCATGACGTATTTCAGTGAATATCCTCTGTTTCCAGACATGGAAGAATCTCTTTCCTTTCGGTGATTGACTACCCGGACGGCAATGTTGGCGAGAACGGCAAACAGACAGAGCATGGAACCGTAATCAAACAGAAGCCCAAGGGCCGTATCTCCATCAATCCATACGGAATAGGCGCTCTGCATGGTCAGGATATAGCTCATGTCCCGGACGGAAAAAGCGTGGCTGCCATAGAGCGCCGCCAGGCTGGCGAGTGCGGTCGGCAGGAAACCGCTTTTGAACTTCTCCGCCCACAGGGGGAAATGCGTCCGCACTCCATTCCAGATTCTGTGCCAGTACAGCCCAAGATGAATGCCCGCAAGGAGAAACGTCCAATGGGCAAGGCACATGTGCAGGGTTCGCATGGAAAAACTGTCCACAAAGCCCGCAAAGGGGAAAACGGTTTTGGAAATCAAAATGCCGCTGCCAACCGTGCCCATGAACACCGCCAGGAGCAGACCGTTGGCCACAAGCCGGAGCGTGCGGGCAGACGGATACGAACCGCGCATGATGGTCGCATACCATTTGCCGTTGACGGCGGCATGGGCAACAAACAGAAAAAAGAGCAGTATCCCTGCAATCTCGTGAACGGGATTGCCGGTGTAACGATCCGCCATGAGAAGCAAAAAAAGCAGCAACATGGCGCTGTCCAGCGACAACCGAAAGATTTGATTCGTGCGCATGGTTGTCCCCTCCCCTGGCGCTCAGGCCGTCATGCCGATGCGCCGCAACCAGTCTGCAACATCGTGCGGCATCCTTCCGGCATGGGCGTTCCGGGTGTGGTAGCCTTCCAGAACTGTAGCCTGCGGGCACAGCGCCCTGATGTCGCGCGGACTGTTGGCAAAACCGTCGCCGCCGTGCGTACAGAAGGGGACAATGTTTTTTCCGGTGAAGTCGTAAGACTCAAGGAAAGTCCAGCAGACCATAGGCATGGTGTGCCACCAGATGGGATATCCGAGGAATACGATGGAATATGACGCCATATTATCCACGCGGGATGCCAGTTCCGGCCTGTAACCGGCCCGCAGTTGCCTTCCAGCCAGCTCGGAACACGGATCGTGCTCTGCGGGGTAAACTTCCACGGTTCTGATTCTGTGCATATCGCCGTGTGTGAGGGAGTGTATCTGTTCCGCCACAAGGGCTGTGTTGCCGGTATGGGAAAAATACGCAATCAGCATGGTTCGCTCCGGGCTGTTTCCTGTCTGCGGGACGGCAAAGGCTCTGCCCATTCCTGAAAGGTGACACATGATGGCCATGCCCAGCGTGAGAGCGCCTCTTTTCAGAAAAGCGCGACGGGAATAGGATTCAGACATGGGATTCTCCAGATTATGGGTGACGGATCTGGCAACATCCGCCACCCGGCTTTCTGTTTCGAGACAGGCTTATTTGTTGAGATGCCGTTCAAAGATGGGTGACAGGCTTGGTTGTCTTCGGCACCCAATTTATTTTGTCTCAGAGCATTGTTATTTGTTGAGGTGCTGCTCAAAGAAGGATGTCAGTTTGTTCCAGGGAATCATCTCAGTGCGGTCATACAGGTCGATGCGGTTGGCCCCCTCAATAACCACAAGTTCCTTGGGTTCAGCAGCCATTGCATAGGCCGTGTCGGTATAGCAGCGGGAAGGAGCCACTTCTCCCACCACAAACAGGATGGGACGGGGCGAAATGGAATCCATATCATTGAACGGATAGAAGTTTATGAACTTCGCGTAGCTGGCGGGCGTGGTTCTACGGTCATTGGAAGCCACCTTGCCCCTTTCCGTCTGGTAAAAATCGTTGGATTCCGCCGCTTCGGGAAATACGGCGTCGTTCTGTCCGGGGCCGTAGACAGGGGTTCCGCTTTCAAAGGCCGTGTAACGCTGCTCAGCCGCCGTCTGAAGGTCCTTATTCCGGGTTTCCGCCGTGCGGGTGCGATTCAGCCCCGTGCGGAAATACTCGCCCATGTCGTACATGCTGACAGTGGCCAGCGCCTTGATGCGTGGGTCAATCTTGGTCGCCGCGATGGCGAATCCGCCGCTGCCGCAAATGCCGATAACGCCGATTTTTTCCCGGTCAATAAAGGGTCGTGTTCCCAGATAGTCCACGCCCGCACTGAAACTTTCCACATAGAGGTCCGGCAACACGGCCCCACGCGGGCTGCCGCCGCTTTCTCCCCAGAACATCTGGTCGAAAGACAGGGTGACGAAACCGGCTTCCGCCATCTTTGTGGCGTACAGATTGGCCGCCTGTTGTCTGACCGCCGCAAAAGGATGCCCCACGACAAGAGCGGGATATTTTTTGCCATTGCCCATCTGTTTGGGCGTGAACAGGGTTCCCACAATCTCCATTCCGTACATATTGTTGAATTTTACTGTTTCCACGTTTACCTTTTCGCTGGTGTAGAAATTGTTCGCGCCGCGCGACATGTCCGCCGCATCGGCGGTAGCGGTTCCAACGAACAGGGCCGTTCCCAGAACCGCCGTAACGGTCGCCTTTTTCACGTTATTCATAAGTGTCGTTTTCATGGCATTGCCTCCCGGCAACTCAAGTTTGTTGTTGATATTGTTCGTCACTGACCTTTTCCATCCAGCAGGCGTTTTTTCCGTCCAACGCTTCACAGATGGAAATATGCGTCATGGGGCTGTTGCTGGCGGCCCCATGCCAGTGCTTGACATCGGGCGGAAACCAGACCACATCGCCGGGGCGGACTTCCTGCACCGGTCCGTTCCACTCCTGCACCAATCCTTTGCCGGAGGTGACTATCAGCGTCTGCCCCAGCGGATGGCTGTGCCATGCGGTCCTTGCCCCCGGTCTGAACTCCACGGAAGAACCGGACGCGCGGGCGGGAACATGGGTGGAAAACAGGTGCTCGATACGCACGGTTCCGGTAAAACATTCAGCAGGGCCGGGAGCGGAAGGTTGTTCCCCCCGTTGGATAAAAATGTGCGTGCGCATACGTTTTCCTTTATTTCGTCCGGCTGGCGAGAACTCTGGTCAATACTGTATTGGCGGCCTGCGCTTCATTTGTACCCACGCACTCGGCCAGCACGGAGATGAAGTTCTTCATCTGCGCTTCGTTCAATCCTGTGTTCATGGCCGCATTCATATGAAACTGAAGCTGTCCGCCAAGGCCGGGGATGCTGGCCAGCGTGGAAATGGTCGCAAGTTCCCGGCTCTGATGATCCAGATTGTCGCGGGCAAAGATGTCCGCGAAAAGATGTTCCTTCAAAAAGGTGTCGATGACAGGCGCAAAAAGCTGGTAGCCGCTGGGCGCGGGGATGGTGTCCCTGCCGCCGAGCCTCGCTCGTACCTGAGCGCCGTATTCGTCACGGTTCCAGTTCGCGGGCATGGGGCTGGCCTCACGACCTTCCTTGTCGGAAATACCTTTGGCCTTGCGTTCGTCCATGACGGCCATGAACGTATTGATGCCGTTGAGACTGCGGGGGAAGCCCGCATAAGCGTAGAGCTGAACCAGAATTTCCTTGATTTCGTTGACCGTCAGTCCCGCGTCCAGACCTTCGTTCAACGCGCCTTTCAGTTTTTCCAGATTGCCGTTGGCCGTGAAAGACGAGATGGCGATGATGCTCTGCTGTTTCGGATTCAATGCGCTATCCACAGCCATGCCCTCTGAAGCGGCCGTCAAAAAAACAATGGCCGCACACATAAAAGAAAGAATGCTTCGTGCTGTCCTCATGTTGACGCTCCTGTGCGGCGGCCCCGTCTTTTCCGGCGGGTCCGCCGGAAAAATTTCGCTATTTCGCGTTGTATTGCTGGTCGCTGACTTCTTCCATCCAGGTGACGTTCTTGCCGTCCTTCATGCCGGTAAGCGCCATATGCGTCATGGCTGTCGTGGGGGAAGCGCCGTGCCAGTGCTTGATATCCGGCGGGCACCACACCACATCGCCGGCCTTGATTTCTTCTACCCTGCCATCCCAGGCACCGGTCAGACCGGCACCAGACACGACCACAAGGCGCTGGCCTGCCGGATGGGTATGCCAGAAGGAACGGACTCCCGGCTCAAAGGTGACATAGGAAACGGAATATGGCGCGGCTTCGTTGGGGCTGAACAGCGGGTCATGCCGCACATTTCCGGTAAATGTCGTATGGCTTCCCACACCGGACGGGCGGGTTCCGACTCTGGTGATGACCTGCCCTTCCTTGCCCGTTTCGGCCGCATGGGACTGAACCGCGGCCATTCCCGTCGAGGCCAGCAACAAGGCCGCCAGCAATGCCGTTGTCTTCTTCATGGTGCACACTCCTTATGCGCTATACGTTTCTCTCTTTCTCACGCCGATGGGCACGAGCCTTTCTGTGACTCGGATAATAGAGGGCGAGGCGGTGCGGACAAAGACACAATCCCCCTGAAAAACTGCCTGATTCTCCCAGACAGCTAGGCAAGCTCGGGAGAGATGTGGTACAGGAAATGCAACTGAAGATATGCTGGAACAGTGAGGGAAACAGCCATGCGGGAACAACGCGCCGAACTCGAACGGATAAACGGACAGTTGAAAGAAAAGATTCTGGGACGTGCGTCTGAACCAGGAAGTCACCCTACGGCAATTTCAGGATTCCATCTTGTCAGAAGGGTGCAGGCAAATGAGTTGCGCGTCTTCTACAGACCGTTCATCGGGCTGACGGTTCAGGGATTCAAGCGTACCATAGTAGGGAAGAACGAGTATTCTTACGGGGAATACCATTGCTTTGTGGCGGGCGTGGATATGCCGAGCGAAAGCTATATCACTGTTGCGTCTGACGAAGAGCCATTTTTGGCACTTTCTCTTGATTTGGACAGGAGTCTCGTGGCACAGCTTGCGGCGGAAATACCATCTCCGGCCCGTACAGAACTGGGAGCTGGAAAGAGTGTTGCCGTCATGGAAGCCAGCGCCAAAGTCATGGCAGCTTTTCTTCGGCTGACGGAGTTGCTCGACGAACCGGAAGAAATTCCGATTATGGCCCCCATGCTGATCCGGGAAATCCACCATCGACTGCTGCTGGGGCCGCAAGGCGCATGGCTGCGAACCATCTGTTCCCTCGGTACGGCCAGCAATCAGGTGGCACAGGCAGTTACCTGGCTACGAGAAAATTACAAGGCCCCGCTCCAGGTGGAAGAACTGGCCCGGAAAGTCGGCATGAGTTCTTCCAGTTTCTTCCGCAATTTCAAACAGATGACGACGATCAGCCCGCTCCAGTTTCAAAAAACGCTGCGCCTGTATGAAGCGCAGCGCCTTATGTTGACCAGCGAGTATGATGTCGCCAGTGCCGCCTATGCCGTCGGTTATGAAAGCTCAACGCAGTTTATCCGCGAGTACAAACGGATGTTTGGTGAGCCGCCGCGTAGGGATGTCAGCCGGAAACGGGCTGCTGTTCGATGAAGTTGCTGCTGTTTTTGAAAGATGAAGGAGATGTCCAAATCCATCTAAAGAAGTTTTTTCAAACTTTTGCTCTGCTCTAATGATAGAAAAGTTTGATATTTTTTTAATGAAAAATGAGTAAATTATAAAATATTTCTTAGAAAAAAATCAAAACTTTATATTTTGAGGTTTATCAGTATATATTTAGAATTTTTATTCTAATATAGCTAAAAAATTTCTGTGTATATTTGATTTAATAATATCGTAATTTTCTTTTTTAATTTGAGAAATAGAATTAATTATACTAGGTATATCTGTTGGTTCAACTGGCTTACCATTAATTTTTACAAATGGACCGTCGGTCTCTGTCAAAATGTGAGTCAAGGGCAATTTTGATATAATGTTACGTCCGTTATTTGATTTTACCATTTCAGAATTGATTGAAAAATAACATCCAAGTGAAAGCGCACGTTGCATATCATATTTATTACCTGAAAACCAATGTAATACAATAGTACCATTACCTGTTTGGTAATAT
>CALBAX010000036.1 GCA_937926875.1 uncultured Desulfovibrio sp.
CAGCAGAGGGGTCTCTCCTCCCCTCAAAATACGGCCTGCAGGGCCGTGCCCGTTGCGACGCAGGAAGCTACGGGCATCGACAGCAGCGCGAAGGATTCCCCTCCCTCAAAAGACTAACATAACCCCGCCAGCAGCTGGATGGCGGCCAGATGTTCCAGTTCTTCGCTGAGGGTGAGGGCCTGGCCCAGGCAGGGGGCCGTGGCGCACAGGCCGTGGCGGGTCATCCACACGGCCTCGAAGTCACGGGCGGCCTGCCCCACAGCCTCGGCCAGCTCGCGGGTGCCGGGCTCGAAGGCCGGGGCATAGCCCAGCCGGGCCCGCCAGACGCCGGATTCGAAGACCGGCAGCTTCAAAAAACGCTCCTGCCAGTCCGCCTGGCCTTCCAGCTTCAGGGCCAGGGCCAGCAGCTGCCGGGGATGGGTATGCAGGATGGCCCCGCACCGGGGCCGGGCCGCGTAGACTTCCAGATGCATGAGGCCTTCGCTGGACGAAGGACCGCCGTACAGGGTGGCGCCGCTGCGGGCATCCAGCACGCAGAGGTCCTGGAGCGTCAGGCGCCCCTTGGCCGCGCCGCTGCGGGTGATGACGATGCGCTCGCCTTCGGGGCTTTGCCAGCGGCAGCTGGCGTTGCCGTTGCAGCCGGCCAGCATGCCGCCGTGCCAGGCTTCGCGGCAGACGTCGGCCAGCTCCCGGACGATGGCCGGCGGCAGGGCCGCCAGGGCGATGTCCCGGCCCTGGCGCTGATGGAAACAAGGAAAGGACATGGTCTAGGCCTCCGCGGATACGGCAAAATGGTCGAAGCCCTGGAGCGCGTCCAGCGGTTCGTTGTTGCAGGTCAGTTCGCCGTCGTCGGTGATGGTGCCGATGCTCATGAAGCCGGGGATGGCCGCATGCAGGATGGGCAGCATGTCCGGGGCGCAGGAGCCCAGCAGGGCGTAATCCTCGCCGCCCAGCAGGGCTTCGTGCACGGGGTTGAGCCCGTTCTCGCGGGCATGGCGCACCACTTCGGGATGGAGCATGCCCTGCGGCAGCAGGATGGCCGCCCCCAGACCGCTGTCCGTGGCGGTGCCCGTGTCGCCTTCGCGCCGGGCCCGGCTCTCGCCGGTACGGCCCAGCAGGCGCGGCAGGTCGCGCATGATTCCGTCGGAAAGGTCCATCAGCGCCGGGGGCCGGGCATTGGCGCCCGCCCGGGCCAGCATGAGCCCGGCATCCACCTGCGGCACGGGCAAAAGATGCGCGGCGCAGGCAGCGGGCCAGTGTTCCAGCGCGGCCCGGCCTTCCTTCTCCAGCACATGCAGGCCCACGCGGGCCAGGCCCGGACGCCCCACCACGAACAGGCTGTCCCCGGGCATGGAGCCGCCCCGCACGAGGAAGTCCCCGCCCGTGTAGGATTCGCCCCAGATGGTGATGCTCACGTGCAGGAAGGGGCTGCGGGACAAGTCCCCGCCCGCCAGGGCCAGACGCTGTTCCTGTGCCAGAGCGGCCATGCCGGAGAAAAAGCGGTCGAGCCACACGGCATCCACGTCATCGGGCAGGCCCAGGGCCAGGGTGAAGGCCAGCGGACGGCCGCCGCAGGCCGCGATGTCGCTCACGTTGACGGCCAGGGCCTTGTGGCCGATCTCTTCGGGCGTGAAATAGGAACGCCGGAAGTGGACATCCTCCAGGAAAAGGTCGCTGCTCACACACAGGGGCGTGCCGGCCTTGAGCACGGCGCAGTCGTCGCCCCTGCCCAGCAGCAGGGAAGGATGCGTGGCCGGGAAATGCCGGGCCAGACCGGCAAGGATGCTGTCTTCAGAAGCGCGCGAAGGCTGGGACATATCAGTCCTCCAGTTGCAGATAGTCGGCCAGGATGACCTTGATCCCGAAACCGGAAAAACTCACCTGCACCTTGTTCGGGGGCATGAGGCCGAGGATCTTGCCCCGGCCGAAGATCTTGTGGCGGCAGAAGCAGGGCCGCCTGCCCGCGGCCACGGCCCCGGCGGCCGCCAGCACCGGACCACCGGTGGCGTCCCCGGCGGGAGCGGCAGGGGCAGGCGCGGCCGGACGGCCGCTGCCCGCGGCGCCTCCCGGCCGTTCGTCCAGGGGCAGCTGGCAGTCATCGGCATCCTGCAGGGCGCGGGTGGCGGCCAGACGCTGGGCCGGGCTCAGTCCGGCAGGGGCGGCAAGGCCCGTGTGACGGCCGCGGCCAAAGCCCGCGCCGGGGCCGGACGGGGCCGCACGGCCACCGAAAGGATCGGCGAACATGCCGCCGCGCGCCCGTTTGCTCAGACCGCCGCCGTAGCTTTCCACCCACTCCTCGGCCAGCCCGGCGGGCAGCTCGCGCACGAAGGGGCTCTGGGCCACGTGCTGCGTGCCCTGCTCGGCCTTGCTGTAGATGGTGGCCGGCGAATACAGGTCAAGCTCCTGCCGGGCGCGGGTGCAGGCCACGTACATCAGGCGGCGTTCCTCCTCGAAGTCCTCGGGGCGCGCCAGCGCGTGACGCGAGGGGAAGCGGTCCTCCACCAGATCGATGATCAGCACGGCGTTCCACTCCAGGCCCTTGGCCGAGTGCACCGTGGAAAGGGTGATGCGGCCCTCGTTGTCCTCGTCCTCCTCGTCAGGGGAATCCAGGGCCAGATCGGCCAGGAACAGGTCCAGGTCGTTATAGCCCGAGGCCATCTGCAGGATCTCTTCCAGTCCCTGCTGGCGGCGGGGCCAGTCTTCGGGATAGCGGCTCTCCAGCACGGGCCGGTAATGGTCCACGATGAGCTCCAGCGCCGTCACCGGATGCAGCGGCCGGGCGCGCATCTCGGCGATGAAGCGCAGGTCCTCGCGGAAGGAAGGGAAGCGGGCACAGGCCTTGTCCAGGGCCGGGCCGTCGGCGCTCTGGGCCACGTTGTAGAGCTTGAGCACGGTCTTGGGGCCGATGCCCTCGTGCAGCTCGGCCACCCGCGAGAAGGCGGGCATGTCCAGCGGGTTGAGCAGCAGGCGGGCGTAGGCCATGACGTCCTTGACGTGGGCCGCCTCGGTGTAGCGCAGGCCGCCGTACTTGCGGAAGGCGATGCCCGCCTGGTTGAGGGCCATCTCCAGATGGTAGGAATGGAAACCCGCCCGGAAGAGCACCGCGATCTCGTGCGGCAGGTGCCGGGTCAGCAGATCCTCGATGCGGCGCACCACCAGCTTGGCCTGGCTCATGTCGCTGAGGGGCGTCACCAGGCGCACCGGCGCGCCGCCCTCCTTGCGGGTGAACAGTTTTTTGCGGAAGGATTCCGCCGCGTGTTCCAGCAGGTTGTTGGCCACGTCCAGGATGGGCCGGGTGGAGCGGTAGTTCTCCTCCAGCCGGATGACGCGCGTGCCGGGGAAGAGTTTGGGGAAATCGAGGATGTTGCGCACATTGGCGCCCCGGAAGGCATAGATGGACTGGGCCTCGTCGCCCACGGCCATGACGTTGCCGGGCGGCATGCCTTCGCCCTCCGGCCCGGCCAGCAGGCGCACGATGCGGGCCTGCACCAGGTTGGTGTCCTGATATTCGTCCACCAAAATGTGCGTGTAGCGGCGGCGCAGGTTCTCGGCAGCGCGCTCGTTGGTGCGCAGCAGATGCTCCAGCTCGAACAGCAGGTCGTCGTAGTCCAGCAGGCCCTTTTCCTTGCGGTAGGCATCATAGGCCTCGCCCAGCTGCATCAGCGGCTCGGCATAGGGCAGCAGGTGGAAGGCCTCGCGCTGCAGGACCTCGTCCAGGCGCATCTCCTTGTTCCGGGCCTTGCTCAAAAAGCCCACGATGGCCTGGGTACGCGGGAAGGAGCGGTCGCCCTTGCCCAGCCGGAGGGCATCCTTGCAGGCCTTGACCGCCGCATTGATGTCCGCGCTGTCCATGACCGTGAAGGGGCGGTCCTCCAGCCAGTCGGGACGGTAACGGCGCAGCACGCCGAAAGCGAAGGAGTGGAAGGTGCCGCCCTGCACCAGGCTCAGGGCATGGTCGGACAGGGCCGCGGCCCGCTGCAGCATCTCCTGCGCCGCCTTGCGGGTGAAGGTGAGCAGCAGCATGGATTCCGGCGGGACGCCATGATCCGCCAGCCAGGACAGGCGGTAGGTGATGGTGCGGGTCTTGCCGGAACCGGCGCCGGCCACGACCAGGACCGGCCCGTCGCCGCAGGTGGCGGCCTCGTATTGGGCGCTGTTGAGCGCGTGCGCGTAATCAATCATCGTTACAGATTAGCATAAAGGCGCTGGGCAGGCCAGTAGCGGGGAAGGGGGGAGGCCGCTCCGGCGCGGGCTGAAGAAGAACGGCAGCCAGACCGGCCAGCATGATGGCGCGCCCGACGGATGGCGGAAGGTTCCATCAATCCCAAAGGCACCGGTGCGACAACAGGCCAGCAGCGCCCCTCCTGTTTCCTCTTTCCCGCATCCCTCTCCCCTGCCCAGTAGGGAAAGGAAGAGCCCACCACCAGTTGACGCCGCCGGACGGGAATCGTAAAGTGGCTTGAAATTTTTTGCACAAAGGATTTTCCATGCCCACGCCTCAAGAAGAATTCCAGAATGCCGTCCTGCGCATACTGGAAACCGTGATGTTCGAGAACTGGATCCGTTTCTATTTCCTCACTGAAAAGCTGGATGCGCCTGTGGAAGAAGGCGCGGAAAAGCCCCTGTTCGTGGCCATCCCCGAGCAGGGCATGCAGCGCATCAGGGAACTGTACCCCGAGCTGCTGCCCCTGGCCGAAAGCCTGAACGGCAAGGAGATCAGCTTTGCCCTGTCGCAGCAGGCCGTCTGTTCCTTCGTCATGGAACATCTGGACGGCAAGGTCATGCCGCAGCGCATGGCTGAGACCGTGTTCGACAGCACCACCTTCCAGACCCGCATGCAGCTGTTCAACGCCTGGGTGCAGATGCACGAGAACCAGCTGGACCAGAACTTCATGGAGTTCGGCAGCTGGCGCGAACTGTTCGCCCAGTGGTGTTCCACGGACCAGGTGAAGGAACTGGCCACCCGCATGGCCGCACCGCGCACCGAAGGCAACGGCACCACCCACTAGTCATGGCAGATCCTGTGGCCGCCTCCGGGGCGGCAGGCATGTTCCGCGCCGGGACGGTCCTGCGACCGCCCCGGCCTTCGCTTCTGGACGCCGTGGCGCACAGCGCCGTGCTCCGGGCCCTGGCCGCCTGGCGCGACAACGGCGGCGGGCAGCCCCCCCTGCTGCTGGACGGCACGGCCGGCAACGGCCATGACTGCCTTTTCCTGGCCCGCCAGGCCCCGGCGGGCAGCCTGCTGCTGGCCCTGGACATCCAGGAGGCCGCCCTGCAGGCCAGCCGGGCACGGCTGGGACAGGCAGGCGTGGCGGCACGCTGCTGCGCCTCGGCTGCGGCGGCCTGTGGCCTGCCCCCCCTCCCCCCTGATACGACGGACGTCCGTCTCGTCCTCCATTCCCATGCGGCCCTGCCACAGCTGCTGGACGCCCTGCCCGAAGACGACAGGCAACGGCCCCTGCTGGCGGGCATCTTCAATTTCGGTTACCTCCCGGGCACGGACAAGCGCTGCACCACCACGGCAGCGGGCAGCCTGGCGGCCGTGGACGCCCTGCTGGAACGTCTCGCCCCGCAGGGCTGCCTGAGCCTGCACTGCTATACCGGCCATGAAGGCGGCGCCGCCGAAGAGGCCGCCCTTGCCCAAAGGCTGGCCCGGCTGGAACCCCGGCGCTGGCGTGTGCTGCACTGCCGGGACGCCAACCGGGAGAACCACGGTGAAAGCATTTTGCTGGCCGAACGCCTGCCTGTGCGGCAACGCTGATCCCCGACCTGAAAGGCCCCCGGAAGGGGCTTTTTTTACAGGATTTTCCTGTCCGGAAAAATCTGGAAAATATCTCATGAAATATTTTATGATATAAAAATAGTTATTAAATTCAGTATATTAAAAAAACAGGGCTCAACGGAAGAACGCGGAAACAACCCCTTTTTTATCCCTAACCTATTGCATTTTCATCATTGCCAGCATAATCTTAGCGTTAAGGATGTATTTGTGTCGCCTGTCCTCGGGCAGGGGCCGGACGGACCGGCGGCACGCTTTTTAGTAGTAAGGGAGAGAAAGATGGCTTGGACTCAGGTTTACGAACCTCTGGGAGGCATCGGCCTGTCGGCACTGGCGGCATCCGTACCGCTGATCATTCTGTTCTACATGCTGGCTTTCCGGCAGGCGAAAGGTCATATCGCCGCTGTGGCCGGTCTGGTGGGCGCCCTGCTGGTGGCCATCCTGGTCTGGAAGATGCCGGTAGGCCTGGCAGTCAACTCCGTGGCGCTGGGGGCCTGCTTCGGCCTGTTCCCCATCGTCTGGATCGTCATCACGGCCGTGTGGGTCTACAACATGACCGTGGAATCCGGTGAGTTCGAGATCATCAAAGACTCCCTGGCCCGCCTGACCGACGACCGTCGTCTGCAGGCCCTGTTCATCGCCTTTGCCTTCTCCTGCTTCATCGAAGGTACCGCCGGTTTCGGTACGCCTGTGGCCATCGCCGCCGCCATGCTGGTGGGCCTGGGCTTCACCCCGCTGTGGGGCGCCGGTATCGCCCTGATCGCCAATACCGCCCCCGTGGCCTTCGGCGCCATCGGCGTGCCGCTGATCGTGGCCGCCCAGGTGTCCGGCCTTGACCAGATGACCGTCTCCGCCATTGCCGGTCGCCAGCTGCCCCTGCTGTCCCTGATCGTGCCCCTGTGGGTCTGCGTGGTCATGTGCGGCTTCAAACGTTCCATGGAAGTGCTGCCCGCCATCATCGTGGCCGGTGTGGCCTTTGGTGGCGCGCAGTTCCTGCTGGCCAACTTCCACGGCCCGACCCTGCCTGACATCGGTTCCGCCATCGCCACCATCGTGGCCCTGATGCTGCTGCTCAAGGTCTGGCAGCCCAAGAGCATCTTCCGCTTCGAAGGCGAAGCCCCCTCCAACCTGGAAGGCCAGGGCTACCCCCTGTCCGTCGTCATGCGCGCCTGGGCCCCCTATCTGGTGCTGGCCGTGTTCGTGTTCTTCTGGGGCCTGGGTTCCTTCAAGGCCATCCTCAATGGCATCCCCGGTACCGTGTTCAACATCTCCTGGCCCGGCCTGGATGGCGAAGTCATGAAGACCGCCCCCATCGTGCAGGCTGACGCCGTGTACGGCGCCAAGTTCACCTTCAACTGGCTGTCTGCTGGCGGTACCGCCATCCTGCTGTCCGGTCTGGTGTCCGTGCCCTTCATGCCCAAGTACGGTTACGGCAAGGCCATCGCCTGCTTCATGCGCACCCTGAAGCAGCTGACCTTCCCCATCCTGACCATCGCCATGATCCTGGGCCTGGCTTACCTGATGAACTACTCCGGCATGAGCTCCACCCTGGGTCTGGCCTTCACCCACACCGGTTGGCTGTTCCCCTTCTTCTCTCCCCTGCTGGGCTGGCTGGGCGTGTTCCTGACCGGTTCCGACACGTCCTCCTGCGCCCTGTTCGGCGGCATGCAGAAGGACACCGCCCTGGCCGTGGGCATGCGCCCCGAACTGGCCGTGGCCTCCAACGCCTCTGGTGGCGTGACCGCCAAGATGATCTCGCCCCAGTCCCTGTCCGTGGCTACCGCCGCCACCAACAATGCCGGTCAGGAAGGCAAGCTCTTCCGCTTCACCATCGGTCACAGCATCGGCATGACCCTGGTGCTCTGCGTGCTGGCCTACCTGCAGGCTGGTCCCCTTTCCTGGATGCTGCCCTAACGGGTACAGCGCAGGCTTGAGGGCCTGACAGACCAACGTCGGCAAGGGCCCCGGTCTTCCGGGGCCCTTTTCGTATGAGGACGGCCCGCCGGCCTGCTCCGGCAAGGGCGCCCGGTGCTCCCGGCCGGAGCGGGGGAGAGCTGTCCCGCAGCGGCAGACAGGCCGCAGCCCCTCCTGCCTGCACGGCAGAGGCGCATCCTGACACAGGGGCAAAATCCCTGAACCGGCAGGAAGGAGTCGCCGTGCCCGAAGCCGGTGTTCCTGACCGCTCCCGCTTTTTCCTTGCAGCGGCCCTGCTCCCCATAGTATGGGAGGCAGGGCGGCGTGCCCCCAGCGCCCTGGTTTGCTCTGGAAGAGCAGAAAAAAGCACCCTGGAAACGGAGCAGCCGGCGGATCCCCCGGGCTGCTGCCGCCCTGGCCGGCCCCGCCAGTGAAGGCGGTGTGCAATATTTTTGTCCCCCCGTATGGCTCCGGCAGGCCCTATGTAAAAAAAATTAAACGGTCTTTTCATTTGTAGCGAAATATAAAAACAATAAAAACAACAAGATAGAAAAAGATTTTGCTTTGCAAATCTTGGCACGCCTTATGCAGTAAGCTAAGTACCTTCCTTTCTTACTGACAGTTCAACCTAAACGGCCTGCCCCCCCAGCAGGCCGTTTTTCTGTCTGGAGACACGAGCATGTCCAGCCCCGTCACCGTCTGTCATCAGGAATTCGACGAAAGCCATTTCCTGGCCTCGGAATACGAACCGGCCCCGCCGGAACAGGCCGCCTTCCACATCATCCCCGTCCCGCTGGAGCAAAGCGTCTCCTACGGCGGCGGTACCGCCCGCGGCCCGGCCGCCATCCTGGCTGCCTCGCAGCAGCTGGAGGCCTGGGACGGCATCAGCGCCCCGGGAGAAGCGGGCCTGTACACCGCCCCCGCCGTGGACTGTGACGCCCCCATCGAGACCGTGCTGGACCGCATCGAGGCCGCCACGGCCCATGCCCTGCGTTGCAAGGCCCTGCCCGTCCTCCTGGGCGGCGAGCATACCGTGAGCCTGGGCGCCCTGCGCGCCCTGGCTGCCGAGGCCGCATGCACGGGCGAGCCCTTTGGTGTGGTGCAGTTCGATGCCCATGCGGACCTGCGCTCCCAGTATGAAGGCTCCATCTATTCTCACGCCAGCGTCATGCACCGGGCCGTGGCCGACCTGGGCCTGCCGCTGGCCCAGTTCGCCATGCGCGACTTCTGCCGCGAAGAGGTGGATGTGCGCCGCCGGTACAATGTCTTGCACTATGACGCCGACGTCCTGTTCCGCCAGGGCCTGCCGGAACAGCCCCTGCCCGCGGACTTTCCCCGTCGCCTCTACATCACCTTCGACGTGGACGGCCTGGATGCCTCGCTGATGCCCGCCACGGGCACGCCTTCGCCCGGCGGCCTGTTCTGGCACCAGGCCCTGCTGCTCATCGAGCGCTGCCTGCAGGGCCGCAGCATGGCCGGCATGGACGTGGTGGAACTGGCTCCCCTGCCGGGCCTGCACCACGCGGACTTCACCGCCGCCAAGCTCACCCATGCCCTCATGGGCTTTGCCCAGCGCGCCGGTCTGCCCCGCAAGGCATGAAGCCCGGGAGACTGGGCTTTTTTGGGGGAAGGCTATCCCGCATCCCTGCTGTCGATGCCCGTAGCTTCCTGTGTCGCAACGGGCACGGCCCTGCGGGCCGCCATCCGGTCGCTGCCGGCACGAGAGGGCTTTTTCCCCCTTCCCCGGTGCACTCTGCACGCCTGTGTCCCGAGACGGGGCACAGGCGTTTCGTTCTGGCGGCTCTGATGCAGACAAGGCGTTTCCTGCCCTGCCTTTGCCGCCCTTTTCGTGTGCGCCATCGCTATCCTGGCTTTTTTACTGGACTTTTATTCCAGCCTGTGTCATAGACAACGGGTCGTCGATCTGACGGCCATGTCACGCAAGGAGTTCCCATGTCATCTGACAGTCCCATCCCTCCCAGTATCCAGGTATCTGTCCCGTCACGCTGATCGCCTGCCTTGCGTCCACCTTCCCGCAGGCAGTGCCAGCCCTGCGAGGAGGTCTCCATGTCCCGTTCCCGCATCTTCCTGCCGTCTGTCCCCCAGCACGGCCCCGTCCGTGACCGGATCATCTTCCGGGCACGCCGTCATGTCCTGCATCCTTCCCGCTCGTCCATCCCTGTCATGGGCCGGACGTCCGTGATGCGCGCTGCCTGCTGACAGGCCATCACATCCCCTTTGCCGTCACCTGCCGGGCCCTGCCCTGCCGGACGGACTTCTGTCATCAGCCGCCTTTGCCTTCGGCGCCGCCAGGCCTGCACGGGAATATCCTGCGACAATGCCCGCGCATGTCCTGTACCGGCCCGGCACGGCCTGCCTTTCTGCCGTGCGTCAGCCCTGACGCCCGTCAGGAAGGATCTATCAAGAACATCCCCAACAAAAGGAGCCGACGTATGGACAGTCACCCTGCCCCCCTCCCGCCGTCCGTAGCCGCGCCTGCCTCCGCACGCGCCTGCCCCCAGCATCCCAACCTTGGGGAGGTCTGCCATGATCCTCAAAAAACCACAGCAGGCCCGCCGGGTCGCCTTGGGCGTCACCGTCCATGACCTGGGCCTGATCCGTTCCGTCCCCCGGACGCATAACGGTTTTCTCCTCTTCCGTGCCCGGCCGCATGACCCCGGATCGCGGGCGGTCCCAGGGCAGCGCCTGCTGTCCGCCATCCGCCGTCCCCATCCCGCATGCTGAAGAAAAAAAGGAGAAAGCCCATGATCCGTGAAGATCTGCTGCGCACCGTGCGCGACCTGTCCGCCCGCCACGACACCAAGGCCTTTGCCGAACTGGTGGAGAGCGTCCACCCCTCCGACATGGCCGAGGCCTTGGAGACCCTGAAGAGCCGTGATGTGGCCCGCCTGCTGCCCTGCCTGAAGGCCGGGACGCTGGCCGAAGTGTTCGTGTATTTTTCCGAAGAGCGCCAGAGCCGCCTGTTGCGGGAACTGCCCCGCGAGACCGTGGTGTCCCTGTTCGAAGGCATGGCTGCCGACGAGCGCGTGGACCTGTTCCACGACCTGGACGATTCCGCCCGCCAGCGCCTGCTGCCTGCCCTGGCCCGCGGCGAACGTGAGGACATCCTGCGCCTGGCCGCCTATGCCGAAGGCAGCGTGGGTTCGGTGACCACCTCGGACTATGTGTCCGTGCTGCCGGACATGAGCGTGGCCCAGGCACTGGCCCATGTGCGGGCCACCGCCGCCGAAAAAGAGACCATCTACGTCATCTATGTACAGGACAAGGAAGGGCACCTGTGCGGCACCCTCTCCCTGCGCGAACTGCTGCTGGCCGATGATGCCCTGACCATCAGGAGCATCATGCGTCGCGACCCCGTGTTCGCACGGGCCCAGTGGCCCTGGAGCAAGGCCTCCGAACTCATCGGCCGCTATGACCTGCTGGCCCTGCCCGTCATCAACGGCGGGGAAAAGATGGTCGGCATCGTCACCGTGGACGACGCCATGGACATCGAAAAGCAGGAAGACGCCACCCAGCTGGCCCGCTTTGGCGGTACGGTGACCACCGACGGCACCGACCTGGACATCCTCGAATCCCCCTTCCGCAAGATGTTCAGCGTGCGCGTGTTCTGGCTGGTGCTGCTGACCCTCTTCGGCGTCGTCACCAGCACCTTCGTGGCCGCGCAGGAAGAGATATTGTCACAGGTCATCGTGCTGGCGGCCTTCATCGCGCCCATCGTGGACATGGGCGGCAATGCGGGCAGCCAGTCGGCCACCCTCGTCATCCGGGCCATGGCCCTGGGCGACGTGGGCCTGCGCTGGCAGGACGTCTGGCGCGTCGTCCGGCGCGAACTGCCCGTGGCCGCCGCCCTGGGCCTGGTGGTGGCCGGCATGGAGACCGTGCTTGCCTGGTTCTCCAAGGGGATCGGTCTGGACGTGCTGCTGGTGGTGGCCCTGAGCATGCTGGTCTGCACCGTGCTGGGCGGCATCATCGGGGTGCTCCTGCCCTTCGTGGCCCGGCGCATCGGGACGGATCCCGCTACCCTGTCCTCGCCCCTCATCACCTCCATCATGGACCTGGTGGGCGTGTTCATCTACTTCGCCTTCGCCTACGCCTTCCTGGGCGATCTGCTGCGGCAGGCGGGGTAAGGACGATCCGGTGACCCCCAACGAGGGAGGCCCCCGGGCTGTCCTTGAGGGGCTCCTCCGCGTTGCCGCCCCATGTCCGTAGAGCTTGCAGCCCAGCGGGCACGGCTTTGCGGACTGCCCTGCGGCCGCTCTGACGCAAGGGTGTTTTTCCGCGAACGCCCCTTTCCGGCGCGGTGCCTTCCAACAGCGCTGACGCCTCCCAAGACCATGCCACAAAAAAAGCCCCCTCATCGAGGGGGCTTTTTGCAGCTCGTCGTCAGGGGGCTCCGGAGCCTCCCGCAAGGCTAGTCCTGACGGAACAGGGGCGTGGACATGTAGCGTTCGCCGGTATCGCAGGCAAAGGTCACGATGTTCTTGCCCCGCATCTCGGGACGGGCGGCCACGCTGAGGGCGGCCAGCACGTTGGCGCCGGTGGAGATGCCCGCGCACACGCCCTGCAGGTGCATCAGACGGCGTGCCATGGCCATGGCCTCTTCCGTGGGCACCTGGATGATCTCGTCCAGCAGGCCGCGGTCCAGGATGGAAGGCACGAAATTGGCCCCGATGCCCTGGATGCCGTGCTGCCCGGCCTGTCCGCCGGAAAGGACGGGGGATTCCGCCGGTTCCACGGCCATGACCCTGAAACCGGGGATGTTCTCCTTGAGGAAACGGCCCGTGCCCGTGATGGACGAACCGGACCCCACGCCGGCCACCAGCACGTCCATGTGGCCCACGCTGTCGGCAAGGATCTCGGGGCCGGTGGTGAGGTAGTGGGCCTCCACGGCCAGCGGGTTGGAGAACTGCCCGAACAGCAGGCCGTTCCGCTCTTCCGCCAGTTTTTCAGCAACGTTGATGGCCCCCTTCATGCCTTCGGCAGCCGGGGTCAGCACCAGTTCGGCGCCCAGGGCACGCAGCAGGTTGCGACGCTCCACGCTCATGGAATCGGGCATGGTCAGCACGCAGTGCAGGCCCCGCACGGCAGCCACCAGGGCGATGCCGATGCCCAGGTTGCCGCTGGTGGCCTCCACGATGGTGCCGCCGGCTTCGATGTCGCCCCACTCCATGGTCTTGTCGATCACATGGAACGCCACGCGGTCCTTGATGGATCCCCCGGGATTGCGGTTTTCGAGCTTGAGCCAGACCGTACCGGGCAGATCTGCGCCGAGAGCGTTCAGACGCAGCACAGGTGTTCTGCCGATGCTTTGCAGAATATTGGTGAGCATGCTGTATCCTTGCTAAAATTCAGGGAATAAAAGGAATAACATCACTATATGCCAGCCGGGCAGGTTTTGCAAATCGGCGCGATGCCGCAAGGGACACGGCTTGACAGCCACCATGATGCCCCGTACCGTTTTTTATGACAGGTACCGTCTATCCCTAGCCCCAAAGGAGGATACATCATGAAGCTGTTCCGCATGTTCCTTGTATCGCTGGCCCTGAGCCTGGTCTTTGCCGGTGCGGCCCTGGCCAGGGCTGATGTGACCGAACTGTATGCAGAAGCCCTCATGACCGGTGATGTGGCGTCCCTGGACAAGCTCCTGGCTCCCAATTACTGGCATGTCAGCGCCAACGGCCATATCCAGGACAAGGAACACTTCCTGGCCAGCCTCAAGGACAGGAAGCTGGTCATCGACCGTATCCGCCTCAGCAACATGCGCAGCACCGTCATGGGTGACGTGACCCTGGTCACGGCCAACGGCGAGCTCAAGGGCTCCGCCACGCCCCCCCTGCCCCAGGGCCTGATGCGCTATACCATGGTCCTGAACAAGGTCGGCAAGGACATCAAGATCGTCCTCTTCCAGGCCACGCCCGTGGTCCCCTCACAGGATTGCAGCGACGGCAACTGCGCCATCCGCTGATCCCTTCCCGGATCCGACACCTCAAGGCTGCCTGCGGGCAGCCTTTTTTTTGCCTTTTTGCCCAGCATCATTTTTTTGAAAAATTTCATGAAAATGGCCCCCCTGACTGTTGACACCACATTGATACTATGAATAGTATCAATATACCAATTGAGAACAACTTTCTTCCACATCAGCAAGGGGGAAGACCATGGTGACAGATCTGGTAACGGCCCCGGTGCGCTCCGCGGAGATCTTCGTTTTCAGGGCGCCCATCGAAAAAGCTGTTCGTACCTCGTTCGGCATCATGCACGACAGGCCTGCGGTCCTGCTGCGCCTGGAGGATGAAGACGGCATGCACGGCTGGGGCGAAGCCTGGTGCAACTTTCCCTCCTGCGGTGCCGAACACAGGGCACGCCTGCTGGAGACGGCCATCCTCCCCAAGGTCGTGGGCAAGCCTTGGAGCAGCCCGGCCGCCCTGTCCGCGGACGTCTCCGCACAGCTGGAAGTCCTGCGCCTGCAGGCCGATGAGCCCGGCCCCATGTCCCAGGCCCTGGCTGCCCTGGACATAGCCCTGTGGGATCTGGCGGCCCGCCGCGCTGGCCTGCCCCTGCACCGCTTCCTGGGCGGCTGTGGCGACGGCTCCATGCCTGTCTACGCCAGCGGCATCAATCACCCCGACATCGCCGGGACCATCCGGCGCACCCGTGCCGAAGGCTACCGCTGTTTCAAGGTCAAGATAGGCTTTTCCGAAGAAAGTGATGCCGCCAACCTCGAAGAGGCCTTCGCCGCCCTGCTGCCGGGCGAGGAGCTGGCTGTGGACGTCAACCAGGCCTGGACGCGCCGGCAGGCGCTGGCGGGCTTTGAAAAGCTGCGCCACTGGCCGCTGCTCTGGATCGAGGAGCCCCTGCGTTGCGACAGCCCCGTCGAGGACTGGGCGACGCTGGCCGCCGCAGCGCCCCATCCGCTGGCCGCGGGCGAGAACATCCGCAGCCATGCCGATTTTTCCGCCGCCATCATCCGGCGCCACCTCGGCGTCATCCAGCCGGACATTTGCAAATGGGGCGGCCTGAGCAACTGCCTGCCAGTAGCCCGGGCCATCCTCAAAGCGGGCCTGCGCTACTGCCCCCACTACCTCGGCGGCGGCATCGGCCTGCTGGCCTCCGCCCACCTGCTGGCTGCTGTGGGCGGGGACGGCCTGCTGGAAGTGGACTGCAACCCCAACCCCCTGCGCGAACTGCTGGCCCGTCCCTTCCCGGCCGTCCGGGAAGGCCGCATCACCCTCTCCGATGCGGCCGGGCTCGGCGTGGAACCTGATCTGGATGCTGTGGAAAACCTTGTGACTTACCGGGCCGAATGCCGCTGAATGCCTGCACGTCCCGTCATCTACAGGAGGCGATCATGAAGCGTTTTCTTACCTGCCTTTGTCTCGTCGTCATGTCCCTGGCCCTGTGTTCCGGTCTGGCCGGAGCCGCCGAAAAGGTCAGGATCAACCTGTTGAGCACACCTTTCGGTACCGGGAGCTATGTGCTGGGCACAGCTCTGGAAAACATCGTCAACAAGGGTGACTACCCCATCCTCATCTCGCATGCGGAAACGCCCGGCCAGGCGTTCAACGTCAACAAGCTCAATGCTGATCCGGCCGCCCGCAAGAACACCGTGGGCACGGCCTCCAAGGGCATCAACTGGCTGGCCGCCCAGGGCAAGAAGCCCTTCCCGGCCAAGCGTACCCCGCTGCTGCTCATCGGCAGCTACACCTATACGGCCACCTGGCTGGTGACGGCCGACGAATCCATCAAGTCCGTCAGCGACCTGCGCGGCAAGCGCATCGCCATGGGCCGCATCCCCCAGGCCATCTGGGGCTACGAGCCTGACGCCCTGCTGCGTTGCGGCTATTCCGACGATTTCTACAAGAGCCTGTCCATCCAGTATGTGGGCACGGGCGAAGCCGCCACCGCCCTGGTCAACGGCCAGGTGGACGCCGCCACCATCGGCGGCTACATGGATCCGATCAGCGGCAAGTTCTCCCCTGCGCCCCAGACCGTGGAAGTGGTCGCCTCCGGGCGTGACCTGCACCACCTCGACTGGACAGAGGAAGCCGTCAAGAAGACCGCCGCCAAGGACATCCAGCTGATCCCCTTCAGCGTGCCCGCCAATTCCGTGGAAGGGCAGACGGCCCCCATCTTCATCGGAGCCGATACCCACGGGCTGTTCGCCCATCCCGACTTCCCCGAAGAGTACGCCTACATCCTGGCCAAGGCCATGATCGAGAACATCGACGCCTTTGCCCAGTACCACGCCCTGGGCGCCCTGATGAGCCGTGAAGGCCTCATCAAGGGCTGGAGCCCCGAACAGATCCACCCCGGAGCCCTGCGTGCCTACAAGGAAGCGGGCCTGCTGTAACCGATACTCCCCTGGGCCGGGCCGCTCCGGCGGTCCGGCGACACATCCCGGAGACGATGGAGACGATTATGAGAGCGGGAGAACTTGCATCCAGCATGATTTTTCGTGGCGGCGCTCTGGCTATGGTGCTTTACCACGCCATAGCCTCCCAGTACCTGTATTTTTCGCAATGGGAACACCAGACCATCCACTTTTCCTTCCTGTTTCTGCTGATCTTCATGAGCTACGCGCGCAAGACGTCCAACAAGGCCGTCAAGTACCTGCTGTATGCCTGCATGCTCGTGACGCTCGTCTGCTGTGCCTATGTCTATCTGAATACGGAAGAACTGGAGATGTCCCAGGGCTTCCCCACCCAGGCCGCCGTTATCGTCGGCATCTGCCTCATGCTGGGCACGGCCCTGTGCACCTGGCTGAGCTGGGGCCTGCCGCTGCTCATCGTGGCCGTGGTCTTCGTGGCCTACTTCTTCCTTGGGCACATGCTCAGCGGCCCGCTCCATCATCCTGTTTTTTCCTTTGATTATGTGGTCTCCATGCTCAGTGTGGGCCTGTCCGGGCTGTACGGCCTGTTCATGTCCATCAGTGCCGACCAGGTCTTCCTGTTCGTGGTCTTCGGCTCGCTGCTGGGCATCTTCAAGGTGGAAGGCCTGCTCATGGAAGCCGGCAAGATCCTGGGCCGCCGCCTGCGCGGCGGGGCCGGGCTCACGGCCGTGTTCTCCAACTCCCTCATCGGCATGGTCTCCGGCGCTCCTGTGGCCAACGTGGCCATCACGGGCCCCTTCGTGCTGCCGTACATGAACCGTTCCGGCTACAACGTGGATGAAGCCGGCGGCATCCTGGCCTGTTCGGCCACGGGCAGCCAGCTCATGCCCCCTGTCATGGGCGCGGCCGCCTTCATGATGGCGACCTTCATCGGCCAGCCTTATGCGGTGGTCATGCTGGCGGCCATCCTGCCCGCCGTGCTCTTCTACTTTGCCGTGGCCATGGGCGTGCAGTTCCTTTCCGTGCGCAAGGACCTGAAGACCGTCCAGCTGGATGTGGACTGGGGCCTGATCCGCCGCCGCGTGTTCATCTTCATCATCCCCATCGGCCTGATCTTCGCCATGCTCCTGCTGCGTTACAGTCCGGCCAATACCGCCTTCTGGGCCAGCATCGTGACCCTGGTGGTGGGCTTTGCCGTCAAGGACACCCGGCCCACCTGGAAGGAACTCATCCAGTCGCTGGTCAGCGGCGCCGTCACAGGAGCCAAGATCGGCATCTCCCTGGCGCTCATCGGCATGGTGGCCCAGACGCTCATCTCCACCGGCCTCGGCAGCAAGCTGGCCAGCCTCATCCACATGCTGGCGGGCGGTCATCTGTTCATCGCCCTGGTGGTGACCATGATCGTCTCGCTCATCCTGGGCTGTGCCGTGCCTCCGGCGGCCGCCTACGCGCTGTGCGCCATCATCATCATTCCCACGTTGACCCCCATGGGCGTGGCCCTGCTGCCCGCACACATGTTCTGTTTCTACTTCTCCATCATCGCAGCGGTCACGCCCCCGGTGGGTCTTGCTTCCCTGGCGGCCACGGGCATTTCCGGCGGCAATTACGCCATCACCAGCGTCCACGGCTTCCGCCTGTCGCTGAGCGGCTTCATCCTGCCCTTCCTGATCGTGTACAATCCCCTGTTCTCCCTTGATTTCAGCAACATTTCCTGGTCCGTCTGCTCCCTGCTGTGCATCCTGTCAGGCCTGATGAGCCTGGATGCCCTGCTCTACGGCGCCATGGTGCGGATCTTCAGGCCCGTGGACTACCTCGTGTCCCTGCTGGTCTGTGCGGGATCCTTCTGGCTGACGGTGTACGGCGACATCCTGGCCGCCCCGCTGCTGCTGGGCCTGACAGGGGCCGTACTGGCCCTGCTGGCGGCCCACATCATCTGGCAGCGCCGGACGGCATAAGCTTGCTCCTCCTTCCCAAAACAGAAGAGCCCCGTGCATACAGTACGGGGCTCTTCTGCTGCCGGTGGCGGCCTGAAGGAGACCGGGCCCGGCCAGGGCGTGTCGATAAAGATTTTACAATTTATTTCAAATAAATAGAGAATGTCTGAGCTCCACCTGCCCAATGGGGGATGTTTGTCGCATGCTCCCGCGCTCAGCTGAAAAAGCGCACCGGGGAAAAGATGGGGCCTGGGGGGCGGGGAGCCCCCTTTCGTGCGGACAGAGAGGGGCCTTTCCCCCAAAACGAGCCGCGGGCAGCGTCAGCACGCCCTAGCGGACAAGGTCTATCTCGAACCGTACCCTGTCACCGGGGTGGACCATGCTGGCGGCATAGACCACCTTGCCGCTTTTGTCGCAGGCAAAGCGCTCCACCTGGGCCACGGGCATGCCGCAGGCGATGCCCAGATGGTTGGCCGCTTCGGGCGAGGCGATGCCGATGGTCAGGATCTGCCGGGCCGTGGTCACATCGACGCCCAGCTCGTCCATGACGGGGATGACCGTCGTGGCATTGAAACGCTCCGGGGCCAGGTCGTAGATATCCTTGTCCAGATACAGGTCGATGAAGGCAAAGCGGACGCCGTCCTTGATATGGACGCGCTTCATGTACTGGTAGCAGGCCGCGGGGGTCCCCTTCTGCTCGGCACTGAGCAACGGACAGACCGTCACTTCAGCCGCTGCCAGCAGTTCCACGCTGGCACCTTCGATACGCTTGATGAGGGCGCTCCAGGATGTCCGCATGCTGGTGCAGGGGCGCAGGGGCAGTTGCCGGGTCACATGTGTGCCGCGCCCCTGACGGGCCTCCAGGTAGCCTTCGCTGACCAGCAGCTGCACGGCCTGGCGGGCCGTCACCCGGGCCACACCGCACAGTGAGGCCATCTGCTGCAGGGTCGGCAGCTTCTCGCCAGGATGCAGGCTCTTGTCCAGGATCGCCTGACGCAACTGGTCGGCCAGCTGCTGATAGAGCGGCGGCCCCGGGTGGCGGAACTGGATGGGAGGCAGCGTATTTTCAAGACAGGATGCGTTCTTCATTTCACAGACCTTGGAGCAATCAGTATGCCTTTTCATAGCCGAATTTTGCCCAAAGTCAAAATGTGCTCCTGCCCGTCATCCCCCGGTATCCGTGCTTTTTTGTAACATCCCGCCAAAGAATGAAAAAGGGCCGCACCCCAAAGTGCGGCCCCCAGCAACGATCTGGATCGTGCGAAACTACTTCTTGACGGCCATGATCACGCTGGTGGCCTTGACGATGGCGGTCACCTTGCTGCCTTCGGCCAGGCCCAGCTTGCTGATGCTGCCCATGGTGATGATGGAGGTCATCTCGCCGTCGGCGCCCAGGTCCACCACCACTTCGCCGTTGACGGCGCCGGGGGTCACGCTCTTCACGGTGCCGCAGAACTGATTGCGGGTGGAGAGGATGTACTGGTCGGCATCGTTCATCAGGATGACCATGCTGGCCTTGACCAGGGCGCAGGCTTCTTTGCCTTCGGCCAGGCCCAGACGCTCGGTGCTGGCCTTGGTGATGGAGGCCACCAGTTTGGTGCCGGAAGGCATGGTCAGTTCGATCTCGTCATTGACGGCGCCGGGACGCACGGCGCTGATGGTGCCCCAGAAAGTATTGCGAGCGCTGGTTTCCATATCGTTTTCTCCTTTGTTGGATGGGAGGTGTGTTTCGTTCGCAGCGGGATATAGGCACTGGCGGGGAGGCTGTAAAGAGGCCGGAAGCGCGCCGGGAGGCAAATTCACGCTTTGGCAGGAATATTTTTCAGGAAAATTTACCAGTTAGAAAAAAATAAATTATTCCATCATGTTTGGCACGTTTTTCCCTGAAAAAGAGACTGAAAATGGAGATCCCGGACACAAATAATAGTGATAAACTATGTCTTGTATGCCGGAATCACGGCATTTCCTGGAACGTGCATGAAAGTCCCGCCCTTGCAGGGGGGCCCGTCAGGGCGCAACGTCGCAGCGCACACCCGCTGTCCTGCCTCGGGGAAGGAAAGGCGGCAGGGGCAGGCGCGGAGGGCACGCCGCAGGGCCGGGACGCAAGAGCGGTCCCCTTCCCTGCCGCACGCAAGGGGCGGGGCTGCCGGACACAAAAAAAGGAAGGGGCCCGAAGGCCCCTTCCGTCAAACGCAGCAGGATGCCGGCTACAGTTCAGGCGGCAGCTCCTTGAGCTGGGCCATGGTGAACACCGGGCCGTCCACGCAGACATAGTGGCTGCCGATGTTGCAGCGGCCACAGATGCCGATGCCGCACTTCATGCGCTTTTCCAGCGTGGTCACGATGTTCTCGGGCTGGAAGCCCAGTTTTTCCAGGGCCTGCAGGGTGAACTTGATCATGATCGGCGGGCCGCAGAGCACGGCCACGCAGTTGTCCGGGCTGGGGTTCAGCTCGGTCAGCACATTGGGGATCAGGCCCACCTTGTGCGGCCAGCCTTCGTAGGGATTGTCGATGCAGAGCGTGCAATCCAGGTCGGGGTTGGCCAGCCAGCCGTCCAGTTCGTAGCTGAAGGCCATGTCGCGCGGCGAACGGGCGCCGTAGAGCAGGCTCACCTTGCCGTAGTCGGCCTTGTGCTCCAGCACGTGCAGCATGATGGTACGGATGGGGGCCATGCCGATACCGCCGCCCACGAAGAAGATGTTCTTCCCCTTCCAGTCGTTGTAGGGGAAGAAGTTGCCCAGGGGGGCGCGCACGCCCACCTTGTCGCCGGGGCTCAGACGGTGGATGGCGGAGGTCACTTCACCGGCCTGCATGACGGAGAACTGCAGGTACTCCTTCTGCGAAGGCGGGGTGTTGATGACGAAGGTGGATTCACCGGCGCCGAACACCGAGAGCTGGCCCACCTGGCCGGGCTCGTAGGTGAAGTTGGCCATCTGCTCGGGATCGTCCAGGACCACGCGCAGGGTCTTGATGTTGCCGGTCTCCTGTATGGTCTCCACCACCGTGGCCAGCATGGGCTTGTAGGGGTTGCCCGCCTGCTGGGGACGGGGCGTGATCTCGCGCAGCATGCCGCCGTCGGCACGGGGCTTGAGGACGGCAGGCTTGGCTCCCGCTGCGGGGGCGGGAGTTTCGGCGGGCTTTTCTTCAGCCTTGGGGGCTTCTTCCGCAGGGGCTTCGGGCTTGGCGGCAGCCTTGCTCTTGCGGGCACGGGCGGGTTTTTCTTCAGCCACGGCGGGAGCCTGGGCGGGTTCGGCCACAGCGGGGGCTTCGGCCTTCACGGCCTCGGCCGGCACCGGGCTTTCCTTGACCACGGGCGCATGGCTTTCCTTCAGCACGGGGCTGTCCGTGCCGCGCACGGCCACTTCCGCGGCTTCCGCCGGGGCAGCCGCAGCGGCAGCCTGCTTGGTCTTGGCTGCGGGCTTGGCGGCAGGCTTGGCGGCAGCCTTCGTGCTTTTGCTCCGGGTGGTAGTTTTCTTGGTAGCCATGAACGAACTCCTACTTGTTGATGGCATCGAGCACGATGGCGCGGATATCCAGATGCACGGGGCAGTTGCTCACGCAGCGGCCGCAGCCGTTGCAGGAGAAGGCGCCCCAGTTCTCGGGATAGGTGGCGAACTTGTGCGACACGCGGTTGCGCATGCGCAGGGCCTTGGCCGTGCGGGGGTTGTGCCCGCTGGCTTCACGCGTGAACAGGGGCGACATGCAGTTGTCCCAGGTACGCAGACGGCGGCCCTCACGGCCGTTGAGGCCGTCGCCTTCGTCGGTGATGTTGAAGCAGTAGCAGGTGGGGCAGAAGTAGGTACAGGCCCCGCAGGACAGACAGCGGTCGGTCTCCTGCTGCCAGAACTCCACATCTTCGAAGCGGGCGGCCACCTTGGCCGGAGCCTCGGCCAGGCTGGGCGCCTTGTCCAGGCTGGCCCAGGCGGCCTTGCGGGCGGCCTCGGCATCGGCGAAACGGTCGGCGCCGTCGGCCAGGCTGCTGCCCTCCAGCAGGGCCGCGCCCTTGTCGGTCATGGCCTGCAGCACATAGCCGCCTTCCACTTCGGTCATCAGCACGTCGGAACCTTCCGGCGAGGTGGGACCGCCGCCCACCCAGTGGCAGAAGCAGGTGCTGCAACCGCTGGGACAGGTCAGGGTGATGACGGTGAGCTGGTCACGGCGGGCCTTGTAGTACGGATCCGCGAAGGGGCCGTGCAGGTAGGGCCGGTCCAGGGTCACATAGCCGCGGGCGTCACAGGGACGGCTGCCGAAGACCACGGTGGGCTCGGCCTGCGGCGTATCGTCCAGGGTCATGGTGCATTTGCCCGGATCTTCGGGATCCTTGGTCTTGCTGTAGCGCACCAGCACTTCGCACTGGGGCAGCACGGCTTCCTTGGCGGGCACGGTGGCCTTGGCCAGGGTGAAGGGCTTGCCTTCCTTCCAGGGCTCGAACACGACCGCGGTCTTGTTGCCCGGCTTTTCTGCCGGGGCCAGCACGCGGGCGCTCTTGGAGAGGTGAGCCAGAAAGGCGGGCAGGCCGTCAGCGGTGACGAAACGGGTTATGCTCATTTCCACTCCCTCTCATGGATGTTCTTTTCTTCCAGCTCATAGCCCAGCAGCGGCGGCACGGCCTCGGGGTCCATGCCGGCCTTGTAGCCGTCGAAGAGCTGGCTCACGGCACGACCGATCTGCTGGCGCAGGGCCAGGATCGGGATGCCCACGGGGCAGGCCCGCTGGCATTCGCCGCAACCGGTGCAGCGGCCGGCCAGATGCAGGGCGTGGATGGTCTGGAAGTACAGTTTTTCGCGCACGCTGTCTTCCTGGGTCATCCAGTGGGGATCGCGGCTCTCGGCCACGCAGTAGTCGCGGCACACGCACATGGGGCAGGCGTTGCGGCAGGCGTAGCAGCGCAGGCAGCGTTCCATCTGGCCGCGCCAGAAGGCCATGCGTTCGGGCAGGGTCATGGAATCCAGCAGGGCCAGCTCGGGCGGCGTGCCGGGGGTGCCTTCCACCGTGGTGGGCGCACCGGCCAGGGTGTCGGCCAGCTGGGCCGTGGGCATGGTGCAGCCGTAGCATTTGCCCTGGGCGCAGTCGGTCATGCAGAAGCGGTGTTCCTTGCCGTCGGCGGTGACGGTCACACCGGCCTCGTCATAGACCACGCTGTCGATCTTGTTGTAGCGGCCCAGTTCCTTGTCCACGCGGGCCATGTCCAGGGTGCCTTCGCAGGGCATGGCGAAGATGGTCACGTCGTCGCGGTCGATGAGCTTTTCCTGCAACAGTTCCACCACGGAGCGGGAGTCGCAGCCCTTGACCACGATGCCCACCTTCTTGCCCTTGAAGCTGGGCAAATAGGTGGCGGGGTTGTTGACGTTGAAGGGGCCCCAGACCAGCTTGTCCACGTCTTCGGGCGTGCGCATGAACAGCGGCACCGTGTGCACGGCGTCGTAGCCCTGCTGCCAGCCGATGACGCAGTCCAGTTCGGGCAGCTTGGCCTTGATGGCGGCCTTGAGCTCGTCCAGTTTGGCGTTCTGGCCGGTGCCCAGCGGACGCAGGGACGTGAGGGCCATGTCCACCACCTTGAGCAGCGGCTCGGGATCCTCGAAGCGGGGCGCGGGGCCCAGCTTGTGGATGCGGTCGGTGAAGGTGGTCACCACATGCTGCCAGCGCTGGCCTTCGGAAGCCGAGACCCAGGTGTACTCGAAGCGGCGGTCGTCGATGCCCAGCACGGGCAGGAACTGCTTGAGCACTTCCAGACGGCGGCGGGCATAGTAGTTGCCGGCGGAGTAGTGGCAGTCACGCGGGTGGCAGCCCGACACCAGCACGCCGTCCGCACCGTTGAGCAGGGCGCGCACGATGAACAGCGGGTCGATGCGGCCCGAACAGGGGACACGGATGATACGCAGGTCGGTGGGCTGGGTGGCACGGGCGACCCCGGCGGTGTCGGCACCGCCGTAGGAACACCAGTTGCAAAGAAAGCCTACGATCCGCAGTTCTTTGCCATTCAGCACTGGCATAAGGCATTCACCTCCGCAAGGATCTGATTGTCAGTAGCGTGCGAAAGCTGGATGGCCCCCTGCGGACAGGTGGAGGTACACACACCGCAACCCTGACATACGGTTTCGATAACCTGCGCCTTCTTCTCGCCGCGGAATTCCACTTCCGTGATGGCGCCGAAGGGGCAGCAACGGATGCACTTG
The DNA here is from genome assembly GCA_937926875.1 of uncultured Desulfovibrio sp. GTDB lineage: Bacteria > Desulfobacterota > Desulfovibrionia > Desulfovibrionales > Desulfovibrionaceae > Desulfovibrio. The sequence continues at coordinate 24,151 of CALBAX010000036.1, forward strand.
CCGCAGGCCACACAGCGCTTGTTGTCCACCTGTGCGATCTGCGGGTCATTTTCCAGTTTGTCGCGGGCAAAGAGCGCCAGCACCTTGGCCGCGGCGGCCGAGCCCTGGGACACCGACGAGGGGATGTCCTTGGTGCCCTGGCAGACACCGGCCAGGAACACGCCGGCGGTGTTGGTCTCCACGGGCTTCAGCTTGGGATGGCTCTCCATGAAGAAGCCGTAGCTGTCGTAGGAGATGCGCAGCTTCTCGGCCAGCTGCGGGGACCCCTTGCTGGCTTCGATGCCCACGGCCAGGACCACCAGGTCGGCGCGGATCTCCACGGGCTGGCCCAGCAGGGTATCCACGCCCTTGACGATGTACTGGCCATTGCCGTCGGGGTAGATCTTGGACACGCGGCCGCGGATGTATTCCGTGCCGTATTCCTCGATGGCCCGGCGGGTGAACTCGTCATAGAGCTTGGATGGGGCACGGATGTCCATGTAGAAGACATAGGACTGCGAGGTGGGGATGTGGTCCTTGGTCAGCACGGCCTGCTTGGCGGTGTACATGCAGCAGAAGCCCGAACAGTAGGGACGGCCGATGGACTTGTCGCGCGAGCCCACGCACTGGATGAAGACCACGCTCTGAGGCTCCCTGCCGTCGGAAGGACGCTTGATGTGGCCTTCGGTGGGGCCGGAGGCGGACAGCAGGCGTTCGTACTGCAGGGAGGTGATGACGTCGGGGTACTTGCCGCCGCCGTACTGCTCGTAGATGGTCCAGTCCATGAGGTCGTACCCGGTGGCGGCCACGATGCAGCCCACTTCCTCGGTGATGACCTCGTCCTGCATGTCGTACTTGATGGCGCCGGTGGGGCAGACCTTGGCGCACACGCCGCATTTGCCCTTGGTCATCTGACGGCAGTATTCGGGATTGATGACCGCCTTCTTGGGGATGGCCTGCGGGAAGGCGATGTTGATGGCCGTGGTGGGACCGGTGAACTCGTTGAAGGCGTCAGGCGTCTTCTTGCTGGGGCATTTTTCCGTACAGGCGCCGCAGCCGGTGCACAGGCTCCAGTCCACATAGGTGGCGCGCTTGCGGATCTTGACGGTGAAGTTGCCCACATAGCCGGAGACGTCTTCCACTTCCGACATGGCGTACAGGGTGATGTTGGGATGCTGGGCCACGTCCACCATCTTGGGGCCCAGGATGCAGGCCGAGCAGTCCACGGTGGGGAAGGTCTTGTCCAGCTTGGCCATCTTGCCGCCGATGGTGGGCTGACGTTCCACCAGCACCACGGGCACGCCGCCGTCGGCGCAGTCCAGGGCGGCCTGGATGCCGGCCACACCGCCGCCGATGATCAGCACGCGCTTGTTGATGTCGAAGGACTTGGAGAACAGCGGCTTGTTGTTGCGCAGCTTGGCAACGGCCATCTCCACCAGTTCGGCGGCCTTGTTGGTGTTGGCCACCTTGTCCTTGCCGATCCAGGAGACGTGCTCGCGGATGTTGGCCATCTCGAACATGTAGCGGTTCAGGCCGGCGCGTTCCACGGTGCGGCGGAACGTGGGCTCGTGCATGCGCGGGCTGCACGAGGCCACCACCACGCCGTCCAGCTTGTGTTCGTGGATGGCCGCTTCGATGGCGGCCTGACCGGGCTCGGCACAGGAGTACATGAGGTCCACGGCGTAGACCACATCGGGATAGGCTCGGGCCGTCTCGGCGACCTTGGCGCAATCAACGGTGCCGCCGATATTGCTGCCGCAGTGACAGATGAAAACGCCTATTCTCATGCTTTATCTCCTTCGGGGGCCTGGGCCTTCTGGGCGTCTTCGCGCTGGGTGTCGAGGATGCGCTCCACCAGGGCGTTGGCGCTGACCACCAGCTTGTCGAGGCCCAGTTCGCTGGGCAGCATGCCGAAGGCAAGGCCCATCATCTGGGTGTAGTAGAGCACCGGCATATTGAAATAGCGGTCCACGCCCTTCATGGCCTGTTTCTGGCGCAGGTCCAGGTTCATCTGGCACAGGGGACAGGCCACCACGATGGCGTCGGCGCCCATGTTGGTGGCCACTTCGAGGATGCGGCCCGACAGCTGCGCCGTCATGGGACGTTCCGGGATGCCGAAGGAGGCGCCACAGCATTCGGTCTTGAGCGGGAAGTCCAGCATCTCGGCGCCGCAGGCGGCCAGCAGTTCTTCCATGAGGGTGGGGTTCTCGGGATCCCCGAACTGCATGAGTTCCGCCGGACGGCTCATGAGACAGCCGTAGTAGGCCACCAGCTTGAGGCCGCGCAGGCTGCGCTTCACATGGCTGGCGATGGCCTTGGCATCGTACATCTGGGCGATGCCCTGCATGACGGAGGTCACGGGCGGGAAGCTCTCGGCCGCGGGGTTGTCCAGCAGCTCGTTGACGCGGGCGCGGAACTCCGGTTTTTCCATGCGTTTGGCCGCATGGCGCAGGTTGGAGAGGCAGCTCGGACAGGGCGTCACCACCATGTCGGCCTGGGTGCGGGCGGCGATGTCCAGGTTGCGCACGCACAGGGCCGCGGAAAGCTCGGTATCCACCGCATGGGCGGGCGTGGAACCACAGCAGTTCCAGTCGGGCAGCTCTTCCAGGCGCATGCCCAGGGCACCGCACACGGCCTGGGTGGACATTTCGTAATCGGCCGAAGAGCCCTTGGCCGAACAGCCGGGATAGTAGGCAAGTCTCATGGGCGCACCCCCTCACGCTTGGCGCGTTCCTTGTAGCGGGTCATGATGCGGCCCACAGCCTCGGCGCCGCCGTTGGGAATGGAATGGGGCTTGAAGCCCAGCTTCTGCTTGGCCAGGGCCTGGGGAGCCAGGTCCACGTCCGTGAAGACGCGCAGGGAGCGCAACATGTACAGGACCATGGTGCCGATCTCGTAGGTCCGCCCGAACTTGCGCACGGTATCGAGGAAGGAGAACCAGAATTTTTCCACCTTGGGCACGGCCACGCGCCCTTCCTTGCGGGCCATGTGGCGCAGGGTCTCCATGACCTCGGCCACATCGATGTTGTTGGGGCAGCGGAGGCTGCAGGTGGAACAGGACAGACACATCCAGATGGAGCGGGAGTTCAGCACCTGGTCTTTCAGGCCCAGTTGCACGCCACGCATGATCTGGTTGGCCTGCAGGTCATAGACGAAGCCCGCGGGACAGCCAGCCGAGCAGTTGCCGCACTGGTAGCAGGTGGAGACGTTTTGCCCGCTCTGCGCTTCCACCGCGGCGGTGAAGTCGCGGTCACGCTTTCGGGTCAGATCAATGGCGTCGTTCATGGAAACTCTCAAGGTTAGAGTCTGAAGGACAAAGACATACCAATTTGCAGTAGACTAGCGCGTCTGCATGAAAAAATCCAGCCAAAGCGCACACGTTTTTTACGATCTGCACAGTTCGCAAAGTCTTGGCTGGCGGGCATTTCCCGCCACGTCAGGCATCCTTGCGTTCCAGCAGCGAACAGGCCGCGCGCAGGCCCAGCAGATAGCTGTCCACACCGAAGCCCGCGATGCTGCCCGCGCTGACCGCGGACAGCACCGAATGGTGACGGAACGCCTCGCGGGCATGGACGTTGGACATGTGCACTTCCACCACCGGGATGGACAGTATGCCCAGGGCATCCATGATGGCGTAGCTGTAGTGGGTCCAGGCCCCGGCATTGATGACGATGGCGTCCGTGCCGTCCGTGAGGGCCGCATGGATGCGTTCCACCATCACGCCCTCGTGGTTGGTCTGGAAGGTCTCCAGCGCCACGCCCAGGTCACCGGCCAGCCCGCGCAGGGCCGCGTCGATGTCGGCCAGGGTGGCATGGCCGTAATGACGGGGGTCACGTTTGCCGAACATGTCGAGATTGACGCCGTGGAGGACGAGGATCTTGCGCATGGCATCCCTCCTGTCTCAGGCGCGCACGGCGCCCAGCTGATGTTCCAGGGCCAGACGGGCGGCCTGCGGCATGTCCTGCCCGGTCCAGAGGCGGAACTGCGCCTCGCCCTGACGGAAAAACATCTCCAGGCCGCTGATGGTGGCCCAGCCGCGGGCCTGCGCCTCGCGCAGGAACAGGGTGCGCAGCGGGTTGTAGACGATGTCATAAGCCACGGGCACGCACCCGCCCGCCGGAGCCGGAGCCCGATCGAAATCATAGGGGCTCCGGTCCTCGGCCTTGCCGTGCATGCCCAGAGGCGTGGTGTTGACCAGCAGCGGGGCCGCCACGTCATGGCGCTCGGCCCAGGGCACGGCCGTGACGCCGAAGCGCTCCACCAGCGGCGCATGGGAACGGTCGGAAGGCGTGGTCACGAAGATGCGGCGGCAGCCGTGCAGCCACAGGCCGCAGACCACGGCACGGGCGGCCCCGCCGGCGCCCAGCACCAGGACGGGTGTGGCCGGGTCGAGGCCGCGTTCCAGCAGGGGATGCATGAAGCCGGTCACGTCGGTGTTCTCGCCGCAGAGCCGGTCGTCCTGCCAGTACAGGGTGTTGGCAGCGCCCATGAGTTCCACGCGCTCGCTGCGGCGGTCCAGCAGGGGCAGGACAGCCACCTTGTGCGGCAGGGTGACGGAGCAGCCGCGGATGCCCAAAAGGCGCATGCTGTCCACGAACTGCGGCAGTTTTTCCGGGGGCAGCTCCCAGAGCATGTAGGCCGCGGGGATGCCCAGGGCCTGGAAGGCGGTATTGTGCAGCAGCGGGCTCAGGCTCTGGGCCAGGGGCCAGCCGATGACGCCATAGAGGGAAGAGGGGATGAAAGCGGACATAAGGCAGTTTCCATGAAGGAGAGGGGCACGGACAGGCCGTGCGGGACGTTATTCTTCGGGCAGGGCAGCGGCCCGCCAGGCGCGGAAGCCGTCGGCAAGGTGCAGCACGTCGTCCCGGCCCCACTGCCGCAGCAGGCGCATGGCCTGGCCGGAACGGTTGCCCGAACGGCAGTAGAGCAGGATGGGCACGTCCTCGCGGGCCAGGGCTTCCAGCCGCTGCCGGAAATCCGGGACGAAGAAGTCCAGGTTGCGGGCGCCGGGCAGATGCCCGTCCCGGAACTCTTCCGGGGTGCGGATGTCCAGCACCACCAGACCGGCGGGCGGCCGGGCCAGCACCTGCCGGGCCTCGTCCGGGCCGATGTCGCGGGCCAGGGCGCCCGCGGCGGGCAGCAGGAGACAGCACAGCAGGACCAACAGGGAAAGGAGACGGGACACGGCACCTCCGGAAGACGCAGGGGACAAAAAGGGCGGGAAGGCGCACGCCCTCCCGCCCCAGAGGACATTACTTGCCGGCCACCGCGGCGTAGGCGCGGGCGAAGCCTTCGGCGGCATTGCGGATGACGGTCTCGTCCACGCAGAAGGCCAGGCGGAAATAGCCGGGGCAGCCGAAGCCGGAACCGGGCACGGCCAGCACGCGTTCTTCCACCAGACGGTTGACGAAAGCCACGTCGTCGCCGCCGGGGGCCTGCGGGAAGAAGTAGAAGGCACCGGCGGGCATCTGGAAGCTGTAGCCGGCAGCGGTCAGCACCTCGGCCATGGCCTGACGGCGGCGGGCGTAGATCCCCACGTCCACCTGGCTGCCCAGGGCGGCGGCCATGATGTGCTGGCCCACCACGGGCGGGTTGACGAAGCCGAGGATGCGGTTGGTCAGGGTCAGCGCGGCCATGAGTTTGGCGCGGTCGGCCAGCTTGGGCGAGACGGCCACATAGCCCACGCGTTCGCCGGGCAGGGACAGGTTCTTGGAGAAGGAGCTGATGACCACGGCGTACTGGTACAGGGGCAGCACCGAGGGCACTTCCACGCCGTCGTAGGTCAGGAAGCGGTAGGGCTCGTCAGCGATGAGCCAGATGGGATGGCCGTACTGCTCGCTCTTGTTCTCCAGCAGGCGGCACAGGGAGGTGACGGCCTTGCGGCTGTAGACCACGCCCGTGGGGTTGTGGGGCGAGTTGATGAGCACCACGCGGGTCTTCTCGTCGATGGCTTCTTCCAGGGCGTCCAGGTCAGGTTCGAAGGTGCCGGGCTTGCTCATGATGGCCTGGAGGCTGCCGCCGTGGTTGGCCACATAAAAGCCGTATTCCACGAAATACGGGGCAAAGGTCAGCATCTTCTCGCCGGGATTGATGACGGCGCGCAAAAAGGCATTGAGGCCGCCGGCAGCGCCGCAGGTGAGCAGCACGTCATTGGCCTCCAGGGGCACGCCCTGCTCCTTGCTCAGATGGGCGGCCAGCTGTTCGCGCGCCCAGGGGAAACCGGCATTGGGCATGTAGCCGAAAGCGAAAGGTTCACCGGCATGTTCGGCAAAACGGCGCAGGCCCTCGCCCACGGCGGCGGGGGCGGGCAGGTCGGGATTGCCCAGGCTGAAGTCATAGACGTTCTCCGCACCGTAGCGGGCTTTCAACTGGCCGCCGGCCTCGAACATGCGGCGGATCCAGGAGGCATTTTCCAGATAGCCGGAAACGCTTTCTGCAAGAAGGGACATGGGTTTCTCCTGAGTTGTTGTCCACGCAATCCTGGCGGAGCGCACGGGGCTCGTCAGACTGCTGATCCTATTGTCATTCTGGTGACTATCCAGTATAGCTTGCGAAGGCTGGAAATAGCAAATACCCGGAGGCCCCCCATGCGCAAGCGTTTTTCTGGAAAAAACCTGTACCGTGCCCCGCTCCTGCTGGGCGCGACCCTGATGCTCTCGGCCTGCGGCCTGTGGCAGGACAGCAGCGAGCCCCCCGCCCAGCCGGAAACGGCCCCTGACATGCAGGTTGACGTGAAGCTGCGCGCCCTGCACCGCTGCTCGCGCATCTCGCCCGAGATGGTGGTCACCAACGTGCCCAAGGGCACGGATTACTTCGATGTCCGCCTGCTGGAGAACGAGCCCCAGGAACGCCTGCTGGGCGGCGGCAACTGGGAGAACGACGGCACGGGCATCATCCCCGAAGGCGCCCTGACGCGGGTCTATACCGGCCCCTGCCCGCCGGAAGGCCAGAGCCGCCAGTACACCTATGTGATCTCCGCCATGTCCCACGAGAGCAAGCAGCCCCTGAGCGTCCGGGTCTATCCCTTCGTCCAGGAATAGGCAGGATCCTTCAATAGGGCCGGAAAGGCCCCACGGGCCTTCCCGGATGCCCACAGGCGCGGTCTGGGACCGACGGGGCAGTGCCCCGCATCATGCAGAGGCTCCGGTCTCCTGCCGTGCCCTGGCGGGATCCCGGGCCCTGCCCCCTGTGATGCGCCCCGCACGACACAGACGATCCGTCATAAAAAAACGCCGCCGTCCCCGCAGCGCAAAGGCATGGAAGGGATGGCGGCGTTGCCGTTTTCCGGCACGGAAGGACAGCCCGGCCCGTCTACTTGTTGCCCAGGGTCTCCTGGAGCACGTCGATCATGAAGGCGTCAGGATTCTTGGCGCAGGCGGCCAGGAACTTGTCCAGGGTCTCCTGCTTGGCCAGGATGGACTTTTCCGTCACGTTGTACTGACGGTTGTAGGCATCCAGCCAGATGACGAAGCCGCTGCCGTTCTCGGGATGTTCGTTGTAGGCGCGGCACTTGGTCACGTCGGCTTCCCATTCGCCGCTGACGGGACGGGGCAGCTTTTTCTTGAGGGGCTCCCAGATCTCGGCCACCACCGCGGTGGGCTGCTCCTGGCACATAAGGTAGGCCTGGGGCACCAGCACGTTGATGGCCTGCGGGTCAGCCACGGTGTAGCCGATGTTGGAGCTCACGAAGCCGTCGATCTGCAGGGCCTGGAAGACGGGCGGATCCTGGCTGACGGCGCCCTGCGCCACGAATTCGGCGCAGATGTAGTTGGCGGGGTCGATCTTTTCATCTTCCGCCTGGGCGGCCAGGGGCAGGGCCAGCAGCAGGCAGCAGCACAAAAGCCATTTTTTCATGTTTCCTCCTGAAAATCCGGCAGCCCCACGACAGGCGTGGGGCTGACAGTCCAGAATCGGTGAGGAACAGGCCGCGGCCTATTCGAAGCGGCTGGCGCCGGTGATGAGCACCATGTCGGTGGGCACGTTCTCGTGGATGCCCACGCTCTTGGTCTTGACCTTGGCGATCTTGTCCACCACGTCCATGCCTTCCACGACCTTGCCGAACACGCAGTAGCCCCAGCCGCTGGGCACGGGAGCGCTGTAGTTCAGGAAGTCGTTGTCCACCAGGTTGATGAAGAACTGGGCGGTGGCGCTGTGGGGATCCATGGTGCGGGCCATGGCGATGGTGCCGCGGTCATTGGAAAGGCCGTTGTCGGCTTCGTTCTTGACGGGGGCGCGGGTGGCCTTCTCGTCCATGCGGGGGCCAAGGCCGCCGCCCTGGATCATGAAGCCGGGGATCACGCGATGGAAAATGGTGTTGGCATAGAAGCCGTCATCCACATATTGCAGGAAGTTGGCGACGGTGTCGGGAGCCTTGTCGGGGAAGAGCTCGATCAGGATGTCGCCCGAGGTCGTTTCCAGCAGCACGGTGGGATTGGACATGGTAACTCCTTGAGGGAAATTTGCGGCGGCCGTGCAACACGGCGGCCATCCGTCTCTATACGACAAGCGGCCGGCAAAGACAATGTGCCTCCCCCTGCCCCGGCGGGGTGACAGGAAAGGCCCGCGCGGCTACACTGCGGCCATGAGATCCCGCCAGACCACCGGCCAGCATACGCTGCCGTCCCTCGTCCCCGTCACCGGTGCCGTGCCGCCGCCCGGCCACCGTCCGCCCGAAGACCACCTCCCGGAGTTGCAGCAGGCCCTGCTCGCCTGGTTCGACGCCAACGCCCGGCCCCTGCCCTGGCGACGCCATTACACGCCCTACGAAGTCTGGATCTCGGAGATCATGCTCCAGCAGACCCAGATGGAACGCGGCGTCAGCTACTTTTTGCGCTGGATGGGACGCTTCCCCGACCTGCCCTCCCTGGCCGCCGCTTCCGAGGAGGACGTGCTGCACGCCTGGGAGGGCCTGGGCTACTATTCCCGTGCCCGCAACCTGCTGGCCGCCGCCCGTCTGGTCATGCAGGAACACGGCGGTGTCTTCCCTTCCGATCCCGAAGCCATCCGCGCCCTGCCCGGCATCGGCCCCTATACCACGGCCGCCATCGCCAGCATCGCCTTCAACCTGCCCGTGGCCTGCATCGACGCCAATGTGGAACGGGTCATCGCCCGCGTCTTCGATGTGGACAGCCCGGTCAAATCCGGCCCGGCCGCCGCACGCATCGCGGAGCTGGCCCGCCGCATCCTGCCCGGGGGCGAAGCGCGCCGCCACAACCAGGCCATGATGGAACTGGGCGCCCTGGTCTGCGGCAAGAAGCCCCGCTGCGGCCAGTGTCCCCTGGCCCGGTTCTGCACGGCCCTGCACCTGGGCATCGTGCATGAACGTCCCGTGCCGGGCAAAAAGGCGGAGATCACGCCCATCGAGGTGGTGACCGGCGTCCTCTCCAGCCACGGCCGCGTCTTCGTCCAGAAACGTCTGCCCCAGGGGGCCTGGGGCGGCCTGTGGGAGTTCCCCGGCGGCCGCGTGGAACCCGGCGAGACGCCGGAACAGGCCGTGGTGCGCGAATTCGCCGAAGAGACGGGCTTCACCGTCCGGGTGACGGCCCCGCTGGGCATCATCCGCCACGGCTATACCACCTACCGGGTACGCCTGCACTGCTTCGCCCTGGAGCTGGTCACGGACACGACGCCCGTGCCGCCCCGGCCACCCGTGCTCACGGCCGCCACGGCCTGCCGCTGGCTGGAACGCGGGGAGCTGGAGAGCCTGGCCATGCCCGCCGCCCACCGCAAGCTGGCCGACAGCCTCACGGCGCCGCAGGGACCGCTGCTGACGGTTTTTTGAGAGGGACGGGGACGCCCTCAGCGGTCTTTCGGTGCCCGCAAGGCCGAACGCCCCCACGGCACGTCCCTGCGGGCCGCCACCGGTCGCGGCTCGCACGAGGGGCCCCCTCAAGCTCCCCTTCCCCGGCGCGCCTTGCCAGGAGAGGGGACGGCGTCACCGGCGCTCCCTCCGGCGCAGGCCGGCCCGTCCCCGTACACCGGGATGCCCGACCGGCACGGATCCCGCGTCGTGCCCGCAGGGCCCTTGCCTGAAAAATCCGCGCCAAAAGCGGATTTTTCCGCCCCGGCCATGAAAAAAGCTTGACAGGCCCCCGATTCTCTCCTTATATGGTTGTCCGAAATGGCGCGGCAGTCACTGCCGCATCATCCTGATGCAGAACATGCGTTCACAACGGGGTGGCCTCAACAGGCCCCCTTTTTTTTGTACTTGCGACCGGGCGGACGCCCAGGAAGGGACATGAGCGAAAACAGCCTCAAGGAAACCGTCACCCGTCTGGCCACGCCCCTGGTCCAGGCTCAGGGTCTTGAAATCTGGGGGGTGGAGATCGCCCAGGCAGGCCGTACCACAGTGCGTGTGTTCGTGGACCTGCCGCTGGAGGTCAAACAGGCCCAGGCAGCGCTGTCCGCCGACAGCGATCCCGCCGGTGACCTTGAGGGCAGCGCCGACATCATGACGGCCCGCTCCGCCAGCATCGACCAGTGCGAGGAGATCTCCCGCCAGCTCGGCCTGGCCCTCGAAGTGGAAGACCTCATCGAGCAGGCCTATGTGCTGGAAGTCTCCACGCCCGGCTTCAGCCGTCTGTTCTTCTCTCTCGACCAGATGCGTCCCTATGCGGGCGACATGGTGGAACTGCGCATGGTCTCCGCCTACGCCCCCGAGAACGCCCCCGCGGCCCGTCGCGCCTGGCGCGGCGTCCTGCGCGAAGTCACCGGCAGCGCCGTGCGCCTGGCCCCGGCCAGCGTCTCGGCCGAGGGCGACATCTGCCCCGAGGCCATGGACGAGGTCCTGGTGCCCTGGGACATGGTGCGCCGCGCCAGCCGCATCCATATTTTCCGCCAGCCGCAGAAGCCCGGCAAGCAGCCCGCCCGCAAGGCCGCCAAGGCCGCGCCCCAGGGCGACGCCCCCAAAAAGGGCAAGGGCAAGAGCGGCAAGAGCAAGAATCCCGGCCGCAACGAGGCCGAAGACATATAACCGCACGGGCACGCCCTGCGGTCCTCTCACGCGGCCGCAAGGCCGCTTCGTCATCACCCGCCCGTGACGGCGGTTTCCGGCCCCGGCCGGTACACCAGGAAATTTATGCCGCCCTGTGCGGCAGCCGGAGGTAGCAATGAACCTTGAACTCAAAAAGGCCATTGACCAGATCAGCAAAGACAAGGGCCTTGACCGCGACATGCTCATCAAGACGCTTGAAGATGCCGTGCGCACCTCGGTGCAGCGCCGCTTCAGCGAAGATATGGATGTGGAAGTCCGGTACAACGACAACACCGGCGACATCGAAGTCTACCAGTTCAAGATCGTGGTGGAAGACGGCGAAGTCGAGAACGAAGACACCCACATCGGCATTACCGAAGCCCGCACCCATGATCCCTCCGTGCAGATCGACGACGAAGTCGGTTTCCGCGTGAAGGTGGAAGACCTGGGCCGCATCGCCGCCCAGTCCGCCAAGCAGGTCATTATCCAGCGCATGCGCGACGCCGAGCAGGAGATCATCTACGACGAGTACAAGGACCGCATGGGCGAGATCGTCTCCGGCATCGTGCAGCGTCGCGACAAGGGCGGCTGGGTGGTCAACCTGGGCCGCACCGAAGCCATCCTGCCCCGCGAGGAACAGATCCCCCGCGAACACTACAAGCGCAACGACCGCGTGCAGGCCATCATCATCGACGTGCGCAAGGAAGGCCGCGGCCCGCAGGTGGTCGTCTCCCGCGCGCACCGCGACTACATGGCCGCCCTGTTCCGCCGCGAAGTGCCCGAAGTGGACGACGGCGTGGTGCAGATCATGGGCGTGGCCCGCGACCCCGGCTCCCGCGCCAAGGTGGCCGTGCTCTCCCGCGAGCGCGACGTGGATCCCGTGGGCGCCTGCGTGGGCGTGCGCGGCTCGCGCATCCAGAACATCGTGCAGGAACTGCGCGGCGAACGCATCGACATCGTGGTCTGGAGCCCCGATATCGCCACCTACGCCCGCAACGCCCTGGCCCCGGCCATGGTCTCCCGCATCGTGGTGGACGAGGAAGAGAACCTGCTGGAAGTCATCGTGCCCGATGACCAGCTGACCAACGCCATCGGCCGCAAGGGCCAGAACGTCAAGCTGGCTGCCCGCCTGCTGGGCTGGAAGGTCGATATCTTCACCGAGACCCGCTACAACGAGGCCAATGCCATCGGCCACGGTCTGGAGCAGGTGGCCAGCGTGGCCGAAGTCTCCATGAACCAGCTGCTGGAAGCGGGCTACACCTCGCTGGACCTGCTGCGCCAGGCCAGTGACGAGGAACTGTCCGACAAGCTGGCCATCTCGGACAGCCGCATCGCCGACCTGCGTTCGGCCATCAACTTCCTGGCCCCCGTGGCCGAGCCCGAGCCCCGGGCCGCTGAGGAAGAAACGACCGGCGCCGGCAACAGCGAAAACGTCCAGGATGGTGATGAAGACTAGCCCCGACGCGCCCGCCGAGGGCTGCGAAGGGCCAGTGAGAATGTGCGTCATCTGCCGCCGCCGTTTCGCCAAGGCGGCACTGATGCGCCACGTGCGCGACGCGCACGGAAATTTGACTATCGACGCGCCGCAGACCAGTCCGGGCAGGGGCTGGTACCTGTGTGACGATCCGGCCTGTGCGGCACGATTCGCCAAGTTCAGACCGTCCCGACGGCGCAAGGGGGAAAAGTAATGTCGGACAGTAAAATCAAAATCAAGGATCTTGCCGCTGAGCTCAAGATGGATGCCAAGGAACTGCTGCAGGAGCTGCAGTCCATGGGCTTCAACGTCAAGAGCGCCCAGGGCTCCATCCCCATGGAAGAGGTGAGCGGGGTTCGCGACCGCGTGGCCGAGAACCGCCAGCGCAAGGCCGACCGCAAGGACGACCAGCCCACGGTCATCGTGCGTCGCCGCCGCGTGAAGGACGAAGCCCCGGCCGAAGAACAGCCCGTGGCCGAGACCAGGGCCGAAGCCGCGCCCGAAAAGGCGCCCGAACCGGCCGCCCCGGTGGAGACGCCCGCGGCCCGCGTGATCTCCGTCCCCGAGCCTGAAAAGGCTCCCGAGGTCAAGCCCGAACCCGTGAAGGCCGAACCCAAGGCCGAAAAGACTCCCGAACCCGTCGCCCCGGTGGAGACGCCCGCTGCCCGCGCGGTGGCCGCCCCCGAGGCCGAAAAGGCTCCTGAAGCCAAGCCCGAACCCGTGAAGAACGAAGCCAAAGCCGAACCCAGGACCGAAGCCAAGCGCGAAGCCCGCGTGGAAAAGGCGACGCCCCAGACCGCCCGCGTGGTGGCTCCGGCCGGCGCCCGCGTCATCAGCCGTCCCGATGCCACGCCCACGGCCCGCATCATCCGGCCCGCCCAGGCAGCCGCGCCCGTGACCAGGACGGAAACCAAGCCCGAAAAGGCCCCCGAAGCCAAGCCCGAAGTGCGCAAGAGCGCTGTGCTGGCCGCCATCAATGCCAAGGAAGCCGCCGAGAACGGCACCGTGGAAAAGGCCGCCAAGCCCCGTGCCGGACGTCCTGACGCTTCGGCCATGCCCGAAGGCTCCTCCGCGCCTACGCTGCCCCAGCGCGAGGCCCGCGAGAACCGTGACGACCGTACCGCCGAAGCCACGCCCACCCGCGCCCGCGTGGTGGCCCCGGCCCCTCAGGTGCGCGTCATCTCCCGCCCCCAGCCCGGCGCCGCGCCCGCCCGCGACAGCCGTGACGGCGGACGCGACCGCGACCGCGACGGCGGCCGTGACCGTGACGGACGCGACAACCGTCCCGGCCGCCCCGGCGGCAACCGTCCCGGCTTCGGTGAGCGTCCCCGCAGCGGTGCGCCCCGTCCTGCCGGTGGCGGCTACAGCGCTCCCGCGCCTGCCGCTCCCCTGGACAGCCGCGACGGCCAGAGCAAGAAAAAGCGCAACAAGGGCCGCCGCACCGTCGACTTCCAGCAGGGCGATTTCGGACGCCATCAGGACGATGATGACGCGCCGCGCATGAACCGCAGCACCCGCGGCCGCCGCAAGCCCGGCAAGCCCGCCGCCGTGCAGGCCACCCAGCCGCTCAAGGCCGCCAAGCGCAAGATCCGCGTGACCGAAGCCATCCGCGTGGCCGACATGGCCCACCAGATGGGTCTCAAGGCCAACGAGATCATCAAGGTGCTCTTCGGCCTGGGCGTCATGGCCACCATCAACCAGTCGCTGGATATCGACACCGCCACCCTGGTGGCCGCCGAATTCGACTACGAAGTGGAAAAGGCCGGCTTCTCCGAAGAAGATTACCTGCTGCCCCAGCAGGAGGACAAACCCGAAGACCTCAAGCCCCGTCCCCCGGTCGTCACCATCATGGGCCACGTCGACCACGGCAAGACCTCGCTGCTGGACGCCATCCGCAAGTCCAACGTCACCAGCGGCGAAGCCGGCGGCATCACCCAGCACATCGGCGCCTACCATGTGAAGACCAAGCGCGGCGAGATCGTCTTCCTCGACACCCCCGGCCACGAGGCCTTCACCGCCATGCGCGCCCGCGGCGCCCAGGTCACCGACCTGGTCATCCTGGTGGTGGCCGCCGACGACGGCGTCATGGAGCAGACCCGCGAGGCCGTGAACCACTCGCGCGCCGCCGGTGTGCCCATCATGGTGGCCGTCAACAAGATGGACAAGCCCGGCGCCGACCCCGACCGCGTGCTGCGTGAACTGTCCGAGATGGGCCTGCAGCCCGAAGACTGGGGCGGCGACACCATCGTGGCCAAGGTCTCCGCCAAGACCCGCCAGGGCCTGGACGACCTGCTGGAACTGGTGGCCCTGCAGTCCGAGATCATGGACCTCAAGGCCAACCCCAACAAGCCCGCCCACGGCCGCATCGTGGAGGCCAAGCTGGACAAGGGCCGCGGCCCCGTGGCCACCGTGCTCATCCAGGAAGGCACCCTGCACCAGGGCGACAACTTCGTGTGCGGCCAGTTCTCCGGCCGCGTGCGCGCCCTGATGAACGACCAGGGCAAGAAGGTCAAGGAAGCCGGTCCCTCCATCCCTGTGGAAGTGCAGGGCTTTGAAGGCGTGCCCGAAGCCGGTGAAGAATTCTTCGCCGTGGCCGACGAAAAGCTGGCCCGCCGCATCGCCGAGATGCGCGCCACCAAGCAGCGCGAACGCGATCTGGCCAGCGAATCCAAGGTCACCCTGGAGACCTTCCTGTCGCGCCGCGCCTCCGACCAGGAGACCCTGACCCTCAACCTGGTGCTCAAGGCCGACGTGCAGGGCAGCCTGGAAGCCATCACCGAGGCCCTCAACAAGCAGAGCACGGAAAAGGTGCGCATCAACGTGGTGCACGGCGGCACCGGCGCCATCTCCGAGTCCGACATCATGCTGGCTTCCGCCTCGCAGGCCATCATCATCGGCTTCAACGTGCGTCCCACCTCGCGCATCAAGGACATCGCCGAACGCGAGAACGTGGACATCCGCTTCTACGACATCATCTACAAGCTGGTGGATGACATCAAGAGTGCCATGGCCGGTCTGCTGGCCCCCGTGCAGCGTGAAGTCTACCTGGGCCAGGCCGAGGTCCGTAACACCTTCAGCGTGCCCAAGGTCGGCATCATCGCCGGTTCCTATGTGGCCGACGGCAAGATCGCCCGTAACGCCGGCGTGCGCCTGCTCCGCGACGGCGTGGTGGTCTACACCGGCAAGATCAGCTCCCTCAAGCGCTTCAAGGACGACGCCCGCGAAGTGGTCAAGGGCAACGAATGCGGCGTGGGCCTGGAAAACTTCAACGACGTCAAGATCGGCGACATCATCGAAGCCTTCGAGACCGTCGAGGAAGCTGCCACCCTGTAAGCCGCAGTGGCCCGGGCGGCCCGTCCCCTGCCGGACCGTCGCCCCTCGTAGCTTCCTTCGTCGCAACGATGGGCGCATCGAAGCCTTCGAGACCGTCGAGGAAGCTGCCACCCTGTAACAACGACACCCGTGTCATGGCCGGGCCTGCCCCCGGCCATGGCAACGGATACCCGCGTCGGGGAATGTCCCCCTTTTCCCCGCCAGGGCGGCCGGTTTTCCGGCCGCCCTTTTTGATGCGCCGGAGCATGGGTGAGGGGGGAAGGGGACCTTTTGGGAAAAAGGTCTCCCTTCCCCCTCACGCTCCCCCCATCCTCCCAAAAACGTTTATCCAGGTCTGTCACGGACCGTCATGGCGCACAGGACGGCCTTCGTCTCCCAGTCCCCCGGTGACATGCCGAAAAATCTGGATGGAAAAGCCCGTCATCCTTGCGATGGCGGAAAGCCTTGGGACAGCCATCCTCCTGCCCGCCCTTCCCCTGCCAGTCTCTCCTGCAACTGTCCCTGCCGGATGCCGCAAAACGGATGCCCTTTTCAAACGCCGCACTATCCTTTACAAAATACGTCTGCTTTCCTGCCTTTTCGCGAAGAGGAGCAGATAGCAGGCCCGCCGCACAACGACGGGGACCTGTCATACCGACCCGAACAAAAGTTTTACGGGGGGATGGGGGCGCGGGGGAAGGGGGACGCTTTTTCCAAAAGCGTCCCCCTTCCCCCGGCCTTGCCTCTCCCGAGGCCCGATACCATGCCCATGTTCGTAGCAGTCCTGACCGTGGAATTCGCCCTTGACGGCAACGACAACCTCAAGGCCAAGCGCCGTGTGGCCAACAGCTTGAAGCAAAAAGTGCGCAACCGCTTCAACGTGGCCATCGCCGAGGCAGGCACCGAGGACAGCCTGACCCGCCTGCGGCTGGCCGTGACGTCCATCTCCAACAGCGAGAGCCACTTGCGCAGCCGCATGGACAAATGCGCGCTGATGATGGAAGCCGTCTGCACCGAAGAAATGACCGACAGCGAGGTAGAGATCTATGCCGTTGATGACTGAGATACCCGAAAACTGGCGCGAGCCCGCCGCGCGCGTGGCGGCAAGCCTGCGCGGTCTGGACCGGGTGCTGGTGGCCGCCCATGTGAACCCCGACGGGGACGCCCTGGGCTCCATGAGCGCCTTCGGCTGGCTGCTGAAGACATTGGGCAAGGAGTTCGTCCTCTACAGCCCCTCGGGCATGCCGGACTATCTGTCCTTCCTGCCCCTGCCCTGTACGCTGCTCACCAGCCTGGAACGCCTGCCCTTCGAGCCGCGGGCCCTGGTGCTGCTGGACTGCGGCGAGCCCCACCGCCTGGGCGACGACCTGGCCACGGCCCTGGAAGGCCGCTTCGCCGGGACGGCCATCGTCAATATCGACCATCACCTGGGCAGCGACGGCATGGGGACGGTCGACAACTGGATCGAGCCCGCCGCCGCGGCCACGGCCCAGCTGGTGGCCTATGTCTGCCTGGCGGCCGGTCTGCGCCCGGAAGGCCCGCTGGGCGAATCCCTGGCTTTGGGCCTGGTGACCGATACTGGCGGCTTCCTGCACGGCAGCACCACGGCCGCGGTCTTCCGTCTGGCGGCCCTGCTCAGCGACTGCGGCTGTGACATCCACACACTGCGCGAAAAGCTCGACAACAACTGGAGCCCGGCCCGCATGGCGCTCTGGGCCCGGCTCATGCAGCGCGTGGAGATCTGCTGCGATGGCCGCGCGGCGCTGGCACTGGCCCGTCTGGAAGACCTGCGCCAGTGCGGGGCCCTCAAGGAAGACCTGGAAGGTCTGGTGGAGCAGTTCCGCCGCCTGCGCGGTGTGGAGGCCTCCGGCATCCTGCGGGAGGACGCGCCCGGCATCTTCAAGCTCAGCCTGCGTTCCACGGGCACGACGGACGTGCGTTCCGTGGCCGTCCGGTTCGGTGGCGGCGGGCATCGCAACGCGGCGGGCGGTACCCTGCGCATGGAGGGGAAGGAAGCCTTCGACGCTGTCCGTACGGCCCTGTGCCGTCTGCTGCACGGTTGATGCCTGTGCCCGACGATGAAATGGAAAGGGGACCGCGGCTGCGGTCCCCTTCTTGTCTGCGGGTAAATGCCTGTGGGAGATGTTTCCGGTGTCGGGGACATCCGGATGGAAGGAGCACCGGCCCGGGCCGTGGAAAAACCATGTTTCCCAAGGCCCGGACGGGAAGTCACCAGCGGGATGCACCCACGCCGGAAGAGCGCATGCCCTAATCGGGGATGTAGCGGTTGATGGTGGCCGCGCCTTCCTCATGGGCGCGGTAATAGATCCGCAGCTCGCCGTTTTCGTCCAGCTCGAAGCGGGACTCCTGGACCAGGCCGTTGACCTCGGCCGTCATCAGCGCGGAAAGGATGTCTTTTTTGTTGAGCGCACGGAAGGAACCGTAGGTACCTTTCAGGGCCTCGATGACGTCTTCAGGGCAGGCTTCGTCCACCGTGGTCATGTACTTGAGGATGGCAAAGTTCAGCGGTTTCATCCTACTGCTCCTTTCTGCGGAAGAATTCCAGCGGGTTGGTGGCGATGGTGAAGATGCCCATGACCATCATGATGGCGCCGAGCCAGGCGACCGGGACCATGTTCCAGCCGTCGAGGCCGAAGAAGACCCCCAGGATGAGCCAGCAGAAGAAGGGGCCCCAGAAGGAGAAGGCGCCGTTGCAGGCCATACCCAGCGCGGCACCGCACATGGAGTTGCCGCGGTACCAGAGCATGAAGTTGAAGTAGCAGAGGAAACCGGCCACGATGAACCACTTCATGGAATCCATGTCGCCAATGGCCTTGCCCAGCATGGCGAAACCGTCGGCATGGCCGATCCAGGCCAGGATGGGCACCAGCACGAGCAGGTTGGAGATACCGATGGTCACTTCACGGATGGTGATGCCCACTTCGGAGTCGATGATGGACACCCCGTAGCCGCACACGCACCCCTCGATGCCCCAGCCCAGGGCCGCCAGGAAGCCGAACAGCAGCCCCAGCATCATGTTGGGGTGGGCCTCATTGCCGCCGGAGCTGGCGATGCCGATCATGGCGCTGGCCGAGAAGCAGATGAGGATGCCCAGCATCATGCGGGGGGTCAGCTTCTGCTTGAAAAGGAAGCGGGCCAGGATGGCGCCGATGGCCGGGCACAGGGCGCTGATCGGTACGACGATGGAACCGGCCATCTGCAGGCCCACCACGTAGCAGGTGGAGGCAAAGGGGCCCCCGAACAGGGCAGCGATGAGCATCATGACGCCGGGACGGGTCTTGAAGCTGCGGCCGAAATCGCCCAGCTTGCCGCGCATGGCGGCCATGACAAGAGCCCAGATGGCAGCGCAACCGTCGGTCAGACCGGCACCCAGCGCACTCAGCAGGAAGAGGACGGCAAATTCCGAAAGGCCGGAATTTTCACCATACCAGACAGCCCAGACACCCATGGCCATGGCATAGGTCATGAAAGCCGTATACATACCGTAGGTCATGCCGGACGAGATCGCCGTGATGATGCCACGGATCTGGAAGCTTTTGCTCATTGCCCTCTTGGCGGCCACCGCGGCCGCGCTGGGGGTTGCGGTTTGCGTCATAAATCCTCCTTGGGTTGTTTGGGATATGCTGCCTTTACCTCTGTCTGCGGGAAGGGGGCCCTGAGGTCCCTGCAAATGGAATTTGTTTTCAATTACATGATGTTATGTGACATCTCCTGAATATTGTCAAATCAAACTTCGCATACGCAGGATAGAGCCCCTGTTATGTTCATAAAAATCACAAGCTGGCAAGCAGAAAAATATATCCCGTGGCCCCCCTGTCCGGCGACCACACTTCTTTGCCTGCCGGATCCCTGCCGGACTGGCCCCGGGACTCCGGCGAAGA
The DNA here is from genome assembly GCA_937926875.1 of uncultured Desulfovibrio sp. Classification (GTDB taxonomy): domain Bacteria; phylum Desulfobacterota; class Desulfovibrionia; order Desulfovibrionales; family Desulfovibrionaceae; genus Desulfovibrio. The sequence goes on from CALBAX010000036.1 coordinate 43,790, forward strand.
GCCCCGGTACAGCGGCGGCCGCATGTTCCCCAAAAGCAGCAAGGGACACCCCGCCACATCATGATGCCGCGACAGGACATCCCTCCGATATGGACATGTACAGGCCTAGGACAGATCCGTCCTAGGCCGTGACCACCGTGCCCAGCGGTTCGCCATCCAGCAGGTAACGGCGCAGGCTGGAGGGCTGGCGGCCATCCAGGATCAGGGCCCGGGCGCAGCCTTCGTCCAGGGCATGCAGGCAGGATTGCACCTTGGGGATCATGCCGCCGTTGATGACACCGGCCTCGATGAGCCCGGCGATGCGGGCGCGGTCCAGGGAGGGGATCAGCTTCTTGTCCGCATCCAGGACGCCGGGCACATCGGAGATCAGCACGAAATAGTCGGCATGCAGGGCCCCGGCCACGGCTCCGGCCGCCGTGTCCGCATTGATGTTCAGGGCCTGGCCCTCGGGACCGGAGGCCACAGGCGCCACCACGGGCAAAAAGCCGCCGTCCAGCAGACAGGAGAGCACAGAGGCATCGACCTTTTCCACATCGCCCACCAGACCCAGCACAGGATCCTTCACCCGTGCCCGCAGCAGGCCCGCATCACGCCCGGAAAGGCCCGCGGCCCGGGCGCCGTGCTGCAAAAAACGGCTGACCACGGTCTTGTTGACCTGGCCGCAAAGCACCATCTCCACAGCCTGCATGGTGTCGGCATCGGTCACGCGCAGGCCCTTCTCGAAACGGCTCTCGATGGCCAGACGGTTCAGCAGGGCGTTGATCTGGGGCCCGCCGCCATGCACCACCACCAGGTGCATGCTCTGCTGCAAAAAAGCCATGTCGTCGGCAAAGGCCGCGTTCAGTTCGTCCTTGTCCATGGCATGGCCGCCGTACTTGATGACAACAGTCTGGATGCTCATATCTTCTCCTTGAGGCACAGGCATGAAAACTTGCGGAGACCCGCTCCCCCCGCTGTAGCACCCCTGGCCGGGGAGGCGCAAGATGCCCGCCGCGCCCATGTGCTGCCCGCCATTGCAAGGCGAGCGCATTGGGGTTATCCTGCCCTGCCTTGCGGCCGCAGGAAACACCGTCCCCGTGCTGCCTGCCCGCTCCCCTGACCGCCAAATCACCTCGACGGCCTGCCGTCGACGAAGGACAGTACCATGAATAAAGTCGTTACCCGTTTCGCGCCCAGCCCCACGGGCCATCTGCACATTGGCGGCGCGCGTACCGCCATCTTCTGCTGGCTGCTGGCCCGCCACTTCGGCGGCGAGTTCCACCTGCGCATCGAGGACACCGACCTGCTGCGCTCCAAACAGGAGTACACCGACTCCATCCTGGCTTCCATGCGCTGGCTGGGACTGGACTGGGACGGCCCCCTCAACTACCAGACCCAGCGCACCGAGCTGTACAACAGCTATGTGGACAAGCTGCTGGAGACCGGCCACGCCTACTGGTGCTCCTGCACCCCCGAGGAAGTGGAAGCCATGCGCGAAAAGGCCCGCGCCCAGGGCCTGAAGCCCCGCTACAACGGCTGCTGCCGTGAACGCAACCTGGGCCCCGGCGAAGGCCGCTGCGTGCGCCTCAAGGCCCCCCAGGCAGGCAAGGTCGTGTTCGATGACATGGTCAAGGGCCGCATCGCCGTGGACGTGAGCGAACTGGACGACATGGTCATCCGTCGTGCCGACGGCATGCCCACCTACAACATGGCCGTGGTGGTGGACGATTACGAGATGGGCATCACCCACGTCATCCGCGGTGATGACCATGTGTCCAACACCCCCCGCCAGATCCTCATTTACGAAGCCCTGGGCCTGCCCGTGCCCACCTTCGGCCATGTGCCCATGATCCTGGGCCCCGACCGCCAGAAGCTCTCCAAACGCCACGGCGCCCGTGCCGTCATCGAATACCAGAACGACGGCCTGCTGCCCCAGGCCCTGGTAAACTATCTGGTGCGCCTGGGCTGGTCCCACGGCGACCAGGAGATCTTCACCCGGGAAGAGCTCATCAAGTTCTTCGACGGTACCAGCCTCAACCCCGCTGCCGCCGCCTTCGACCCGGCCAAGCTGGAGTGGATCAACGCCCACTTCATGCGCGAGATGCCCCTGGACGAGCTGGCCAGGCTGGTGCGCCCCTTCGTGGAAAAAGCCGGTCTGCCCGCCGATGTCGCCGACGACAAGCTGGCCGCGCTGTGTCACATGTTCCGCGAGCGCGCCGGGGACCTCAAGGCCCTGGCCGAGTCCTTCCGTCCCCTGCTGGTCAGCGCCGACGAGCTGGCCTATGACGAAAAGGCCTGCACCAAGAACCTGACCGATGCCAGCAAGGCCCACCTCAATGCCGTGGCCGAACTCTTTGCCGCCTGCGATCCCTTCGACGCTCCCGGCCTCGAAGCCGCCCTGCACGGCTACATCGAAGGCAACGGCCTCAAGTTCAAGGATGTGGCCCCGGCCCTGCGCACGGCCCTCATGGGCTTCATGGGCGGCCCCCACCTGCCCGAGATCATGGCTTTCCTGGGCAAGGACGCCAGCCTGGCCCGCATCCGCCGCGCCGCGGGCATGTAAGCCCTTTGACGGCCCCTGCGGGTACCTGAAAACAAAAAAGCTGCCTCACGTCATCGTGAGGCAGCTTTTTTATCATCCATGGGACCACTCTGTCAGGGCAAGGCTTGTGCCGTCCTGCCTATCCCCTTTCCACGAGCCCGGGGGATCCGGGAAGACCAGACAGCCCCTGTGAGAAAGGGGGGCCGTCCTGCGGGCAGGCCCGCTCTCTCTTTCATCCTACAGGCTCCAGCTCTCCTTGCAGGCCACATAGAGCAGGTGTTCCATGTCCTGCCCGTAATACTGCTTGCTGAAGCGTCCGCACAGTTCCATGCCGTTACGCCGGGCCACCGCCAGAGACGGCATATTATCGTCTCTGATGCACGAAAAGATTTCCGGCACACCCAGTACATCAAAAGCGAATTCCATGCACGCACGGGCCGATTCTGTGGCATATCCGTGGTGCCAGTATCTCTTTGCCAGCAGATAGCCCACTTCCGGCACCTGCAACGTCCGGGGCGTGGCATCTATGCTCCCGCTGAGCAAAGCATGCGCCCCTGCCGCTTCTCCGGCCGGGGCCGATCCGTTTGCCTCGCCATCAGTCACAGCGGTACAGGCCGTCACCCCCGCACAGTCCTGCATGGTGATGCCGCACTGCCCGATCATTTCGCCCGTCTCCCGCAATTCCACGGCCAGGGCACCGTATCCCGGCACCGCATAGCGGGCCTGCTGGCGCCGCAGCCAGTCCCAGACTTCCCTGTCACTGAAGGCATGCCCGTAGGCATACATCACCCCGGCATCCTGCAAGTAACGGCACAGGGCCGGGAAATCCGCATCCGTCATGGGACGCAGGCAACAACGTTCTGTCATGATCTCCAGCATCGCTCCAGCTCCATCAGTCATATCGTGCGGAGGGCAAAGTGCCCTGTTCTTGCGCGCTTGTCCATAAGGATTTCAGAACATATCCCAAATAGAGGCAAAGGGCTCACAGCCCCCAAAAAGAAATTTGCACCCGCAGACAAAGTGGGCATGCCTCTATGCGATCTGCCTGTCCGGCCCCGGCTATCCCCTGCCGTATGTCTCTGCCCTCGCGAGCCATACATTCAGCTTCTTGCCGTGCCATGACATGGCCTTGCGGGATGGCAGCGGCCCGGCCTCCCCGCGGGCTTCCCCATCTTTGCACAGGCCCACCGGCAAAAGTTTTTGGAAGGGTGGGGCACGGGGAGGGAGAACCTTTTTCCAAAAAGGTTTCCCTCCCCTCAAGCTTTTCCCTTCTTCAACTCTTCAGGCGTCTGCCTGCCGTCCCCAAACAAAAAAATCCCCGGCGGAGCGGGGATAAAAAAAGACCCCCTCGCGCT
>CALBAX010000037.1 GCA_937926875.1 uncultured Desulfovibrio sp.
AGACCGGCGAGCCCGTGCCCGACGGCGAGATCGGCGAACTGGTCATGACCTGTCTGTGCCGTCAGGGCATGCCCATCCTGCGCTACCGCACCCGCGACCTGACCCGCTTCCTGCCTGGTGAATGCTCCTGCGGCCGTCATCATCGCCGCATCGACCGCATCCTGGGCCGCGCGGACGACATGCTCATCATCAAGGGCGTCAACGTCTATCCCATGCAGATCGAGCAGGTCATCATGACCTTCCCCGAAGTGGGGCAGAACTACTGCATCCTGCTGGAGAACGACGGTATCGGCGACGTCATGCGCGTACAGGTGGAGATCCGCGACGAATACTTCGTGGAAGACATGCGCTGCCTGCAGGGCCTGCAGAAGACCATCGCCCAGCGGCTGCGTGACGAGATCCTGGTGACGCCGCGCGTGGAACTGGTGCAGAGCAACAGCCTGCCCAGCAGCGAAGGCAAGGCCGTGCGCGTGTACGACAACCGCGCCAAGAAGTAGCCTGTATGGAAGGATTCATCGCGCTGGCCTCGTTCAGTCTGGCCTATGCGTTCATCGTCCTGCTGGGCCTGATCCTGCTGCTCAATATCCTTGGCCTGCCTGCCAACTGGGTGGTGGTGCTGCTGGTGGTGCTGTGGAAATTCCTGCATCCGGCCGCCGGGGCCTTGGATGTCTGGTTCTGGATCATGTTCCTGGGCCTGGCCGTCCTGGGCGAGGTACTGGAAATGGGCGTGCAGGTCATGAACGCCAAGCGGCACGGCTCCAGCACCTCCGGCACCGTGGCCGGTATGGTGGGGGCCATCGCCGGGGCCATCTTTCTGGCACCGCTCTTTTTCGGGCTGGGGGCGTTCATTGGAGCCCTGGTGGGCGCCTGGCTGGGCTGCCTGGTCATGGAATTGCTGCGTGGCCGTCCCGGCAAGGAAGCCTTTGATGCGGCCTTCGGCACCATGATGGGGCGCTTTCTGGGAACGGTCTGCAAACTGGGCACGGGCAGCGCCATGGTCGTGCTGACGGCCCATCGTATCTGGCCGGATATGGCCCCGGTGCCGCCGCCGTTGCATCCCGCAGTGCCGGAACCCGGGCAGGTCGTGATGCTGCTGAAGAATTGGCTGTGTTGAGGTGAGCATGTCACTGGATTTGTTACAGGTTGTTTTGGTACAGACGCGCTTTCCCGAGAATATCGGCATGGCTGCCCGTGCCTGTGTGAATATGGGCAGCCGCAGTATCCGCCTGGTGTCACCGGAACGCTGGGACAGGGAAAAAGCCCGCCCTCTGGCGACTCCCAAAGGGCAGGGCGTGCTGGACGATGTACAGGTCCTGCCGGATGTGTCGGCTGCCGTGGCGGACTGTTCGCTGGTCATCGGGACGACGGCCCGGACAGGTGGCTGGCGGCGTTCCCTGCTGTCCCCCGAGCAGGCCGCAGGCGAAGTGGCCCAGGCCCTGGAACGGGGAGAAAAGGTGGCCATCGTGTTCGGCCCTGAGGACCGGGGCCTGGACAACGATGACATCCAGCACTGTCAGCGGCTGGTGACCATCCCCACCAACCCTGAGGCCAGTTCGCTCAATCTGGCGCAGTCGGTATTGCTGCTGCTGTATGAGTGTGCCAAAACCGTGCGGGCCCGCCAGCATGAGGCTGCCGGAGAAAAAGCTCCGGCGGAGGGCGGCTCCGGCCGTGTCATCTCCTCTGCCGACTACGAGCGCCTGCTGGATAATCTGAAGGACATGCTGCTGCGTCTGGATTGCCTGCACGGGGACAACCCGGATTATTTCCTGATGCCGTGGCGGCGCCTGCTGGCCCGGGCCCAGGTGCGGCGGCATGAATACGACGCGCTGATGGGATTGTGCCGTCAGGTCCGTAACAAGCTGGATGGCGGCAACAAAGCCTAGTCGCCTGACAGTTGCAACCATGCTCCCGAACAGCCCCTGAAAAGGGGCTGTTTTTGTTATGGGCTTTAGCCTGTTGAGCGCCTGACAGGCGCGAAACAAAAAACCACCCGCTATGCGGGTGGAAACAATACGTTATACACACAAAAACACCTTTCCGCTACGATGAAGTTGTTCAAGCCCATCGCAACATTAACGGAAAGGTGTTTTTGTTATGGGAATCAAGGCTCATAGCCTAGCGCATACGAAATGGTTGTGCAAGTATCATATCGTCTTTACTCCAAAATATAGAAGGAAAATAATCTTCACGCAGCTCCGTGAAAGTATAAAAGAAATTCTGCAATGCCTCTGCAAATATAAAGGGGTTGAGATTCTGGAAGGGCATCTGATGCCGGATCATTTCCACATTTGCATTATTTTTTAATGTAAGTGTTAAAATAAAAACAATAATATATTCTTTATCTTACATTAAGTATAATTTTTATCTGTTATTATTATAAAAGTAGAAGTACAATATATGCAATATTTCTCAAGAAACAATGCATGCAGCCTCAAATAATGTTTGGTGTTGTTTATTGCAGGATAGTAGATGTCTGACGCCAGCTTCTATCTTGCCAAAGGCTCCGCCTCTGGATTCACCAGGAGCGTTTGGCGTTTCGCTTCTCACGCTTTCAAAAAGGCAGGAAAGGTAGATGAAAAAACAAAAGGCGACAATTTGATTTCAGAAATGGCGGACGCTCAGGCTTACCGCCGAGGAAGATGAAAAACTGACCCGGCAGGCCACTGGCGCCGGAATTTCCGTTTTCTGAGTACAGGTGACGATTGTTCTTCGGCGGCAGGCCTATCATCGCCAGAACGGATATCAGACCGTCTAGGAATTGCGGCTTGGGGGCTGCTAAGCACCATTTCGAGGTGGTGAAGCAGACGGAAATGCGGCCACCTCGCGGAACTGGACGTCGCCTTGCAGAAAATCTGGCGAGCCATTGACCCCCTGAGCGAAATGCGATGATTGTCAAAAAGCTTAGCCGCACCAGCTTCAAAAAATCTAAATTTACCATGATAGGCGATCTGGTGGACTACATCCTCGCCAAACAACAAGCTCGCCTATGCCGGAAGCAGGAACTTTCTGACAAAGGCCGTCGTTACCCAGAAAAGGGAAATAATTTCTCTTGTCGAGAAATCCATCCAGAGCAAGATGCCGGTCATGCATTGGATTCTGTCATGGCAAGAAAACGAGCAGCCCACCCGTGAACAAGTGGACGAGGCGGTAAATATCTTTCTCTGGGGAATGGGACTTGCTGAACACCAGACGTTCTGCGCCCTGCACAAGAATACAGGCCGCATTTACACATAGTCATACACTGAAAGCTAGTTCAGCCGCACCGAGGATTCGACATCAACGAGCCACATAAAATCATTGCCGAAATCGAACACAGACAGGGGACGCCGCAGATGAACGCCCTCTACCGCGTCAATGATCAGGGATATAT
>CALBAX010000038.1 GCA_937926875.1 uncultured Desulfovibrio sp.
CACCACGTGTTTGCCGCCGGCGCGCAGATGGCTGATGCGGGCCAGCACCGGTTCCAGTGGTGCGGTCAGAGGCAGTTTCCGGGCTGGGAGGTCGTCGAAGGCCGCCAGCAGACGACGGCCGCCGCACAGGACGTCGGCCTGTTCGATGAGGCGCAGACGGGCGGGGGAAAGGCCCTCGCGCGGGGGCAGGGCGCAGTCCAGGCCCAGGATCAGGACAGGCCCGGCCGCCGTGCCGGCAGGCTCGAAGACGAAGGCGGAGTGCAGCAGGCTCTCCTGCGGGGACCAGACATCCGTATCGGGCACGGCCGGAGCGGCCGGGGACGGCGCCGGCGGAGTGTCGGACGGGCGGGAAGGACGGGGAGCGGGCAGGCTGATGCCGGGGAGGAGGTTCTGCTGTTTCATGTATCTCTGTTTGGAAAGGAGCGGGGACAGGGCGCGCGATGCGCGCAAAAAAGGGCAGCCGCAAGGGCCGGACGCGAGCCCGGCAGGCGGCCGCCCGAAAACATCAGGCCTGCGCGTCCGGCAGCCAGACGCGGCCGCGGGCCACGAGGTCCACAGGGCCGTCGATGAAGGCTTTGCCCTGGTCATCATCGGGGATGTGGACATGCAGGGAGCTGCCGCCGGGCTGCATGATGTCCAGAGGCTTGCGGTTGCCCTTGGCGGCCAGCAGCAGGGCCAGGGCCAGGGCGCCGGAGCCGCAGGCGTTCTCGATGCAGGTGGTATGGGCATCACGCACATGGACCACGGGCAGCATGTCCAGCAGGCCCGTGCGGCGGCCCCACCAGATGACGCCGCTGGCCACTTCGCCGGTCATGCCGTACTGGCGGCGCAGCATGCGCGAGGCGGCGATGCAGTCCTCGGGCTGCATGTGGATCTCGCCGTCCAGCAGCAGATGGCAGATGCCGGGCAGGCGCACCAGATGGATGCCCTGTTCCGGGTGGGCGATGGGGCAGGGCGGCAGTTGCAGCTCGGCGCGCACCTGCCAGTGGGGGGAGGTGCCGCGTACCTGGAGCCGGATGGGGGTCTGCCAGCCGGAGACCTGCACTTCGTAGCGATGCTCGTTGGTCAGCTTCTGGCGGGCGATGCCCTGGAGCGTGGCCTCGGGCGAGGCGCTCTCGCGGAAGGCCAGCAGGGCGCCGAAGGCCCGGGTGGCATTGACGCAGAACTCACCGCCCGCCATGCGCAGGCGGCGCTCATCCACAGCGACGAAACCGGCCTGTTCGGCCCCAAGGCTGTCAGGACGCATGGCCTGCCGGGCCAGCTCCGCCTGCCGGGCCGCATCCAGGCCCGCGGCAGGGAAAAAGAGCGTCGTATTGCCGCCGGGGCTCCATTTGGAAAAATCGAGTGCTGGCATAACCCATCCTTTTGTATCTATTCAGTATGCTACAGGCGGGCCCGACTGTCCAGCCACCGGGCATCCCCGGCAGGTGAGGGGAACTGCCGGGCCGGCGCGCGCCTTGCCGGGGAGCGTTGCACGGAAGATATTGAAAGAAAGAATGCTTGCCCTTTGCTGCGAAAAAAGCTACCTTGTAAAGGTGTCAATACCCTTTCCAATGACAGGAAAGGCAAATGGCGCATATTGCCTGGCATGTTGCAGGCAAAACAATAACTTTTTTGGGAGGCATCATGAAATCTTTCCGCCTGCTGGCCCTTACCGCCGCGGTTCTTCTGAGCTTCGCCGTGGCTGCCGTGGCCGCTCCTGTCTGCAGCAAGAAGGTCAACAGCTTCGACTTCGTCGTGGACTATTCCGGCTCCATGATGATGAAGAACGACAAAATGAAGCAGGACAAGATCGAAGTGGCCAAGATCGCCCTGAAGCGCGTCAACGCCGCTATCCCCGCCCTGGACTTCAAGGGTGGCCTGCATACCATCGCCCCTAACGGCACCATCATCGAACAGGGCCCCTGGAACCGCGCCGCCATGGATAGCGGTATCAACACCCTGCGCAGCGGCTTCTCCACTTTCGGCCGCATGACCAACATGGGTGACGGCCTGCAGACCTACGAGCCCTTCCTGAGCTCCATGGAACGCAGCGCTGCCCTGATCCTGGTGACCGACGGCGACAACAACCGCGGTATGGATCTGGTGGAAGTGGCCCGTCAGGTGTACGCCACCCAGCGCAACATGGTCATCCATGTGATCTCCCTGGCCGACACCCCGCAGGGCGAAGCCACCGTCAAGGCCATCGCCGGCATGAACCCCGCCTCCGTGCTGGTTCGCGCTGAAGACCTGGCCACCAGCGACGCCGAAGTGGAACGCTTCGTGCTGGCCGTGTTCTGCCAGGAAGAGACCGTGATCGTGCTGCGCGGCGTCAACTTCGCTTTTGACTCCTATGCCCTGGACAGCAAGGCCATGGGCATCCTGGACGAAGCCGCCGGCCTCATCAAGTCCAAGCCCAACACCAAGATCGTGCTGACCGGCTGGACCGACTCCCGTGGTACCGATGCCTACAACGCCAAGCTGTCCAAGAACCGCGCCGAAGCCGTCAAGGGCTACCTGGCCAAGCAGGGCGTGCCCGCCAGCCGCATGACCGCCATCGGCAAGGGCAAGTCCTTCAAGTACAGCAATGACAGCGAAGAAGGCCGTTACATGAACCGTCGTACGGAGATCTCCTTCGACTAAACGACGCCCCTTTCCCCCTTTGAATGAAACCCGGCGGAAACGCCGGGTTTTCCATTAAGGAGTGATAACAGATGAAAAAGATCCTGGCAGTCAGCCTGCTGACCAGCCTGCTGTGCAGCGGCTGCGCCCTGTTCGGCGGGGACGAGGGCTCCAGCCCGGCCACGGCCGCCCCTGCTGAAGAAGCCGCCACCGAGACCGCCAAAGCCCCTGAAAAGGCTCCGGCCAAGGAGGCTCCTGTGTCCCAGTCCAAACTGGAAGCCGATCTGTACAAGACCGGCCAGAGCCTGGTGGGCCGTGCCTCCCGCACGGTGATGCCCTCCAAGGCCCACAAGGAAGTGCGCAAGGTGGGCAAGGAATACGTGGCCACCTATGTGGAAGTGGATACCGACAGCCTGACCACGGAAGTGCGCAAGGGCGCCCGCGGCTATGTGGGCTTCATCCGCTATGCCGAGCATGTCTATGAATGCCGCAGTGCCAGCAAGAGCGGAGCCCTTTCCGCTCCCTGCGAAAAGATCAAGACCCGCAATCTCAACGAAATGATCCGCTACGACGGCAAGAAGTGGCAGTACTAGCCCCGGCGCATCCAGCCTGATGACGAGCCCTCTTCCCTGTGCACGGGAAGGGGGCTTTTTTCGGCCTGCGGACAGTCCTCCGGCCGGCACAGGTCATATCGGGCCGAGGGCCGTACGGGCTGCCCTGGAGGGCCTGGAGGGCATTTTTCTGAGTGTTCCCGTCTGTTGCCTGCCCGATGGACGGTACGTCCCTCCACGGCGGGGCAGGTGCTTGGGCGTGACCTGTATGGTGGCCGTCATGGAGGAGCCGGCAGCAGCCCCCTGTGGGGCATGGCCACGGGCAGGTTCGCATGACCGGAGAGAGGGGATGCAGGAGGTGCCGCAGACGAAGCCGGGGAAAGCGGCAGGGCAGGCACCGCAGGCCAGCGCTGTCAGGGAAAAGATCATGAAAAAACCTCCACCCAAGGAAGGCGGAGGCCGTCATTGCAGGATGGCCGCGGGGAGCGGCGAAGGGATCAGGCCGTGGGCAGGCCGGGCAGGGGAGGCAAATGCTCGGCGATCCAGCGGGCGCACTGCTGGGGCGTCTTCTGGCGGGCGTCACAGCGCAGGGTGGCGTAGTGGTTGTAAAGAGCCTCGCGCTCATAAAAAATGTCGGCCAGGGTCTGCCCCGGGGCGATGGCAAGGCCGCGGTCGGGATTGCGGGCGATGCGCTCCTCGATGGTCTCCAGTGGCACGTCCAGGAAGACCACCGGCCCCAGGCCGGCCAGATGTGCCATGGCCTGTGGCCGGTAGACGGCGCTGCCGCCTGTGGCGATGACCGTGCGCTGGACGCGGATGGAGCCCAGCATCACGGCTTCCAGATCAAGGAAGGCCTCCTTGCTCAGGGCGTCGGTGACGGCCTGCAGGCGGTCGGCGTACAGGGCTTCCATAAGATAGTCACCGTCCATGAAGGCCCAGCCCAGGATTTGGGCCAGGGCCATGCCCACAGTGGATTTTCCCGCGCCGGCCATGCCGATGAGGACCACACAGGGACAGGCGGGCGGCGGGGGCAGCAGATGTTCTGGCGTGGACATGCGGTCTCCTTGGTGATATTGGAAGAAAAATTGTGCCGTCGCAGGCACATCCTGTCAAGGCGCAAAAGGCCTTTGGCGACAGGCAGGGAGCTGTCCCGCCGGAGTTTTTTTGTTCATTGTCCCGACCGGGGATGGTGAACAAGCCTTGACGGCGGGCCTTATGCCGTGTATGTAACCCTTTCAAATTTACAGGCTGCAAGGCGTATCCCGTGCAGCGACAGTGCTGCGGGCACGGGCAAGCCTTCCCGCTTATGTCGCGCAAAACTCGCGCCGGGCCACTTGGCCTGCTGTCCGTCGCCGCAGCCACACGCAAGGAGCTAGAGCAATGAAGAGAACATACCAGCCCAGTAAAGTCAGAAGAGCCCGCACCCACGGTTTCCGCGCCCGCATGGCCACCCCCAGCGGCCGCGCCATCCTGCGCCGTCGTCGCGCCAAGGGTCGCAAGCATCTGAGCGCCTAGTCGATTGGGGGCTGCGCCCCGCGATCCCAGAAGCGAGCCATCATGGCCGAACGCCTTTTTCTGCCCCGCCAGAGCCGCATCCGCAAACAAGCGGAGTATTCCGCGTGCTACGAGCGGGGCAGGCGTTACCATACGGAGCATTTCCTTGTTTTTGTACGGCCCCGCGAAAACGGGGCCTGTACGCGTATGGGCATGGCTGTATCCCGCAAGGTGGGCAAAGCGGTCACGCGCAACCGGGTCAAACGTCTGCTGCGGGAATTCTTTCGCCTGCACCGGGCACTTTTGCCCGAACATCTGGATATCGTCGCTGTGGCCAAAAAGCACACCGGCGCGGCGGGCCTGAGCCAGGACCGCGTCAACGCCCAGCTGCTGCCGCTGCTGCAGCGCCTGCCGGGCCTGCACCCGGCCAGGGACAACGGCAGCCGGAACAGGGACTAGCCATGCTGCGCCGTCTCTTCGTCCTGCCCATCCGCTTCTACCAGCTGTTCATTTCTCCGGTCCTGCCCCCTGCCTGTCGTTTTTACCCCACATGTTCCGCCTACGCCCTGGAAGCCATCATGACCCACGGCGTATTGCGCGGCGGCTGGCTGGCCTTGCGTCGTCTGGCCCGCTGCCATCCCTGGGGCGGCTCGGGATATGATCCCGTGCCCCCTGCGCGGCGTCACCCGTAGTCTCTGCTTCATGGAGTACCTCCCCGCATGCAAGACGGCAAAAATCTTATCATGGCAATTGTCCTGTGTCTGCTCGTGGTCGTCGGCTGGAGCTATCTGGCCGACTATATGGGTTGGGTGGTCAAACCCGACCCGGCCGAGATAGCCAAGATGGAGGCTGTCCAGGCCGAGCAGGCCCAGAAGGCCCAGGCTGAAGCCGAAGCCAAGCAGAAGGCCCAGGCCGAGCCCCTGCCTGCCTTCACTCCCGCTCCCGGCGTGGACGTGACGGTGGACGCCCCCCTGTACAAGGCCGTGCTGCATTCCGGCGGCGGTGTGTTGCGCTCCTTCGAGCTCAAGAAGTACACCAGCGGCCTGGACGAGGATTCTCCCCGCATCAATATGGTCGATCCCCAGACCGCCGCTGTGGCGCCTCTGGGCCTGGTCATCAACGGTCAGCCCTCGTGGAGCACCGGCAAGTGGGCCCTGGAGTCCGACAGCGGTGTGAACGTGGCTGAAGGTGGCAAGGGCGTCGTCCGTCTGGTGGGCGAGGTCGACAACCTGCGCGTGACCCGTGAACTGACCTTCAATTCCGAGAATTACCTGATCTCCGAAAAGGTGAGCCTGGCCACCCTGGGCACCGACACCCGCAGCGTGCGCGTGCGCTACACCGTGGCCGCCGATACCAGCAACGCCGCCAACACCAACTACGACGCCATGCGCGTGGCCTGGGACAACGACGGTTCGCTGGGCGAAGAGACCTCCACCGACAAACTGGCCAAGGAAGGCGTGGAAGCCAGCGGCAAGCTCTACTGGGCCGGCCCCATGAGCACCTACTTCCTGTCCGCCGTCATGCCCGCCGATGCCGATGGGGCCCGCATGGTGGGGCGCATGCAGGGCAGCGTCTACCGTGTGGCCCTGGAGCCCAAGGAAGTGGTGGTGGCCCCCGGCCAGGAGACCACCCTCGAAGTCTCCTACTGGATGGGGCCCAAGGAACGCAAGATGCTGGCCGCCGTGTCCGACCAGCTGGCCCTCAGCGTGAACCTGGGCATGTTCAGCATCATCGCCAAGGGCCTGCTGTGGCTGCTGGAATTCTTCCAGCAGTACACCCACAACTGGGGCCTTTCCATCATCATGCTGACCGTCGTCATCAAGGCCGTGTTCTGGCCCCTGACGGCCAAGAGCTATTCTTCCATGGAAAAGATGAAGAAGCTCCAGCCCATGATGGCCAACATCCGCGAGAAGTATAAGGACGACAAGGAAGCCATGAACAAGGAAGTCATGGCCCTGTACAAGACCTACGGCGTCAACCCCGCCAGCGGCTGTGTGCCCATCCTGGTGCAGTTGCCCGTATTCTTCGGCCTGTATCAGGCGCTGCTGACCTCCATCGAGCTGCGCCACGCGCCCTTCATCACCTATCTGCCCGGCACGGACCTGATCTGGCTGGCTGACCTGTCCTCCAAGGACCCCTATTACATCACGCCCATCATCATGGGCATCACCATGTTCCTGCAGCAGAAGATGAGCCCGCCGGCCACCGATCCCACGCAGCAGAAGATCATGATGTTCCTGCCCATCATCTTCACCGCCCTGTTCCTGAGCTTCCCCTCCGGTCTGGTGGTGTACTGGCTGGTCAACAACATCCTGTCCATTGCCCAGCAGTGGCGGATGGGCCGCAGAAGCAAGCTGCTGGCCCAGTAGGGTCACGGTTCGTGACCGCGTGAGCGGTCGTGCGACACGGAAAAGAGTCCATATGTGGTGGCAGCGGGGTCTCCCCGCTGCCGCCCCTTTTGGGAGAGTTTATGGACGGATTCAAAGAGTTTCAGGGTAAGAATCTGGATGCCGCCATTCAGGAGGCCTGCAGCTATTACAATGCCGCCCGCGAAAAACTGGAGATTGAGATAGTCCAGGACGCCAAGAGCGGCATTTTCGGTATCGTTGGGGCCCGCAAGGCCAAGATCCGTGCGCGCCGCGCCGCTCTGCGCGAAGCCGTGGAAAGCGTCCTCGGCAAGAAGCGCTGTGATGTCCGGCTGGAACGCCCGTCCCTGGGCCGTGAGGACGCCCCCTGCCGCCCTGCCGAAAAGATGTCCCCTGCCGCCCGTGAGGACAGCGTGCCCGCTCCGGTCGCGCCCGCTCCGGAAGAGGCGCGCAAGGAAGGCGCCCCTGCCGAAGGACATCCGATCTGCAAGGACGAGAAGACCGAAAAGACCGAACGGGCCGAAAAGCCCGCCAAGGCCGAACGGCAGGAAAAGCCTGCCGAGAACGCCCGCCCGCCCCGTGGCCGCGGCCGCGGCCGTGACCAGGCCCGTGCCGTCGTTGCGGCCGAGGCCCAGACCGAGGAAGCCCCCGCCGAAGGCGCGGCTCCCGAAGCCGGCAACCGTCGCGGCGAGGGCCGCCGTGCCCGTCCCCGTCCTTCCGTTCGCGGTGAGGGCGAAAGCCGCCGTCGCCAGCGTCCGCAGGCCCCGGCCATGCCCGCTCCTGCCGAGAACGACGACGTGCTGGACGAAGTGGAGGAGAGCCTGCCCTTCACCCCCGTGGAGGAGCTGGATCCCCAGCGTCTCGAAGCCCTGACCAAGGAAGCCGTGCGCCAGCTCGTCCGTCCCATCGTGGGCGAGGAAGTGACGCTGGAAGTGACCGTGGCCGACGGCCGTGTGCGCGTGGCCGTGGACTGTGAGGAAGATTCCGGCCTGCTCATCGGGCGTGAGGGCCAGACCCTGGCCTCCCTGCAGTATCTGGCCTCGCGCGTGGTCTCGCGCGGCATGAACGCCGCCGTGCGCGTGCAGCTGGATGCCGGGCGCTACCGCCAGCGCCAGGACGAGAAGCTGCGCGAAATGGCTCTGGCCCTGGCCGAGAAGGTGCGCCAGACCGGTCGCTCCTATTCCACCCGGCCGCTCAGCTCCTATCACCGCCGCATCGTGCATCTTTGCCTGCAGGATGCCGAGGAAGTGCAGACCCGCAGTTCCGGTGATGGGCCCATGAAGCGGGTCGTCATCATGCGTCGCCGTCCCGAGCGTTCCTGATGCCTACCATCGCCGCCATAGCCACGGCTCCCGGTGCGGGGGGCATCGGCATCGTCCGCATCTCCGGGCCGCAGTCCCGGGAGATCCTTTCCCGCATGTTCAGCCCTGCGTCGGTGAAGTTCACGGGCTTCCGGCCCTGGGTGCTGCACCGCGGGCGCGCCCTCGATCATGAAGGCGTGCCGCTGGACGATGTGCTGGCCGTGTTCATGCCCGGCCCGCGCACCTTCACCGGGGAGGACGTGGCCGAGATCCATTGCCACGGCGGCCCCTTCATCGTGCAGGCCATCCTGGAGACGGCCCTGCGCCTGGGGGCACGGGCCGCGGAGCGGGGCGAGTTCTCACGCCGGGCCTTCGTCAACGGCCGCATGGACCTGAGCCAGGCCGAGGCCGTGGCCGAACTCATCGCCGCGCCTTCGCGCGAGGCCCTGCGCTACAGCCTCAACCGTCTGGACGGCCTGCTGGGCCGCAGGGTCACGGCCCTGCGCCGGCGGCTGGAAGAGCTGCGCGTGCAGATGAGCCTGGCTGTGGACTTTCCTGACGAAGAGGTGGAATGCCTCGCCCCTGAAGCCTTCGCCACTGTGGTGGAGGACGTGGCCGCCGCCGTGCGCGGCCTGCTGGCCGGCCAGCGCCGTGCGCAGGTCATGCAGCAGGGCGCCGTGGTGGTACTGGCCGGTGCCGTCAATGCGGGCAAGTCCAGCCTGCTCAATGCCCTGCTGGGCCGCAACCGGGCCCTGGTCACGGACATCCCCGGCACCACGCGAGATTTCCTCGAGGAAAGCTGCCAGCTGGACGGCCTGCCCGTACGACTGACCGATACGGCGGGCCTGCGCGAGACCGATGAAAGCGTGGAAGAGATGGGCGTTGCCCTGAGCCGCCAGAAGGTGCGGCAGGCCGACGCCATCCTGCTGCTGGTGGACGGCGGCCGTCTGGGGCCTGCCGGGGCCGCCGCCGACATCTGCCCTGACGAGGCCGTGCGCGAAGTGCTGGAGCAGGCCGGCGACATCCCCGTGCTGCTGGTCTGGAACAAGGTCGACCTGGCCGAGCCCGCTGTCTGGCCGCCTGCCTGGGGCCATGGCCGCCCCTGCGTGCGCATCAGCGCCAGCACCGGCCACAACGTGGATACCCTGGCCCGCAGCCTGCGGGCCCTGCTGCTGGACGACGGCAGCCATACGCCGCCCTCCGACGGGCTGGCCCCCAACGCGCGCCAGTCGCTGGCGCTGGAACGTGCCCTGCACGAGCTGGACGTCCTGCTGGCCGACATCGCCGCCGGCAGTCCCTATGACTGCTGCTCCGTCCGTCTGGACGCCGCGGCGGCCCTGCTGGGCGAGGTCACCGGCCTGGACAGCCCGGAAGAGGTCTTGAACCGCGTCTTTTCAAGCTTTTGCATCGGCAAGTGATTTGTGTTAGAAGGGGCAGGTATGCGCGTGCCGCAGGTGCGCGGTACTTCCCTGAGGACACAAACCCCCGAACGGCATGAATCTGGAAAGTCTGCGTCGTCGCCTGAGCAGCGACGAAATCAACGCCCTGCCCCTGTGCCATTACGAAGGGCCCATCCATCTGGTGCGCAGTCTGGAAGACTGGGAAAAGGCCCTGCCGGATCTGCGGCAGGAACAGGTGCTGGGCTTCGATACCGAGACCCGTCCTTCCTTCCGCAAGGGCCGGGTCAACACGCCTTCCCTGGTGCAGCTGGCCACGGCCCGGGCCGTGTATCTGGTGCAGCTTTCCTGGTGGCCTTTCGGGCCTGAACTGGCGGGGCTCCTGGCCGACCCCGCGGTCATCAAGGCCGGGGTGGCCATCGGTGACGACATGCGCGAGCTGGCCCGGCTGCATCCTTTCAAGCCTGCGGGGATGGTGGATCTGGGCATGGTGGCCCGGGCCCATCAGCTGACCACGCAGGGCCTGCGCACCCTGGCCGCCAACCTGTTCGGGCAGCGCATCTCCAAGGGGCCCCAGTGTTCCAACTGGAGCGTCATGGAGCTGAGCAAGCGCCAGGTCATCTACGCTGCCACCGATGCCTGGATCGGCCGCGCCATCTACCTCAGGATGCGCGAACTGGGCATGACCGGAGCAGCGGCGTGAGCGTCCTCCTGCCCGCCCTTGGTCCCCGGCTGGTCTTCTTCACCGGCGGTACGGCCCTCAGGGGCCTGAGCCGCAGCCTTACCCGTTACACCCACAATTCCGTCCATCTGGTGACGCCCTTCGATTCAGGCGGCAGTTCTGCTGCCCTGCGCGAAGCTTTTGCCCTGCCCGCCGTGGGGGACATCCGCAATCGTCTGGCCGCCCTGGCAGACAGCATGATCCCGCAGAGCGTGCTGGATTTCTGGGAGATGCGCCTGCCTGCCGAAGGGGACTCCGAGGCCCTGCGCGCCCGCCTGCGTGCCATGGGCAGCGCCGGGCATCCCTGCTGGCGTCCCCTGCCGCCGGTCATGGCCGATGTGATGCGGGTGCACCTGGGCTATTTCCTGGAGCGCATGCCCGATGATTTCCGCCCCCAGAAAGCCAGCATGGGCAACCTGCTGCTTGCCGGGGGCTATCTGCATTTCCAGCGCAATTTCACGCCGGTGCTGAGCCTGTTCAGCCGCCTCTTGCAGGTGCGCGGCGTGGTCCTGCCCATCGTCAATGCCTGCCTGCATCTGGCTGCCGAGCTGGCCGACGGCTCCGTCCTGGTGGGGCAGCACCATTTCTGCCGCCTGACCCAGCCGGTGCGGCGTCTTTACCTCACGGTCCATGAACCGGGGCGTACCCCCACGGCCCTCACGCCCTGCCGCCCGCCCCTGTCGGCCACGGCGGCCACCTATCTGCAAAGCGCCGGGGCCATCTGCTATCCCATGGGCAGTTTCTATACCAGCGTGCTTTCCAACCTGCTGCCCGACGGCGTGGGGCGTGCTGTGGCCGCGGCCCGCTGCCCCAAGATCTATATCCCCAATTCCGGCAAGGATACCGAGGCCCAGGGCCTGACCCTCACCGCCCAGGTGGACATGCTGCTGCGTCACCTGCAACAGGACGCACCGCAGGCGGGCCCCGGCGATCTGCTGCATGCCGTGCTGCTGGACAGCCGTCACGGCCGCTATCCCGGCGGCATCGAATGGAAGGAGCTGGAACGGCGCGGCATCGAGGTCGTGGACCGGGAGATGGTCTGCGCGGACGACCCGCAGCATCACGACCCTGAACGGACGTCCGTGGCCCTGCTGGAGCTGGTGGAAGATCTGCGTGCCCGTGAACGTGCCCCGGAAGCGGGGACTGCCGCGACTCTGGAAGAGGATGCCTGATGGAAGCCCTGCACCAAGCCTGTCATGCGGCCGATGCCGCCCTTGCCGGTCAACGGCTGGACGCGGCCCTGGCCGTGGTACTGGAAGCCCTGGGCCAGCCTGTGCCCGGCCTGCGCGGCCGCCGGCGCCTGCTGGAAGAAGGGCGGGTGCGGGTCAACGGCCGTCAGGCCCCCGCTGCCTACCGTGTCCGTCAGGGCGACAGCATCAGCCTGTCTCCGGCCCCCCCCGAAGTTTTTCCTGATCCTGCTGCCGGTGGGGACGCTCCCCGTCCGCTTTCCCGTCAGGGACGCTGGCAGGCCTTTTTCAAACCCGCCGGCTGGCACAGCGTCCGTCTGGCAGGGGGCGGCGGTCGCAGCCTTGAGGGCGCCATCCCTTTGCTGTGGCCCGAGGGGGCTGTCCCTCCGGCCTGGGCCCTGCTGCAACGTCTGGATGCCCGGACGTCGGGCATCATCTGTGCTGCTGTGGCGGACGATGCAGCCGGCCTGGCCGCCACGGTGCGGGATTTCCGCCAGGCCGAGGCCGCGGGCCTGTGCCGCAAGGGCTATCTGGCCCTGCTGTCCGGGGCCCTGGAACGGGAGGCCTGCGTGCGCCGGGCCCTGGACATGGCGCAGCGCCGTGTGGTCCGCGTGCTGGACAGCGAAGCCGCCGACGCTGTCCGCTGGACCTGGTTCTGCCCCCTGTACCGCTGGCAGGGCGAGGCCTGCCGTGCCTTCGTCCGCTGGCTGTGCCGACGTTTTTCGTTGTCCGTCCCGTCCCTGCCCGACAGTCTGACCCTGGCGGGCTGCACCATCCGTCGGGGCGCCCGACACCAGATCCGTGCCCATGCCGCTGCCCTGGGCCATGCCTTGTGGCTGGATGGCCTGTATGCTTCCTCCCTGCCGCAGTCCTTCGAGGACGGGCAGGGAGCTTTTTTTCTGCACCACGGCGCCCTGCATCTGCCGGAGGCCCGCTGGCTGCTGCCGCCTGACTGGCTTCCTGAAGGGGAAATCGCAGCAGCAGGCCGGAAATGGCTTGAAAACGATTTCATGGACACAGTATAATCACTGCAAAGATGGCAAACAGATATCATTATCTATTGTAACAAAAGGCGGTACCCGCCTGGGAGCACGTATCCCGGGCGTACACGATAAGGAATGAAGTCAGGGGATTCCAGCAATGCTGTCTCTTTTGGCCGTCTGCCGCAGGGACAGGGAACCCCGTCCAGGGATCTTTCACATCAAGAGGAGGGCGCATGTTCGCATCCCTGCTTCCCAAGTCCGCTCCGTTCTTTGAAATGCTGCTGGAACAAAACAGCCACTTGCGCCATATGTCGCGACTGCTGCTCGCCATGCTGGAGGACCTGTCCAAGATGGACGAGGCCCACAAGGAGATCGCCCTGATCGAGGAAGAGGCGGACAAGCTCCATGTGCGCATCATCCGCGACCTGTCACAGACCTTCATCACGCCCATCGACCGCGAGGACATCCTGCGCATCAACCAGGAACAGGAAGAAGCCCTGGACGGCCTGCATACCCTGAGCACCCGTCTGCACATCTTCGAGTTCCCCACCATGCGCTTCCCGGCGGTGCAGCTGGTGCGCACCATCTGCTCCATGCTGGACCTGACCGGCGAGATGCTGGACGGCCTGACCCGGCGTGAGGACTGCCACAAGACGCGCGCCTTCCGCTACCTGCGCGGCGAGTGCGACATGCTGCTGGCCGTGGGACTGGCCGAGCTCATGGACGACCAGCAGGAGATCACCCCCGCCCGGCTCATGAACGTCATGAAGTGGAGCCAGGCTTACGACCGCATCAGCATGCTTCTGGAAAATGTCAACAATCTGGCTGAAACCATCGAAGAAGCGGTGCTGAAGAATGTTTGAGATCCCTCTCCTGCTCATTCTGATCGTCCTTGTCGCCCTGGTATTCGACTTTACCAACGGCGCGCACGACTGCGCCAATGCCATCGCCACCGTGGTTTCCACCAAGGTGGTCACGCCCCGCTTCGCCGTGGGCATGGCGGCCGCCCTCAACCTGGCCGGGGCCCTGCTGGGCACCGAGGTGGCCAAGACCCTCGGGGCGGGCCTCGTCCTGCCCGAGGTGGTGCAGGGCAGCCACATCCTGGTGCTGGCGGCCCTGCTGGGCGCCATCTTCTGGAACTGCCTCACCTGGTATTTCGGCATCCCCTCGTCGTCCTCCCATGCGCTCATCGGCGGCCTGGTGGGTGCGGCCCTGGCCCATGCCGGGCCCGAGGCCCTCAATTTCGCCGGTATCGTCAACAAGGTGCTGCTGCCCCTGGTGCTCTCGCCTCTGGCGGGCTTTGGGGTGGGCTTCCTCATCATGTGGCTCATCTACTGGATCTTCGCGCGGGTCATGCGCAGCAGGGTCAACCGCATCTTCCGCAAGATGCAGCTGGTGTCCGCGGCCTTCATGGCCACCAGCCACGGCCTCAATGACGCCCAGAAGACCATGGGCATCATCACCCTGGCCCTGTTCATCTTCGGCGAGATCGACCAGGTGGCCGTGCCCCTGTGGGTCAAGCTGGCCTGCGCCCTGGCCATGGCCGCCGGTACGGCCATCGGCGGCTGGAAGATCGTCAAGACCATGGGCCACCGCATCTTCAAGCTGGAGCCCGTGCACGGCTTCGCTGCCGAGACGTCGGCCGCTCTGGTCATCTCGGGGGCATCCGTGCTGGGCGCGCCCGTGAGCACCACGCACACCATCTCGGCCTGCATCTTCGGTGTGGGGTCCACCAAGCGCCTTTCCGCCGTGCGCTGGACCGTGGCCGGGCAGCTGGTCACGGCCTGGGTGCTGACCCTGCCCGCAGCGGCCACCGTGGGGTTCTGCTCCTACTGGCTGCTGCATCTGATCTGGAACTGACGGATCCCCCCTGCGGGTCCCGTTGCTGAAAAGCCCCGTGCTGTCCCTGTGACGGCGCGGGGCTTTTGCTGTCCGGAGCGTATCGTACGGGATGCGCCGGCGCGGTCAGGCTTTTTTGCGGCGCAGGGGCAGGCGGCCTTCGGAGATGACCAGGCCGAGGATGATGAGGGCCATGCCGGTAAGGGCCAGCCCGGTCAGGCGTTCGCCCAGCAAAAGCGTGGCGGTGATGACCGAGACCACGGGCACGGCGTAGATGTACACACTGGTCTTGATGGCGCCCAGGATGCGGATGGTGAAGTTCCATGTGGCGAAGCACAGGGCCGAGGCCCCCAGGCCGAGGAAAAGCAGGTTGGCCAGCATCTCGGGCTGTGCCAGACGCTCCAGGCCCCAGCGGAAGCCGGACAGCGGCAGGGTGGGCAGCATGAAGATGAGGCCCCAGCAGAAGATGCGGCGCGTCACCTGCAAGGTATTGTAGCCGTAGTCGCCTATCTTGCGGGTCAGGATGGAATAGAAGGCCCAGGCCAGGGCCGCCAGCAGGGCCAGGACATCGCCCAGCGGGTTGAGCTGGAGCACGGCGTTGCTGTTGACGGCGATGCAGATGATGCCGGACATGGCGCAGACGAAGCCCACGAAAAAACCGGGGTGCAGGCTCTCGCCCAGGACGATGCGGGCCAGCAGGGCCGTCAGGAAGGGCGAGATGCCTACCAGCACGCCGACGTTGGACGCCGTGCTGTAGCTCAGGGCGATGTTCTCCAGCAAAAAATAGAGGGTCACGCCGCACAGGCCCGCCAGGGCAAAGGTCGCTTCCCGGCGCCGGTCACGCACATGCAGCAGGCGGGGACAGGCCAGCAGCAGGGCACAGGCCCCCAGCAAAAAACGCAGGAAAAGGATCTCGACGGGCGCAAAGGCCTGCAACAGCACCTTGGTGGAAGTGAAGGTGGCGCCCCAGATGAGGATGGTCAGGATGGCGGCCGCATGGGCGGCGAGGGCGGGGTTCATGGGGCTGCCTCCTTGGGCAGGCGTGCGCGGTGTGCGCTTAACACAGAAGTGCTCCCGGCACGGGCCGGAAACGAAAAAGCGCGCTGCCCGTGGACAGCGCGCCTGAAGGCGGACAGGGGCAGGGCTCAGGCTTTGGCGTGCTGTTCCATGCCCAGCTCGATGAGTTTTTCCAGCAGCTGGCCAAAGTCCATGCCCAGCTGGGCGGCTTCCTGCGGCACGAGGCTGGTGGGCGTCATGCCGGGCAGGGTGTTGACCTCCAGCAGATGCAGGCTGTCGTCAGGGCCGAGGATGAAGTCGGCGCGGCTGTAGCCCTTGAGGCCCAGGGCCTTGTGGGCGGCCAGGGCCAGGCGCTGCACCTCGGCCGTGACGGCCGGGGACACGGGCGCGGGGCAGAGCTCGCGCGCGCCGCCGGTGGCGTACTTGCTCTCGTAGTCGAAGTAATCGCCCGCCACAGGCTCGATGAGGATGGGCGGCATGGCTTCCTCGCCCAGGATGCCGCAGGTGATCTCCTTGCCGGGCAGCTGGGGTTCGATGAGCACGCCTTCACCGGCGGCGAAGATCTCGTCCATGAGGGCATCCAGTTCCTGGCGGTTGGCAGCACGGCCCAGGCGCAGGGAGGAACCGCCCGTGGTGCTCTTGACGAAGAGCGGCCAGGGCAGACGCGGTCCCCAGCCTTCGGCGGGGCGCACGGGCAGGAATTCCCAGTCGGCCGTGGGCAGGCCGGCCATGCGGAAGATCTGCTTGGCGGCGGCCTTGTTCAGGGCCAGGAAGGAGCCGGAAGGCCCGGAGCCCTGGTAGGGACAGTCGGCCTTTTCCAGCATGGCCTGCACCAGACCGTCCTCGCCCGGCGAACCGTGCAGGTTGATGAGGGCAAAGTCATGCTGCCGGGCGGTCTCCAGCAGATCGTCGAAATTTTCCAGCAGGTCGAAGAAGGTCACGGCATGGCCGCGTTTGAGCAGAGCTTCCTGCATGCCGCGGGCACCGGTCAGGGAGACCTCACGCTCGCTGGACCAGCCGCCCGCTATCAAAAGAATCTTCATGGATGGCATACCCCAGATGCGCCTCGAAGGCACGTTCGATACATTCGCCCTGCTGCCACGAAAGGCGGATGCCCTTGCGGGCCTTTTCCGTATGGCCGTAACGCACCAGCAGGTCTTCATAACGCTGGCGCAGGGGCACGCACTGGTCGTGCTTGACCCGCTTGTCAGCGTAGATCACGAAAAACGGGATGGAGAACAGGCGTCCGGGCTCCTGCTCCGGGACGGCCCAGGGCCAGTGGACGTGCAGCAGCACGCCCTGCGCCAAAGCATGGTTGCGGGTCTCGGCCACCACCCAGCTGGCCCCCAGCTGGGCATGACTGCCGCCATGCAGGACGCTGTAGGTCTTGGCGATGTCGTGCAGCATGGCGCTGGCGCGCACAGCGGCCACATTGACCGGGAACCCGGCCGCACGGGCCCGCTGGGCCAGATCGGTGGCGATATGGGCCACCATGCGCGAATGGGCGCGGATATTGTCCAGCATGCCATATTTGTCCCACAGGGCCATGCAGGCGGCATCGTCGGGGATGCTGCCCTGCGTGGGGGGCTCCAGGGCCGGTTCGGGCAGGCAGGCCAGCGGGTGCACCAAAGGCCATTCGCCGTTTTCCGGCGTGCCGATGACGGGAGTGGATGTGGTGAAGATGGACATGGCGGCAGTATGCCATCGGCCCGGGGGGAAGGCAACGTAAAAGAGGTACGCCGCTGCGCCAGGCGGCAGGAGGGGGATGGACGCTGTGCTGTGCCGGGGAGAGACCGCACAAGAGGAAGGCTTTACAAACGTGGCGGCTGCGCCTTGGGCAGCAAAAAGCGCAGTTCCCTTCGTGTTGCGTGGAGAACTGCCGTTCGTGCAAGGCTGCTGCCCGGCATCCGGGCTGGTTCGCCTGCGCGGCGACCGACCGAACGGCGGCCCGCAAGGGGCGTGCCCGTTGCGATGAAGGAAGCTGCGGGCATCGAGAGCAGGGATGGCGGCAGAGGCGGAGGGAAGCAACGCAGGAGTTTTTTTATCTATCCAGCAGGACAGGATAAAACG
>CALBAX010000039.1 GCA_937926875.1 uncultured Desulfovibrio sp.
GTCCACCAGCAGGATGCGGCAAACGTCGTGCATGGCTACCTGCCTTTGCGTTGTGTACGGGCAGGCCTAGAAAAGGAACATGGTGGCCAGCCCGAGGAAGATGAAGAAGCCCGCGCCGTCTGTGATGGTGGTCAGGAAGATGCTGGAAGCCTGGGCCGGGTCACGCCCCAGGGCCCGGAAGATGAGGGGGATGGAACCGCCGGCCACCGCGCCCAGCATCATGTCGCACAGCAGCGCGCCAGCCATGACCATACCCACCAGCAGGTTCCCTGTGAAGCCCCAGGCGCCGCACAGGGCCAGCATGGCCATGAAAAGGCCCGTGACCAGGCCGATCTTGGCCTCGCGCAGCACGGCCATCCAGGCTTTCTTGGTCTCGAAGCGGTCCGTGGCAAGCTGCCGGATCATGACGGCCAGGGCCTGCTGGCCGGTGTTCCCGGCCTGGTTGGCCACCATGGGCATGAGCACGGCCAGGGCGGCCATCTGGGCGATGGAGCCCTCGAACATGTAGACCACCGATGCCGAGAGCGCCGAATTGACCATGTTCACCACCAGCCAGGGCAGGCGCTTGCGCACGCTCTCCTTCCAGGGGGTGTCCACGCTTTCTTCGGGGTCGGCGCCCACCATGCCCAGCATGTCGGCGCTGGCCTCTTCGTGCATGATGTCCATGATGTCGTCGTAGGTCACCACGCCCATGATGTGCCCCTCGTAGTCCACGACGGGCATGGCAAGATAGTTGTAATGCGAAAGCAGGTTGGCCACTTCGCCCTTGTCCATGTCATAGGGCACGGAGACCACGCTCTGGCCCGACACGGCATCGCCCACGATGGTCCCGGGCCGCGCCAGCATCAGGTCGCGCAGCGAAAGCACCCCCACCAGTTTGTCGTTCTTGTCCACCACATAGGCGTAGTAGGGGCTTTCCTTGTCCTCCATCTCGCTGCGGATGTGGGTGATGGCCTCGTCGGCCGTCATGTTCTCTTCCAGCAGGATCAGCTCGGTGTTCATGACACCGGCTGCGGAGTCGGGGTCGAAGTTCAGCAGGTTGCGCAGCTCTTCGGAATCTTCGCGTGTCAGCTTGCCCAGCAGGACATCACGGTGTTCCTCGTCCAGCTCGTCCAGCACGTCGGCGGCGTCGTCAGGCTCCATCTCGGCGATGATCTGGGCGGCCACGTCAGCGTCCAGGTTCTCCAGCACGTCCACGGCCACGCTGCCTTCCAGTTCGGCCAGGGCCTCGGCGGCATCTTCCGTGGGCATGTGGCGCAGGGCGCAGACCTGCTTTTCCAGGCTCAGGTTCTCCAGATGGTCGGCAAGGTCGGCGGGGTGGACGAACTCCGCCTCGTCCCCCAGCTCGCGGCAGGCCTCGGGTATGCTTATGCCATGTCCTTCCGCCATCCCGTCGTCTTCGGGGATCGGGTTCGCCATCTGCGGCCGGTCGTCTGCGGTCTGGATCTTCTCTTGTTCACTCATGGCAATCAGCTCCCTCGTCTGTACGCGTGCCGGGCCTCTGCCTGCCCGACGGACTTCTCCCACAACACGGCGGTATCATACAGCATCTTCGTGACAAAAAGAATGCTTTTTTGCCGCGCTGTTGTGAAAAAGCTCTCAAACTTGACGCGCCCCAACGGGCCATTTATCACTATGTAATGCCGTGCTTATGCGCAGGGCTTACCATGCACACCATAGACGGGACAAGAAGAATGTTCACACCCTGGAGCACGTTTTTTTCCGACGGAGGCCGACGCTATCTGCGCCGCTCCATAGAACTGGCCCTGGACGAGGACGGCCCCGACCTGACCGCCCAAGGCCTTTTTGCTGCTGACGCGCCCATGCATGCCGTCATCCGCGCCAAGGAAGACACCCACGTGGTGGGCCTTCCCGTCATCCACGAGGTCTTCGGGGTCATGGGCGCCGATCCGCATGTGGAGATGCTGGTGGAGGAAGCCTCCACCGTCCCGGCCATGACCGAGGTCGTCCGCATGGAAGGCCCGGCCATCGCCCTGCTCAAGGCCGAACGGGTCATCCTCAACTTCATCACCCACCTTTCGGGTATCGCCAACCTCACGGCCCGCTACGTGCATGAGCTGGAAGGCACCGGGGTCCGCCTGCTGGATACCCGCAAGACCACGCCCTGCCTGCGCTGGCCCGAAAAATACGCCGTCCAGGCCGGTGGCGGCTGCAACCACCGCAAGAACCTGGTGGAGATGCTCATGCTCAAGGACAACCACATCGACGCCGCCGGTTCCATCACCCGCGCCGTGGCCCGCCTGCGTGCGACCTACTCCCCCTGCCCGCCCATCGAGGTGGAGTGCCGCACCCTCGACCATGTGCGCGAAGCCGTGGCCGCCGGGGCCGAGCGCATCATGATGGACAACATGGGTGCGCCCCTGCTGGGCCAGGCCCTGGAACTGGTGCCCCCCAGCATCGAGGCCGAAGTGAGCGGCGGCGTGACCCTGGAGACCATCCGCAGCATCGCCCTCACCGGTCCCCGCCATCCCGATTTCATTTCCGTGGGCCGCCTGACGCATTCCGCCGTGGCTGCCGACTTCAGCATGACCCTGGCCAACGCCTGATCATCCCAACCCCCAAAGGAAACCATGTCTCGATTCTCCGACGCCATTACGGCCATCAAGCAAGGACTGGGCGACCGCCTGTGCATCATGGGGCATCATTACCAGCATGACGATGTGGTGCGGCACTGTGACGTGACCGGGGACTCCCTGGAGCTGGCCCGCCGCATCGAAGGCATTGATGCCGAACATATCGTGTTCTGCGGCGTGTACTTCATGGGCGAATCCGCGGCCCTGCTGGCCAAACCGGGCCAGAGCGTGCATCTGCCCGCCTGGGACGCCGACTGCATGATGTCGCTCATGACACCGGCCGGGCTCGCCCGTACCGTGCTGCTGCAATTGCAGGCCACAGGGCGCAAGATCGTGCCCCTGGCCTATGTGAACACCACCCTGGCCCTCAAGGCCGTGGTGGGCGAATTCGGCGGGGCCGTCTGCACCTCGGCCAATGCCCGCACCATGCTGGCCTGGGCCCTGGAAGAAGCCGGGCCCGACGGTGCCGTGCTCTTCATGCCCGACAAGCATCTGGGCCGCAACACGGGCCTGCAACTGGGCCTGGGCCCCGACGACTGGCATGTGCTGCGCCTGAGCGGGAAAAACGGCCTGGCCGACGGCGAACGCCTGCCCGGCAGTGCCGCCGCCAGCCGCCGCCTGCTGCTCTGGCCGGGCTGCTGCGCCATCCACGGCCGCCTGCGGCCCGAAAGCGTGCAAGCCGCCCGGGCTGCCCATCCCGGCTGCCGCGTGCTGGCCCATCCCGAATGCCGCCCCGAACTCATCGGCCTGTGTGACGGCTCCGGCTCCACCTCCTACCTCATCAAGGAAGCGGAAAAGGCCGCCAGCGAAGGGGGCACCCTGGTCATCGGCACGGAGACCAATCTCGTCCACCGCCTGCGTGACCGTTTTGCCGGACGCTGCCGGATCGAGCCCCTGGCGCCCGCCATCTGCCCCGACATGGCCAAGGTCACGGAAGAAAACCTGTTGGCCTGCCTGCAAGGCGTCGCTGCCGGCACAGCCCCCATCATGACATTGCAGGACGAGCAGCTGGCGCCCGCCCGGGCATCCCTGACCCGCATGCTCCAGGTATGCGCGGCCCAACGCTAGCGCAAGAAACAAGGAGTCAAGATGAGCTCGACACGTCGTCACGTCACCATCCTGATCATCGGTTCCGGCATCGCCGGTTGCACTGCCGCCCTTACCCTGGCCGATGCCGGGCGTGACGTGCTGCTCATCAACGCCGGCCCCGACCTGGACGACGGCAACACCCCCCTGGCCCAGGGCGGCATCATCTACAAGGCCGCGGACACTCCCCGTGATGCCGAAGCCCGCGCCCTGGAACACGACATCCTCGTGGCGGGCCACCGCTACAACAACAACCGCGCCGTGCGCTTCCTCTGCCGTCAGGGCCCCGATTGCGTGGACAGCATGCTCATCGACCGGGCCCGGGTGGAATTCGACCGCAACGAGGACGGCACCTACAACCTCACCCGCGAAGGCGGCCACGGTGCCCACCGCATCCTCCACAAGGCCGACTATTCCGGCCGCGCCCTCATGGACGGCCTGGCCGCCCAGGTGAAGATCCATCCGCGCATCACCTGCCTGCACAACCATTCGGCCATCGACCTGCTGACCACCCACCACCACGCCAAGAACTCCCAGTACCGCTACAGCGTCAGCAACCGCTGCCTGGGCGCCTATGTGCTCAATGCCGAGACCGGCGAGCCCGAGACCATCCTTGCCGACTGGACCGTCCTGGCCACCGGCGGCGTGGGGCAGGTCTTCCTGCACTCCACGAACTCCCCCGGCTGCGTGGGGGCGGGCATCTCCATGGCCTTCCGCGCCGGTGTGGAGCTGGCCAACCTGGAATTCATGCAGTTCCATCCCACGGCCCTGTATGAGGAGCGCAGCTACCGCCGTCCGCTCATCACCGAGGCCATGCGCGGCGAAGGCGCCCGCCTGCTGGACGACCGCGGCGAGGCCTTCATGCTCCGCCACGACAAACGCGGCGATCTGGCCCCCCGTGACGTGGTGGCCCAGGCCATGGTGGAAGAGATGCTGCGCCGGGGCGTGCCCTGCCTGTATCTCGATGTGAGCGGGGTCAAGCAGGATCTGCCCACGCGCTTCCCCACGGTCTTCAACCAGTGCCTTGAGATAGGCATCGACATCCGCAAGGAACCCATCCCCGTGGTGCCCGCGGCCCACTACTTCTGCGGCGGCATCCTCACCGACACCTTTGGCCGTACGTCCATGCCCGGTCTGTACGCCATCGGCGAATGCGCCTGTACCGGCCTGCACGGCGCCAACCGTCTGGCCAGCACCTCCCTGCTGGAAGCCGCCGTCTGGGGCCAGAGCTGCGGCCAGCACCTGGCGCGCATCACGGCCTCCGGCCGCGAGGCCATCCCCCGCGCCCTGGCGGCCGCCATCCCCGACTGGCGCCACGAGGGCAACGAACACCACGACGACCCGGCCCTGGTGGCCCAGGACTGGGCCAACATCCGCAACACCATGTGGAACTATGTGGGCATCTCGCGCTCCAAGGCCCGTCTGCGCCGGGCGTTCGAAGACATGCGCGACCTGGTGCGCCACATCCACGACTTCTACAAGGGCACGCGCATCTCCAAGCCGCTGGTGGATCTTTTCCACGGCTCCCAGACGGCCTATGTCATCACCCAGGCCGCCATGCGCAACAAGAACAGCATCGGCTGCCACCACCGCGTGGACTAGCCCTTCCCCAACGGGCAAGCGCCGTGACCTCCGGGCCACGGCGCTTTCTGTTCCGCAACTACTCCGGGGCATTTTTTCTGTACAAGCAGACAAAGCCCGGCTATTTTGGAAAAGCCCCCACAGGGGGCATCCATCTTTTTGCCCAAGGAACTACTGCCATGTCGAAAACAGCGAAAGGCCTGCTGGCCGCACTCATCGTCTGTGTCCTCGCCGCCGTGGGGGGATTGTTCGCCTGCAAGCCCCTGGTGGAGCAGGCTGTCCGGGATGCCCTGCGCAACGTCAATCCTGATGCCACCATCTGCAGTGTGGATATGGTGGACCTCAATCCCCTGAGCTTCACCCTGAAACTCGGCAACGTCCACCTCTCCGACCAGCGCACATACGACACGGTCCTGAAAGAAGTCTCCATGACGCTCAGCCCCCGCTTCGTCCTGGCCTGCGTGCCCTTCCTGCGGGACAGCATCCTGCCCGCCACGGGGGATGCGCCCCTGTTCTCCGGCGTCAGGGGGCGTGATTTCATCGAGACCTCTCTGGTACCGGGGAATCCCGTTACCTGCACGGTGGAGGCCCTCACCTCCGGCCCTGTGGCCATGGACGCCGCTGTGCTCAGGCGCCTGCTGGACGGACAGCAGGTGCCCGAAGGGGAACTCATGATCGCCGTCATCGCGGAGAAGGCCACCTACGGGCCCGTCAGCATCAGCAGCACGGCCCCGGAGGCGCAGATGAAGAGCTCCGTCGCCAGCGTCAGCATCGAAGGCGTGGACCGGCGCTCCTGGAAGCGACTGGCCATGGATGCCACCGAGATCACCATCCAGTCCGAAGTCGCGGTCAAGATGGGCAAGCTGGAGATCCGGGACATCTTCCTGCCTGACGCTGACTGGTTCGAACGTTTCCTCGACCTGGCCCGCCGTGCCGACAAGACCGGCATCGATGAATTCAATCGCCAGTTCGAAGCCCTGCTCCTGGAAGTCATGCTGCCCCAGAAGGATGCCGCCGGCAAACAGATGATGACCCAGCCCTTCTTCGGTCAGCTGGCTCTCAAGGAAGTCGACCTCATCGACGAGCCCGGCAGGAAGAACGAGAACCTGTTCCATGCCAGCGATATGCGCGTCGACTGGCTGGGGCTCGCTCCCCATCATTTCAAGAGCAGCCTGTCCTGCGACTTTTCCACAAAGCCCCTCCGCGGGCTGGTCTCCATCCCGGGCAAGGAACGCCTGGTCCTGCGCCTGCAGGATGAGAACATCGAAAAGCCGGGCGCTGCCGGTGAAAGCTTCCTGCGCCAGTCCGGCCGCCTGAGCCTGGAGGGCCTGGCCGATCTGGACTACGCCTACAACTTCTTCAGCGAAGACCCGAGCATGGTCGATGCCGCCGTCTCCGACCTGTCACTGGATCTGCACGACCATGGCCTGACGGCTGTCCTGGCCTACAATATCGACCCCCGTCCCGAGGCCATGGCGACCATGATGCCCCTGCTGGGCGCCTCCCTCTGCAAGGACTTCGACGACCTCAAGGATGGGCAGGCCATCCTGACCTTCCTGAACCAGCCCGGTACCCTGTCCATCCGCAGCGAGGATCCGGCCCAGCGCATCCCCTGGCTCCAGTTCCTCGATGCCGCCGCCCTGGGCCGTGCTCTGGTCTTCACCGCGACGCCCGGCGAAAAGTCACTGGTGGAGCAGATGAAGGCCCTTACGGCCCAATAGGCCCTGAACGGCCGGAGCGCCCGCTGCCCGGCCTGCCCTGACTGACAGGAACGCTCCCTTCGGGGAGCGTTTCTTTTTTCGTACCCGCGGCAGGCGGTACAGCACTGTTGGCACGGGAGCATACACGCCCCTCCCGCAAGGCACAGGGGCATCATGGTGCTGGCGAAAAATCCTTTTTTCAGCCATAGTCATCTGTGCGGCATCGGGCAGGATGCCTCCTGCCCGCGCTGCCAAACTTTTTTGCCCATCGGGAGTCACCATGAAGACACTTTGGCTGAAAAAAGGGGAAGACCGCCGCATCCGTGCCGGCCACCTGTGGATTTTCAGCAACGAGATAGACAGCGCCAAAAGTCCCCTGCCCGACTTCGAGCCCGGCGAGAACGCCACCCTGCGCGACGCGCGCGGGGCCGTGCTGGGCAGCGTCTTCGTCAACCCGCATTCGCTCATCTGCGCCCGCCTCTACAGCCGCAAGGCCGACCTGCCCCTGGACGCGGAGCTGCTGCGCCAGCGCCTGCAAAGTGCCCTGGGCCTGCGCCAGCGCCTTTACAACCAGCCCTGGTACCGCCTGTGCCACGGCGAAGGCGACCTCCTGCCCGGCCTGGTCATGGACCGCTTTGGCGACCACCTCACCGTGCAGGTGGGCACCTGGGGCATGGAAGCCCGCAAGGAGGAACTGCACGAGGTCCTGAACGAGCTGCTGCGGCCCCGCTCCATCCTCTGGGACAACGACATCGCCGCCCGTTCGCTGGAAGGCCTGCCCCGCGAGAACCAGAGCGAGGGCCCGGTGCCCGACGTGCTGGAAGTACCGGAGAACGGCTGCATCTTCCGGGCCCCCCTGCAGGGCGGCCAGAAGACCGGCTGGTTCTATGACCAGCGCCGCAACCGCCGCGAGGCCGCCCGCTACGCCGCGGGCGCCGACGTGCTGGACATCTTCTGCTACGCCGGTGGCTTTGGCGGGACGGCCGCCGCTGCCGGGGCCCGTTCCGTGACCTTCCTGGACGCCTCGCCGCAGGCCCTGGCCCTGGCCACGGAGAACGCGGCCCGCAACGCGCCCGAACTGGCCCGCGCCAAGGCCATCGAAGGCCTGTGCGGCGACGCCTTCGAACGTCTGGCCGAGCTGGACGCCCAGGGCCGCCGCTTCTCGCTCATCTGTCTGGATCCTCCCGCCTTCATCAAGCGCCGCAAGGACTTTGCCCAGGGCCTGGCCGCCTACCGCAAGATCAATGCCCTGGCCATGCAGCTCTTGACGCCGGGCGGTGTCTTTGTAAGCTGTTCCTGTTCACACCACCTGCCCGCCGAGTCCCTGCGTTCCTGCGTGCAGCAGGCCGCCGCCCGCCGCAAGTGGCAGGCCCGCATCCTCTATGCGGGCGGACAGGGTGCGGACCATCCCGTGCATGCTGCCATGCCCGAGACGGCCTATCTCAAATGTTTCATCGCGCATCTGCTGCCGTAAGCGGCGCATAAAGGACGCATCATGCTCAACAAAAAACGCCTCCTGACCCCCGGCCCCACGCCCCTGCCCGAAGAAGTCCGCCTTGCTCTGGCACAGGACATGATCCACCACCGCAAGAGCCAGTTCAAGGAAGTCATGCAGCGCGTGCAGGGCCACCTGCGCGAGCTTTTCGGCACCACGCAGCCTGTCCTGCCCCTGTCCTGCTCTGGCAGCGGCGCCATGACCGCCGCCGTCTACAACCTGTTCGCCCCCGGTGAGAAAGTGCTGGTGGCCGAAGCCGGCAAGTTCGGGGAACGCTGGGTGGAGATCGCCCGTTCCCGCGGTCTGGAATGCACCGTGCTGTCCGCCCCCTGGGGCCAGGCCGTCAAGGCCGGGGACGTGGCCGCCGCCCTGGATGCCGATCCCGACATCCGCGGCGTGCTGATCCAGATGTCCGAGACCTCCACCGGCGTGCTCCATCCGGTGCGCGAAGTGGCGGCCGTCACCCGCACCCGCAATGTGCTCTGCGTGGTGGACGGCATCTCCGGCGTCAGCCTCTCCCCCTGCCCCATGGACCAGTGGGGCGTGGACTGCCTGGTCACCGGCTCCCAGAAAGGCCTGATGCTGCCTCCCGGCCTGGCCCTGCTGGCCCTTTCCGCCCGCGCCTGGGAAAAGGCAGAACAGACCGGCACCGGCTGCTTCTACTTCGACCTGTGCCGCGAACGCGACAACGTGCTCAAGAACCAGACCCGCTTCACCACGCCCGTGAACCTCATCGTGGGCCTGGACGTGAGCCTGAAGATGCTGCTGGCCGGCGGCCTGGATGCCGTCTACCGCAAGCAGTGGGCCCTGACCATGTTCACCCGTGCCGCCGTCAAGGCCATGGGCCTGGAACTGCTGGCGCCCGAGGACTTCGCCTGGGGCATCACCAGCGTGCTGCTGCCCGACGGCGTGGACGGCAACGAGGTCCTGCGCCTGGCTGCCGAAAAGCACGGCGTCTACATGGCCGGCGGACAGGACCAGCTCAAGGGCCGCATCGTGCGCATCGGCCATATGGGCTGGGTGGACTGGGCCGACGTGGCCGCGGGCCTCTACGCCCTGGAACGCGGCATCGTGGACGCCGGCGGCTATGTCGGCGCGCGCAACTACCTCGAACAGGGCCTGGCCGTATACCGTGCCGCCCTCGAAGTGGCGCCCGGCACCCCCGTGAGCTGCCCCGCCGTCCGATAGATCACAGCAGCGGCCGCTGCGGCGGCCGCACCGCTTTCGGGGCCATCGGACGGCCCCGGAGAGCATCAGCAGGAGAACAGCATGAGTCAGAACCAATGCGGCTGCGGCGGCAAGGGCCCCCTGCCGGAAGTGACCTTCTCCACCTTCGTCCTTTCCCTGGCGTCCGCCGCCCTCGTGCATCTGGGCGAGGTGGCCGACCCCGAGACCGGCCAGACCGGCCAGCAGCCGGAACTTGCCCGGCACAGCATCAGCATGCTGGAGATGCTGCATGAAAAGACCACCAAGGGGCTGGACGAACAGGAGCGCAAGATGCTGGAGAGCATCCTTTACGAATTGCGCATGAAATACGTCATCAAATGCGGCCCGGACAGCAAATAAAGGAGAGGGAGATGAAGATATTCAAAGTTGGTCTTGTGGGCGTCACCGGGTACACCGGCATGGAACTGGCCCGGCTGCTGGCCGGCCACCCCCGCATGAAACTGGAGATGGCCTGTTCCCGCACCGAATCCGGCCTGCGCCTGGGCGAGTTCTATCCCTTCCTTGAGGGCCTGCCCGGCTCTGAGGTGGTCATCAGCATCTTCGATGCCAAGGAAGCCGCCCGCCGCTGCGACCTGGTCTTCCTGGCCGTGCCCCACGGCAAGGCCATGGAGATGGCCGGGGAACTGCTGGAGGCCGGGACCCGTGTCATCGACCTTTCCGCCGACTTCCGCCTGCGTGATGTCGACGTCTATGAAAACTGGTATGTGCCCCACACCCGCCGCGAGCTGCTGCCCGAGGCCGTCTACGGCCTGCCCGAGCTGTACGCCGCCGAGACCGCCAAGGCCCGCCTGGTGGCCAATCCCGGCTGCTATCCCTCGTCGGCCATCCTGGGCCTGTACGCCGCCTTCAAGCATGGCCTGATCTCGCCGGACAACATCGTCATCGACTCCAAGTCCGGCACCTCCGGCGCAGGCCGCAAGCCCGTGGTGCCCTCCCTGTTCTGCGAGGTCTACGACACCTTCCGTGCCTACGGTCTGGGCAAGCACCGCCATACCCCCGAGATCGAGCAGGAGTTCAGCCGCGCCGCCGGTTGCGACGTGCGTGTCTCCTTCAATCCGCATCTGGTGCCCATGGTGCGCGGCATCCTCTCCACCATCTACACCACCCTGCGCAAGCCCGGCACCACCCTGGACGAAGTCCACGCCGCCTACTGCGAGACCTGGGCCCAGAGCCCCTGGGTCCGTGTGCTGCCCAAGGGCAAGCTGCCCGAGACCCGCTTCGTGCGCGGCAGCATGTTCTGCGACCTCGGCCTGGTGGTGGACCCGCGTACCAACCGCCTCATCGTTGTCTCGGCCATCGACAACCTCTGCCGCGGCGCCTCCGGCCAGGCCCTGGCCAATGCCAACCTCATGTGCGGCCTGCCCGTGGACTGCGGCCTCAACGCCGCGCCCATGCTGCCCTAGCCGAGGCCCGCCATGTCCCTGAGCTCTCCCTATCAGGACCCCGCGCTCTGCCGCGCCCTGCTGGACCGCCTGCAAACGGCCCTGGACGGCCGTGAGCTGCGCTTCATGGAAGTCTGCGGCACGCATACCGTGTCCATCTTCCAGAGCGGCCTGCGTTCCCTGCTGCCCAAGGAAGTCACGCACCTGTCCGGGCCGGGCTGCCCCGTCTGCGTCACCCATGACGCCGAAGTGGCCGCCTTCCTCGACCTGGCCGGCCGTGACGGCGTGATCATTGCCACCTTTGGCGACCTGCTGCGCGTGCCCGGCCCCGGCGGCCGCAGCCTCAAGCACGCCCAGGCCCAGGGGGCCCGCATCGAGATCGTCTACTCGCCGCTGGACGCCCTGAACATCGCCGCCGCCCATCCCGGCGACACGGTGGTCTTCCTGGGCATCGGCTTCGAGACCACCGCGCCCACCGTGGCCGCCACCCTCATGATGGCCGAGCAGCGCAAGCTGGACAACTTCTGCGTGCTTTCCCTGCACAAGCTGGTGCCTCCCGTGCTGCGCGCCCTGCTGGACGACAAGGAGGGCTGCGGTGTCCAGGCATTTTTGCTGCCGGGGCACGTCTCCACCATCCTCGGCCTGGAGCCCTATGGCTTCCTGGCCTCGGAATACCGCGTCCCCGCGGTGGTGGGCGGCTTCGAGCCCGCGGACATCCTGCAGGCCCTCTGCATCATGGCCGAACAGCGCCGCGACGACGCCCCGGCCGTGGTCAATGCCTACCGGCGCGCCGTCAGCGACCAGGGCAACCCCCGCGCCCGCGCCCTGCTGGAGACCTACTTCATGCCGTCCGACGCCCTGTGGCGCGGCCTGGGGCCCATCCCGAACAGCGGTCTGGCCCTGCGGCCCGCCTACGAACGCTTCGACGCCATGAAGCGCCTCGACATCACCCTGCCGGACGTGCCGCCCCTGCCGGGCTGCCGCTGCGGGCAGGTGCTCAAGGGACGCATCACGCCGCCGCAATGCCCCCTGTTCGGCAAGGCCTGTACTCCGGCCAGCCCCGTGGGGCCCTGCATGGTCTCCACCGAGGGCAGCTGCGCGGCCTACTTCAAGTATATGGCTTAGGAGCAGCCCCCAGCTGCCCATGCCGCACGGCATCCCCAGAGCGCGGCACCCCACGGCAGCCACAGACTCCTGCCTCTGGACAGACGGGGAAGGGGCACCTTCCCCGTTTTTTCCGGCCCGCGCCGCAGCGACGCCCGGCCGTAACCCCAAGACTACCGGGATCATCATGGACGATCGCATTCTGCTGGATGCGGGCAGCGGCGGACGCGCCTCGCAACGGCTCATCTCCCAGTGCTTCATGCGCCATTTCTCCAACCCTCTGCTGGACCGCATGGACGACGCCGCCCTGCTGGACATCAAGGGCCCGCTGGCCATGAGCACGGACTCCTACACCGTCACGCCCCTCTTTTTCGCCGGGGGCAGCATCGGCACCCTGGCCGTACACGGCACGGTCAACGACGTGGCCATGCTGGGCGCCCGGCCCCGCTACCTGAGCTGCGCCTGCATCATCGAGGAAGGCCTGGAGCTCTCCATCCTTGACCGCGTGGTGGCCGACATGGCCGCGGCCGCGCAGGCCGCCGGTGTGCACATCGTCACCGGCGACACCAAGGTGGTGCCGCGCGGCATGTGCGACAAGATCTTCATCAATACCACCGGCGTGGGCGAGATCTTCGCCTCCCCCGTGCCCTCCGGCCACGCCGCCCGTCCCGGCGACGCCGTGCTGGTCAGCGGCGCCCTGGGCGATCACGGCCTCACCGTCATGGGCAGCCGCGAGGGCCTGTCCTTCCTCACCGACGTGGCCTCGGACTCCGCGCCCCTCAACCACATGATCGCCGACATCATCACCGCCTGCGGCGAGGTCCACGTCCTGCGCGACCCCACCCGCGGCGGTCTGGCCACCACCCTCAACGAGATCGCCGAGCAGTCCTCCGTCTGCATCGACATCGAGGAAAGCCTGCTGCCCGTGCACGAGAGCGTGCGCAACGGCTGTTCCTTCCTCGGTCTCGATCCGCTCTATCTGGCCAATGAGGGCAAGTGCATCTGCATCCTGCCCCAGGACAAGGCCGGAGCCGCCCTGCGCGCCATGCAGGCCAGCCCCTACGGCAAGGAAGCCGCCATCATCGGCCGCGTGGCCGGGGACGGCAAGCCCGGCCAGGTGCGCCTGCGTACCCGCATCGGCGGCCAGCGCCTGCTGGGCATGCTCGAAGGCGCCCAGCTGCCGCGCATCTGTTAGGCAAGCTATTTGGGGAGGGGAGGAAAGCGGGGGAGGGAAACCTTTTGTGGACAAAAGGTTTCCCTCCCCCGCGCCCCTTCCCTTCCAAAAAACTTTGCTCCGGTTCGGATGGCCGGTCCCCGTCGCTGATCAACGGGAAGGGACTTCGTTCCCGTACCGGGAGATGTCTCCGGCTGAAGGCCGCACGGTCTTTGAAGGGCAGATGACGAAAAAAGGACGCCGTGGGGCGTCCTTTTTTGTGTGCATGGAAGCTGGGAGGGATCATTTTTTGCGGCTCAAGACTAGGGACATGTACGGCGGGGTACCCTCTTCGGCAGCCACCGTGCTCACGGGAGCCAGGCGCTCTTCGGGCTGCTCCACATGGCTGGCCATGAGGCCGCCCTCAAGGCGTCCGCTACGGCGCAAGGAAGATACGATGGCCGGGAAGTTGCGGTAGGCCTTGAGGATGACAGCGGAATCGGCCTGTTCCAGCGTCTGGGTCAGGCTCTCTTCGTCCCGGATGCCGGGGATGATGCACAGGGTCTCGTGGCTCTCGCACAAAATGGTGCGTGTACGCGCGGCCGCCGCCTGGAACGACGTGATGCCCGGTATGATCTCCACCGGCAGAGAATCATCCAGTTGCCGGAGCGTTTTCAGCAGGTAGCCGAACGTGCTGTAGACCAGCGGATCCCCGATGGTCAGGAAGGCCGCGTTCTCGCCGCCACGCAGTACATCGCGCGTGATGCCCGCCGCCTTTTCCCAGGCCGTGCGCAAGGTGGCCTTGTCGTGCGTCATGGGGAATTCCAGCCGTTGCAGGCGCACGTCCGGCCGCAGATGGGGACGGGCCGTCTCCAGCGCCCGCGAATAGTCGTTGCGCGGCGAGGCCGCCGCCAGGATCACGTCCACCCGGCGCAGGGCCTCCGCGGCACGCAGGGTCAACAGATCGGGAGCGCCGGGGCCCACGCCCACAGCATACAGGGTTCCTGTCATGGTCATCTCGTATCGTTGCGGGCTCATGCCCGGTTACAGACCTTTTTTCACTCTCCGCAGGACAAAACAGGCCGGCCGCCGTTGCCGTGGAAGCATGGCAGCCCTCCACCGCTCATCCCTTCAGGGGCGGCAACCGTCCGGCAGGTAAAAATGCCCGTCAGTGACACAGCCCCTCAAAAATCCGGCCCGCATCGCTCCCCGGGATCCGGCTGTTCGGCTCCAGCAGGCTACCGCCTTGGGCTCCTCTCCCCGGGACTGGCCCTCGTCCCTCATCCTCTTCTCCCGGAGACCGCTCCTCCGCCTTCTTGCCTCTTCTCGCGGAGACCAGCGTTTGCCGTCCTGAGACCGCAGCCCCAACCGCTCCAGCCCTCTCCTCCCGGAGACCGGCGGCACAGCAGCACCCGTTGCGGCCCCGCTGTCTTTCATAGGCCAGAAAAAAGAGCTTTGGGGGGATGAGGGAGTTTGAGGGGGAAGGGCCCTTTGAGCTCTGGCCAAAGGCCCTTCCCCCTTCAACAGAATACCCGGCTCATTTCCCGCTGCCCTGCTCCTCGCCATGCAGCCAGCGGGCCAGACGCTCGGCGGCCTCCACGGAGCGGGGGCCGGGGCGGGCAAACAGATGCTCGTCCACCAGCAGCACGCGCCCGGAACGCACGGCGCTGAGGCCCCGGTAATGCGGACGCTCCGCCGGAGGCTGCGGCGCGGGGTTCATGGGCCCCTGTTGCAGGAGGTAGGCTTCCGGATCCAGGACCACGAGCGTCTCTTCGTTGCAGCGCACCAGCTTTTGCGGCGTATCCAGCACGTTGCGGCCACCGGCATGGCGGATGATCTCGTCCACGATGCTGGCGCGTCCGGCAGCCAGCAGGTTGGGATAGCGCACCTCATAGAACACGCGCACAGGCGGCTGGCCCGCATGGCGCTGCTCCAGGACTGCCAGACGCTGCTGCCAGTCCGCCACCAGGGCTTCGGCACGTGCCTCGCGTCCGGTAAGCTGCCCCAGAGCGCGGGTCACGGCAAAAAGCTGTTCAAAGGACTGCATCTCATAGACCAGCACCGGGATGCCCACGGCCTCCAGGGCCTCGGTCTGGGCCAGCACTTCCTGCCGCCCGGCCAGTTGCAGCACCACATCGGGGTGCCGGGCCGCCACCAGCTCCGCATTGGGACGCATGTGCGTGCCCACAGCAGGCAGGTCTTGCAGGCCGGGGATGGCCGCATCGGCCGCCGTGCGGGCCACGATGGCTCCACGGGCATCCAGCGCGAGCAGTATCTCGTTGAACGCGCCGTACAGGGCGATGATCCGCTGCGCGGGCCGTTCCAGCCGCACGGTCACGCCCCGGCTGTCCACCAGCTCCAGCGCCTGGGCAGGCAGTGCGGAGCACCAGAGCAGACAGAGGCCCAGGCACAGCCCCCGCCACAGGCCGGGACGAAGGCCCGGAGCGGCAACACGCTGCCGCAGACGGAAAAGATCAGGCTTCATGTGGAGAGTCCTCCCGGTATTCAGGGCCACGAGGTCGCAGGGGCAGGGCCTGGGGCAGGCCGTTGCGGGGATGCGGGACGATATGCAGGTCAACGGCATAGAGGGCGCGCAGGTTCTCCGCCGTGAAGCAGCGGCGCACCGGGCCGTCGAACAGTATCCGGCCCTCGCGCAGCCCCAGCAGACGTGTGGCGTACTGGGCCGCCAGATTGCAGTCATGCATCACCAGCAGCAGCGCAGCACCGGCCCGGCGGCGGCGCTCCAGCAGGTCGAAAAGTTCCAGCATCCGGGCCAGATCCAGACCGGCGGCCAGCTCGTCCAGCAGCAGCACGGGGCTTTGCTGGGCCAGCGTCCGGGCCAGGGCCACACGCTGCAATTCTCCGCCGGAAAGCTCGCTCACCAGCCGCCCGGCCAGTGGCAGCGCACCGGTCTCCTCCAGGGCCTCGTGGGCGATGCGCCGGTCTTCGGCGCTGTAGCTGCCCCACCAGCCCAGCCAGGGATAGCGGCCCAGCAGGACCATCTGCAAAGCTGTCATGCCCTGCGGCGCGGCACTGCGCTGGGAAAGCACGGCCACCCGGCGGGCCCGCTCCCGGGGGGAAAGACGGCGGATGTCCGTGCCCTGTACCTGCACCGTCCCTGCCATCGGCGTCAGGCTGCCCGCCAGCACCCGCAGCAGCGTGGTCTTGCCGCTGCCGTTGGGCCCCAGCAGGGCCACGGCCTCACCGGGATGGAGGTCGATGTCCACACCGTGCAATATCTCGTCCGTGCCGTAGGCCGCCCGGATGCCTTTGGCCCGCAGCATCAGCGCCTCCGCACCAGGAAGGCGAAAAAGGGGCCGCCCAGCAGGGCCGTCACCACGCCCACGGGCAATTCCTGCCCGCCGGAAAGCACACAGCGGGCCAGCACGTCCGCCCAGACCAGCAAGATGCCGCCCCCCAGGAACGCGCCGTACAGCAAGGGCCCGTGCGCGCTGCCCAGCAGCATGCGCAAGACATGCGGCACCACCAGGCCCACGAAGCCGATGACCCCGGCCACGGCCACGCAACCGGCCGTCATGCAGCTGGCACCGGCCAGCAGCCAGAAGCGGGTGCGGCCCACGGCAAGGCCCAGATGCGCGGCCTGTTCATCGCCCAGGGCCAGCATGTCCAGCTTGCGCCAGCCCGGCAGCACCACCAGCAGGCCCGGCAGCAAGGTGGCCAGCAGGAGCGGCACGCTGTCCCAGCCCCGGCCCTGCAGGCTGCCCATGATCCAGAAAACGATGCTGGTGACGGATTCTTCGTTGAGGGCCTTGACCAGGGCCACCACGGCGCCCAGGAAGGCCGCCACGGCGATGCCGGCCAGGATGACGGTCTCGCGCCGGAAACTCCCCTGCCCGCTGCCCAGCCAGAGCGCGCCGCCCAGGGCCAGCAGGGAACCCAGCAGGGCCGACAGGGAGACCGTGGCCGCCGCGGAAAGGCCCACGGCAAGGCCACCGGCCCAGATGCCCAGCGTACCGCCCAGTGCGATGGCCATGCTGGCGCCGCAGGCCGCTCCGGCGGAGATGCCCAGGGTGAAGGGGTCTGCCAGCGGATTGCGCAGCACGCCCTGCAGGGCCACTCCGGCCACGGCCAGCGCACCACCGCACAGCAGGCCCAGCAGCACGCGGGCCAGACGGATCTGCCCCACCACGAGCTGTACGCTGCCGTCCGCCGGCGGGCACAGGCCCACCACGGCCCCCAGGGCCTGCCAGACATCGGCCACAGCCACGGGCACGGGCCCGGGCAGGCAGGCCAGCGGCAACGAGGCGCACCAGAGGACGGCCAGCAGCACGCAGCAGCACCAGCGGCGCACGCTCCGGGCATCCTTTGCAGCAGGGCTGTTCTCCGGCATGATCCGTCCTGTCATGGCATCCTTGGCCGGGCACTCTGGCCCGGAAACAAAAAAAGCCTCTTCCACCACTGGAAGAGGCCCGTATTCCCTTGCTCCCCTCGGCAAGACCCGTGCCGATACCGGTCGCGGCCAACGGCCACGGTCCACGGCAGGTATTCCGGCTCGGCCCCCGGCTTCCGGCCTTCCCGTTGCCAGTGGCACATGAAGGAAGCTGGTCTGCGGGCCTTACGGCGGCGGGTCCGCTCCCGATTCTCACGGGATTCCCTTTTGACGCCGGCAGGTTCCGGCGACCATGGACGCGCTACTCTAGGCAGGGAACCGCGGCTTGTCAACGTGTGACGAAGAGGGGGATGACGGCAAACAGGTCGCGGGGAGGAAAGCCCCTTGTAGTGCTGATTCCTGCAGCTTCGCGACAGGCGCTTCCCGCAGGGCCGGGACGATATCCGGCAGTACAGCGCGGACGGTGGCGTTGCCTGGCGGATTTCGGCCGGTCCCCTCGCCGCAGCGGCCACTCAGGGCAAAAAAAGCCGCCCCTCCCCCTCAGGACGCGTCATCACGACAGCCGGAACGACGGGCGCCCGCCGACATACAAAAAAGACAGCCCGAAGGCTGCCCTTGCCATGTCGCATCATGGTATCGGGAGACACGGGAGCTCTCCCACTGTCCTCCCGTACCTGATGATGAAGACGGGATGAAGAGGCCGATCATGCTCTTCGCACCCTGTATTTAGAAAAAAATACAGCCATCCTCAATAGATATGATACACACAAACTCTCCCCCAGCACGTTGCCCATCCTTCGGAGACCGGCGGCAGGGGCTGCCTCCCCGTAGCCCGGAGATATTCCATCCTTCAAAAAAAGCGCGTTGGAAAGGGGATGGGGGAGCTTGAGGGGGGAAGGGGGAAACCTTGTGCGCGAGCCAAGGTTTCCCCCTTCCCCCCTCATCACAAACAAGCCCTCCGGTCTGCTAGTCCAGGCGCCAGATGACGCTGGCCTGACGGCCGGAAGCTTTCACGCAGCGGTACGAGAAGAACTGGCGGTTGCAGCTGGCCGTGCACAGGTCGATGCCGTAGATATTGCG
The DNA here is from genome assembly GCA_937926875.1 of uncultured Desulfovibrio sp. Taxonomy (GTDB): domain Bacteria; phylum Desulfobacterota; class Desulfovibrionia; order Desulfovibrionales; family Desulfovibrionaceae; genus Desulfovibrio. Next base: position 18,754 of record CALBAX010000039.1, read on the forward strand.
CGGCAGCAGCCCGGCCTGCTCCAGCTGCCAGCGGGTCAGGCCCCACAGGTCCATGGTGCGGCTTTGGGCATCGAACCAGGGACGGAACCCGTCGCCCCACTCGCTCTCGAAATTGATGAACTCCGCCCGGGCCGGCCCCAGGCTCGGGCCGCGCACAGCCAGAAGCTCGCGCGGTTCCACGCCGTAATGCTCGCAGAAGCGGCGCACCCCTGAACCGGGGAAGTCGCAACGGTTGCCGCGCCAGCCCGCATGGATGCCGGCCACGAAACGGCCGCTCTGGTGGGCCAGCAGGATGGGCTGGCAGTCGGCGGTCTTGATGGCCAGTCCCAGCCCGGCCTGACTGGTGGCCATGCCGTCGGCATCGCAGCAGGGCACAGCGTCGGGCTCCACGGCCTCGGGCTCGAAGATCATGGCATCGCCGTGCACCTGGTTGAGTTCGGCCATGCGCCGGAGGCCCAGGGCCGCCCGCAGTTCGCGGCGGTTACCGATAACGCTCTGCCGGTCATCGGCCGTGGCGAGGGAGATGTTGCCACCGGCGTAGGGGCCGTCTCCGGCCTCCTGCCAGCGGGTCTGGAAGGCGCAGCGCACATTGTCCACGCCGGGGAACACAAAGGGGATGAAACTTACAGGCATACGAGTCCTTCTTCAGTACACAGGCAGTCCACGGGCCAATCCCAGTCCTGGGAAGGCAGCGCGTCCACCACCTGGAAAGCATAGCACAGGCCCACCAGCAGGGGCCGCCGACCGCTGCCCCGGGCGCCGAAGGCCGCCAGGAAGCGGTCATAATAGCCGCCGCCGAAGCCCAAGCGGTTGCCCGCGCGGTCAAAGGCCACGCCGGGCAGGATGAGCACGTCGGGACAGAAATCGGGATGGGCCAGCACCGGGGGCGCCATGCCCAGCAGACCGGCATGGGGCTCCAGCATCTTGTAGGGCCCGGCGGCCATATCGCCCACCCGGGAACAGGGCACGAAGTCCATGAGCCCGCGCTCCAGGCGCACCCGGGGCAGATAGACCCGCACACGGCGCTGCCAGGCATCGGCCAGCAGATAGCCGGTATGCACTTCTTCCGGCAGGGCCACGTACAGCGCCACGCGGGCGGCCTGCTGCCAGACGTCCCAGTCCAGCAGGGCCTGCTGGGCCGCACGGGCCCGCTGCCGTGCCAGGGCGGGATCCTGACCGCGCCGCAGCCCACGCATGCGGACGCGCAATTCCTTCTTCAGCTCATCGGGGGAAAGGGACATGGAGGTCTTTCCATCCTTGCTAAAATGTGCCATAGTTCGCGGAGTGACTTTATAACAAAGGAAACACTGCCATGCCAAGCGTCAACGAACAGGATCATCTCTGGATTGCCGTTGGGGACATTCACGACGAGCCCGGGCTGTTCGCCCGTATCCCCGAGCTGGCGCAGGCGGACGGCATCATCGTCACCGGCGACCTGACCATCACAGGCGGCGTCAAGCAGGCCGAGATGGTCATGGACGTTTTGCGGGCGCACAATCCCCGCATCTGGGCCCAGATCGGCAACATGGACCGGCCCGAAGTGGACGAATGGCTGAGCGGCCTGGGCTGCAACCTGCACACGCAGGTGCACGAGCTCACGCCCGATACGGCCATCTTCGGCATCGGGGCCTCCACGTTCACGCCTTTCGGCACGCCCAGCGAGTTTCCTGAATCCACCTTCGCCGGCTGGCTGGAAAACAGCTGGCAGAAGGCCCGCAAGTACCCCCACACCGTGCTGGTTTCGCACAATCCGCCCAAGGACAGCGCCTGTGACGTCATCCCGGGCAATATTCACGTGGGCTCTACTGCCGTGCGCGAATTCCTTGAAGAAGCCCAACCCGATGTCTGCCTGTGCGGACATATCCACGAAGCGCGCGCCGTGGACAGGGTGGGCCGCACCATCGTGGTGAATCCGGGCGCTCTGGCCCAGGGCGGCTATGTGCTGCTGCGCTCCAGCGGCGGCAAGCTGTCCGTGGAGCTGCGCGTCCTTGAAAATTGTGATTAGCGAAGCCCAGCGCTTCCGCGGGGGACAGACAGTCTGATCCCGCCCGTCATGGCGCGGCCCGGTGCCGCGCCCTCTGACGTTGCCCCTCCGGCGGCTGTTCCGGCCGCCTGGAAAACGCCGTCCCGTGACGGGCGTTTTCTCCTGCCATCCCCCGTGCCCTGCCCTTTCCGGGCTTCCCCAGGCCCGTGCCCGCTCATGGACACGCCATCCGGCGCTTGCCGGATGCCCGGCCTGTTCCCTCAGTCGGGATGACGGCTGACAAATTTCGCCGCCTTTGGCGGTCCAAAAGGATATTTATGACGCAGGAAAATACGCCGGCCGTGCCTGACACGGCCGCTTCCTCTGATGTCGCTGAAGCGACCCCCACCCCCAAACGTCGTACCACCCGCCGCAGTTCGCGCGCCAAGACCGCCCCTGCCACGGAAGAAACGGCCTCGCTGGCGGCCTCCCCGGCCACCGATACGGCGGTCGCACAGGCCGCTGCGGACAATGGCGATGCCCAGGCCGCCGACGCGGCAGCCACCGCGTCCCGCAAGCCTGCCCGCCGGAGCAGCCGCCGCAAGACCACGGCCCCCGCTGCTGAAGATCCGGCCCCCGAGGCTGTTCCCGCCGCGGCATCCGGTGAGGGAACGCCCGTCCAGACCGCAGCCCCTGAAGCCGACGGAACGCCCGCCGATGCCGACAGCGAACAGCACGCCGCGCCCCGTCGCGGTACCCGCCGCTCGCCCGGTGCCCAGCGCCGTCAGCGTACCCCCCGCAAAAAATCTCCCGAAGCCGCGAACCAGCAGGGCGAAACCGCCCCTGCCGAAAGCGTCGACCAGGCCGCCGGGATGCCCGCGGCCCGTCCCGCTGACGAGCAGCCCGCTCCCGTGGCTGCCGAAGCCCCCGCTGCCGAGACGCCTGCCGCGGCGGCCGCCCCGGCCACCGAAGATGCGGCGACCGTCACAGATGGGGAAAGCAGCGAAACGACCGCTGCCGATACGGGCAGCCGGGAAGAGGGTGATGACCAGCCCCGCCGCAAGAGCAGGCGCGGCCGCCGCGGCGGACGCGGACGCAACCGCAAGAACCGTGAGGCCCAGGCGGAAAACGCCGACGCTGCCGAAAAGGACGCCGAAGACAACGCCGAAGCGGCCGCCCCTGCCGACCTGCCTGCCGATGCCAGCGACGAGGAGCTGTGGCAGGCTGCCACCGGTGATGTGGAAAGCCTGGAGAGCGCCCCTGCCCGTCCCCGCCGTCGTAGTGAGGACAGCGAAGCCCCCAAGAAGGGCAGCGTGCGTGCGGCTGCGGTCAAGGCCAAGGTGGCCGCGGGCAAGCGGCGCATGTTCATCAGCGTGCTGCCCGGCGAACAGGTGGAAGTGGCCATCGCCGAGGAGGGCCGTCTGCAGGAATACTACCTGGACATGTTCCACCAGCGCAAGCTCAAGGGCAACATCTACAAGGGCGTCATCCACAATATCGACACCAACCTGCAGGCTGCCTTCGTGAGTTACGGCGCGGGCAAGAACGGCTTCCTCCAGATCGACGAGATCCACCCCGAATACTGGCTGGCCCATCACGAGCCCAGCAAGGGCAAGAAATTCCCGCCCATCCAGAAAGTGCTCAAGCCCGGCCAGGAAGTGCTGGTGCAGGTGGTCAAGGAACCCACCGGCAACAAGGGCGCCTTCCTCACCACCTGGCTGTCGCTGGCGGGCCGTTTCCTGGTGCTGACCCCCGGACAGGAGCAGATCGGCGTTTCCCGCAAGGTGGACAACGATGAAGAACGCACCCGCCTGCGCGAGATGATGAACGGCATCGACCCCGGCCAGGGCCTGGGCGTCATCGTGCGCACCGTGAGCGCCGGCACCACCAAGACCACGCTCAAGAACGACCTCCAGTACCTCAAGCGCGTCTGGAAGGACATCCGCAAGAAGGCCACCGAAGTTTCGGCCCCGGCCCTCATCTATCAGGAGCCGGGCCTGCCCCAGCGTGCCGTGCGCGACTACCTGACCGACGATGTCTGCGAGATCTGGGTGGACAACGAGGAGGTGGCCGACAGCATCCGCGAGACCGTCTCCCTGCTCTTCCCCCGCAAGAAGGAGCTGGTGCGCCTGCATACCGACGTGCGCATGCCCCTGTGGGAGCGCTTCAGCCTGCGCCGCCAGCTGGACCAGATCTATTCCCGTGAGGTCACCCTGCCTTCGGGCGGCCGTCTGGTCTTCGACCAGACCGAAGCCCTCATGGCCGTGGACATCAACTCCGGCAAGATCTCCGGCAAGGTCAATTTCGAGTCCATGGCCCACCGCACCAACATGGAAGCCGCCGAAGCCATCGCCCGCCAGCTCAAGCTGCGTGACATCGGCGGACAGGTGGTCATCGACTTCATCGAGATGCGCGACAAGAAACACGTGCTGGAAGTGGAAAAGACCCTGCGCACGGCCATGAAGAACGACCGCGCACGCCACGACGTGGGCCGTATGAGCTCCTTCGGCCTGCTGGAACTGGTGCGCCAGCGCACGGGCTCCTCGGCCCTTTCCATCACCATGGAGCCCTGCCCCTTCTGCGGCGGCACGGGCCAGCGGCGCAACCTTGAATGGCAGGCCCTGCAGGCCCTGCGCGAGATGCGCCGTGCCCTGCGGACCCACGGCGGCGACAAGTACGTCTTCGAGACCACGCGGGAACTGGGCCTGTATCTGCTCAACCACAAGCGCGACAGCCTGCGCGACATGGAACAGGACTTTGGCAAATGTCTGGAAATCAGCATCCGTCCGTAACGGACGCCCCTGTCGAAACTTCCGCGGCCTGCCCTTCGGGGCAGGCCCCTGTTTTTGAACCCGTGAAAGGCGAACGCAGCCTGCTGCTGCACATCTGCTGCGGCCCCTGCTCCATCATGCCGGTCAAGCGCCTGCAGGATGAGGGCTTCACGGTCACGGCCTGGTACATGAACCCCAACATCCAGCCCCTGATGGAATACCTGCGCCGCCGCGAGGCCGCCGAGGAATGCGCCGCCCGTCTGGGCATCGAGCTCATCTGCCAGGACGATACCTGGGATCTGGTGGCCTGGCTGCGCTCCGTGGCCGGACGCGACCTGCCCCCCCAGCGCTGTGCCTGGTGCTGCAGCAGCCGCATGCAGGCCGCCGTGGCCTATGCCCGCGCCAACGGTTACGCCCATGTGAGCAGCAGCCTGCTCTACTCCCGCTACCAGCCGCACGACGTCATCCGGGCCGCCGGAGAACAGGCCGCAGCGGCGGAAGACGCCCCCCTGAGCCAGGGCCCCCGCTTCGTCTACCGCGATTTTCGCACCGACTGGCAGGCAGGCATCGACTTTTCCAGGGAATGGGGCGTGTACCGTCAGCCCTATTGCGGCTGTGTGTACAGCGAAGCCGAGCGTTATGACAAAAAATTGCAGCGCCTGATAAAAAAATCCTGAAAAAATGATTTTTCCGCTTGACGGGCGGATCTGTTTTCCGTAGAAAGACTTTCGTTGCTTTTGCAGCACTCCCCGATAGCTCAATCGGCAGAGCGGGTGACTGTTAATCACTAGGTTGGCGGTTCAAGTCCGTCTCGGGGAGCCAGATGATCGAGCCCTTGCGTAAAATCGCAAGGGCTTTTTCTGTTTATGGCGCTTCTCGTTGCAAAGGCTGACGCGGCCCGAAAGAAGGAGGCCTGTGAAGCCGGGCTTGAGAGGGATGGGACGCTTTTCATAACAAACTGTCCTCCGCCCCTGAAAAAGCGTTCTTCTGGCCCGCATGGACGGCCCCGTCGCAGGACAGGAGTACAACGCTCTCTCCGAATGGCTCCAGTGCAAAAAACACGCTGACATGGTTTTGCCAGAGCGCCCATCCTCTCTCCGTGCTCCCGTCCTGTACGGGACAGGGATCCCTGGCAGAACCTCCCACGTAGTTGACGCCGGCAGCCATGCTCCGGCCGGCATGCTGGCATGTATCGTTCTCTGCGATTTCAGACGGAAAGCCATAAAAAACGGGCACGATTCCCGAAGATCATGCCCCAGATTCGATTAAAAAGCCTGCGTGCTTATTTTGCCGCCTGTGCCTTGCCCTGCCCCTTGCCGCTGCCGCGCACGGGCATGGTGGCCCCTGTGCTCTTCATGATGAAGCTGAAGAGCTCCTGCGGGGTCATGTCGTTGCCGGTGGCAATGTCCACGAAGACGCTCTCCGGCGTGGGCTCGCCCTTGAAACCGGCCTCGCGCATCTTCTGCAGGATGAGGCCGCAGTCCAGCCCCAGGAAGGCGCTGAACTGTTTCAGGGAGCTTGTCTCGGCATGGCCGAAGGGAGGCTCGCCGTACTTGCGGGCCTGATAGTCCTTGATGGCATCGTTCCAGCTGACCAGTTGCTGCATGGGCGGGATCTCCAGCAGGGTGCCCGCATAGACGAACAGGCAGATCAGGGCCGCTGCCAGCAGGGGCTTGCGGCTGCCGCCCTTGGCGCCACGGATGTAGTTCATGACCGGCTTCCAGTTCAGCAGCGTATGCCACAGCCCGGCCACCAGGAAAAGCGCCCCGCCGGTGATGTGCAGATCGCCCCACTGGGCCTTGGTAAAGATGATGCGCCAGTCTGCCCAGTAGGCCACACGGCCTTCAGGAACCACATAGAGCATGATGGAACTGATGATCAGCAGGACAAAGGAAAAAAACGTCGTCAAAGAAATGATCTTGCGTAACATGGTCACCCCCCAATGGTGTTTGATGGGGCTGCCTTTACGCTCTTCCACTCCTGTGTTCAAGATACTTTTCCACTTCTATAAAGACAAAAAAGAGGAGACAGGTCCACATCCTGCCTCCTCCAGCATCCCCAGCATGTCATGACTATGGGGGAACATATCTTTACTTTATGCATAATATGCCGATATCACGGCAAAACATAGTTATTTTCCAGAAACACGTCTTCCGGAAGGCCTGTCCTGCGCCCACCTACGGCGTCACTTTGTAACGTTGCAGGCTCTTGGGCACCCACCAGTCCTCAAAGTTGTACATGATGCCCGCCAGGGCGGGCTTGATGCCCATGAAGCGGTTTTGCACCACAGGCAGGGCATAGGGCACGTAGAGGAAGCAGTAGGGCTGATCCTCGTCCAGGATCTCCTGCGCCTGATGGTACAGCGCGGTCCGGCGCTGGCGATCCGGCGTGGAGCGGGCCTCTTCCAGCACCTTGTCCAGCTCGGGGTTCTTGTAATGGATGAAGTTCAGCCCCCCGGGCACGGCCTGCGAGGAATGCCAGACCGCGAAGATGTCCGGATCCTGGGTGATGGTCCAGCCCAGGATGATGGCATCGAAGCGGCCGGTATTCACGAATTCCCGGATGAAGGCCGCCCACTCCACAGTGCGGATGCGCACGTCGATGCCCACGGCCCGCAGCTGGCTCTGGATGATGGTGGCGGTGAGGATGCGCGGCTCGTTGCCCTGGTTGGTCAGGATGGTGAAAGCCAGGGGCTTGCCGTCCTTGTCCAGGATGCCGTCGCCGTCGCTGTCCGTGAAACCGGCCTCGGCCAGCAGCTTGCGGGCCCTGTCGGGGTTGAAGCTCACAGGGCGCAGGCCCGGATGGTAGGCCCAGGTGCCCGGCTTGTAGGGGCCGAAGGCCGGTTCCCCCAGCCCCAGCAAGACGCCCTTGACGATGTCGCCCCGGTTGATGGCGCAGGAGATGGCCTGGCGTACCTTTTTGTCCTTGAAGAAAGGATGCTCCAGATTGAAGCCCAGGAAATTGTAGACCGATGCCAGATAGCGGTATTTGTGGAAGGATTCCGCCCACTTTTTCCCCGATGTCTGGCGCAGGTACTGCTGCGGGCTCAGCTCCATCACATCCAGACGCCCGGCGCGGGTCTCCATGAACATGGTGGCCGTATCCGGGATGATGCGGAAGACCACCTCGCTGATGTGCGGCCTGCCCAAAAAGTAGGTGGGGGAGGCCTCCAGCACGATGCGCACGCCCGGCTCCCAGCGCTGGAGGCGGTAAGGCCCGGCGCCCACGGGCTTGCGGGCGAAGGAGGTGGTGCGGATATTCTGCCCCTCCAGGATGTGCCTGGGCAGGATGGGGTTCATCCAGGAAGACACGGCCCGGGCAAAGAAGTGCTCGTAGCGGACCTCGAAGCTGTAGCGATCCAGCACGCGGAACTCCTTGACCTGGAGGAAGTCGTCCGCATAGGGGCTGCCCGTGGCCGGGTCGATGACCATCTTGTAAGTGAATTCCACGTCCGCGGCCGTCAGCTCGGTACCGTCTTCCCAAAGGATGCCCTTGCGCAGGCGGAAGCGCAGCAGGCGGCCTTCGTCTTCCATGCTGAAGGACTCCGCCGCCCAGCATTCCGGCTCCAGATCCTTGTTGAAGCGCAGCGGCGCCACATAGAGCAGATCCGCCACTTCGTGGGAGGCGGAATCCGCCGTCAGATACGGGATGAGGTTGGAGGCCTCGCCGATGCTGCCCAGCAGGATGCGGTCGCCGTCCGTGGGGGGCATGCTGCCTTCTCCGTCATCCGCGGCTGCGGGCAGCGGCAGGCAAAGCAGCAGGAGCAGGAAAAAAACTCCCCAGGTGACGCGGCCCCCTGCCGGAGAGCCCTTGCCGGCTGCCCGGGAGGCGGCGGAAAATGCCATCTTTTTTTTCATAAAATATTTTTTCATAAGTTACGCGTGTCTATTGCCATTGAAGTGATGCCTGTGATATTACTCCCAAATCTATTACTGCGATTTTTCAACGGAGCCCGCGCAGAAAACCGGGCAGCGGAGAACATGCATGAGCAGATCTGAGCAGAACGTCGTCAGGGAGATGTGCCAGGCCTTCCTGCACGACGCCGTTCCGGAGTATATCCGTGATACGGCTTACTATATCCTGTCCGAAGGCGGGGTGCAAAAAATAAATATCCAGGAGGGCGAGACCTGGGAAGCGCAAGGCGTCATCCAGGGGGAAGACCTCCAGGTCTATACGCCCAGCCTGACTTTCTCCATCACGGATCGCAGCACCCGCCACCAGTGCAACTGTTCGGAGTCCTTCACCAGCACATGCCGCCATGTGGCGGCCCTGGCCCTGCGTCTGCTGGAGGAACTGCGCAAGGAACAGGGCGACGCCGAAGAGGTCGCTCCCCCTGCCAAGGACTGGAAGCAGAGCTTCCGCTCCTTCTTCTCCACTGATATGGAGCCCGAGCCCGGCAAGCACTATCTCATTTTCCGCTTCCAGCCGGAGCAGGGCCGTCTGCTGGTCTCCTTTTTCCGGGGCCGCCAGAACAAGTCCGGCCTGTCCAGCGTGCATAACGAGATCACGCTCCAGCAGATCATCAACAATCCCGACTGGTGCGAGTTCTCGCCCCAGCTGCCGCATGTGGCCCGCCAGATAGGCCAGCACCTGGACTATTACGGCCATCGCGTGGAGATCCCCGACGGCCTGACCTCGTGGTTCTTCTGGGCCGTACGCAAGGAATATTATCTGCTCTGGAAGGATACCGACCGCCCCTGCCGCATCGAGAGCACGCCCTTTGCCCTCAAGCTCAAGCCCAATTTCGACGACAACGGCTTCAGCTTCGACGTACTGCTCAAGCGAGAAGGCCGCCCGCCCCTGCCCATCCGGACCAACGGAGCGCCCAGCGACCACCTGCACGGCGCCGAGGCCCCCGAGGACGCGCCCATCACCTTCCACGGCCAGATGCCGCTTTGGGTCTGCTACCAGCACAACTTCTATCCCGTGCAGACGGGCCTGTATCCGTCGCTGGTGCACAACCTCATCTATGAGCGCCCGGTGGTGCCGCAGGAAGAGATCTCCGAATTCCTGGACCGCGTCTGGACGCGCCTGCCCTCTTCCGAGCTCTACGAGCCGCAGCAGTTCCTGCGCATGATGGAGCCCGTGTTCCAGCCGGCCACCTACAATCCCAAGCTCTTCCTGGACGAGGAAGGCAGCCTGCTGACCCTGGAGATCGACAACATCTACCAGACCCGCCACGGCGAGTTCACGCTCAACGGCCCCAACCCCGATTTCCAGACCGGCAGCTACACTTACGAGGGCCAGACCTATCTGGTGCGCCGCCATCAGGAAGAAGAGGCCCAGCTCATGAACGAGCTGGCGGGCATGGATTTCCAGGCCCGTTCCAGCAAGCTCTGGTTCCTGGAGCCGGAAGAGGCCATCGCCTTCCTGCTGGACTCCTACCCCACCCTGGTGGAAAACTACCGGGTCTACGGCGAACGCGCCCTCTCGCGCTACAAGATGCGCACGGCCAAGTCCTCCATCTCCGCCGAGGTGGTGAGCAACGAGAAGGAAAAGTGGTTCTCGCTGGAGATCAGCGTGGATTACGAAGGCCAGTCCCTGCCCCTGGACAAGATCTGGAAGGCCTGGACCCGCGGCAAGCGTTATGTGCAGCTCAAGGACGGCTCCTACACCAGCCTGCCCGAATCCTGGCTGGAAAAGATCGCCCACAAGCTCACGGCCCTGGGCCTGGATCCCAGCAAGCCGCCGCAGACCAAGTTCAAGCAGTTCGAGGCCCCGGTGCTGGACAGCCTGCTGGAAGACCTGCCCGGCGCCCGCACGGACTCCTTCTGGAACAACCTGCGCGAGAAGATCCGCTCCTTCCGCGAGGTGCGGCCCGTACCGCCGCCCAAGGCGCTGCAGGCCAATCTGCGCAGTTACCAGCTGCAGGGCCTGTCCTATCTCAACTTCCTGTCGGAATACGGCTTCGGCGGCATCCTGGCCGACGAGATGGGCCTGGGCAAGACCGTGCAGACCCTGGCCTTCATCCAGCATATGGTGGAAAGCCGCTTCGAGGGCCCCAACCTCATCGTGGTGCCCACCTCGGTGCTGCCCAACTGGGAACGCGAAGCGGAAAAGTTCGTGCCCGGCCTGCGCCGCCTGACCATCTACGGCACGCGCCGCGAGGGCATGTTCAAACACATCGCGGAATCGGACCTCATCATCACCACCTATGCCCTGCTGCGGCGTGACCTGGAGGAGATGGAGAAGTACGAGTTCAACACCGTCATCCTGGACGAGGCCCAGAACATCAAGAACCCCAACACCATCACGGCCCGCGCCGTGCGCCGCATCAATGCCCGCATGCGCCTGTGCCTGTCCGGTACGCCCATCGAGAACAACCTCTTCGAGCTCTGGAGCCTGTTCGAGTTCCTGATGCCCGGCTTCCTCGGTTCGCAGCATGCCTTCCAGCGCGGCATCGTCAAGCCCATCAAGGATGGCGACGCCGAGACCCTGGATTACCTGCGTACCCGCGTGCGGCCCTTCATTTTGCGCCGTACCAAGGCCGAAGTGGCCAAGGACCTGCCGCCCAAGGTGGAGAGCGTCACCTGCTGCGCGCTGGAAGAGGCGCAGGCCGAGCTCTACGCCGCCCTGGCCCGCAAGCTGCGCGCCCAGGTGCTGGCCGACGTGGACGAAAAGGGCCTGGCCAAGAGCCAGATGTCCATTCTGGACGCCCTGCTCAAGCTGCGCCAGATCTGCTGCCATCCGCGCCTGCTCAAGATCGACCTGCCCGGCTTCTCCAACAACCTGCCTTCCGGCAAGTTCGACGCCTTCAAGGACATGGTCATGGAGATCGTGGAAGGCGGCCACAAGGTGCTGGTCTTCTCGCAGTTCGTGCAGATGCTCCAGATCATCCGCCAGTGGCTGGAGTTCTCGCAGATCCCCTTCTGCTATCTGGACGGCGCCAGCAAGGACCGCTTCGAACAGGTGGACCGCTTCAACAACAGCCCGGACATCCCCATCTTCCTCATCTCGCTCAAGGCGGGCGGCACGGGCCTGAACCTGACCAGCGCGGACTACGTCATCCACTACGACCCGTGGTGGAACCCCGCCGTGGAAAGCCAGGCCACGGACCGTACCCACCGCATCGGCCAGACGCGGCAGGTGTTCTCCTACAAGCTCATCTGCCAGAACACGGTGGAAGAGAAGATCCTCAAGCTGCAGGAAGCCAAGCGTGGCGTGGCCGAGGCCATCATCCCCGGCCAGGATACCTGGAAGTCCCTGACACGCGAGGATCTGGAGATGCTCTTCGAAGTCTAGGCGATACAGCAGCCAGCAGCGTCACCACACGGCGCGGAAGCAGGGCCCTGCCAGGTTTCCGCGCCGTTTCCTGTTTTCGGGAAGAACCTGCCTTCCGCACGATCAGGAGCGCACGGCAATGCGTTGCCGAAGGTGCAGCCTTTTCCCCGGCAGCCCCCATCCCGGAGGGGCGCGACCTCATTCAGCCCCCCTGCCGCAGCCATCCCCGTCCATCCTGTCCCCCATGGCAGACGCCCTCGTGATGGCGGCTGCCCCCCTTGCGCGCCTGTTTCGGTAAGGCTATGCTCCAAGCAGCCTCCGGGCCCGTCATCCCTGCCTTTCCGGCCCGGGGACGCCTCTTTTTCCGGCAGGCCCCTGCCAAGGAGACGCCGCATGGACGAAGCTGCCCCCACCACGCCCCGCACCCTGCTCTGGCGCGGCACACGCTGCCTGCGCAATGATTCCCCCGCCCTGCGCCCCTGCGGGCTCCGCCGCCTCTGCCGGCTATTCGGCATCGACCTGGCCGCCCGCCAGCGGGAAACCGATCTGGTCCTGTCCATCTTCGCCGGGCTGGCTCCCCGGCACGGTCTGGACAGGGAGCTGGCCCCTCTGGCCGTGCTGGCCCATACCCTGGTGGAGCTGGGGGACGGGACGCCCGATGCGGGCGAGATCCTGCTCACCCACCCTCTCAAGCGCCTCGATGCCGCCGGCAACCGGCTGCTGGCCATGGTCCTGACCCTGCTCACCGTGGGCAAGGGCCGTACGGACAAGGTGGAGCCCCTGTTGACCGCCATGGGCTGCGCCACCGACGATCCCCGGCGGCGTATCGCCGTCGTGCTGGCGGCCATCGTGCAGGTGGCCCGTTTCGCCCTGCGCTTCGATCCGCTGGAGATCCGCCTGCCCGGCGAGCCTCCTGTCCTCTTCCTCATCCGGGTGCGCACGCCCCTGCGCCTGCGCAAGCAGCTGGTCATCCACGCGCCGCTCTGGGCACGCCTGTTCGGCAAGTCATCCCTGGAATGGTTCTGGACCTTCGACGCCGCTGCCGACGCGCCGGTCCCGGCTCCGGCCCCGCCTTCCGGGCAATTGTTCAGCAGCCATTTCAGCGCCTATCTGCAAAGGCAGGCACGGGCCCTGCATGAGCTGGCCCGCAGCGACAGCGCCCTGGACGAGGAGCCCATCCACGACGCCCGCGTCATCCTGCGCAGCCTGCTTTCCGTCTTCGGCAGCCTGAAGCCGCACCTGCGCAAGGACTGGCTGGCCTCTGTGGAAGCCGACCTGCGCACGGCCCGCAAGCTGCTGGGCGGTGTGCGGGACACGGATGTGCTTTTGGGCCACATCAGGGACTATGTCCTGCGCCCTGTCCCCGCCGGCGCTCCCGAAACCGCGGGAAGCGACCCGGCCCCGGAAGGAGCCGCGCCCCTTTTCCGGCCGGAGGATCTGCCCGCCGGTCTGCGCAGCCTGTACGCCGCCCTGCAGAAGGAACGCGCCGCGGCCCTTTCCCGCGCCGCGGCCCATTATGCCTCGGACGCCTACCGGGAGCTGCTGCACAAGCTGGACGGCAATGCCGCGGCCCAGACCTGCCGCTCCGTGCTGGACCGTCGCGGCCGCGCCCGGCCCATGCTGCTGGCAGACATCATGGCTGCCGGTGTGGATCGGGCCACGCGCGACCTCCTTGCCCATGACCGCTGGACGCACGGGCACCTGATCCCCGAAGAGCTGCTGCACAACATGCGTATCGCTTTCAAGCAGCTGCGCTATCTGATGGCCTTTTTCGGCAGCCAGGGCGGCCGGAACGGCGAGCGCCTGATCCGTCTGTGCCGCCGCTGTCAGGAGAGCCTCGGACAGATGCACGACAACGCCGTGGCCGCGGCCACGGCCCTGCGCCATCTGCAGCGCATGCCGGAAGCCCGGCAGCATACGGAAGATGCCAGCGGCCTGGAGGAATACGCCCGCTGGTGCGAAGACGAGATGCACCGCCATGCCATGGCCTTCCTGGCGGACTGGACGGAAAACGGCCGGGACGATCTCTGCCGCCTGACCCGCAAGCTCTCCCCGTCAGCAGGTGATCCGCTTCCCCTGCTCCGCCCCGCCGACTAGACGAGGGCTCCCGGACGCGCCAACGCGCCGGGACGTATGGCAACGGCCGGCAGCCCTCATAAAAAAGCGCCCTTTTCAGGGCGCAACAGCAGGGCACCGGCAGGGCGGGACATCGGGTCCCTGCCCTCCGGCTCCCGGGGCCTTGGCCCCACTACAGGATGCCGCCGCTAGCAGGACGTGCCCAAAAACTGGGTGGACACGAAGCTGGCGTACTGGTCGGTCATGCCGGTGATGAAGTCCAGCACCCGCAGATAGGAGACATACAGGTCATCCTCCCGGCGCGGCGCATGCCCGCCCATGAGCTGCAGGGCCTGCTGCTCCTTGTAGGTGAGCCGTCCGGGATCGCAGATGCGGCGGTGACAGGCCGGGATGAAGGTATCCAGCAGGCGCTTGTAGACGCTGTAGGAGCCGATCTCCAGCGCCGTCTTGTGGCTGTTCTTGAGGATGCGCCCGTTGAAGATCTCTTTTGCACTGGCCATGTAGGCCCGCACGTCTTCCGGCGCCATGTCCATGAGCGGGCCTTCGAATTCCCGGCGCATGATGCGCTCGTACTGGGCGGCGAAGGTCTCGAACAGGCTCGCGGTCACATGGCCGATGACGCGGGCCCGCACATACCCGGCCCTCTCCCGGTCGGAGCCCATATCGTCCATCCGCTGCGGATCGAGCTTCAGGCTGGGGGCCAGGGGCTCCACCACCTTCAGGATGTCCGCCAGGGTGATGATGTCCAGCTCACGGGCGTCTTCCATGTCCACGATGCGGTAACAGGTGTCGTCGGCCGCTTCGGCCAGCAGGGAGAGCGGATGCCGGGCAAAGTCGCCCCGGCGTGTCTTCAGGCCCAGGGCGCGGAACACGTCCTCGAAAATGGCGGCCTCGGCCTGATAATAATTGAACTTGCATTTGCCGCCCCGTGCACGGGACTGCCAGGAATCCCACGGATATTTGACCATGCTGGCCAGCGTGGGATAGGTGAGCCGGAACCCGCCCTGATCGCGGTTGTTCTCCACCACGTTGACCACCCGGAAGCCCTGGGCGTTGCCGTCGAAGCAGCGGAAGTCGCTCTGCTGCGTCTCCTCCAGCGCGTTCACATAGACGTGGTTGGCCGGGTCCCCGAACCAGTCGCGGATGGCGAACTCGCCCGCATGGCCGAAAGGCGGATTGCCGATGTCGTGGGCCAGGCAGGCGGCTTCGAGGATCTGGCCGGGGAATTCCGGCGCGGCGTAGTCCGGCAGCTCGCCCCGGTGACGCAGGAAGTAGCCCGCCATGGCTCCCAGCGAACGCCCCACGCTGCTGACCTCCAGCGAATGGCTGAGGCGCGTGTGGATGTGGTCGTTGCGCACCAGCGGATGCACCTGCGTCTTGCGCGCCAGACGCCGGAACGAACTGGAATAGATGATGCGGTCCCTGTCCTGCAAAAACGGGCTGCGGGCCGGGTCCAGCTTTTTGAAATCCACGCCGCTGCCCCCGTAGCGCAGGGGAAGAAGCAGTTTGCGCCACTGTTCCTGAAAATTCATGGGACCTCCCGCGTGCCTGAACGGTAACAACATGCCAGTACGTACAGAATCTGCCACGCCTGGATGCGGAACACAAGAGCGGACGGGGCATGGCGGACATGCCGCACGCGCTTCACCCGGGACAAGGAAGGGGTCCCGGCCGGTACTTCAGCGTCAGACCGGGACAGATAATGTGATCAGTGCCCCTGCCATACCGCATGGACCATGGCCGGGGAGTCCCCCTTGACGGACAGACGCTTGCCACCTATAAGGACAGCACGCGCTCGTAGCTCAGGTGGATAGAGCAGGAGCCTTCTAAGCTCTTGGCCGGGGGTTCGAATCCTCCCGGGCGCGCCATGGAACGACCAGGTGGATACATGCATGACCGCGTGTATCCACCTTTTTTATTCCGCATAACGCAGAAGTAGACATTTTCCTGTGACCAACTTCCAGAATTTGCTTTTGGGGCAAAGATCCGCACATGCGGATGGAAGGGACAAGGAAAATCAAGCTGGAATTCCTATCCTTGTTTCTTAGATATCAACTTTTCATTACTGATTTCAATTTCAAGGGATAACTCTGCTCATTTCATACATAATGAACATTTTTTATGCCAAATGTACACACTATGCATTTCCAACATCTCTATTTTACAAGGAACAACCTGTCTCCCTGTTCTTCTATACGATATTCACGAAGCTTGTTAAGTACATCGACTCCACCAGCTGAAACTGCCATCATGACACACGTTGCAGCTGTAGTTGGCCCAAGTATAGCGGCAGCAGCTGTTGCAGAAATAGCTGAAATAGCTATTTTTTTAGCATCGTTATCCTCTTTTGCAACCATATATGTAGTCGTTGCGGCAGCGATGGCAAGACACCCCAAACACACCGTCCATGCGATTTTTCCAGTCCCTTTGATCTTTATAAAAAAATCTTTAATTCCACATTCTACTTCTATATAGTCTACATTATTTTTGATTGCTTGTACAAGTTCCTTTTCATCTTTTACAACGCGCCCCATGATTTCCTCCGCTTTCCATAAATGGATCACAACGCCAGTTACTCTGGCATACCTTTCATTATCTTCATTATAGTTGATATATCCAGATTCGTAGAATGACAACAAAAATTATTAGCAGAGTGGGAACGCCGATTTGATAGATCGTCTGTGGCCTCAATCAATACAACAGGGCACGAGTACATGCCCAAGCAGAGATCAGCAGATACACGACCAGCAATATCAGCTGAGCTTTCCAAAAACGCACGAATCCTCTAAAGAAATTACCTTGTCCAAGTATAAAGATGATCCCGAGGACAAGGACAACTGTTCCAAGCGTGAACGGCATACTCTTCCCTCCCCGCCATGCTTTCTCAGATTACGCCTGGTCATTCCATAAAGTGGAATTTGACCTGTTCACAGAAAGCTGAACGGTGAGGAACACACATATGGAAAAGCTGGGGACTTCGACGCAAAAGGCCCGTTTTCAATGCCTTACTGTTTTAGCTGGATACACGGCCCGCCATTATCTTCCCCTGGATCATCCGGCATTTTCAAATGCATTCTTTCTCCAGCCGGTACAGGGTCAGGCCATGCGGCAGGGGCGTCTCTTCACTGACGGCATAGCCCAGCCACAACAGGGGCCGCAGGTCCGCGGCATCCCGCGCCGGGAACAGCAGTTCGCGCCGGGCCTCGGGCAACAGGCTTTCCATCTGCAACAGCAGCATGGTCTCCACATACTGCCCCTGCCATTGCGGATGCACCAGCAATTGGGCCAGATGCTGTCTGCCGTCCACTTCGCGCCCTCCAACGGCCCCCACCATGGTGCCATCTTCCATCAGGGCCCGCAGCACCACGCCCTGGGCAAAAAAATCCTCCAGCGCATCCCCGGCCGTTTCGGGCAGGGGCTGCCCTTCCGGCAGCAGACGCGCCCGCACCATTTCCTGCAACTGTACAAGAGCGGCCAGATCTTCCCGGCCAGCCTTTTCAAGACGGATCATGCATAGCCTCCTTTTCGGAATGCAGCCTAACAGGGGAATATGGCTGTCGCAAGCAGGCCGTCCTGTAATGGGCAAGAGAATGCCGCCCGATCCAGCAGGCTGCTGTTGCAGTCAGTACGCCACCCAGTCACAGACATAAAATATTTTTCCGCACGGCCGTCCTGCCGTGAAACGTTTTTCCCCTCGGTACAAGCGCTGACAAGGACAGGGAATTGTGGCATGGTCGCGGCATGAAGACTGCAAAGCATTTCACCACCATCGACCAGATCTGGGAACACCTGGACGGCCTTGGTTTCTTCCACATGGATCTGAGCCTGACGCGCATGGAGACCGCCCTCTCCCGCCTGGGCCTTTCCCGCCCGCCCTTCGTGGTGGCCCAGGTCGTGGGCACCAACGGCAAGGGCTCCACGTCCGCCTTCCTGGACAGCCTGTCCCGTGCCCACGGCTGCCGCACCGGGCTCTATACCTCGCCGCACTTCCTTTCCCCCTGCGAGCGCATCCGCATCGACGGTGCCCCCCTGCAGGAAGACCTGTGGCCCGGGCTGGCCACGGAAGTGTACGCGGCGCGACCGGATCTGACCTATTTCGAATTCCTGACCGTGCTGGCCATACTGGCCTTTGCCCGTCAGGGCGTACGGCTGGCCGTCATGGAAGCCGGTCTGGGCGGCGCCCATGACGCCACCACGGCCCTGGCCAGCGACCTGACCTGCTTCGCGCCCGTGGCCATGGACCATGCCGCCATCCTGGGCCCCACCCTGCGTGACATCGCCCTGGACAAATGCGGCGCCATCCGTCCCCGCGTGCCGGTGGTCAGCGCGCCCCAGTTCCCGGCTGCCGAAGAGGTGCTGCGCCGGCAGGCCGAACAGCTGGCCGCGCCCCTGCACATCGTCGATCCCCTGCCGGGCAACATGCCGCTGGGGCTGGCCGGGCCGCACCAGCGCATCAATGCCGCCGTGGCCCTGCACGCCTGGCAGGCCCTGGCCCCGCGCCTGCATGTGACGCCGCGGCCTGATGCCGTGGCACGGGGACTGGCCCGGGCCTTCGTGCCCGGCCGTCTGCAGTCCGTGCCCGCCACGGACCAGCATCCGCCCCTGCTGCTGGACGGCGCCCACAATGCCCACGGCATGGCCGCCCTGCTGGCCCATGTGCGCCAGTCCGGCCTGCGTCCGCGCGCGGCCATCTATTCCTGCCTGGGCGACAAGGACTGGCATCCGGCCCTGATGCTGCTCAAGCGTGCCCTGGGAGATGCGCCGCTCTTCATCCCGGCCCTGCACAACGAGCGCGCCGCCGACGCCGCCCAGGTGGTGGCCGCCGCCAATGCTGCGGCCCCGGCCCATGCCACCCTGCTGCCCGACGTGCGCAACGCTCTGGATGCCGTGCGCGACCTGCCCGGCGACGGCAAGGCCCCGGTCATCATCAGCGGCTCCCTGTACATGCTGGCGGAATTCTACAGCCTCTATCCCCACCTGCTGGAACAGCCCGACTCCGCCCAGGGCGCCAAGGAGGACGCATGAACCACCTTTTCCGTGCCCTGCCGTCCATGGATGCCACTCTGGATGCCCTTCTGACAGCGGACAAGGCCCTGTGCGACCTGCCCCGCCCCCTGCTGCGCGAGGCCGTCACGGATTTCTGGGACAGCCGCCGCGACGACATCCGCGCCGGTCGCGTACAGGATGCCGCCGAACTGGCTCTGGAGGCCTGCCTGCCCGAGCTGCTGGCCTTCGTCCACCGCAAGACGGCGCCGCGCCTGCGCAACGTCATCAACGGCACCGGCGTGGTCATCCATACCAACATGGGGCGTTCCGTGCTGGCCCGGAGCGCCCAGGAGGCCGTACGCCGGGTCATCTCCGGCTACTGCAACCTGGAGCTCGACCTGCGCAGCGGCGGACGTGGCAGCCGCTACGTCATCATCGACGAGCTGCTCCAGCGCCTGACCGGCGCCGAGGCCGCCATGGTGGTCAACAACAATGCCGCCGCCGTCCTGCTGGTGCTGGATACGTTCTGTAAGGGCGGCGAGGTCATCGTCTCGCGCGGGGAACTGGTAGAGATCGGCGGCAGCTTCCGCATCCCGGAAGTGATGGAAAAAAGCGGTGCCCGCCTGCGTGAAGTGGGCGCCACCAACCGCTGCCACCTGCACGACTACGCCGCGGCCATCAACGAAGATACCCGCGCCCTCATGCGCGTGCACACCTCCAACTACCGCATAGTGGGCTTCCATTCCGCCGTGCCCCTGCCCGATCTGGCAGCCCTGGCCCGGGAACACGGCCTGCCCGTCATCGAGGATCTGGGCAGCGGTTCCTTCATGGACTTTTCCTCTGTGGGCCTGCCCAACGAGCCCACGGTGCCCGAAGTGGTGGCCGGAGGCGCCGACGTGGTGACCTTTTCCGGCGACAAGGTGCTGGGAGGCCCGCAATGCGGCCTTATCGTGGGCAGCCGGGAACGCATCAAGGCCCTGAAAAAGAACCCCCTCACCCGCGCCCTGCGCTGCGACAAGCTGACCATGGCCGCGCTGGAGGCCACCCTGCGCCTCTATTGCGAGCCCGAACGCGCCCGCCGCGAGATCCCGACCCTGCGCGACATCTGCCGGGATCCCAAAGACCTGGCCCGGGCTGCCCGCTCGCTGGCCGCCCGGCTGCGCCGCGCCCTGGGCCCTGCCTGCCGCATCAGCCTGCGCCCGGATGTCTCCCGCGTGGGCGGCGGCGCCTTCCCGGAACGCGACCTGCCCACCACCCTGGTCTGTCTGGAGCCCGTCGCCATGAGCGCCACGGCCCTCAAGCAGGCCCTGCTGGATACCACGCCGCCGGTGCTGGGCCGGCTGGAAGAAAGGAGCTTCTGCCTCGACCCGCGCACGCTCCTGCCCGAAGACCTGCCGCGCCTGACGGCCCTGCTCAAACGGCTGCTGGCCGGCTAGAGCATATTTCCGCCCGCATCCCGTTCCACAGCGCCATGCGGGCCATGCCTCCCGGCCATGCACCGGCCGGAGCATCACGGCCTGCCGCGGCTGCCGGATCCCCGGCCAGCCGGGCACCGGCTCCATGAAAAGGCAGCAACACTGCCCGCTGCCTAAAGGATACTGGATATGAAAAAAGCAGAAACGCCTTCCCTCACCTACAGTCCCCGCAACGCCTGGGACGTGTACACCACCGCCACCCAGAAACGCCAGATGGACGCGCTGGTCAAGCGGTACATGGATTTCCTCAGCAATTGCAAGACCGAACGCGAGACCGTGGCCTATGTGCAGAAACGACTGCAGGAAGCCGGGTTCAGCGAGGACTTCAAAAAGAACACCGTGTTCCGCAACCTGCGCGGCAAGGCCATCTTCGCCGCCCGCAAGGGCAAGATCCCGCTGCAGAAGGGCGTGCACCTCATCGCCGCCCATGCCGACAGCCCCCGCCTGGACTTCAAGCAGCGCCCGCTGGTCGAACAGCCCGGCGTGGCCCAGGCCAAGACCCACTATTACGGCGGCATCCGCAAGTACCAGTGGCTGGCCCGACCTCTGGCCCTGCACGGCGTGGTGGTGCTGGAGAACGGCAAGAGCATCAGCGTGGCCATCGGTGAAAAAGCCGGCGAGCCCGTCTTCACCATCGCCGACCTGCTGCCTCATCTGGCCCGCAAGCAAAACAGCCAGACCCTGGCCGAAGTCTTTGACGGCGAAAAGCTGAACATCATCCTGGGCCACAGCCCGGCCCCCACCGCCGCCAGGGACAAGGACATCAAGGAGCCCATCAAGCAGCACGTGCTGGAGCTGCTCAACGCCAAGTACGGCATCCGCGAAGAAGACCTCGTCACCGCCGAGCTCCAGGTCGTGCCCGCAGGCCCCGCCACCTATGTGGGCTTCGACAAGGGCCTGGTGGGCGGCTACGGCCAGGATGACCGCATCTGCGTCTTCACCGCCCTGGAGGCCCTGCTCAACGCCAAGAACAGCAATCGACTCTGCCCCAACATGGCCGTCATGTTCTGGGACAAGGAGGAGATCGGCTCCGACGGTGCCACCGGGGCGGCCTCCCGCTTCCTGCAGTACTGCTTCGAAGACCTGGCCCGCGCCTGGGCCCCGGGCATCCCGGTCTCGCAGGTGCTGCTCAATACCCGTGCCCTGTCCGCTGACGTGGACGCCGCCTTCGACCCCGATTTCCCCGAAGTGCACGAAAAGCAGAACGCCGCCCAGCTGGGCCACGGCCCCGTCTGCTCCAAGTACTCCGGCTCCGGCGGCAAATACGGTGCCAGCGACGCCGATGCGGAGTTCTACGGCTACGTGCGCGGCCTGTTCAACGCCCGCAACATCCCCTGGCAGCCTGCCGAACTGGGCAAGGTGGACGTGGGCGGCGGCGGTACCGTGGCCCTCTTCCTGGCCGCCTACGGCATGCAGGTCATCGACTGCGGCCCGGCCCTCCTCGCCATGCACAGCCCCTTCGAGCTGGCCAGCTGCGTGGACATCCTTGCCACGGCCGAAGCCTATAAGGCCTTCCTCGAAGGTTAGTCCGCCGCTGCTGGAGCGGCATCATTGAGAGGGGGCGGGGACGTTTTTTGTAAAAACTGTCCCCGCCCCCTCTCAAACTCTCCCCCACCCCTGAAAAAACTTTCGTCTGGTCGCTCTGGAAGGTCCCCGTCGCTGTCTGGCGGGGAGGGATTTTCAGCCCCTGAGCAACGAAAAGGCAGACTGTCATACTGCCATGCCTGTTGCCTAATCGAAGAGGGATTCTTGCGTCATGCCCGGCGGACAGTCACGCGCCGCCTTACATCGCCATATCCGGCAGTACGCTTGTTCTTGCATCACGCACACCTGCCTGGTGGCGTAGCAAGACTATCCGCCCGGTCTTTTCTGTTTTCCGCCACCAGACACCCACTGACCAACGCCGCAAAAAACGAAAAGCGGACATCCTGAGGATGTCCGCTTTTCCATGCCCGTCGGTCAACGACGGGGACCTTCCAGAAAGACCATAGGAGCGTTTTTGGGGGAGGGGTGGGGAGCTGAATCCTTTTTCCGCTGGGAGCGACCGAAGGCGGCCCGCAGGGCCGTGCCCGTTGCGACGGAGGAAGCTACGGGCATCGACAGCAACGCAAAGGGGTTCCCTTCCCCTCGAACCAGCCTTTCCCTGCTCCCTAGCGTGCCACCAGCACCCAGGCGGGGCCGGGGGCATCCAGATGGCTGGCAACATAATTGGCGCGTTCGGAGCCGCCGCAGAACAGGTCGATGCGCCGCTGCTTGATGGCGCCGCCCACGTCTTGGGCAAAGCCGATGCCGCGCAGGGGCAGGTTGCCGTATTTCTCGTCCGGCACGTTGACGCCAAAGGCCACCACGGCGCCCAGCGGGATGTAGCTGCGGTCCACGGCCAGGGAGAGCCATTCGTCCACCACATGCCCCATGGCGCCGGTGGGGCCGCGGCTGCCGTAGCGGAAAAAGACGTAGCTGGGGTTCTCGTTGAGGATCTCGCGCACGCGCTGGGGATTGTCCTTGAACCATTGGCGCTGCTCGAAGATGTCGCCGCGCTTGAGCAGGCCCTTCTCGCGCATGATGCGACCCGAGCTCTTGTATTTGTGGCCGTTCTGGCCCGCGTAGTTGATGAATGCCTCGGTACCGTCATCGAAGACCAGACGGCCGGAGCCCTGGATCTCCAGGAAGAAGACATCCACGGGATCCGCAGCCCAGGCCAGTTCCAGCCCGCGTCCGGCCAGCAGCTGCTGCTCTTCGATCTGGCGGCGGGTATGGTAGCGGCCCTTGTGGCGGCGCTTGTACTGCTTCATGTCCGGCGGCAGGGCGTAGATGGCCTGCTCGTAGCCGGGCTTGCGGGTACGGCTGGCCTTGACGCGGGGCTCATAGTAACCGGAATAGGCGATGCCGGAGGGGACTTCCACCCACTGGAAGTTCTGGAGGAAGAGCTGCGGTTCGGCATCCAGACGGGGCAGCAGCTCCTGCAGGCGCAGCAGGGTGCGCTCCATGTCGCCCCAGGTCAGGTGCAGGCCGGGACGGTCGATGGCCACGGCCCCGGCGGGCTTGCTCTTGACATAGAGCAGGGATTTCCGCACCGTAGGCGCCATCTCGCGCCACGACTGCAGGTCCTGGTTCTGGGGCGCAAGATGTTCCGTGAAGAATTCTGGCGACTCAAAGCCCACGGCGGGCCCTTTGGGGATCAGGTATTCCTCATGCGTCTGCCGCGACCCGCAGCCGGACAGCGCCAGGGCGGCCAGCAGCACGGCGCACAGCGCCAGACGCGGGAGCCCCTTCCCCACACGCAAAGGAGTTTTCTGATGCATGACGATTTTCCTTCCCCGGCCATCTGGTTCACCCACCGGATCTCCTACGGTGAAACAGATACCATGGGCGTTCTGTATTATGCGGAGTATCTCCACATCTTCGAGAGGGCGCGCAGCGAATTCATCCGCGCCTGCGGCATGAGCTACCGTGATGTGGAGGAAAAGGACATCATCCTGCCCGTCCGCGAGGCCCAATGCCGTTACCGTGCCCCGGCCCGCTATGACGATCTGGTGCAGGTCCACACGGCCATCAGCCAATGGGGCCGCGCGTCCATGCGCTTTGTATACGAGATGTGGAACGAGGACAAGACGCACCTGCTGGCCACGGGCAGCACCCAGCACGCCCTGGTAAACCGTCAGGGCCGTCCGGTGGCCGTACCGGACTGGTTGCGCGACCTTCTGGGCAACCTGCAATGACGACGGCCCCACAGCCGCACACAAAAAAAGCCGGGGACATCCCGGCTTTTTTATGGCTCTGGAAAATTTTTCACAATATTTTTTATTATTTTCTGCCTCATACCCATCCGTATCCCGCGGCAGGGGCACAACGGGCTCGTGCCGGACACGGATTTTCAGGCTCCAGGGGAGCTCTCTGTCCCGTCTTTGCACGGGCAGCCATCTATTTTGTCTTTCCGGGCGCAGATGTCAAGTTGAGCAAAACAGTTTGGGCACTTCCCTTTTTGGCCATGTCGGGCTATGATTTTATTACTACCGTGTGAAAGGTCGCACCTTGCCCTCGTAAATCCGGCGGCCCCGGGCCCGCCATATCGCTTACTAAGGGAGTTTTAGCATGTCCAACCCCGTGGATACCCAACGTACTTACGCAATTGTAGGCACCGGCGGCTGCGGCAAAACGTCGCTGGCCGAGATGCTCCTCTTCAATAGTGGCGCTCTGACCCGCATGGGCGCCATTGAAGACGGTACCACCTGCCTCGACTATGAACCGGAAGAAGTACGTCGTCGCGGCTCCATCCAGCCCGCGGTGGCTACCTGCCTCTGGAACAAGAATCGCCACTTCATGCTGGATATCCCGGGTGACGGCAACTTTACCGGCGACATGGAATGCCTGCTCAAGGGCGTGGACAGCGTCGTCTTCGTGCTGGACGCCGTAGACGGCGTGCGCCCCCTGACCAAAAAATTCTGGAACCTCACCCGCGCCGAGAACCTGCCCGCCATCTTCGTCATCAACAAGATGGATCGCGACCGTGCCGACTTCCAGATGGCCTTCGACGGCCTGGCTACCCTGGGTGTCAAGGCTGTGGCCCTGCAGGTCCCCATCCGTGAAGGCGAGTCCTTTACCGGCTATGTGGACGTGCTGACCGGCAAGGCCTACGCTTTTGGCGCTGACGGCGCCGTCAGCGAATGCGACGTGCCCGCCGATGTGGCCGACGACGTGAGCCTGCTCCATGACCTGACCGTGGAAAACATCGCCGAAAGCGATGAAGAGCTCATGGAAAAATATCTGGAAGAAGGCAGCCTGTCTCTGGAAGACCTTCAGACCGGCCTGCGCAAAGGCACCGTGGCCGGTGAGCTCTGCCCCGTGCTGGTCTGCTCCTCCCTGGAGAACAAGGGGGGCGTGGCCGTGCTGGAAGCCATCCAGGCCCTGCTGCCTGCCGCCACCGAGCGCCCCGCTTTCGTGGACGCCCTGGGCCAGGAACGCAAGCCCGATCCCGACGCCCCCGTGGCCGGCTTCGTCTTCAAGACCCTGGCCGACCCCTTCTCCGGCCAGCTTTCCCTGGTGCGCATCCTCTCCGGCACCATCAATGGTGATGCCACCCTCAAGAACATGCGCAGCGGAGAAAACGAGCGCCTGGGCAGCCTGCTCTTCCTGACCGGCAAGACCCAGACCCCCTGCAAGGAACCCGTGGGCCCCGGCGCCATCGTGGCCGTGGCCAAACTGAAGAACACCCGCACCGGTGACAGCCTGTGCGACGAAAAGCAGCCCTTTGCCCTGCCCATGCCCAAGCTGCCGCCGCAGCTCATAACCTACGCACTGGCCCCCAAGGAAAAGGGCGATGAAGACAAGGTCTACTCCGCCATCCAGCGTCTGCTGGACGAAGACGTCACCCTGCGTCTGGCCCGCGACGAAGAAAACGGCGACATCCTGCTTTCCGGCATGGGGCAGCTGCACATCGAGCTTTCGGTGGAAAAGGCCAAACGCCGCTTCAAGGTGGACATCATCCTCAAAACGCCCAAGGTGCCCTATCGTGAGACCGTGCGCGGCAAGGTACAGGTGCAGGGCCGCCACAAGAAGCAGTCCGGCGGCCGTGGCCAGTTCGGTGACTGCTGGATCGAGATGGAAGGGCTGCCCCGCGGTTCCGGCTATGTCTTCGAAGATGCCATCGTGGGCGGTGTGATCCCCCGCCAGTACATCCCCGCCATCGACAAGGGCATCCAGGAAGCGGCCGCCCGTGGTTTCCTGGCCGGTTGCCAGGTGGTGGACTTCCGCGTCAAGGTCTACGATGGCAGCTACCATACCGTGGACTCCTCGGAAATGGCCTTCAAGGTGGCCGGCTCCCTGGCCTTCAAGAAAGCCATGGAAAGCCTCAAGCCCGTGCTGCTGGAACCCATCGTGCTGCTGACCGTCTCCGTGCCCGATGAATGCATGGGCGACGTCATCGGCGACCTCTCCTCCCGTCGCGGCAAGGTGCTGGGCTCCGACTCTGCCGCCGGTGTCACCGAGATCAAGGCCCACGTGCCCATGAGCGAAGTGCTGCGCTACGCGCCCGACCTGCGCTCCATGACGGCCGGTCAGGGCTTCTTCACCATGGAATTCGCCCACTATGAGGAAGCTCCCCAGCCTGTGGCCGACAAGGTCATCGCTGAACACCAGAAGGCCGTGGCCGGCGAATAAGCCGTAGCCTCTCTCCTGCTGATCCAGGGCCACCTGCTCCGTGCGGGTGGCCTTTTTTTGTTTACGGACGTCCCTCCACAGGTTCCCTGCGGAGTATCGAGAATGGGGGAAACATGCCCCGGAGTGGACGGAAGAGGAATGGAACAAGGGGGCCCCGTCCCATGACTGGAGGAGCAGCCACCACGCTGCCTGGAGCAGCAGGAATGCGAAAAGGGCCGATCGTTCCAGAGCCGAAAATACCGTGACACAGCCGCCGGGAGTGATGACCGTACCGTGCCAGGCAGCAGCGCCCCGGCCTCCCCCTGCCTTTCCCTGTCCCAGGTGAGCCAGAGCAGCCCCGCAGCAGCGCCAAACAGGACAGGGGCTGCCTGGGCAGCACAACTGTCCCCGCAGACAACAAAAAAGGAGGGCATCCGCAGATGTCCTCCTTTTGCCAGAAAATGGGGCGTCGTTTACAGGGAAAGCAGGCTGGGAGCAGCCTCACGGGCCGCAGGGACTTTGCCTGCCAGGCTCATTTCGGGACGGATGCCCGCATTGCGTTCGATGAGCTCCACAGCACGGGAGATCTGGCGACCGACCCGGGAGTCATTGGCGATCTCGCGTTCCAGCGACGTGATGCCCTTGATGACCGTGGAGTGACGGCGGTTGAAGCGCTCGCCGATCTCCTTGAGGGACATGTCCGTATGCTTGCGGGCCAGATAATAGATGGTGTTGCGGGCCAGCACATACTGCTGCTTGTGCGAACGGGATGCCAGCTGGCGTTCGTTGAGGCCGTAGCTTTCGCAGACCAGGCGCACGATGGAGGCGAAGTCCGGGCCGCAGTCCACGGTGGCGTACTGTTGCAGCACTTCCAGCGCCAGTTCGGGATTGAGGCCGCAATTGAGCATGCGTGCCTTGAACACCAGGCTTTTGAGACAGGATTCCAGCTGGCGCACATCGCCCTGCAGGCGTCCGGCCAGCAGATCGCAGACCTCGTCAGGCAGCAGCACCTGGAAGCTCTTGGCCTTGCGCTCCAGGATATGGCGGCACATCTCCGTATCAGGCCGCTCCAGAGGCGACACGATACCGGAGCAGAAATGGGAGACCAGCTGGCTGTCCAGCTTTTCCAGCTCGCGCGGGGAAAAGCTGCTGCTGAAGATGGCGCGGCCGCCGCGATCCTGCAGGCTCTTGATGACGGTCAGGACCATGTCCTGCATCTTTTCCTTGCCCTGGAGGAAATGCACGTCTTCCAGGAGGAGCACGTCCAGATCGCGCAGACGGGCACGGAAGCTCTCCACATCGTTGCTGCGCAGGGCCGCCACATAGCGCGAGGCCAGATCCTCGGCGGAGAGGTAGGCCAGACGGGCCTGACCGCCCTGCTCCTGTACGGCACGTCCCACGGACTGCATGATGTGGGTCTTGCCCAGGCCGGAAGCCGAGCTGACGAACAGGGTCTCCACACAGCCGCCGTCATGGCAGATGTCCTTGGCCGCGGCCACGGCCATGGCATTGCAGGGCCCGACCACGAAATCGTCGAAACTGAAACGCCAGCGCTGACGGGTACGGGGGGACAGCGTGGGGGCAGGCAGGGGCAGGGAACACTGGCTGGGCTGGGACGGGCGGGAAGGCGCCACGTGGAGGGACGTCGCGGGCATATCGTGCACGGGCCGAGCCTCAGGGGCGGCAAGCGGCGCCGCAGCAGCGGCGGCAGACGTGACGGCAGGAGCGGACGCGGAGCCCTGACAGGAGATGCGGATGTCTATGCTCTCCGGCGCCACCTGCAACACGGGCGCGGCGGCAGAACGCAGGGTATCCTGCATGCGGTCGCGCAGCCAGCGGGCCACATATTCGCTGGGGGCGGCAAGGCACAGGCTGTTCCCCTCGATATGGGCATCCAGGGGATGGATCCACACCTTGAAGATGCCGGGATTGAGGACACCCCTCAGATTTTCAGAGATCTTCTGCCACTGCTCTTGCATGCCTGTCATTGCCCGCCCATGAAAAATGCCGGTACGCGGGCCATGGCTGCCATGCCCGCTCACATATGTCTCGCCCCGCTGGGGCTGTTGCGTTTTCGCCGTCCGTCTTTCGGCAAAGCGCCCGCAAGGATGTAGTTTTTTCACGCTGTCCTGTCAACGGATGGCGAACGGAAAGACCACGCCTCCCGCGCTTGCTGCGACAGGCGGGCATCCCTGCATCCCATCCTCTGTGGACGCTTGTGGGATTCTGCCCTTTTTTTCCCCGCACTGCAAGCCGGAAGACCTGTCATAAAAAAGAAAGGCCGTTGTCACCGAAATGACAACGGCCTTTGGGTCATGCGGTCATCCGGCTACTTGAACTGCACAAAGTTCTTGAGCAGCCCCAGCAGCTCGTAGCGCAGGGATTCATCCTGCAGGGCGAAATAGATATTGGCGCTCAGGAACTCGGCCCAGTCACCGGCATCAAAGCGCATACCGGCCATGCGCACGGCCATCATGCCGCGCTCCTTGGCCATGGCCTGCAGGGCGTCGGTGAGCTGGATCTCGCCGCCGTGCCCGGGTTTGACCTTTTCCAGATAGTCGAAGATGTCCGGGGTCAGCACATAGCGGCCCACGATGGCCATACGGGACGGTGCATCCTCGCGCTTGGGCTTTTCCACCATGTCACGCACGCGGTACACGCCGGGCGCCACTTCCTCGCCATCTATGATGCCGTAGCGGCTCACCTTTTCCCACGGCACTTCCATGACGCCGATGACAGGCATCTTTTCGGCCATGGCCACTTCGATGAGCTGACCGATGCCCGGCACACCGCTGAACATCAGGTCGTCGCCCACCATGACGGCAAAGGGTTCGTCGCCCACCAGCTCACGCGCACACATGACGGCATGGCCAAGGCCGAGCTGGCGCTTCTGGCGCACGGAAAGGATATTGACCATCTCCGCCACCTGGCGCACTTCTTCCAGCTTGTCCAGCTTGCCGGAGCGTTCCAGCACATCCTCAAGCTGCAGGTTGTGGTCGAAGTGGTCTTCGATGACGTTCTTGTCGCGGTTTGTGACGAAGATCACGTCCTTGATATGGGCACGCTGGGCCTCTTCCACAACATACTGGATGACAGGCTTGTTGTAGATGGGCAGCATTTCCTTGGGAATATTCTTGGTCGCAGGCAAGGAACGGGTTCCCCAACCGGCCACAGGGATAACAACCTTACGAATATCCTTCATGTTCTCCTCCATCATGGCAGCCCCTCACGGGGCCGTCTAGGACATGGTTCTTGACGAAAGTATGTCGCGGGCCTGCCCGCGGCAGCTCCCGGAACGAATCAGCTCCTCCAGGAGAGGACAAAACTAGCGAAGTTCACGGCTCACCACATCGGCCAGATCGCGCGCGTAGCGGACGACCTTGTCTTCATCTTCAGCCTCGACCATGACGCGGCACAGGGCCTCGGTGCCGGAATAGCGCAGCAGCACCCGGCCGCGACCGGCCAGGGCCTTTTCCACATCGGCCACGGCCTTGCCGATGGCGGGGCGCTCCTCGAAGGGCAGCTTCTTTTCCACCCGCACGTTGATGAGCTTCTGGGGGAAAAGGTGCAGCAGGCCCGCCAGCTCGGACAGGGGCTTTTCCTTCTCGCGCACGATGCGCAGCAATTGCAGGGCTGCCAGCAGGCCGTCACCGGTGGTGCTGTACTGGCGGTAGATGAGGTGCCCGGACTGCTCGCCGCCCAGCATGGCGCCGGTCTTGCGCATGGCTTCCATGACGTAGCGGTCGCCCACCTTGGTGCGCAGCAGCGTGCCGGCGCGTTCCTTCATGAAGATCTCCAGCGCCAGGTTGCTCATGGCCGTGGCCACCAGCATGTTGCCGGGCAGTTCGCCCCGCTCCATCATGGCCTGGGCCCCCAGGGCCATGAGCTGGTCGCCATCCAGGACATTGCCCTTTTCATCCACCACGATGAGGCGGTCGGCGTCACCGTCCAGGGCCAGGCCCACGTCCGCGCGCACTTCGCGCACCTTGGCAGCCAGGGTCTCGGGATGCAGGGAGCCGCAGTGGTCGTTGATATTGGTCCCGTTGGGGTTCGTCCCCAGGCGGAAGACTTCCGCGCCCAGTTCTTCCAGGGCCAGCGGGGCCACCTTGTAGGCCGCACCATTGGCGCAGTCGATGACGATGCGCAGGCCGGACAGGGTCAGATGGGCCGGGAAACAGCTCTTGGTGTACACGATATAGCGGCCGCCGGCATCTTCGATCTTGCTGGCGCGGCCCACCCGGTCGGGATCGGGATAGGGCCAGCGCATGTCAGGATCGAGCACCATGGCGGAGATCTCGTTCTCCACGTCGTCAGGCAGTTTGAAGCCGTCGGCGTCGAAGAACTTGATGCCGTTGTCCGAATAGGGGTTGTGCGAGGCAGAGATGACCACGCCCAGATCCGCCCGCATGTTGCGGGTCAGGAAAGAGATGGCGGGCGTGGGCAGCGGGCCGGTCATGATGACGTGCATACCGGCAGCGCACAGGCCCGCCGTGAGGGCGGACTCGAACATGTAACCGGACAGGCGCGTATCCTTGCCGATGACCACGCGGTGCTGGTGCGAGCCTTTACGGAAGCGCACCCCTGCGGCCAGGCCCAGACGCAGGGCCACATCCACGGTCATGGGATAGATATTGACAGGGCCACGCAGGCCATCGGTGCCGAAAAGACGTTCTGCCATGTGTTCTCCTTGCCGGTGCCATGCGCCGGAGGCTACTTCTTACGGGTAATGGTAACGCTGTCGAATGAGGGATTCAAGATGGTCATGCCTTCCGGCAGCTGGATGCGCGGTTCTGCCGTGCCTCTCTGCCCCGGCTCCAGGGCCGGCGGGACGACCATCACTTCCAGTCGTTTGAGATAGGACGAGTTTCGGGCCAGGGCCTCGGGCACCTCCACCATCACTTCCACATGGGAGGGCTCCACCGTGAACTGCGAGGCGTTCTGGGCTTCCACCGATATCTTGCAATGGCGCGAGACCACCGTGCGTCCGCTGGTGATGGTGTACTGCACCTTCACCGAGGCAGGATTGGACGTGACCAGGCTGGGAGTATCCAGCAGCAGGGTCTGCTCCACGGTGGTGCCGGCGGCCTTGGGGTCCAGCCGGATGCCCAGGGGCAGGTTGTTGATGGACGAGATGACGCCTTCCGGCCCCCGCAGGGTGACGGATGCCGGGGAAACGGGCACGTTCTCCACGGTCAGGGCCCCGCTGCGCAGCGGGGATTCCAGCACGGCCCGGATGGGCACGCTGCGCTCGGCCAGGGTATCGGCCGTGATGACGATGCGGGGCGGCTGCACGTCCACCAGTTCGAAGGCCCGCAGGCTGGGGCCCATGTTGTCCGCGGTCAGGGGGACGATGGTCGTGCCTTTTTTGATATTGGAAAGATTGATGGCTTCCGTCAGGCTGCGTGACGAAATGGAACGCAGCAGGATCTCCGGCCCGCGCAGGCGTACCTGCACCTTGCTGACCAGGCCGTCCGTCACCACCAGACCGGAGGGGATGCCGTTGTATTCGATGCCCACTTCCAGCTGGACTTCCAGACGGTCGCGCACGCTGACCACATACCACATGCCCACGGCCACGGCAAAGGCCACGAACAGGGAGAGGAGATGGGGGGCCTTGCGGCTGTTCTTAGAGAATATCATTGAGCACCTGCCTCAAGCGTGTGGCATCGAGACTGCGGACGAGCTCGCCCTTCATGGCAACGGAAATCTCGCCGCGCTCTTCCGAGACCACGACCACCACGGCATCACATTCCTGTGTCATGCCCAGAGCGGCGCGGTGACGCGTGCCGAACGACTGCCCCTTGGCCTCGGCCAGGGGCAGGATGCAGGCGGCGGCCGTGATGCGCCCCTTGCTGATGAGCACGGCACCGTCATGCAGCGGCGCCTTGGGATAAAAGATGTTCATGAGCAGCTGGCGTGACAGCAGGGCATCCACCCGGACGCCTTCGCGCTTGATCATGTCGTCCAGCCGGGTGCCCCGCTCGATGACGATGAGGGCCCCCACGCGCAGGCGGGCCATCTCCACACAGGCCATGACCACTTCTTCCACGGCCGAATGCTGCAAGGCACGCTTGCGGAAAAGGTTGTTGGTCCCTATCTCGCCCAGTGCCTGCCGGATGTCGCTCTGGAAGATGACCACGATGAGCAGGAACAGGGAGCTGAAGACATGCTGCAGCAACCAGGTCAGGGTGTACAGCGCCATGCTGCGCGAAATGAAATACAGCAGGGTCAGCAGGCCGAGACCGGTCAGCACCGTCAGGGCACGCGATCCCCGCAACAGCTGGATGACCTGATAGAGCAGGAGTGCTACCAGCAGGATGTCCAGCGCGTCACGCCATTCAAAAACCACATGTTCCAGCACGGTCCCTATCCTTGGGCATCAGAAAAATCCCCTTCCACGCCATGGGATGGCGTCCCCCCTTGCCGCCTGCCGCATCCCGGATGCCGGGCAGCCGGCGCGCAGTATAAAAACAAGCGCACGCCGGCGCAACAGGCAAATATCCCCCGTGCGCGGCCGGACATCAGTCCCCGCAGGCCCCGGCAGGATCGCGGAAGGCCGCGGCCAGCGTGAGCGTCTGACGCGTGGCGGCCACATCGTGCACACGATGCCAGAACAGCCCCTTTTCCCAGAGCATGGCCGTGGCCACCTGGGTGGCGCAGCCCCGCTCCTGGGTGGTGAGGCCCAGCAGCTGCCCGAACATGGACTTCATGGACAGGCCCATGAGCACGGGCCGCCCGAAAGCGAGCCAGTCCTCCGCATGGGCCAGCAGCTCCAGATTATGACGCAACGTCTTGCCGAAACCGATGCCGGGATCCAGCACGATGTGCTCTTCCGGCAGACCGGCGGCGGTCAGGCGGTGCAGCTCTCGCTCGAAAAAGGCCATGACCTCGGAGCGCACGTCCGTGTAGCGGGGATCTTTCTGCATGACGTCCGGCCTGCCCTGGCTGTGCATGAGCACGTACCCGGGCTTGTACTGGACGAGCACGTCCAGCAGGCCGGGATCGAAGGCACAGGCCGAGATGTCGTTGACGATCTGCACACCCTCTTCCAGCACGGCAGCCGCCGTGGCCGCATGGTAGGTGTCCACGGAGAGCATGACGCCGGGGATCTCCCGCCGCAGCTCGCGCAGCACGGGCATGAGGCGCAGCAGCTCCTGCTCCGGCGTCAGGGCCTGCGCGCCGGGCCGGGAGGATTCCGCTCCCAGGTCGAGGATGTCGGCCCCTTCCGCATGCAGGCGCATGGCATGGGCCAGCCCCAGGTCCGCGGAATCATGCGTGCCGCCGTCATAGAAGGAATCCGGTGTCAGGTTGACGATGCCCATAACGCCAAAGGGGGCAGAGGTCGTCACCGCCCCGCCCCCAAGACACAGCCAGGAGCCGCCCCGGCGGGACGGCTCCCCAGACATATGGTTATTGCTTGCGCTGTTCGTTTTCATCGTCTTCCTGCGTCCTGCTGCCCGTCTCGGCATCGCCCTGCTCCGCCTTTTCGGGAGCCGCCTCAGCCGCCTTGTCCGCTTCGGGCGCCGCGGCGTCCGTATCGGCCGGATCCGGCTCCAGCACGAAGTCCCCGTCAGGAGCGGCCTTCACCGGCTTGCCGTTGGCATCCAGCGGCGGCAGGGGCTTGTCCTCCATGAGCAGATCCAGCTCTTCGCCGCTGATGGTCTCACGTTCCAGCAGGGCCTGCGCGATGCGGTCCAGGGTCGCGCGATTGTCTTCCAGCAGCTTGAGGCAGCGGGCATGGGCCTCTTCCACGATGCGCTTGACTTCGGCGTCCACCAGACGGGCGGTCTCTTCGCTGTAGTTCTTGTTCTGTACCCATTCGCGGCCGATGAAGACCTCCTCACCGGTCTCACCGATGGACAGGGTGCCGATGGCATCGCTCATGCCCCATTCACAGACCATCTTGCGGGCCATGCGGGTCACGCGTTCGATGTCGTTGGAAGCGCCGGTGGTGATGTCGTCAAAAACGATCTCTTCCGCCACACGTCCCCCCAGCAGCACCACCAGATTGTTGCGCAGATAATTGCGCGAGTAGCCGTGGCGGTCTTCCTCGGGCAGCTGCATGGTCAGGCCCAGGGCGCGGCCGCGGGGGATGATGGTGACCTTGTGCACGGGATCGGAACCGGGCAGCAGGCGGGCCGCCAGGGCATGGCCGCCTTCGTGGTAGGCCGTGATGCGCTTTTCCTCATCGGAAAGGATCAGGCTGCGGCGTTCGCGGCCCATGAGCACCTTGTCCTTGGCGTATTCGAAGTCGTGCATGTCCACCTTGGTGGCATTGAGCTTGGCGGCCTGCAGGGCGGCTTCGTTGACCAGGTTCTCCAGATCGGCGCCGGAGAAGCCCGGCGTACCGCGGGCCAGGGTATCCAGATCCACGTCGGGATCCAGGGGCGTACGCTTGGTGTGGACCTCGAGGATACGGCGGCGGCCGCGCAGGTCAGGCGTGGGCACCACCACCTGACGGTCGAAACGGCCGGGACGCAGCAGGGCCGGGTCCAGAACGTCGGGACGGTTGGTGGCGGCCAGCAGGATGACGCCCTCGTTGCTCTCGAAGCCGTCCATCTCCACCAGCAGCTGGTTCAGGGTCTGCTCACGTTCGTCATGACCGCCGCCCAGGCCGGCGCCACGCTTGCGGCCCACGGCGTCGATCTCGTCGATGAAGATGAGGCAGGGGGCGTTCTTCTTGCCCTGCACGAACAGGTCGCGCACACGGGAGGCACCCACGCCCACGAACATCTCGACGAAGTCCGAGCCGGAGATGGAGAAGAACGGCACACCGGCCTCACCGGCCACGGCGCGGGCCAGCAGCGTCTTGCCGGTACCCGGAGGGCCCACCAGCAGCACGCCCTTGGGGATGCGGCCGCCCAGACGGGTGAACTTTTTGGGGTTGGACAGGAATTCCACCACTTCGGACAGCTCGTCCTTGGCTTCATCCACACCGGCCACGTCCTCAAAGGTCACACGGGCCGAGTCCTGGTTGAGCAGGCGGGCGCGGGAACGGCCAAAGCTCATGGCCTTGCCGCCGCCTCCCTGCATCTGGCGCATGAAGAAGATCCAGACGCCGATGAGCAGCAGCATGGGGAACCACGACACCAGCAGGGTCATGTACCAGGGCTGTTCTTCCGGCGGCTGGGCCTTGACTTCCACCTTTTTGTCCAGCAGGCGGGACACCAGCTCATTGTCACGCGGGGCGTAGGTCTGGACGGAGGCACCGTCCGGGCCGCGCCCGATGAGGGTGTTGCCCTGGATCTCCACAGAGCTGATCTGCCCGCCGTCCACACGGCTGATGAAATCCGTGTAGGACACCTTTTGGGCCGAGCTTTGCGGCTGCTGGAACATATTGAAA
This sequence comes from uncultured Desulfovibrio sp., assembly GCA_937926875.1. Lineage (GTDB taxonomy): Bacteria > Desulfobacterota > Desulfovibrionia > Desulfovibrionales > Desulfovibrionaceae > Desulfovibrio. Next base: position 54,724 of record CALBAX010000039.1, read on the forward strand.
AGCATGACCATCGCAAGGACTATGGCAGCCCAGAGCATCAGGTTGCGACTAAACTGATTCAATTCGGCCTCCACTGCAGAGCGGTAAAGCGTTGTGCTGATGGCGCACCGGTCTGCGCCAAGGATCCAAGGTACTCTGACCGGCGGCACGGTGTCAATCGACACCGGTCAGGGATCAAAAACAAGATAAGTCTCTTTTCCCGTCTGGCAATGGGCAGGGCCGGAGGGACAGGGAAACGCGCGACCGTGGGCACGGACGGCGACGTGTTCACGCGGCGGGGACGGAGGGACGGGGGAACGCGATGCCTGCCGTCCCTGCCGGCAGCCCCGCCGGAGCCTGCCCGGGCCAGAAAGGGCACGTCCCCGCTCCGGGGACAGACAGCCTGGCCTTACGATACGGGCACGGGCGCCTTGTCCGCCATGCCCGCCACAGGCCCTCGGCCCGGGGCATCGTCGCAGCGCGGCTCCCTGCCGCACGCCAGCCCTCGCAGGCCGGGCTTGCTTTCCCCCGGGCTTTGTGTCACATATATGCCTGTCGTGCGGAGGCGTGTCGTCACCGGTGTGGCGCCCGGTCTTCAAAACCGGTGGCAGGCTTAACCGTCTGTGGTAGGTTCGACTCCTATACGCCTCCGCCACTCCCGCCAACATCCCGTCCGCAAGCCTCGTGCCCGCGGACTTTTTTTGTCCCCTCCTGTCCAGGCATACCGGAGACGGACGGGCTCCCAGGATCCCCCGCACCTCTCCCGCAAAGCATCGGGGTACCGTCAGCGCATTGCCTTTTGTCCGCCTGCCGGGCATGATCAGATCATGTCGCGCCCCCCATCCTCTTCCCCGTTGCCGCCCCTGCTGCTGGCAGCCTGCCCTTTCCCGTCCAGCTCCGGCCAGTTTTCTGCCGTGCGGCTTCCAGAACTGCCGGGGGGCCGCCTGCTGGCGGCAGAAGACCAGGCCCACATGGCGGCTTTCCGCCTTCCGGCCGAGCGTGACAAACGCCATCTGGCACGGCTGCTGCTGACGGTGCTGCTGCATCGCGCCGCCCTTACCGGCCTGCCCGCCCTGCCCTCTTTGGGCTGGCATCCCCTGCCGCAGCTCTTCCGCCATGCGGCACAGGCCCGGCTCTTCCTCGCCCGCCATGCCTGCCCCCGCCTGCACCGCCTGCCTTCGGGCCGCCCGTGGCTGGAGGGCTTTTCTGTCAGCTTCAGTTACAGCGAACAGGCGGCCTTCTGCCTGCTGGCCGGGCCCGATACCAGCCCCGGTGTGGATGCCGAGGCCCTGACGGGCCCGGCGCCGTCCGCGTCGGCCTTCTCGTCCCGGGAGCTTCCCTCCTGCCTTCCCCCAGCCGCCCGGCAGCGGGAGCATCTGCGTCGCTGGACCATCAAGGAAGCCGTCTTCAAGGCCGCCGGCACGGGCTGCGACCGCCCCCCGCGCCTGCTGGACAGCGGCCGCAGCGGCCAGCGCACAGGCGACATCATGCTGGATGCTGCCCGCTACCGCTGGCATCAGCTGCCCTGCCCCGGTCACTGGCTCTGTGTGGCGGTACGGGGCTGAGGCCTCCGTTTCCGGTATGCCAGGTCGTCCGGCCATGCTGGCCCCTTGCCCACCTGTGCCTGTATACGCAAACATCGCTTGCCTTATGTCCGCTTTTGGGTCACTGTGCGCCCATGCTTCGCTTTCATCTGGTCAGCCTCTTCCCGGAGTTTTTCCGCTCGCCCCTTGAGACGGCGCTGCTGGGCCGCGCCCGCGAGGCAGGCATCGTGGACTTTTCCTTCCATGATCCGCGCAGCTTCAGCACCAGCCGCCACCATCATGTGGACGACCGCCCCTACGGCGGCGGTCCCGGCATGGTCATGCAGGGCGAACCCGTGGCCGCGGCGCTGCGCTCCATCGAGAAGCCGGGACGCATGATCCTGCTGGCTCCCAGCGGACGTCCCCTCAATGACGCGCTGGCCCGCGAACTGGCGCGGGAAGAAGACCTGACCCTGGTCTGCGGCCGTTATGAAGGACTGGATGCCCGTCTGCTGGACATCTTCCCCCTGGAGCCCGTGAGCGTGGGCGAAGCCGTGCTCAACGGCGGCGAGACGGCGGCCCTGGCCGTCATCGAGTCCGTGGCGCGGCTGGTGCCCGGCTTCATGGGCAAGGAAGAGTCCGGGGACGACGAAAGTTTTTCCCACGGCCTGCTGGAGTACCCCCATTATACGCGGCCCGAAATCCTGGAGGGCCGCGAGGTGCCGGAGGTGCTGCGGGGCGGGGACCATGGCGCCGTAGCGCGCTGGCGGCGGCAGCAGTCGCTGGCCACCACGCTGCGGGTGCGGCCAGACCTGCTGGACAACGCGCCCCTGGTGGCGGAAGATGCCCGCCATCTGGCCACGCTGTCCCGAAGCAGGGCCGGCAGGAACCTTTCTTTCTGTCTCGTGCACTATCCCGTGCTGCTGGGCCGGAAAAATTCCGGCGTTTCCTCTTTGACAAATTTGGATATTCACGATATAGCCCGGATTTCCCGCAGCTATGCGATGGGACCGTTCTATGCCGTGACCCCGCTGGAGGACCAGCAGCGTCTGCTACAGGCCATAGTGCGGCACTGGACGCAGGGCGCGGGAAGCAGGGGCAATCCGGACCGGGCCCAGGCGCTCGCCACGGTTTGTCCTGCCGAATCCGTGGATGCCGCTGTGGAACATCTCACGGAGCGCACGGGCATGCGGCCCAGAGTGGTGGCGAGTTCCGCCTCCTGGCCCGCTCACAAGCACGCGCCCCCGCCGCTTTGTCCGGCGGATGTGTGCCGCATGTGCGAAGAAGGTCCTGTGCTGCTGTTGCTGGGTACGGCCCAGGGGCTGGCCCCTGAGGTGCTCGCCCGGTGTGACGGGGTGCTCAGGCCCATACGGTGTCTGGGCTACAACCACCTTTCGGTGCGGAGCGCGGCCGCTATCCTGGCCGACAGAATTTTGGGCGATTACAAGTAAACGCCACAGTTTTTCTTCACGACGACAGCCGTCCCAAGGCTGCGTATTTAAGGAGTAGGGCATGGATATCATTAAGAAAATTGAACGTGAAAATATGCGTATGGATATGCCCGTGTTTCGCTCCGGCGACACGGTGAAAGTGCATCTGCGCATCGTGGAAGGCGAAAAAGAGCGTATTCAGGTGTTCCAGGGCAACGTGATCCGCATCCAGCGCGGCACCACCGACGCCACCTTCACCGTGCGCAAGATCTCTGACGGCGTGGGCGTGGAACGCATCTTCCCCCTGCACTCCCCCTTTATCGACCATGTGGAAGTGGTGAGCCAGGGCCGCGTGCGCCGCAGCCGTCTGTACTACCTGCGCGCCCTCAAGGGCAAAGCCGCCCGCATCAAGCCCCGCGGCCGCTTCTGATTCGCAGCCCTGCGGAATGTCCATGGCGGCCCGAGGGTCCTGTGAACATGCCCGGGCAGAATACGAACGGAATGAACCTCACCCTGCCTTGCGCGGGGTGAGGTCTTTGGCGTTGTAGCAGCAGAGTGGAACAAGATGCCCCCCCGTCGCAAAAGATCCTCCGCCATACCGGCTCCGGAACAGGGCCTGCTCTGTGCCCTGCCCTCCCGTCCCCTGCTCATGGCGGGCATCGATGAGGCGGGCCGTGGCTGTCTGGCCGGCCCCGTCGTGGCGGCGGCCGTCATCCTGCCGGACGGATACGACCTGCCTGGCCTCACGGATTCCAAGGCCCTGAGCGCCGCCCAGAGGGGACATCTGGCGCCCCTGATCCGCGGCTGTGCCCTGGCCTGGGGGCTGGGCGTGGTCTGGCCCGCCACCATCGACCGCATCAACATCCTTCAAGCCACCTTCGAGGCCATGAGCCGCGCCGTGGCCAGCCTCAGGCGCAGGCCCGGCCTGTTGCTGGTGGACGGCAACAAGACCGTGCCCGAGCCCATCCTGCTGCCGCACTGGCGCAAACGTCATGCCGACGCCCCCGATCTGCCCCGCCAGAATGCCGTGGTGGGCGGGGACAGCACCGTGCCTGCCATCTCCGCGGCCTCTGTCCTGGCCAAGACGTACAGGGACATGCTCATGGAGCATCTGGACCGGCACCATCCCGGCTACGGCTTCGCCCGCCACAAGGGATACGGCACGGCAGACCATTACGAGGCCCTGCGCCGCCTGGGGCCCTGCCGCCAGCACCGGCTGACCTTTCGCGGCGTGCTGTCCGGCAGGGACGAAGGCCTCGGGGCCCGGCAGGGGAGCCTGCTGTGAGTTTCCTTTCCCGCCTGCGCCGTCTGGGCGATCCTTCCGGGCCACCGGCAGGGAGCGGGCTTGCAGGCGGGGATCACAAGGCCGCCCTGGGCCGTGCCGGAGAGGACGCCGCCGCCACCCTGCTGCATTCGCACGGCATGCGCATCCTGGCCCGCAACTGGCGCAGCGGCCCGCTGGAACTTGATCTTGTCTGCCGGGAGGGCGACACTCTTGTTTTCGTGGAAGTCAAAACGCGCGGTCCGGGCAGCCTGGGCAGCGCCCTGGACGCGGTGGGGCCGCGCAAACGGCAGATCCTGATCCGGGCTGCACGGGCCTGGCTGGCCGCACATGACCAGTGGCACCTGCCCTGCCGCTTTGACCTCGTCTGTATCGAACCGGGGCCCACGGGCCCGCATATGGAGCACATCCGCCATGCTTTCGACCTCTCCGGCCCCGGGCCATCTGTGGATAGTGGCCACGCCTCTTGGCAACCCTGGTGACCTTTCCCCCCGCGCCCGCGAGATCCTGGCCGGTGCCGACCTCATCCTGGCCGAGGACACCCGTCGCGCCGGGCTGCTGTGCAGTCAGTGCAACATCCCTGCCCGCCGCTTCCTGAGCTTCCATGACCACAACGAGAGCGAACGGCAGGAAGAGGTCCTGCGCCTGCTGCGGCAGGGACAGAACCTGGCCCTGGTCTCGGATGCGGGCACGCCCCTGCTGGCCGACCCCGGCTACCGTCTGGTGCGCGCCTGCCGGGCCGAAGGCCTGCCCGTCTCGCCCGTGCCCGGCCCTTCGGCGCCGGTGACGGCCCTTTCCGCCGCGGGCATCCCTCCCCTGCCCTATACCTTTCTGGGCTTTTTGCCGCGTGATGCCGCGGGCCGCCGCGCCACGCTCTCGGCCTTTGCCCGCACGCCGGGCTCGCTCATCTTCTTCGAGCGCAAGGACCGCCTGCGCGAGAGCCTGGCCCAGGCCGCGGAACTGCTGGGCCCCCGGGCCGTGGCCGTATGCCGGGAATTGACCAAGACCCATGAGGAATTTATACTTGGCCGTCTGGAGAAATGGCAGGAGCTGCCTGAAGAACTGCTGGGCGAGATCACGGTCATCATCGGCCCGCCGGAACAGAAGGAGCGCGCCGATGAAGCCGAGGCACGCCGGGCGCTGGCAGCTGTCGCGGCCGCCGCGGACGAGCGCCTCAAGCCCAAGGAGGTGGCCCGCCGGGCCCAGGAGATGGCCCCCGGCTGGAGCGCCAAGGAGCTTTACGAGCTGCTGACCCGCGCCTGAGCCTTTCTCCGTCACGGAACCGACCGCCCAACCAAGCGAGCCCGTCATGTTGCCCACCAGGACAGCCCTTTCCTGCCTTGCGCGAAGCTGCTGCGTCAATGCCGCCGTCACGGCGCGCGGGATGCAGCAGCTGGGCTTGCTGTTCGCCCTGGAACCGGCGCTGCGCCATCTGTATCCTGACGCCGAAGCGCGGGCACAGGCGGCGGCCCACTACAGCACCCACAGCAACACCCATCCCTACATGCTGCCGTTCTACATGGGCCTTTTGCTGAACATCGAAGAACAGGTGGCCGCAGGCAAGCTGCCCTCCAATGCGCTGGACACGGTGCGCCGCACGCTGGGCACCACGCTTTCCGCCGTGGGGGACGGCTTTTTCGAAGGGGGCGTCTTCCCCTGCTGGGCCCTGTGCTGCATCTGCCTTCTGCTGGCCGGGCACACGCTGCCCGTCATCCTGCTGACGACCCTGCTGGCCGTGTCCCTGCTGGCCTTCAGGACAGGCACGTTTTTCTTTGCCCTGCGCTACGGGCTGGCCGCCCTGGCCTGGCTCAAGCGTCTGGGGCTCATCAACTGGACCGGCCGCATCAAGGTCGTCAATGCCTGCCTGCTGACCGTAGCGGCCGCCATGCTGCTGCCCTACAGCGGGGACAGGCATACGCTCCTCTGGTGTATGGGCGGCGGCGCTGCCGTACTGGCCGCCGCCTGGATCATCGGACGCCTGCATTTGCCGCGCATCGTGCTCTGGCTGATCCTGCTGACCTTTCTCGTGCTCATGGACGCGGGGCTGGTCGGCCTGTAAAGGCCCGTGCCGCAGCAGCAGGGAAACCGGCCACAACGACGGGCATGGCCGGCCGCTTCAGACGACAGGGACGCACACGGCATGGCCGTCCCTGCCGCAAGGCCCCCGATGCGGTGCGGGGACCGTCAGGAACAGATCGTACAGGTCGCCCGGGGCGACCAGGGAGAATATATCATGGCAGAAGTTCAGGAAACACCCGAAGGCCTCGCCCTCCCCGTCACGCTGCATACGCGTGGCGGGTTGCACGCACGGCCTGCTGCCCGCCTGGCGCAGGAGGCCCAGCATTTTTCCTCCGACATCCAGATCCAGAGCGACAACGGCACCGCCGATGCCAAAAGCATGCTGGATATCCTCTCCCTCGCCATCTCCACGGGCTGCACCCTGACCCTGCTGGCCCGGGGCGATGACGCCCGCGAAGCCCTGACGGCCCTGGCCGACTATCTGGAAAATTTGCAGGACTGATATGGCACGCTCTCTTCTTTTCGGTACGTCCGTCTCGCCCGGCATCGCCATCGGGGTGCTGCGCTTCGCCCATAATGTCCAGACCGTGGAGATGCGCCGCATCAGCCCGCGCGAAGTAGAAGGCGAGCAGGAACAGCTGCGTTCCGCCGTGACCCATGTGCGTGCCGCCCTGCAGGAAGCCATGACCAAGGTCCCGGAAGACCTTTCCGAATACCGCGAGGTCATCGCCGCCCAGATAGAACTGGCCCGCGACCCCAAGCTGGTGGGCAGCGCCCTTTCCCGCATCGAAAAGGAACTGGTCTGCGCCGCCTGGGCCCTGGACAGCACGGTGGAACAGCTGTGCAGCATCTTCCGCAACATGGACGACCCCTACCTGCGCGACCGGGCGCAGGACATCAGGGCCGTGGGCCTGCGCCTGCGCGAATGCCTGGCCGGCAGCTGCGCCCTGCCCGCCGCGGCCGGCGCCGGCATCCTGGCCGCCCAGGACCTTTCGCCCGCCGACGTCATGGACATGGATTTCAAGGACGTGCGGGCCGTCATCACGGCAGAGGGCGGGCCCACGTCGCACACGGCCATCCTGTCGCGCGGCCTGCACATCCCGGCCCTGGTGGGCGTCACCGGCCTGCTGGAGACAGGCAAGCCCGGTGAAAGGGTCATCGTGGACGGTCTCAACGGCTGCCTGCTGCTGGATCCCGATGCCGATGACCTGGCCACCTATGAAGAGCGCCAGCGCGAGTACCAGGAGTGGGAGGCCCGTACACGCAGCGAATCCCACTGGCCTGCCGAGATGCGCGACGGCGTGCGCGTGTGCGTCCATGCCAACCTGGAACGGCTGGAAGAGATGGACGAATTGCAGGCCAGCGGCGCCGAGGGCGTGGGCCTGTACCGCACGGAATTCTCCTTCCTTCGGGAACACCTGCCCAGCGAGGAAGAGCTCTATGCCGAATACAGCGCCGTGGCCCGCAAGGCCGCGCCCGCTCATGTGGTCTTCCGTACCCTGGACGCCGGTGCGGACAAGATGCTTCGCGCCCAGGAAGCCCTCAAGGAACCCAACCCGGCCCTGGGCCTGCGCGGCATCCGCTTCTGCCTGCGGCACCAGAAGATCTTCCGCAGCCAGCTGCGCGCCCTCATGCGCGCCGGGGTGGAAGGCAACGTCTCCCTGCTGCTGCCCATGATCTCCGGCCTGGCCGAGGTGCAGAGCGTGCGCCGCATCATGCAGGAGCTGCAACAGGAACTGCAGGCCGCTGGTCTGCCCCACGCCGCCGGCCTGCCCCTGGGCATCATGGTGGAGACCCCGGCAGCTGTGCTCATCGCCGATGCCCTGGCCCGTGAATGCGACTTTTTCAGCATCGGCACCAACGACCTCATCCATTACCTGATGGCCATCGACCGCAACAACCTGCATGTGGGCTACCTCAACGAGGCCCTGCACCCGGCCGTGGTCCGCTCCCTGAAGCGCATCATCGACTCCGCCCACCGCGAAGGCATCGGGGTCTCCGTTTGCGGCGAACTGGCCGCCGACCCCTACGGTCTGGCCCTGCTGCTGGGCATGGGCGTGGACACGCTCTCGGCCTCGCCGCGCTTCGTGCCGGGCATGAAGCACATGATCCGCCGCCTGGACGCCCAGACCTGCATGGACATGGCCCACAGCGTGCTCATGAGCACTGACGTGACGGCCTCACAGCGCATGCTGCGCGAACGCCTGCAGGAGAGCCTGGGCTCGGAGCTGGCCTTCCATACCACAAGCATCATGACGAACAGTTAGGAATATGAGCAAGAAACCATCCCCGTCCACCATCGCCGTCAACAAGAAGGCCCGTCACCTGTACGAACTCTCCGACTTCGTGGAAGCGGGCATCAGCCTGACCGGCCCTGAAGTCAAAAGCATCCGGGCCGGCAAGATCAACTTTCTGGACAGCTATGTGGATTTCCGTGACGGCGAGGCCTTCGTGCTCTCGCTGCATATCGCCCCGTACGACAATGCCGGTTATGTGGCCCAGGATCCGGACCGCCCGCGCCGCCTGCTGCTGCACGCCGCCGAGATCCGCCAGATGGCGGCCCGCGTGGAGCAGAAGGGCCTGACCGTGGTGCCCGTACGCATGTACTTCAAGCAGGGCAAGGTCAAGATGGAGATCGCCCTGGGCCGCGGCAAGAAGCTGTTCGACCATCGCGAGACCCTCAAACGCAGGGCCGAAGAGCGCGACGCTGCCCGCGACCTGGCCTGACATCATGTGGCGTCCGCCGCTGGCCCCGGCCCTTCTCTGGCAAAGCTGGCTGCTATGCTGGCTGCTGGGCCTGCTGGCGGCACGCTGGCCCGGACCCGCGCTCTGCGCGGGTCTTTGCGTCCTGGTGGCGGACAGCCGTTTGTGGCGGATCCCCCGCCTGCTGGTGGCCTGTGCCGTCGCCCTGCTGGGCTGCATCACGGCCCAGGCCCTGTTGCCCGCTTTTTCCGTGCCCCCCGCACTGGAACGACTGTACGAGGCACGCACCCCTCCCCGCCACTGGCCTGTGCTGGAAGCCAGGGTGAACGATGTGCGCACCCTGCCGGAGCAGCGCCTGCGCATCAGTCTGACCGACCTGCGTCTGCAACAGCCGGACGGCCAGACGCTGGCCCGCCTTCCCGGCAACCTCTCCTGGACATGGGAACAGGCCGCCGCCTTCCCGCTGCCGGGCCAGACGGTACGCCTGCAGCGCAAACTGCTGCCCGTGGACAATCAGCACAACTTCGGTCTCACCGACTGGGGCTTCTGGTGGCACAGCCACGGTACCGGCTGGCGCATCTGGAGCCGGGGCATGGACGGGCAGCCTGCCGTCGACGGAGCCCCCTCCCCCTGTGCCAAGCAGCGTCTGGAACTCATACGGCGGTTCCTTGCCGTGCTCCTGCCGGGCCGGGACGGCCTTTTGCCGCCCGCTGCCTCCTCCGGCCTGTCTGCCGCGGCCCCTCCCGCGCCCTCCGCCGCTGCGGCCTCCACGCCATCCGCTGCCCCCGTGCCCCAGGGCAAGGCCATCCTGCTGGCCCTGCTCTTCGGGGAACGCTTCCTGCTGGAGACGCCCACCGTACGGGCCTTCAATGCCGGCAACCTTTCCCACAGCCTGGCCCTTTCCGGACAGCACCTGCTCGTGGCCGGTCTGGCGGGGATGTGCCTCGTCTGGCTGGCGGCCTACGTGCACCCGGGCCTCTACCTCTGGCGGCCCCGTACCGTCCTCGTCCCGCTGGCGGCCTGTCCTGCGGCCCTGGCCTACCTCTGGCTGGGCAATGCGCCGCCTTCGCTGCTGCGGGCGGCGGGGATGCTCCTGCTGCTGGCCGCAGGCATGGCCCTGGCCCATCTGCGCTGCATGCCGCTGCCCCAGACGCTCCGGGAGCGCCTCCCTTCCAGCGGGCTGGATGTCCTGTGCTGCACACTGCTCTGCATCACCGTCGTCTCCCCCCTCTCGGTCTTCGATACCGGTCTGCAACTTTCCGCCCTGTGCGTGGCGGCCATCTGCTGCGCCACGCCGCTCATGGGACAGCTGCTGCGCCGCATCCCCCGGACATCCCCCGGGCAACGCCTGCTCCACTCACTGGCCAGCATTTTGCTGGTCTCCTTTTTCATCCAGCTGGCCCTGCTGCCCCTTTCCCTGCTGCTGTTCAACAACAGCGGGCTCTGGTTCCTGCTCAATGTCTTCTGGCTGCCCGTCCTGGGGGCCCTCGTCCTGCCGGGGGCCTTCCTGGGGCTGGGGCTCAGCCTGGGCGGCCTCGATACGGCAGCCACTCTGGTGCTGGATGTGGTGGCCCTGCCCTGCCAGTGGCTGGTGGACGGTCTGCTCTTCCTCCAGACGCAGGGCTGGCTCAGCGTTCCCCCTGTCCTGCGTCCCCACTGGACGGCCCTGCCCGCCATGGCCTGTCTTTTTCTGGCACTGGCCCTGCGGGCCGGACGTCCCGGCCTGCCCCCGGCGGGGAAACGCCTGCTCATCTGTGGTCTGTTGCTGGCCTGTGTGGGCCCGGCCCTGCGTCTGCACCACAGCCTGGTGCCCCGGCTGGAGCTTTCCGTCCCTGACGTGGGACAGGCACAAGCCGTCCTGCTGCGCCTGCCGCACGGCCAGACCCTGTTCGTGGACGCCGCAGGCAGCATGTCCCGCTCCTGGAACCCGGGACGGGAGATCCTCCTGCCCCTGCTGGCCTGCAACGCCCGCCCCGGTCTGGATGCCATCATCAACAGTCACCCCGACATCGACCACGCGGGCGGCATCCCTCCCCTGCTGGTGGCCTTTCCCGAAGCGCTCCTGCTGCATAACGGCCGCCCGGGCAGCGGACAGATGGGGCATGTCTGGCAGGCCATCCTGCAAGGGCGGGACAGCAGCCCCCTCCATGCCGGAGACATCCTGCAACTGGGCGATCCCGAAGAGGGGCTCGCCCTGCATGTCCTGCATCCGCCCCGGCCAGTCCCGGGTACCCGTCCCTGGGAGGGCAACAGCGCTTCCCTGATCCTGCGCCTGGTCCGGAACGGACACGGTCTGGCCCTTTTGCCCGGTGATGCCGATGGGGCCGCCCTGCGCCACCTGCTGGCCAGCGGACAGGACGTGCAGGCCGACGTCCTGCTGGCACCACACCACGGCTCGGACAGTTCTTTCCTGCCGGACTTCCTGACAGCTGTACGGCCCCGGCTGGTAGTGGCCTCCTGCGGTGCCTTCAACCGTTTCGGCCATCCCGGGAAGCAGTTCAGACAATGGCTGGAAGAACAGCGGATACCCCTGCTGCAAACGGGCCGTCACGGACATGTCCGCGTGGTCTGGCCCCTGCCAGGAGACACGGATAGCTCGCAGCTGAACTGGGACACCGCCCGGCCAATGCGGCCCTGAAGACATACGAGAAAGAAAATCCTCCGTACTGCTTACCGCTGCCTGCCAGACGCGGGGCGACCTTGCCCGCAGGACGTGTGGGGCGCTCGTCAACGAGCGCATGCTCTGCGAACGGCGACGGCAGGGTGGAGAGTCCTCCAGATAAAAAATTACTGCCGTCCTCCGCAACGTACTGCGTTCGCTCGGCTGACGCGATGACAGTGGCAGCAGTACAGAGGTTGTCTGGCAACCTTTGTGCGCACCTGCACCGCATGGATACAGGCTGCGCCACTCTACAAGCCTGCGGCCTCAAGTTCTGGAGAAGAGGTCCCCTTGCTCACACTCCCCTCTTTGCACAGCCCCGGATACGGGCAACGGGCCGCTCCCCGCAGGGAACGGCCCGTTGCCCATCACGGCTGCACATCAGCCATGCACAAATATTTGTCAGACTGACGGCCCCAAATGCCCGCCAGACTGAAGTCTCCTGAGATAGGGGAAAAGCTTTACCGCACCCCCCCCTTCCCCAAAAGATCGTCTGCTACTTCTGGCACTGCAGACAAAATACCGTGGCCCGGCCGGCGATGCGCCCCTTTTCCAGTTCCGTGCCGCAGCGGCGGCAAAGCTGTCCGCCACGGCCATAAACGAAAAAGGTATTCTGGAAAGCGCCCACATTGCCATTGGCATCCCGATAGTCGCGGATGGAGCTGCCGCACTGGGCGATGGATTCCCGCAAGACCTCCTGCAAAGCACAGCGGAGACGTTCCGCTTCTGCCTCCGAAAGCTCCCCGGCAGGCCGGCGGGGATCGATACCGGCCCGGAACAGGGACTCGTCCGCATAGATATTGCCGATACCGGCCAGTACGGTCTGGTCCAGCAGGGCGGCCTTGATGGCCCGGCGTCCGTGCAGGCGCGGCCCCAGGTCCCCGGGCCCCATGTCCAGAGGTTCCGGCCCCAGCGAACGCCAGAAGTCCCAGCGCTCCAGCAGCTCCGGTGTAGCGGCAAAGACCAGGCCAAAGGAGCGCACATCATCGAAAAAGAGCTGTGCCCGGCTCCCGTCAGGCTGCAGCAGATGGAAGATGATGCGCGTGTGCTTCAAAGGCGCGGCCCCTTCCGGGTGGACCATGAAGCGCCCCGTCATGCGCAGATGCACGGCCAGGAGCGACGGCACGGGCGCGGCGGCAGCCGCAGCAGGAGGCTCCAGATCCAGCAGGGCCAGCTTGCCCCGACGGCGGACAGCACTGATCCGGGTCCCCGTCAGCCGCTCCACCGGAAGGCCCAGGGGATGCAGGGAACGCTCGCGCAGGACGTCCACCCGATCGAGGCAACACCCCACCACCTGCGGTCGCAAGGTACGGACGACGGTCTCCACTTCCGGCAATTCGGGCATGATCCACCTCATACGAAAAGACCTGCCGCTGGCAGGTCAAATACAGCAGGGGCCGAAAAATATCGGCTATGAAAAAGACAGCCCGTGTCACGGACAGCGCGGGAGCAAAACGGACGGGCCGAACGGGGAGAGGACAGCCCTCATGACGGCCCGGCGCACGGCCGCCTCGCCATCGGCGGACGAGGCCCGCCCCACGCGGGCTAAACCTGTTCGTCACCGCCCAGATAGATGTCCAGCAGACCTTCCGGCGGCGCGATGTGGATACGCTCCCCTTCCAGGTCGAAGCCTTCGATGAACGACGCTTCGGCCGGGAAAAGGACTTCCTTGCCGTCATCGGTCACGATGCTCCAGACCTCCAGACCGGCAGGATATTCCACATGATCCAGAACGCCCAGGCGGGAACCGTCGGGCAGGATGACGGCAAAGCCCAGCACGTCCTCCACATAGACTTCGTCCTCGTCCACGGGCGGCAGCAGGTCGCGGTCCACAAGGATCTTCTGGCCGCGCAGGGCTTCGATGTCGTTACGGTCGGTCACGCCCTCCAGCAGGAGCAGGGGACGGCCCTTGTGCATGCGCCAGGAACGGGCCCGGGCAGGACGCGGCGGGGCATCGCCCGCCTGCAGCCAGAAAGGACCATCCAGCAGCGAAGGGGAGTCTGCGTACCAGTCGACGCAGATCTCCCCCTTGATACCGTGCGGGCGCACAAGCGTGCCCATATGGATACGCCGTGCCATGAGGGCTTATTCCAGGATCTCGAGCACGACGCGCTTTTTGGCCTTGGTGGACGCGGCACTGAGCAGGGTACGCATGGCGCGTGCCGTGCGGCCCTGCTTGCCGATCACCTTACCGAGATCTTCCTTGGCGACCTTCAATTCCAGCACAGTGGTCTGTTCGCCTTCCACCTCGGTGACCTGCACCTGATCAGGGGCGTCCACGAGCGAACGGGCGATAAATTCAATCAAAGCTTTCATTGCTGGCCTCCCGCAAGCCCTGCCGAGACAGGACTGTTGGTGTGAGCGGGCGCTGCATCCCCGGGAGGGATCCTCGCGGGAAAAGCGCCATGCGCCTGCGGTGCGGCATACCTGGCAGGCAGGTATCCCCCAGGAGACCCTGCCGCCTCACTGCCGCACGCCGGAAGAACATCGGGCCGGTACCGGGAAAGCCCGGTACAGCGGTATCCTGCAAGGATACCTTAGGCCATCTTCTTGATCAGGGCGCGGACGGTGTCGGTGGGTTCGGCACCACGATCCAGCCAGGCCTTCACCTTTTCGGCATCCAGCTTCACTTCGGCGGGATCGGTCATGGGGTTGTAGTAACCCAGGAATTCCAGCGGACGGCCATCACGACGGGTTTCGTCGTTGGCGGCCACGACGCGGTAAAAAGGATGCTTCTTGCTGCCCAGACGGGTCAATTTCAGCTTAACAGCCATGATTATCTCCTGTTTGTGCTATGGTAGCGTTGCGGGGGCAAAAGAGCAAGTTTGCCCTCCCCCATTATATCAATGACCAGTGCGCCGCAACGATTTTTTTATCGCGTCTCCGGCATCGCCGCAGCCGTCTGGCGATGAGGTTTCGCCGTGCGTTGCCGGGGAACGGACGCTGATCCGTGCGGACAGACCGCACGGACGGGCCTATTTCTTTTTGCGCTTGGCAGGCCGTTCGCGCTTCTTGCGCTTTTTGGCCGCCGCCGACTTGCCGTGTCCGGCATCCGGCAGCCCCATGGGCGGCACACCGGGCACACCACCCATCCCCGGCATCATGCCGGGCATCCCGCCCATACCGCCGGGCATGCCCATGCCCCGGGGCATCCTGGGCATGGCGGGCATCCCCTTGGCTTTGCCGCCCATCATCCCCTTCATCATCTGGCGCATCTGCTCGAACTGGCGCACCAGCTGGTTGACCTGCTGCACCGTGACCCCGGCCCCCCTGGCGATACGCGCCCGGCGGCTGCCGTTGAGGATATCAGGGTTGCGGCGCTCGGCCATGGTCATGGAATTGATGATGGCTTCGGTACGGGCCATTTCCTTTTCAGGCATGGCGCCGTTGGCTTCGGCCAGCTTTTCACGCAGGCCGCCCATACCGGGGATCATCTTCAAAATACTGTCCAGAGAGCCGAGCTTCTTGATACGGCGCATCTGGGTACGAAAATCTTCCAGGTCGAAGCTGGCCTTGCGCATCTTTTTGGCAAGGGCTTCGGCCTCGTCGGCGTCGATGGTGGCCTGGGCCTTTTCCACCAGGGTGAGCACGTCGCCCATGCCCAGGATGCGGCCCGCGATGCGGTCGGGATGGAAGATCTCCATCTCGGACAGCTTTTCGCCCATACCCACGAACTTCACCGGGGCACCGGTCACCGCCCGGATGGACAGGGCCGCGCCGCCGCGGGCATCGCCGTCCATCTTGGTCAGCACCACACCGGTCAGGCCCAGACGTTCGTTGAAGGACTCCGCCACGGTCACGGCATCCTGACCGGTCATGGCGTCGGCCACGAACAGGATCTCCTGCGGGTTCACCGCCGCCTTGATGGCAGCCAGTTCCTGCATCAGGGGTTCGTCCACATGCAGGCGGCCGGCGGTGTCCAGCAGGACTACCGTGGCCTGCTGCTCGCGGGCGGCCTCCATGGCCTGACGGGCGATGTCCACGGGATTCATGTCCACTGTGGACGGGAAGCAGGGCATGTCCAGCTGTTTGGCCAGCACGGTCAGCTGGTCGATGGCCGCGGGACGGTACACGTCGGCAGGCACCAGGTAGGGACGCATCTTCTGCTTGCGCAGCAGATTGGCGATCTTGCCCGCCGAGGTGGTCTTACCGGAGCCCTGCAGGCCCACCAGCATGATGACGGCCGGTTCCTGGCCCTGCAGGTTCAGACCCGCGGTCTCGCCGCCAAGCAGGCCCACCAGCTCCTCATGGACGATCTTGACGACCTGCTGCGCCGGGCTGACACCCTTGATGAGTTCCTGTCCCAGGCACTTCTGGCGGACGTTCTCCACAAAGTCCTTGACGACCTTGAAATTGACGTCGGCCTCCAGAAGGGCAAGGCGCACCTCGCGCAGGCCGGCCTGGATATTTTCTTCCGTCAGCTGGCCGCGTCCGCTGAAGGAGCGGAACACACCGGAAAGGCGATCGGAAAGGCTTTCGAACATGGGAACCCCGCTATCAAGTTACACTGAAAGGCCCTGCCCTCCCTGCCGCAGGACATGGCGACAGATCACGCGGGCCCGGCCAGCGCATACAGAATTGTGATTCATAGGCTGTTTACGCCGTTTCGTCAAGAAAAGACCGTGGTGGCGGCCAATCGCCCTTCCGGCCGCGCCTTCCTAGTCTGCGCGCAGCTCACGGCTGGGCAGGGCACACGCCCCACATGCGTCCTGCTCAGTAAAAAAAAGAAAAGGCCGCCCCCGAAGAAGCGGCCGGACAGTCTGGAGCGCCCCAGACTAGAAGGTATAACGCAGACCGAGCATGAACTCGTGGTTGCAGGGCTGGTTCTTGATCTTGGCGCCGTCGGGCAGATCCACTTCGTAGTAGCCCAGGTTCACATAGCGGTAGCCCAGGTCAACGGCGAAATTGTCAGCGATGTCATAGGCCACACCGGCACCCACGTTCCAGGCGAAAGTGGTGCTATGATCATCGAAATTGGCGTGATAGTCCTTAACGGAAAACGTATAGTTGGCGTAGTTGAAGGCCATGCCCAGACCAGCCCCCACATAGGGAGTGAAGGCCGTGCTGTTGCGGAAGTCATAATAGAGGTTCAGGAACAGCGTGGACGCGTTCCAGGCCCCCTTGAGATCCAGTATTTTGTTATAATTCCAGCTTTTTTCGCTGTTGCCGCGCAGGGCGTATTCCACTTCGGCGCGTACGGGCACATCAAAACGGCTGTTGAAGTCATAGCCCAGGGCCAGCGCGCCGCCCAGGGTGAACTGGCTGTAGTCCTCGCTCACCCCATTGGAGCCGGCTTCCAGCGTGGGATAATTGTTCTGGATGCTCATCAGAAACTTGGGAGCCAGGTACATACCGGTACCTTCGGCTTTGGCCACACCGGACAGGGCCAGGACACAGATCAGGGCCAGGACGGCAAAACAACGTTTCATGGTTTTCTCCTTTCTTTGAAAAGTTGACTGCGCTGTCCGTGGTAACAGGCAGTATTCGGGATTTTCTTCCCTAGCAAAGAGGAGGAGACTTTTCAAGAACAATTATTCTATACTATATTTCATAAAATATGAAATCCTTTGTTTTTCCATTCCATCATTTTTTCAAAGGACGGATTTGCAACGATACCCCGCTAATTATTACACCATGTTTCACCCATAAGGAGGCATAACTCGTAGCGATATATCCGTTATGATATTTGTTATCACGATCATTCAAATCGATCCATCAATACGAGATCCCTCTGCCCCTGCCTAATCATGGACCCTATTCGTCCTGACATACAAATAGTACTCTTTTACTGCTATTATGGCATGACAACAAAAAGGCCGCTCCCTGGGGAGCGGCCTTTTCTGATCGCGGGCAAGGCGTGCTAGAAAGCGAAGCGCAGACCCAGCATGAATTCGTGGTTGTAAGGACGGCTGCCCACCTTGATCTGGTCGCCGTTCAGGGTACCGCTGGCTTCGGTGTAGCCCAGGTCCACATAGCGGTAGGCGGCGTCGATGTACAGGGCATCGTTCACATTGTACGCCACACCGGCACCCACGTTCCAGGCGAAGTTGGTGGTGCTTTCATCACGGGAAACGGCACTGCGGTCACGATGCAGGTCGAAGCCCAGGTAGTTGAAGGACATACCGATACCGGCGCCGATGTAGGGCACGAAGGCGCTGTCGTTGCGGAAGTCATAGTACAGATTGGCGAACAGGGTGGAGCTGTTCCAGGTGCAGTCCACGCTGCCCCAGTGGCTGCCCCAGCTCTTTTCGCTGTTGCCGCGCAGGGCGTATTCCAGTTCCACACGCAGGGGCACCAGATACTGGGGCCAGAAGTCGTAACCGGCGGCCAGAGCGCCGCCCAGGGTGAACTGGGAGTACTCGTCCACGCCGCCCATACCGGACCGTTCGATGGTGCCGGTTTCCTGGATGGTCATCAGGAACTTGGGAGCCAGGTACATACCGGTACCTTCGGCCTTGGCCATGCCGGGCAGGACCAGAGCCACCAGCAGCGCCAGTGCAAGGATGGTGCGTTTCATTGCTCTCCTCCAAAGAGATGTTTCCTGCAGAGCAGGGCCTTGTTCAGGCGGATAAAGTTTAGACTTTCTCAAACGGGACTATAGAGATTTTCTAGGCGCTGGTCAAATGGTCTGTGCGCAGGGCACGAAAAAAGGGCGCCCCCCGAAGGGCGACGCCCCAAAACCTGCCGGAGGGCAGCCTAGAACTTGTAACCGAAGCTCAGCATGTAGATGTTGGCCACGGTGTCCTTGGAATTGCCGCCGCTGATGAAGCCGCTGTCGAGGATCCCATGCCCGTCCGTGCTGTCATAGCTGGTGGGATTGATCCACATATGGCAGTAGGCGAAGTCGATGGTGAAGTCGTTCCATTCCACGCCCGTGCCCAGGGTCAAGGCCGTGCGGCCATTGGACGGCACCATGAAATCGGAATGGTCTTCGTTGATGACCGGGGTCTCGTACCAGAAACCAGCACGCAGGCTCCACCAGTCCAGGGGCTTGTATTCCACGCTGGCATTGAAATTCCAGCCGTCGTTCCAGTTTTTGTGGCTGATGGACTGGTTGCCATTGTCCATGTAGATGTTCAGGGAGTTGTAGGTGGACCAGCGCGTCCAGACCGCGCCCACTTCGAAGCTCAGATTGTCCAGGGGCTTGTAGGCGATGCCCAGGGCCAGGGAGTCAGGCAGCTGCACGGTACCGTGGGCGCTGCAATCATTCATCATCCCCATGTCCTTGAGCTTTCCTTCATACTTGGCGTCGCCGTAGGCATTGACCGTGACCTGGGTCTTGTAGGCAAGGCCGATGGACCATTCATCGTTCAGGCGGGCATGCAGGCCGAAATGGCCGCCCACGCCCCAGCCAGAGGCCTGGACTTCGACGTCGTGATCCCCCAGGAAGGCCAACTGGGGATGCATGAACTTCTGTTCCGTGGTCAGATTGACGTTCATGATCTCCAGACCGGCGGACACGGAGAACATGTCGTTGATCTTCCAGGCCAGGGTGGGCACAGCGGAAACGGTCTGCAGGTTGACGCTGTACAGGTTGTAACGGCCGGTCCAGTTCTGGTCATAGCTGTTGCCCAGACCGAAGCGCGAGAACACGCCCAGGCCCAGCCACAGGCTGTCGTTGAGCTGCCAGCTGGCGTAGGCGTGCGGCGCCGCCCACACAGCGGGCTTGGTGGTGGTTTCCTGCTTGCCGTAGGTCGTATCCAGCGACAATGTCCCCATGGGAGCGATAAGGCCCATCCCGCCCATGACCTGGACGCCGGGCAACTGGGTGATGCCGGCCGCGTTATAGGCAATGGCCGACACGTCGTCGGCGCGGCCCACCATGCCGCTGGCCAGCCCCAGACCGCGTGCGCTCCACTCGGTCAGCGCAAAACCTTCAGCCATGGCGGACGACGCCATCCCCAGAACCAGGACCACCCACAGGCCCACCACACGCAAAGCTTTCATTCTTCCTCCCTTGACCATGAAGCACCGGGCAAAGTCCTTCCGCCCGGTCCTGACTCCTGCCCTGCTGTGCCCGGCTATAGGGCACGCCGCTCGCTCAGGCATCAGGACCGGTCAAAGGCCGCAAAAATGCCGGGGCAGGCACCACAGAGCTTTCCCCAGTGCAAATCCCGCTTACGGGAAAAATAAACCGGAAAATTAGAGCATATTGACAGGGTCAAGGTCAAGAAAAAGCCGCAAGCGACCGGCGCACTGCTGACGGACAGCTTCGTGATACAGTGCCCTGACCGACTGCCAGTCAGCGCTTTTGATGAGGCAGGAGAAACGTCGGCGTCCCCGCAGCATGGCCAGGGGCGCCGGGATGGGCCCCAGCAGGCGTACGCCCAGCTCTCGGGCCCTGGTTTGCAGCAGCAGGGCCAGTTCCCCCAGTGCCGCGGCACCGCCCGGATCTTCTGCGGGGAAGGAGATGCGCAGCAGGGCCAGACGCACGAAAGGCGGATAGCCGTATTGCCGCCGCCGGGCCAGCTCAGCAGCATAAAAGCCTTCGTAATCGCCGCGCTGGACATATTGCCAGCAGTAGTGGTCGGTATTGCGGGTCTGGATCAGCACCCGCCCGGCTTTGTCACCACGCCCGGCCCGGCCAGCGGACTGGACCAGCAGCTGGAAGGAGCGTTCCGCAGCCCTGTAGTCCGGCAGGTTGAGCCCCAGATCGCCATCCGCCACGACGACCAACGTCACATCAGGAAAATGATGGCCCTTGGAGAGCATCTGTGTGCCTACAAGGATGGGGGACTCATGCCGGGCAAAGGCCGCCAGTATCTCTTCCATGCGTCCTGGACGGCGTGTGCTGTCGCGATCGAGGCGCAGGACAGGCTGCCCGGCCAGTGTGGACAGGTATTCTTCAAGCCTTTCGGTGCCTTCTCCCATGGGCAGGAAATTCATGCTCCTGCACTGCGGACAGGGACTGGGGAAAGGAACGGCATAGCCGCAGTAATGGCAGACGAGCCTCCCCCGCCCTTTATGGTAGGTCAGGGCGATGTGGCAATGCGGACAACTGACAGTCTCCTTGCAGTCCAGACAGTACAGCAGGGGGGCGTAGCCGCGCCGGTTGAGCAGGACCACGGCCTGCTCCCCACGTTGCAGCACTTCCCGCAAGGCCTGCTCACTGCGGGCGGCGAGCAGCCCTTCCCCGGCCAGGCCGCTGGCATCCACCAGCTCCACCGGTGGCAGGGGCCGTCCCCCTACCCTCTCCGGCAGGCGCAGGAGAGCTATCCGCCCCTGACTGGCCGCATGGAACGTCTTGATGTCCGGCGTGGCCGAGCCCAGCACCAGCAGGCCACGCTGCCGTGCGATGCGCGACCACGCCAGCTCCTTGGCCTGATAGGGCAAGGACTCGTCCTGCTTGAACGAGCTGTCATGCTCCTCGTCCAGGATGACACACCCCAGCTGCGGCACAGGCAGGAAAAGCGCGGAGCGCGTCCCCACAACGAGGCAGGGCTCCTGCCGGGTGGCCAGGCGTCGAAAGGTCTCCTCACGCCGTGCCGGGGTCTGATAGCCATGATGGAAAAACAGGGGGACATGGGGCAGGACACAGGCCGCATCCCGACGCAGCTTGCAGGCAAGGGCCACCTCGGGGGCCAGCAGGAGGACGCTCCTGCCCTGCTCCAAGCAATGCCGGACCAGCTCCAGATAAACGGCCGTCTTGCCACTGCCGGTCACGCCAAACAGCAGGACCGAGGCAGGATGCTCCGATCCCAGCGCAGCGCACAGGGCCTCCAGGGCCTGCTGCTGGTCCGCATTGAGGGCAAAGGCCCGGGGCGCGGGCGGGAGCAGCGCATCAGCGGGCTCATCGGCATCCGCGTGACGCAGGGCCACACAGCCCGCCCGCAGCAGGGAGCGCAGGGCCGGAGCGCTGCCGGCACCGAGATCCCGCGCCAGCTGGCGACGGCTGACCTGGCCCCGTTCGTGCAGATACTCCAGGATCTCCCGCTGCCGAGCGGCTTGCGGCCGTACCGGCCAGGGAGGATCCACCCGCAGCACGCAGAGCTCTTCTCCGGCGGCATCCCGGCCCGGTGCTGCGAGGCGGGCCTCCCCCCGGCACAGGGCCCTGGCCAGGGCCTGCCGAAGATCCGGCTCCAGCTTCGTGACCTGCTTCACCGTGCAGGAAAAATCCTTGTCTGCCGCCAGCCAGCGGATGCGCAGCTCCACCTGCCGCAAGCCCTGCGGCAGTACATGTCCGAACACACAGCCCGGCTCCAGGCCCTGCCGGATGGCCAAGTCCCGTGCCAGCGCCCTGACGTCCTCTGAAAGCAGGGGAACGGTCTCCAACGGCCAGGCCACCTCCTTGCAGGTGACGCCGTCAGGAAGATCGCTGTGCTCCAGGAGCTCCGTCAGGATGCCTGCCCGCAGCGCCCCACGCCCCAGAGGGACAGCCACGCGCAGGCCTTCCTGCCAAAAATCTTTCGGAAAGATGTCCGGCAGGGCGTAGGTCAACGTACTGTAAGGAGCGGAAAGCAGCGCGATGCGGGCGAACATGAGACCTCGGCAGGCTAGCAAGGGAATATGCCCCTCTCTCAGGGCGGGATGCTGTTCCGGCTCCAACACCAAAAGGAAGGATACGGACGGACAGGAACATACGGCAAGCTGTTGCACCTGACAGCATAGGCAGAGGCCCCTGCCAAGGCAAGACAGCAGCACGACAGGGAAGGCGAGGAATTAGCCCCGCACTCCCCATCAAGCATAAAAAAAGGGGGGCTTGCGCCCCCCTTGAAAGCATCCTGGTCGTGAAAGACTAGAAGCTGTAAGCGAAGATCAGCTGGGCCTTCCAGGCGTCCTGCTTCTTGTAGGAATCGGAACGGTAGCTGCGCTTCCAGGTGTCGTCGTCCACCATGTTCACGATGTAACCCAGTTCCAGGTTGGCTTCCAGGTTTTCGTAGATCTGGTAGCTGTTCACCAGGTTGAATTCCAGCAGACCGTCGTTGGTGGTCAGGTACGGACCTTCGGGGGTGCCGTTGTCCCATCCGTAAGAACTGGACACGTACTTGGCCATGGCAGGGCTGTTGGTGCCGCCCCAGTAAGCCACACGGAAGGAGTGCTTCAGGTCTTCCACGAAGCTCAGGTCGTGCAGACGCAGGCCCACGCCCCAGGTACCGGCATAGGTCAGGTTGCGGTCGTACAGACGGCCGTCGCCCCAGCCGTAGTTGCCGTCGCCCATGAAGGACATGAAGTTGGCGCAACCGGACAGGGTAGGCATACGCTCGGAACCGTTCTTGACGTTGCCGTCGTCACCGGAGGAGTACCAGCCGAAGATGCCGGGGGTACCCCAATCCATCTTGTATTCCACCAGGGCCTTGATCAGCCAGCCTTCACGCTTGGTGTCGCCACGGCGCCAGTCGCCCGTATTCTGCTGCTTCACACTGTAGCGGCCCATGGATTCCACGTAGCCGTAGTTGATGTCCAGCTCGATGTTCAGCGGATCGAAAGCGGTGACGGAGATGGGCAGGCCGGCCCAGAAGGCGGAACCGTAAGCCTTGCTGGTGTTGATGTCCTTGATGTCAGCATTGTTAGCATAGGGGTACGGACGCAGGGTGTAGGCGGGATAGCTGCCGTTGCTGCCGTCCCAGCCGGCGTCGATGGCGTCCCAAGCATTATTGCCGATCATGCCGTACATGGCCCAGGGGGTCACCTTCACGCCGTCGAAGGTCAGGGGCAGCATGAGGGCGAACATATCCACGTTGTCCTGATAGTTTTTGTAACCATCAGCGGTCCAACGCTTGGAAGCGGAGTTTTCACCATCCCAGTTGTCGTTGAACAGACGAGCCCACACAGCGGTCAGGCCCACGTTTTCATTGAACTGGTAGCTGGCCACGATACCGGCGGCATCGTCATCCAGCACAGCGGAACCACCGGCCACGTTGGGCATGGTGATGGCCTGGATACCCATACGGAACTTGAGGTCGGTATTGGGCACCATCCAGTCGATGTAGGCGTTCTTCAGTTCCACGACGCTATTGGAGTCAGCGCCCAGGGCACCGCCGGAGGCATTCTGGCCCCAGGTCTGGTCGCCGATTTCAAAGTACACGGTACCGGACAGGGCTTCGGAAGCCACGGCGTCCAACTGCAGACGAACGCGCTGCATGGCACTGAAGGCGTCGTCCGAGTCGACAGCCTGATTATGCTTGGAGCCCTTGTCCTTGTGATGGCTCGTGAAAGAGCCGTCACCAGCGGCAAAGCCCATCAGCCACTGGCCTTTGGCCTTGAAATCAATAGCGCTGGCACCGGTGGCGGCACCCAGCAGCATACCCGCAGCAAGAGCGAGGGTCATCAGCTTTTTCATGATAAAAACCTTCCTTCCTGAGAGAAATTTTCTGGCCGTATATGGAGTATTCCTCCCCAGGGACATCCACACTGGCCAGCTTCGAACAAAAATGTACGCTTTTCCATGAGGGTACAAATTTTGTTACTCCACCATACGCATGGCCTGTACTCTCGTCAAGAGAGAAAGGACAATTTTTTGTACTCCCTATAGCCTGACAGGATCAGGCAATCCCGATGATACCCTGACATCTTTTCCTACTGATACCACAGGCCCCCCGTGACGGGCAGAAGAAGGAGGCCGAATGCTCCTGACAGCGAGCTGCCAGCGCCTCTTTCCGGGTGACGTTCCCCAAAACACCTTTCCGTTCATGTTGTGATGGGCTTGAACAACTTCATCGTAGCGGAAAGGTGTTGTTGTGTGGATAACTATTGTCTCCGCCCGCATAGCGGGTGGTTTTTTGTTTCGCGCCTGCCAGGCGCTCAACAGGCTAAAGCCCATAATAAAAAAGCCCCGCCAAAGCGGGGCTTGAAGACCGGGGGGCCGAAGCCCCCACGGTCGAACTTCCCAAGCCGAAGCTTAGAAGGAGTACACGAAGGACAGGTTCACGTTCCAGGCGTCGTACACACCGTTGCGGTCGTTGGCGAAGCCGGCCATGGGATTCTTGCCCCAGGTGTTGCGGCTGTCATCCAGCCACATGGCGATGTAGGCAGCGTCCAGCATGATGGTGAAGTTGTCGTACATCTTGTAGGTGTTGGTCAGGCCGATTTCCAGAGCGTAGTCTTCGGTGGTCAGATAGATGGGATCGAAGGCATCGCCGCCCACGCCGTAACCATCTTCGACACCGTGCTTGGTGTAGAAGTCGTTTTCACGCACGTACTTGGCCATCTTGGGAGCGTTGGTGCCGCCCATGAAGTTCACACGCAGGGTGTGCTTCAGGTCTTCCAGGAAGCTCACGTCCTTCAGGCGGGCGCCGATGCCCCAGGTACCCACCATGGTGCTGCCCAGCATGCCTTCACGGGCGATGTAGGGGTTGCCGTTGAAAGCGAAGTTGGAGAAGTCGTTGTTACCGTTGGCGCTCACAGTAGGCATGCGCTCGGAACCGTTGCGGGGGTTGCTGTCGTCACCGGTGGAGTACCAGCCGTACAGGCCAGGAGTACCCCAATCCAGCTTGTATTCCAGCAGCAGGCTGGCCAACCAGCCTTCGCGGTTCATCTTCTGGTCAGAGTAAGCGGCGGAACCGTAGTTCACATCCCAGGCGATGCGGAAGGGATCCCAGTAGGTCACTTCGCCGGTCACGCCAGCCCAGAAAGCATTGCCATAGGTGTCATTCCAGTCGCTACCGGAGAAACCGGAAACCATGCCGGTGCTGGCGCGGTTCCAAGCATTACCATTGGAAGCACCGTTGAACATGCCGGGACCCATGGCGGCGTACATGACCCAAGGAGTCACCTTCACGCCGTCGAAGGTCAGGGGCAGCAGGACAGCGAACATGTCCATGTTGTCCATGTAGTTGTCATAGTCCTGACCGGACCACTGGCTCTTGTAGCCACCGTTGTCATTGTAGGGGCGAGCCCAGAAAGCGGTCAGGCCCACGTTTTCGTTGAACTGGTAGTTCAGGCTGATGGCGGCCACGTCATCGTCGATGATCTGGGAAGCATTGGTGGTGAAGGCAGGCAGAGCCAGGCCCTGGATACCCATACGGACCTTCAGGTCGGTCTGGGGCACCATCCAGTCGATGTAGGCGCGCTTCAGTTCCACCACGTTGTTGCCGTCAGCACCCAGGGCGCCGCCAGTGGAGTTCTGGCCCCAAACCTGGTCGCCGATTTCGAAGAACACGGTACCGGACAGGGCTTCGGAAGCCACGGCGTCCAACTGCAAGCGGACGCGCTGGCGGGCTTCGAATTCGTCTTCGCTCTTCTTACCGAAACCGGGGCGACCGTCCTGATTGGAACGGAAATCGCCGTGCTGACCATAGTCGAAAGACATGATCCACTGGCCCTTGGCCTTGAAGTCGATAGCGTTGGCGCCGGTAGCAGCACCCAGCATCATAGCGGCAGCCAGAGCGAGAGTCATAAGCTTCTTCATGATATACCTTCCTTCATTACTTCCGCATCTTCGATCCCGTCCAGTACGGGATCTTTTTCCCTTGCGGGACCCCATCCCTGCCCTGTGCGGAACGGAGCAGGAATCCCGGCCGATACGGCCGGAGCAAAAAGCTCGTTTTTGAAAGTCCGTGACAGCGATCCGCTTGTCCGTCGAACTTGTAAAAATTTTTAAACCCCTTTTATCTATTTGTCAATATTTAGTGCGGAAAAACGATAAACACCGCATGGCCGCATGGACAAAAATAAAAATTTGTAATATTTTTCAATATGATAAGATACATACCCTTCAAATTCATCATCGAAAAATACGTAAGCCATCTCAAAAATCACGCCCGGATCCTGCAAAAAAACTTCGGCGCAAAGCGCAAAAGCTGGGCCGGAGCCTGCGATCTTACGCATCACGCCGCAGCCCCTCAAAGTGCGCGGCGGTAAGCCCCACGCACAACACATGGTAATCTCAGGATGCCCTGGCATGATCCCGGCAACGATCACCGTCACGGCACAGCGCGCAAGAGTCCGCTCCCTGCAACGCCCATCCCATCGCAGGATCCAGCCCCGATGGCTGACAGTGCCCATCCCGGTCGCTGCTGTCATGCCGCCAGGAGGATATGGACACCGTCCTTGCCAGGATCTTTTCCTTTGAGCCTGTCGTGCAACAGCCAGACCGCGCCGGCCCAATCCGCCAGACAAGGCCCTTCACCCGTCGAACAGGAGGACGCCCCCCAGCAACATTATCATATGGGCAGGAGGAGCCATGACCAGCAGCGCCCCCGGTGCCATCCCCCGCACATCCGCCCTCGTAAAATTTTTTTGCCCGTCCTGTGCCCATTCCGGCCCCTTTCTTGCATTGACATGGGCAGGAGGAATGTATATGATTATATATTAAATTTTGTTGAACAATTCCAGCACATTACGAGGCAAATATGTTCACCAATCGCGGCAAGGCCCTGACCTTTGACGATATTTTGCTTGTCCCCAGCTATTCGGAAGTGACTCCCGACGCCGTGGACATCTCCACCTGGCTCACTCCTTCCATCGAATTGCGCATCCCCCTGCTCTCCGCCGCCATGGACACGGTCACCGAATCGGCCATGGCCATCAGCATGGCGCGCATGGGCGGCATCGGCATCATCCATAAGAACATGCCCATCGAACGCCAGCGCCTGGAAGTGGAACGCGTCAAGAAGAGCGAAAGCGGCATGATCCTTGACCCCGTTACCGTTTCCTCCCGCAACTCCGTGCAGGAAGCCCTGGACCTGATGGCGGATTTCCGCGTGTCCGGTCTGCCTGTGGTGGATGACGGCAAGCTGGTGGGCATCCTCACCAACCGTGACGTGCGCTTCATCGAAGACGCCTCCGCCATCCGCGTGGGCGAAGTGATGACCAGCAAGAACCTGGTCACCGTGCCCATGGGCACTTCCCTGGAAGAAGCCAAGCGCCACCTGCACGAGCACCGCATCGAAAAGCTCCTCGTGGTGGACGAGAACGAGCGCCTGCGCGGCCTCATCACCATGAAGGACATCGACAAAGTCCAGAAATACCCCAACGCCTGCAAGGACAGCGCCGGCCGTCTGCGCGTGGGTGCCGCCATCGGCATCGGCCGCGACTGCGACGAACGCGCCGAGCAGCTCATCCAGGCCGGTGTGGACGTGCTTGTCCTGGACTCCGCCCACGGTCATTCCATGAACGTGCTCAAGGCCATCCGCAAGGTCAAGACCGCCTACCCCAACTGCCAGCTGGTGGCCGGTAACGTGGCCACCTACGAAGGTGCCCGCGCCGTGCTCGAAGCCGGCGCCGACGCCGTCAAGGTGGGCATTGGCCCCGGCTCCATCTGCACCACCCGCATCGTGGCCGGTGTGGGCGTGCCGCAGGTGTCCGCCGTCATGGACGGCAGCCGCGCTGCCCGCGAGATGGACCGCTGCTGCATCGCTGACGGCGGCATCAAGTTCTCCGGCGACATCGTCAAGGCCCTCGTGGTGGGCGCCCATTCCGTGATGATCGGCTCCCTGTTCGCCGGTACCGAAGAAAGCCCGGGCGAAACCATCCTTTACCAGGGCCGTACCTACAAGATCTACCGCGGCATGGGCTCCATCGACGCCATGAAGGACGGCAGCTCCGACCGTTACTTCCAGGAACGCAGCAAGAAGCTGGTCCCCGAAGGCATCGTGGGCCGCGTGCCCTACCGCGGTCATGTGATGGAAGCCATCTACCAGCTCATGGGCGGCCTGCGCTCCGGCATGGGCTATGTGGGCGCCCGTACCCTCAACGACCTGTTCGAGAACACCACCTTCTGTGAGATCTCGGCGGCGGGCCTGCGTGAAAGCCACGTGCACGACGTCATCATCACCAAGGAAGCCCCCAACTATCGCATCGACAACTAGCTTCAGACCTGCGGGCGATCGCGGCAGCGACCGCCCGCAGCCGTTTGATGCCCATCCTGTTTTCCGGCAGCCAGGCTGCCCGTTCATGACATTATAGAAAAGACGCCGTCCCTCCCGGGCGGCGTCCGCATACATTGCAAGGAACACTCATGGCGCACAGCAAGGTCATCATCATTGACTACGGTTCGCAGGTCACCCAGCTCATCGCACGGCGTGTGCGTGAAGCTGGCGTGTATTCCGAAATCCATGCCTGCAACGTCACCGCCGCCGAAGTGGCCGCTATGGCTCCTTCGGCCATCATCCTTTCCGGCGGTCCTGCCAGCGTGGGCGAAGCCGATGCCCCCACCCTGGACAAGGGATTCCTGGAACTGGGCGTGCCGGTGCTGGGCATCTGCTACGGCATGCAGCTGCTGGCCCAGAACCTGGGCGGCGAACTGGCCCAGTCCCTGACGCGTGAATACGGCCCGGCCGACCTGACCCTGAAAGCCACCTGCGCCCTGTGGGACGGCCTGGACAGCTCCAAGGCCAGCCGCGTGTGGATGAGCCACGGCGACAAGGTCAAGACTCCCCCGCCCGGCTTCGTGATCACCGGCAGCACCCCCACCCTCGAAGTGGCTGCCATGGCCGATGAAAGCCGCAAGATCTACGCCGTGCAGTTCCATCCCGAAGTGCATCACAGCGTGGACGGCGACGCCATGCTGCGCAACTTCCTGTTCAAGGTCTGCAAGATCGTGCCCGACTGGAGCATGTCCAGCTTCGTGGAACGCGTGGTCAAGGAAATGGCCGAAAAGATCGGCGACAAGCACGTGGTCTGTGCCCTTTCCGGCGGTATCGACTCCACCGTGGTGGCCGTGCTGCTGCACAAGGCCATCGGCCATCGCCTGCACTGCATCTTCGTGGACAACGGCCTGCTGCGCCTCAACGAAGGCGAGGAAGTGGTCAATTACCTGCGCGAGCACTTTGACCTGAACCTCAACTTCGTCCAGGCCCAGAAGCGCTTCCTCGACCTGCTCAAGGGTGTGGAAGATCCCGAGAAGAAGCGCAAGATCATCGGTCACACCTTCATCGACATCTTCGACGAAGAAGCCAGGAAGCTTCCCGAAGTGGAATACCTGGCCCAGGGCACGCTGTACCCCGACGTCATCGAATCCGTGTCCCACAAGGGCCCCAGCGCCGTCATCAAGAGCCACCACAATGTGGGCGGCCTGCCCGAGACCATGAAGCTCAAGCTGGTGGAACCCCTGCGCGAGCTCTTCAAGGACGAAGTGCGCAAGGTGGCCGCCGAGCTGGGCATGCCCGACTCCATCGTCTGGCGCCATCCCTTCCCCGGTCCCGGCCTGGCCATCCGCGTGCTGGGCGAGATCACCGAGGAACGCCTGAACATCCTGCGCCAGGCCGACAAGATCGTGCAGGAAGAACTGCGCGAGTCCGGCTGGTACCGCAAGGTCTGGCAGGGCTTTGCCGTGCTGCTGCCGCTGAAGACCGTGGGCGTCATGGGCGACGGCCGTACCTATGAGCACGTCATCGCCCTGCGTGTGGTGGACAGCGTGGACGCCATGACCGCCGACTGGGCCCGCCTGCCCGCCGACCTCATCGCCCGCATGTCCGGCCGCATCATCAACGAAGTCAAGGGCGTCAACCGCGTGGTCTACGACGTCTCCTCCAAGCCCCCGAGCACCATCGAGTGGGAATAATGCCGAAGCAGCAGGCTCCTTGTCCTGCTCCCGGCCACAGTGCCGGCGCACTGTGAAGACAGCATAAAAAAAGAGCTGACAGATTATCTGTCAGCTCTTTTTTTATCATGGCGCTGCAACGCTATGCCAGCTCGTCTTCCTCCACATCACGCAACGCCTTGTTCCCCGCCGTTTTCCACTCCGTCCGGCCATTGGCGTTCCTGCCCAGGACGACAGCCGCCGCAAGGGAAGGGCTGGTGAAGATATGGTCTTTCACGAAATGGAAGTCCGCATCGACGATCCCTTTTTCGAGCAGACTCTCACGCAGACGGCGCAAGCTCTCTGCCATGCTGGGGACCACGGGCGAAGCGATGGTCGATCCCTTGAGCACGGCAAAACCATCCGCCACGACAAGCCCTTTGGCGGCGGCCCCTCGGGCAGCGTTGATGAAAAAGCAGGTCGGCTCATTCTGTTGTCCCACACTGCTTTCTTCCAGGGTATCGAAAAGCTTGTAGCCCAGCGTATTGACGAGCAGACGGGCATTGCTGATGAACTCCTGCAACATGGCCTCGTCATATTCCGAGATCGAGGAGCATGTGGGGACCGTGCTGTTGATGATGACGGCTCTTCCCGAATCCTGCGCCAGGCAATAGAACCTGTTTTCAAGATATTTCACATGCGCCTTGTTGAGCAGATCGTCCTTGCTGATGACGACGATGGCATCGCTCCAGTAGTCCTTGTCGTGCAGATGCTGTTTCAGGCGCGTGCAGACTTTTTCTGCCTCGCCGATATAGACGGTGTCCGTATTGCTCTCATCTTTCCCCAGCAGGAAATAAACGCCGGTGTTCTCGGCATCGGCCCGCTGGGAAAAGACAGCGAGCTCATTGCGCGAGACCTTGTAGATACGGCCATTCCAGTTGGAGAGCTCGCACATGATGCGGCCATTGGGATTGCCGTCAAAAATATACATCTGTATCGTTTTGCTGAACGCCACGGATGATCCCCCTCGTAGATGGCAGGCTCTTTCAGAATATCCCTTGCTGTGACAGTTTATCCTTCCCGGTCGCGGCATTCAATATCTTCGCCCCTGCCCTCAGCCTGGCCCCTCATCCGCATATGCCGGAGAGATCCGGACCGCTCCCTTCGTCCGGCCTCTGGCGAAAGAGCCGGCGTCCATGCTGCGCGGCTGCATGGCCCACTGAGACATCCTCCTTTCCGCGCCCGGTACGGTGGTCCCGGGGCAGCGCACATTTTCCTCTTGTCCTGGGCGAACGCTGTCCCTATCCTCCTGCAACATACGATGCCGGCCTGCCCGTGCCTTTCGGGCATCCCCATGCCACAGCCTGCCTGCGAGTTATCCTATGCCACGCATCTTCCCTGCCCTCCTCCTCTCCCTGATCCTGCTGCCCCCTGCCCTGCCCCTCCGGGCTGCGGAAGGATTGCCCGCCACGCCGCAAACCGCCGTGGACGCCCTGTCTCTGGAACGGGACATCCACGCCCTGATGCGGGACAAAAAAGCCCTGGCCGGGGTGGCCCTGCTCACGGAAGACGGCCTCTGTGCCGGTGTCCACATGGACGCGCCCTTCCCCCTGCTCAGTGTCATCAAATTCCCCCTGGCCGTGGCGGTGCTGGAAAAGGCACAGCAGGACGGCATGCCGCTGACGGCCAGGATCCCTGTGCGGGCGGGACAACTCCACACCGGTACCCACAGCCCTCTGCGGGACGAATACGGCCGGCGGGACGTCAAACTCACCCTGAAGGAGCTGCTGCGCGCTACCGTCACCTTCAGCGACAACAATGGCTGCGACATCCTGATGGAATATGTGGGCGGCCCGGCCGCAGTGGAAGCCTGCGCCCGCCGTCTGGGCGCGGGCAACGTCTTCATCGGCCATGACGAAGCCTGGATGCACCAGAACATCTACAACCAGTATGCCAACTGGGGCACGCCGCGCGGCATGGCCCGGATGCTGCTGGGCTTTTTCAGCTCTCCGGACATCCCTCAGGAGCACAAAGACCTCATGGCGGGCATCATGGCCAAGACGCCCGCCCTGCCCGGCAAGATCCTTGAGGGCCTGCCGCAGGGCATGACCGCCGGACACAAGACCGGCTCTTCCGACAGGACGGCCCAGGGGCTCAAGCTTGCGGACAACGACCTGGCCTTTTTCCGCCTGCCCGATGGCCGCTATGCGGCCCTGGCGGTCTTCCTCTGCAATTCGCTGGAGAGCCCAGAAACGAACCTCTCCCTCATCAAAGACATCACCCGCCTGTCCGTGGACTGGCTGGCACGGCAGCCCATGCTGCTGCGGGACGGTGCCGCGCGGCCCTGACCGCCTCTCCGGGACACGATGCCCCCCCCGGCAGCGTGGACTTCAGCACACGGGAAGCCCTGCCTGCTGAAAGGTGGATGCACAGGTTGCCGGTGTACTTTACAAGGCCTGCCTGCTCAGGTAATTTTGCGTTTTAGCATTTCCGCGTCCATGACGCACAGGACTAACAACAGAGGAAGATATGTTCGGTATCGGCAGTACGGAATTTCTGGTTATCCTTCTCGTGGCCCTTGTGGTGCTGGGGCCCAAGAGCCTGGCAAGTGTTTCTCGCACCCTCGGCAAGGCCATGGGAGAATTCCGCCGCGTCTCCACCGATTTTCAGCGCACGCTGAATGCGGAAGTGGAGCAGGAGGAGCATCTCAAACGCAAGCAGGAGGCTGAAAAGGAATTTTTCAGCCCCGAAGCCCGTGCTGAACACGCGGCCAAAACAGCCCCCCAGACGCAGGCGGCAGCCCAGCCCGCCGCGCCCCAGGCCCAGACGGCTCCTGCTCCTGCTGCCGCGCCTGCTGCCACGGAGACCGCGGCCCGTCCTGCTGTCCAACCGGAAGCCATCCCTTCAGGCGTCCCCGTACCGCCTACAGACAGTCCTCTGGCCCAGGCCCTTGCCAAGGCTCAGGCCGAAGCCGGTGGCGCAGCCACTACGGCCCCGGCTGACGCCACTCCTGCCAGCGGAGCAAAAGCATGAGCACCATCCAGGACAAGCAGGATCTGGCCGTCACGGTCACGACTCCCCAGCAGGATGCTCCTGTTTCTTCCGCGGCCCCGCAAACGGTGGCTGCAAGTGGTGACCTGACCGAAGCTGTCGCGAAAAAGGCCGATCCTGCCACGACTTCCGGTACCGAGCCGGAACAGGCAGGTACCCTGACCGTACAGGGCAGCCCTGCCTCCTCTGCTCCGGCCGGGGAAGCACCTGCCGGCATCGCCGAACCTCCGGCGGACAGCCCTCTGGCACAGGCCCTGGCCAAGGCCCGGGCCGAAGCCGGGGAAATCCCTGCTCCCGCGGAACAGTCTACCGCCCCCGAGGCCCAGGCAGACGCTGCCGCCCCCGCAGCGGAGGAAACCCCTGCCGCACCTTTGCCGGACGCGGCAGCTCCGGCCCCTGATGCCGTGGCTGCCCCCCTGCCGCAAGGCGGTGATGACGCGGGCCAGCCGCCCGTCCCTCCTGCCGCAGCTGCCGCCGGTGCCAACGGGACACCTGAGCCCGAAGAAAAGACCATGGGCCTCATGGATCACCTCAACGAGCTGCGCTGGCGCCTGGTGCGCTGCTTCATCGCCGCCGGCGTGGGCTTCCTGCTCTGCTGGGCGGTGGTCGAGCCCATCTTCGACTTCATCACGGCTCCGCTGCTCAGCGCCTTGCCCGCACACGGCACGGCCATGTACACCACCTTGCCCGAACCTTTCTTCGTGCGCATGTTCGTGGCCTTCGTGACCGGCCTTTTCGTGGCCAGCCCGTATATCTTCTATCAGATCTGGGCCTTCATCTCCCCCGGTCTGTATGCGGAAGAGAAAAAGGGCCTGCTGCCCATCGCCCTGCTTTCCGCCATCTTCTTCATCGGCGGTGGCGTGTTCTGTTACTTCGTCGTCTTCCCGTACGCCTTTAATTTCTTCCTGGGCTTCTCGTCCGAGCAGATCCAGGCCATGCCCCGCATCACGGACTACCTTGATTTCGTCATCAAGCTGCTCCTGGCGTTCGGCCTCATCTTCGAGATGCCCCTGTTCTCCTTCTTCCTTTCCCGCATGGGGGTCATCACGGCCCAGATGATGCGCAAAGTACGTCGCTATGCCATCCTGGGCATCTTTATCGTGGCCGCCATCCTGACGCCGCCGGACGTGGTCTCCCAGCTGCTCATGGCCATGCCCATGCTGCTGCTCTACGAGATCAGCATCCTAGTGGCCGCAGCCTTTGGCCGCAAGAAGAAGGAAAAGAAGGAAGAGGAAGAAGAGACGCCCGGCGATCCCGCTCCGGCCACGCCCGCGCCCGCCTCTCCCGCGCCCGAGGGCCCGGACAGCACGACGGTCGCTGCTGCCGCAACAGCTGCGGCCACGCTGGCCACCACCATGAGCGATGATGACGCCCAGCGCATGCCGCCCGAAGAGGAAACGTCCGCACCTGCTCCAGAGGCGGACGAGGCCACGGCCGGAACGGCTGAAACGGAAGAGACCGCTACAGAGCTCCCCGAAGAACAGAGGGGCACCTCTGTGGCACAGGAAACCTCCACGTCCGGTGATACTGATGTAGCGACGCCCGCGGCACAGCAGGACGGCATCACGGCCGTGACGGAGACCCCTGACGCTGGCGATGAGCCTGCAATGCCTGCCAAGGACAAGGAATGATGATGGAAGCCACCCTGCCCCAGCGCTCGGCCCGGCATGCCCGCAAAAGCGCCGAGACCGACATCAGCCTGAGCCTCGCCCTGGACGGCTCGGGCAAGACCGATATCCAGACCGGCTTCGGCATGCTGGACCACATGCTGACCCTGACAGCGTTCTGGGCCGGCATGGACCTGCACCTGCGCTGCCGGGGAGATCTGCACATCGACGCCCACCACAGCGCCGAGGACATCGGCCTCGTCCTGGGCCAGGCCGTACTGGAGGCTCTGGGGGACCGCGTGGGTATTGCCCGTGTGGGCTACGGCCGCGTCCCCATGGATGAAGCCCTGAGCGACGTCACCATCGACCTTTCCGGCCGCCCCTGGCTGGAATGGCGCGGTGAAGAGCTCCTGCCCCCGGTCATCGCCGGTGAGGAAAAAGACCTCTGGCGAGAATTCTACAAGGCCTTTGCCAGCAGCGCCCGCTGCAACCTGCATGTGACCATGCATTATGGCAAAAATGGTCATCACCTTCTGGAATCCGTCGCCAAAAGCCTGGGCCTGGCGCTTGCCCAGGCTGTCCGGCGTAGCGGGAACGTCATCCGCAGCACCAAGGGAGGGCTGGATTGATGAAGAACCGTTTTCTGTGGATCATGTGTGCGCTCCTGTCCCTGCTGATCCTGACGGGCGGCTGCAACCGCAAACCTGCCAGCACGGCTGACGTGCCGCGTTCGCTGTCCCATCAGTACAAGATCGCGGTGGCGCCCTTCACCCAGCCCCGCGACATCAGCCAGCTCATCATGGGCCAGCTTCCCCAGCCGCAGACCCTGGCCGCCCGTGACGTGCTGATGGCCCAGGATCGCGAGCTGCGTGATGTCCTGTACACCACGACCAAACGTTCCTATGAATTCCTGCCCCGTACCCGTCCCCTGCCGGATCTGAAGCGTCTCCATACCTCGGAACGCCCCCAGGCCCTGCCCCTGTGGGTGGAATACGCCCGCAAGACCTCGGCGGACATCCTGCTCATCCCGCAGGTCCTCACCTGGCGGGACCGTCAGGGCTCGGCGGTCGGTGTCACGGAACCCGCCCATGTACGGCTGGAATTCTTCCTCCTGAACGTCAAGGGAGGCGACATCTTCGGCCACTCCGTCTATGAGGTGGAGCAGCAGGGACTGACGGAAAACCTGCTCAATGTGGGCGACTTCTTCAAACGCCAGGGCAAGTGGGTCACTGCTGACGAGCTGGCCCGCGAAGCCATGATCAAGGCTGTAAAGGATTTGAACTTATGATTATCTTTCCCGCTGTCGACATCCAGGACGGAAAGGCCGTCCGCCTGAAACAGGGACGTGCCCACGAGAGCACCGTGTTTTCCCCCGATCCTGTGGCCGCTGCCGTGGCCTGGCGGGACAAGGGTGCCCGCTGGCTGCATGTGGTCGATCTGGATGGTGCGTTCGACGGACTGCCCAAAAGCCGGGACATCGTGCGTGCTATCTGCCGTGAGCTGGATATCCCTGTGCAGCTGGGCGGCGGCATCCGTGACGAACAGACGGCCCGAGCCTATCTCGAAGCTGGTGTGCAGCGCCTGATCATCGGCACCATGGCCCTGGAGCAGCCCAAGGCCTTTGCTTCCCTCTGCAAGACGTTTCCCGGGCAGATCGGTGTCTCCCTCGATGCCGAAGGCGGCCGCCTCAAAACCAAGGGCTGGGTGGCCGATGCCGGCCTGAGCGTGGATGATGTCCTGCCCCGATTGCAGGAAGACGGCGCTGCCTTCATCATCTATACGGACATCGAACGCGACGGCATGCAGTGCGGGGTCAACCTGACGGCCCTGCGCCATCTGGCCGAGGCCTCTACCGTGCCGGTCATCGCTGCCGGTGGCGTGGCCACGCTGGCCGATGTGCAGGCCCTGTACCCGCTCAGCACGCAGGCCAATCTGCAGGGCGCCATCAGCGGCCGGGCCCTCTACGAAGGTACGCTTGACCTTGTGGAAGCCAACGCCTGGATCGCTGCCCAGCAATAACCTTTGGGATACCACGAACAGCAAAGGGAAGGGGATGCGCTCCCCTTCCCTTTTTTTAATACTTCCCGGACTCTGGCCTAGAACGGGGACGATATTGCTTTACGCGAGTCCCCATCCCTTCTTCCTGTCCAGGCTTGCCCTCTCGGATGGCTTTGCAAATCATTGCCTGATCCCTCTTTATAAGAGGACGTGTTTTCCCCCGCGTGGGCAGTCTGGTGGTATGTTTTACTCAGCTCGATTGCTGCCTGCATATCAGCGTTTCATGCCTCCGTGTCCTCAGCCAGCTCCTCTTGTTCAGGTCCCGCAGAGAGACCTTGCTCCATGCCCGCCTCTGGCCTATCATATAAAGATGCAACATCCTCTGCTCATACTCTCACGGCTTTTCTTCGCCATCATGGCAGAGCGACACTGGCGCAGCCATCTGTAATCCCGATGCCCTTTCTGCCAGTCCGCTCCGGTCTGGCACGTCTGTAACAGCTCCGCAATACCCTTTGCGGAGCCCTTCGCGTTCGACCGCTCATCAAGGTGCATCATGGATCCCACACGTCCCTATCACTGGTTCTGCCTGCTGGCGGCCATCGTTTTTGAGGTCGCCGGTACCACTGTCATGAAGCTTTCCTTTGGCTGGAGCTTTGCCCACGCGGCCCTTGCCGGCCTCGTCCTCATGTGGATCGCCATCGGTCTTTCCTACTATTCCCTTGCCAAAGCCACCACCGGCCTGCCCGTAGGCGTGGCCTTTGCCTTCTGGGAGGCCTTGGGCCTGGCTCTCATCACGCTTTCCAGCATCTACATCCTTGACGAGCCCTTCTCCCTGCAACGCCTGGCTGGCCTGCTCTGCGCCCTGAGTGGCGCCCTGCTGGTCCATCACGGCACCGTCCAGGACAAGGATACTTCCTCCGATACCAGCCACAACGCCAGATAGAAGGGCTCCTCATGAATACGGAAACGCTGCATCTCATCCTTTCCGCGGGCCTGGTGGCCGCAGCCGCGGCTCTGGACGTGGCTGCCAACCTCATGCTGGCCCGTTCTGATGGCTTCAAAAAGCGCTTGATCGGTATCGCCGCCCTGGCGCTGGTCGGTCTGGCCTTTTACTGCCTCTCTCTGGCCGTCCAGTATATGGATCTGGCCGTGGCCTACTCCATGTGGGGCAGCCTCGGCATCCTGGGTACCTCGCTGTGCGGCTGGCTCTTCCTCCGCCAGCGCCTCAAGCCCTGCGCTTTTGCCGGTATGGGGCTGCTCATTATCGGCATGATCCTGCTGCGCACGAGCTAGATTACGATGCATAACAAAGGGGGAGGGAACCCCTTTTCCTGGCGGAAAAAAGGGGTTCCCTCCCCCTCGCCCCCTCCCTCCCCCAAAACCGCTCATCACGACTGCCTGCATCGCAGGCAGTCTTTTTTGTAGCTGTCGCAGTGGAAACAGAAGATTGCCGTTCCAGGGAACGCTCCCGCGCCACCAAGAGTAACTGAGGGAGCTCGTCCTGAAGTGCACTGGCAGTTTGGAAGGACATCGTGTTCCCTGCTGCCAGACTAACAGGGCACGCTTCCACCCGATCTGCCGCAGCTCCAGCTCTCCCTGCCGCATGTCTCTGCCCTCAAAAGCCATACATTCAGGTTCTTGTAGTGCCATGACATGACCTTGCGGGATGGCCGTTGCCCCTCTTTCCGCGGGCTTTCCCATCTTTGCACAGGCCCACCGGCAAAAGTTTTTGGAAGGGTGGGGCACGGGGA
>CALBAX010000040.1 GCA_937926875.1 uncultured Desulfovibrio sp.
GGGAAGCCCGCCGCCAGGCCCTGCCCGTGCTGGCCCGCTGCAAGCCCACCACCGTGCTGGAAGACGCCACCGTGCCGCGCTCCCAGATTCCTGCCATGATGAAGGCCGTCAACGACATCGCCAAGAAGTACAATGTCGAAGTGGGCACCTTCGGTCATGCCGGTGACGGCAACCTGCATCCCACCTTCCTGTGCGACAAGCGCGACAAGGAAGAGTTCGCCCGCGTGGAAGCCGCCGTCGACGAAATGTTCGACGTGGCCATCAGCCTGCACGGCACCCTCTCCGGCGAACACGGCATCGGCACCGCCAAGTCCAAGTGGATGGAAAAGGAAACCTCCCGCGGCACCATCCTCTTCTCGCAGCGCCTGCGCCGCGCTCTGGATCCCAAGGGTCTGCTCAATCCCACCAAGCTGGTGGGCATTTAGGGAGACACGCCATGAGCGACCTGAAGAAACTGGCAAAGCGTCTCATGACGCTTGACGACCGCATCATCGCCTGCATGAAGTGCGGCATGTGCCAGGCTGTCTGCCCCATGTTCGGCGCCACCATGATGGAAGCCGACGTGGCCCGCGGCAAGCTGGCCCTGGTGGACAACCTGGCCCATGAAATGATCGCCGACCCCGAGGCCGTGGCCGACAAGCTGGGGCGCTGCCTGCTGTGCGGCTCCTGTGAGGCCAACTGCCCCTCCGGCGTGAAGATCATGGACATCTTCATGGAGGCTCGCGAGATCGTGAACACCTATCTTGGCCTGCACCCGGTCAAGAAGATGGTGTTCCGTGCCCTGCTGCCGTATCCCGGCCTGTTCAACTTTGCCATGCGGGTGGGCGCGCCCATGCAGCGCGTCATCTTCCGCAGCAACAAGGACACCCAGAACACGGCCTGCGCTCCCATGCTCAACTTCATGCTGGGCGACCGCCACATCCGTTCCCTGGCCCTCAAGCCCCTGCACGCCATCTACGGCAACCTGGACGAGCCCCGTGTCATGGGCGGCCTGAAGGTGGCCTTCTTCCCCGGCTGCATGGGCGACAAGCTTTACGTGGATGTGTCCGAAGCCTGCATCAAGGTGCTCCACCACCATAACGTGGCCATCTACATGCCCAGCAGCTTCGCCTGCTGTGGCATCCCGGCCCTGTCCTCCGGCGACGCCGAAGGCATGGTGAAGCAGATGGCCAAGAGCCTGGCCGCCTTTGGTGAAAGCAGCTTCGACTATGTGCTGACGGCCTGTTCCTCCTGTACCT
Organism: uncultured Desulfovibrio sp.; assembly: GCA_937926875.1. Lineage (GTDB taxonomy): Bacteria > Desulfobacterota > Desulfovibrionia > Desulfovibrionales > Desulfovibrionaceae > Desulfovibrio. Next base: position 1,239 of record CALBAX010000040.1, read on the forward strand.
CCACCATCAAGGAACTGTGGCCCCGTTACGCCGCCCGCCTGGGCAGCGTGGAACAGCACCAGGCTGAAGCCCTGGCCGCCATCACCATGGACATCAATGAATTCCTGGTGAAGGTGCTCAAGGTCGAAGCTGTGGAAAGCCTGCCCGGCGCCAAGACCGTGACCTACCACGACTCCTGCCACCTCAAGAAGGCCTTGGGCCTTTCCGAGGAACCGCGCACCATCATCAAGACCAACCCCAACTACAAGCTGGTGGAGATGAAGGAAGCCGACCGCTGCTGCGGTTGCGGCGGTTCCTTCAACCTCTTCCACTACGACCTGTCGCGTGTCATCGGTCAGCGCAAGCGTGACAATGTGGTGGCCACGGGCGCCCATGTGGTGGCCGCCGGCTGCCCCGCCTGCATGATGCAGCTGGAAGACGTGCTTTCGCACAACAATGACCCCGTGCAGGTCAAGCATACTATCCAGATCTATGCCGAAACCCTCAAATAGGGTGCGGCATTCATTATAAGGAGACATCAATGGCCCCTGAAGAAATACAGGATCTTGTCCAGGACTTCACCGCCAAAGCCACGGCCGTCAATGCCGTGGTGCAGGAGCTGCCCAACATGGCCGCCGCGCTGCAATACGTGGTGGACGTGTGCGAAAACAAAGCCCCGTGCGAACTGATGGCGGACGAGGATGTGGAAAAAGGCCCCAACGGCCCCAATGGCGTGCCCACCCGCGTGCAGCGCATCGTGGCCGCCCCTGTCCTGAACGATGAAGACTTCGCCACGCTGGAGGCCGCCTGCAACGAAAAGGGCTTCCTGTGCATCCGTGAAGGTCTGCGCAACCATCTGGCCGGTATCGACGTGGGTCTGACCTCCGCCGAGATGGGCGTGTCTGCCAGCGCCACCTGTCTGGTGAACACCGATAACGAAGATGCCCGCCTGGCCGGCATGATCAGCGAGATCCACGTGCTGCTGCTGGCCAAGTCCAAGCTGGTGCGCACCCTGCCCGAGATCGCCGGCCGCATGCGCGAACTGCTCATGGCCAACCCCAAGGGCGGCAACTACACGACCCTGATCAGCGGCCCCAGCCGTACCGCCGATATCGAGCGCGTGGCCGCCGTGGGCGTTCATGGCCCGCTGGAATTGCATATCATTCTTCTGGAGGACTAAGCCATGAGCCACACTGCACCCAAAACCCTTTCGGATTACCGCAAGGATATTGATTCTGCCCTTGAGGACAGCTTCCTGCGCCGTACCCTCGACACCTTCGCCGTGGCCTACCGCGCCAACCGTGAAGCTGTGTTCAAGGAAGTGGACGAACGCGGCCTGATCAAACAGATCGCCGACGCCAAGGACGATGCCTGCAAGCACATGGAAGAACTGTACGAACAGTTCCGCCGTGTGGCCGAAGAACGCGGCGTGCACGTGCACCGCGCCGCCACTGCCGAAGATGCCAACCGCATCATCGCCAGCATCGCCCGTGAGAACAACGTCAAGCGCATCATCAAGTCCAAGTCCATGACCGCTGAAGAGATCCAGCTGAACCCCTATCTGGAAAAGGAAGGGTTCATCGTGGATGAGACCGACCTCGGCGAATGGATCATCCAGCTGCGCCACGAAGGCCCCTCGCACATGGTCATGCCCGCCATCCACCTGTCCCGCTATCAGGTGGCGGACGACTTCACCAAGGAGACCGGCGTCAAGCAGGATGCCGAAGACATCCAGCGCCTGGTGAAGGTGGCCCGCGTGCAGCTGCGCCGCAAGTTCATCAACGGTGACATGGGCATCTCCGGCTGCAACTTCGCTGTGGCCGAAATGGGCGCCGTCAGCACCGTGACCAACGAAGGCAACGCCCGCATGGTCACCACCCTGCCGCGCGTCCATGTGGCCATCGCCGGCCTGGACAAACTGATCCCCAACCTGGAAGTGGCCCTGACCGCCCTGCAGGTGCTGCCCCGTAACGCCACGGCCCAGCGCCTGACCGCGTATGCCACCTTCATGGCCGGTGCCGGTGAATGCCGCGCCTGTGAGGACAACAAGAAGATCATGCATGTGGTCTTCCTGGACAACGGCCGTACCGAGATCGCCCGTGACCCGCTGTTCTCCCAGATCTTCCGCTGCGTGCGCTGCGGCGCCTGCGCCAACGTCTGCCCCGTGTTCCGTCTGGTGGGCGGCCACAAGATGGGCTACATCTACATCGGCGCCATCGGCCTGATCCTGACCTACTTCTTCCACGGCAAGGACAAGGCCAAGGTGCTGTGCCAGAACTGCGTGGGCTGCGAATCCTGCAAGAACGTCTGCGCCGGCGGCATCGACCTGCCCCGCCTGATCCGCGAGATCCGCTCCCGCCTGACCGAAGAGCAGGGCGGTGGTGTGGAAGGCACCCTGATGGCCGCTGTGATGAAGAACCGCAAGATGTTCCACAGCCTGCTCAAGTTCGCCTCCTACGCCCAGAAGCCCTTCACCGGCGGCACCCAGTTCCAGCGTCACCTGCCTGCCATATTCCTTGGCAAGCACGGCTTCAAGGCCCTGCCCGCCATCGCCAACGAAGCCTTCCGTGACCGCTGGGCCAAGATCGCCCCGCGTGTGGCCACCCCGCGCTACCGTGTGGCCATCTTCGGCGGCTGCGCCCAGGACTTCGTTTATCCCGAACAGCTGGAAGCCTGCGTCAAGGTGCTGGGTGCCCGCGGTGTGGCCGTGGAATACCCCATGACCCAGACCTGCTGCGGCCTGCCCCTGGAAATGATGGGGCAGCGCAAGACCTCCGTGGACGTGGCCAAGCAGAACCTGGACGCCTTCGACGCCAGCAAGTACGACGCCATCATCACCCTGTGTGCCAGCTGCGCTTCCCACCTGAAGCACGTGTACCCCCACATCCTTGAAGGCAAGGCTGACGCCGCCCGCGTGCAGCTCTTCTCCGACAAGGTGACGGACTACAGCTCCTTCGTGCATGACGTCCTCGGCCTGACCGAGAAGGACTTCAACAACAGCGGGGAAAAGGTGACCTACCACGCTTCCTGCCACATCTGCCGTGGCCTGGGCGTGACCAAGGCCCCGCGCGACCTTATCGCCGACGCGGCCACCTATGTGCCGTGCAACGAAGAGGACGTGTGCTGCGGCTTCGGCGGTACCTACTCCATGAAGTTCCCCGAGATCTCCGGCACGCTGCTGGCCAAGAAGCTGAAGAACATCGAAGCTACCGGCGCCTCCCGCGTGGTCATGGACTGCCCCGGCTGCGTCATGCAGCTGCGCGGCGGTGTGGAAAAGCAGGGCATGAAGGTCAAGGTCTCGCACATCGCGGAACTGGTGGCCGAAAACCTGAAAAAATAACTGAAAACGAGCGGCGGCGTGCCCCGCGGCACGCCGCCTGTCCCGCGACCGGCCTTCCTGTCCGGCCGGTCGCGGGGATCCCGGGCCGGGTGCCGCCCAGGGCGCCCCGGCATATGGACAGGAGGGATTTTTGGACAGACACCGGGTCTCCGGGCGGTTTTGAGGAAGGCCGCCGTCTGTCTGAAAATGCCGCATGGTCACGGTCTTTTCCTGGCGAACCTGCATGGAGCGCCGGTGGGCCGCAGGCATATGCGGCAAGGTCACGACCGTAATGCGGCATGTTGTCATGTCGCCGGTTTGGGGAAGGTCACGGCTGCGTGTGGTGCGAAAATATGCGGCCGGGACATGTTCACTATGGACACTTGCAGAGGAGGTCTCATGTCCATCGGTCTTCTGGCATTCCTTGCCTTCATCCCGATCCTGATTGCCCTGATCCTCATGGCTGGCCTGCGCTGGCCCTCCACCCGGGCCATGCCCATCGCCTGGCTCGCAGGCATGGTGCTGGCCTGTGCCTTCTGGGGACAGGAACCCCTGCGCCTGGTGGCCCTTTCCATCGAAGGCACCATCACGGCTGTGGGCGTGCTGATCATCGTGTTCGGCGCGCTGTTGATCTACTACACCATGCAGTACAGCGGCGCCATGGAGACGATCCAGGCCGGCATGAAGAAGATCAGCCCTGACAAACGCTTGCAGGCCATCATCATCGGTTTCATGTTCGCCGCCTTTATCGAAGGTGCCGCCGGTTTCGGCACGCCTGCCGCCCTGGCCGCGCCCCTGCTGCTGGGCCTTGGCTTCCCGCCCCTGTGCGCGGCCGTCATCTGCCTGGCCTTCAACAGTGTGCCCGTGACCTTTGGCGCCGTGGGCACCCCCGTGTTGCAGGGCTTCAAATCCATCGAAGCCGTGGCCATGCAGGCCATGAACTTTTCGGACCCTGCCATGGCCTACAAGACCATCGGCGAATATGTCACCCTCATGCATTTCCCCATGGGCATCATCCTGCCCATCTTCATGCTGGGCTTCATGACCCGTTTCTTCGGCAAGAACAAGTCCTGGATGGAAGGCTTCCGCGCGTGGAAGTACTGCCTCATGGCTTCCGCCTGCTTCCTGGTGCCGTATCTGATCCTGGCCTGGCTGGTGGGCCCCGAACTGCCTTCCATGGTTGGCGGCCTGCTGGGCCTCGGTGCGCTGGTCTGGCTGACCCAGAAGGGTTTCTGCGTGCCCCGCGACGGCGTGTGGGACTTCGACCACAAGGATGCCTGGGATGCTGAATGGACCGGTTCCATCGAAGCCAGCTCCGCCACCGAGTACAAGGAACACATGAGCCAGACCATGGCCTGGTTGCCCTATGTGCTGTGCGGCCTGCTGCTGGTGCTGACCCGCGTGCCCGCTTTCCACCTGAAGCCCATCGTCACCGATCCCATGTTCAGTGTGGGGTGGGCCAATATCCTGGGCTTCCAGGGCGTGACCTCCAAGATCGCCCTGCTCAACCTGCCCGGTACCATCCCCTTCATCCTGGTATCCATCATCACCATCGGCCTGCACAGGATGAACGGTGAAAAGATCCGTCAGGCCTGGGGCACCGCTCTGGAAAAGATGACGGCCCCCACCATCGCCCTGGTGGCTGCCGTGGCCCTGGTATCCATCCTGCGCGGCTCCGGCGTCAATACCGCCGGTCCTGATGGTGCGGCCCTGCCGTCCATGCCCATGGCCATGGCGCTGTTCGCCTCTGACGTGGCCGGTGCCGCCTGGCCCATGCTGGCCGCTTTCGTGGGCGGTCTGGGCGCCTTCATCACCGGCTCCTGCACCGTGTCTGACATGCTCTTTGCCAACTTCCAGTGGGATATGGGCGGTCTGCTGAACTATCCTGCTCTCGGCAAGTACATCATCGTGGCTGCCCAGGGTGTGGGCGGCGCTGCCGGCAACATGATCTGCATCCACAACATCGTGGCCGTGTGCGCCGTGCTGGGCATGATCGGCAAGGAAGGCATCATCCTGCGTCGTACCATCTGGCCCTTCCTGCTGTACTGCGTGGTGGCCGGTACGGTGTGCTTCTATCTTATTGGCCGTGTCCTGTAGCAACGGCTGAAACCATGCAAAGAAAGGCCCGCTTTGGCGGGCCTTTTTTTATGCCGTGCAACGGCCGGAAGAGCCGACGCTGCAACAAAAAAACCACCCGGAGGATGGTTCGGACGGAGGCAGGAAGAGGGCTAGTTGTCGAGGAGGGCGGCCGGTGCGTGCCAGTACCAGTGCGCGACCAGGGTCAGGTCATCCGGCAGCCATTCCCCACTGTGCTCGAACTCGAAAAGGAGTTCCTCTTCCGTCCCATCCAGCGGGATGGCGGGATGGGCTAGCTTGCGCAGGTGGACCAGGACGGCCAGGCATTCGAAAAGCGAGAACAGGGCATCGGAAGAAAGATCCGCGGCAGCGATGGTGCGCAGCAATTCGGGATGGAAGGGATTGCTGCTGACCCGGGCGGCATCATACAGGTCGCAGTGCCGGCACAGGGAATCCAGAGTATCGGCGACCAGCAAATCCCGTTTGTCCTGAGGGGATCGTTGCCGCAATGCTGCGGCGAACTGGCTGATGAGGGTACGTTTTTCGCGAATGGTCACCGGGAACTCCTGTTTTCTGATGACTATAGGATAACGAATATATAAAAGCAACGTTCTTCCGCTCAAGAACGGGGCAAAAGAGCGTACTTTCCACTATGCAGATGTAGCCGGGCACTGGCACAGTATGCATCGATGCGGCCTTTCCGCAGGGCCGGGGCCCCTCTAGCGGCGGGGGTCGAGATAACGGGGATCGATATGCAGGCGGTAGCTCCGTGCTGCCGGATTGCGGCGGGGCGGCAGGGAGATGTTGCCCTCGATGGACAGGGGCTTGTCCGAAAGGCCGAAGGGCTGGAGGCCCTGGAGGCCATGGGGCATGGCGGCCAGCCGGTCGCCCAGGACATAGAGGACGGGCATGCTGCGCTGGGCACGCCCTGCCAGGAGCATGCTGCCGCCGTAGCTGCTGCCCAGGATGCTGGTGAGCAGGGAAGGCAGGCGCACGTCGGCGCGGTGCAGCAGCTCCAGGAAGTCATTGCCTGTCTGGCCCACAAAGGAGACCAGGGACATGCCGTCGCGGCTCACCAGCAGGCTTACCGGCACCGTGCCGCCATGGATGCCCAGATAGGTGGAGCGGGCGCCCGCGGGCATGGCTGTCCAGCCTTCCGGGAGGGGCTGACCGCTGACGGTAGCGGGTGCTGTTTGCTGGGGCGTATCGTCTGTGGCGCTGCCGGCCACGGTGGACAGGAAGCTTTTGTCCAGTGCGGGCCACATGCAGGCCAGGGCGGCCAGAGCCAGCAGGGCGCAGGCCAGCAGGGATTGGAGATGGCGCATGCCGTTATGTCCTTGATAAAGGGGTGATTTCCCTTCCTAGGAAGAATGCCGGGACCTTGTCAAGCCAGGGCCCGGGCTCATTCGCCGGTACCGAGGGAGAAGAAGCTCTCCGGGCTCTCCTGGGTACCGAGCCATTCCAGGAAAAACGCGGCCAGTCTGCGGGTCAGCTGGTTGAAGATCTGCTGGCGCAGGGGATCCAGCTCGTCATGGCACATCTCGGGCAGTTCATTGGCCAGGCTGGGCGGGCAGGGCGCCATGAGCAGCGACATGTCCGCCTTGTCCAGGAACAGGTGGGCGGGCTTCCTGTCCATGCGTTCATACAGGGCCTCGGCATGCAGCGAGGAGATGCTCAGGTCGTCATGCTCAAGCCCCACCAGCAGCAGGTGCGGTTGCAGGCTGGCCAGGCCCTGATGGCTGAACAGCATGCCGAAGGTGGGGCCCACGGCGGCGATGGCTTTGACGCGGGGATCGGCCAGGCTGCGCGGATCCAGCGGGAAATGGCCGCACATGCTGTCCATGCGGGCCCGGGGCTGGTCATAGCAGTAGGCATCGTCCTGGGGGGCCTTGCGGCAGTAGTCCATCCAGCCGGAGCAGTCGGGCAGGGCGCCGCCCAGCAGCAGGGCGGCCGTGGCGCCGCTGCCGTAGCCCAGGACGCCGATGCGCTTGGGGTCGATACTGGGGCCGATGTCCTTGTCGGCCAGCAGCAGGTCCATGGTGGCCGACAGTTCCAGGGCCCTGTCCTTGAGCTGTTCCCAGAGGAAAAGATGGTCCATGTTTTCCATGCAGTCGCGGGGATGGGTGGGCGCGGCCACCACGAAACCGCGCGCTGCCAGGGCCGCCGCCGTGTCATGGAAGGAAAAGCGCGTCCCCGACGAGGGGTGGGAGAGCAGGATCAGGGGGAAGCGCCCGGGAACGGGCTTGCCGTTGCGGGCGCCGCGGATGGTCCAGGGCGTGTAGGACAGGGAGCGCGGTGCGCGCACGGACGGATACCAGACATTGACGTCCACGCGGATGCCGCTTTCCTGCTGCCAGAAGCCCAGGGTGCGGAAGCCGGGATTGTAGCCGTTCTCGGCCAGGGCCGGGACGGTGATGCACAGGCAGAGCAGGACCATGATGACGGAGGAACGGACAGGCATGGGACCTCGCGAGACGGGAAAAGAGGTGGAGGCAGGCCGCAAGTGGGGACAGGGCTGCTGTAGGTGTTGTGCCACAGGCATGGCTGGGATACAAGGGAAAGGCTTCCAGTCCCAAATCCCTGCCGAGGTGTACATGGAATTTTTGACATATCTGGTGGACTTCATCCTGCATATCGACGCCCATCTCTTCGAACTGGTGGAACAGTACGGGATGTGGATCTATGCCATCCTGTTCATCATCGTCTTTTGCGAGACCGGCCTCGTGGTCACGCCCTTCCTGCCGGGGGATTCCCTGCTTTTTGCTTCCGGCGTCGTGGCCGGTGCCGGCCTCATGGGCTACGGCCATGTGCTGCTGGTGCTGCTGGCTGCCGGCATCACAGGCGATGCGGTGAACTACTTCATCGGCCGTCACGTGGGCCCGGCCATCTTCCAGCGGGATTCCCGCTTCATCAAGAAGGAACATCTGCTCAAAGCGCACCACTTTTATGAGAAGCACGGTGGCAAGGCCATCATCCTGGCCCGCTTCGTGCCCATCGTGCGTACCTTTGCGCCCTTCGTGGCCGGTATCGCCCTCATGTGCCCGCACCGCTTTTTCCTGTTCAACATCACGGGCTGTGTGCTCTGGGTGGGCGGCCTGGTCTCGGCCGGCTATTTTCTGGGCAATCTGGAGTGGGTGCGCCAGAATTTCAGCATCATCGTCTACCTGATCATCATCATCTCCGTGCTGCCGGTGGCTATCGAAGTCCTGCGCGCCAAGCTGGGCAAGAAGCCGGAGCAGGTGGAAGAGCTGAAGAACCCCTTCGAGAAGAAGGAGTAAGGCGGTTTGCCGGGGGAAGGGAGGCCCCTTTTGAAAAAGGGGCCTCCCTTCCCCCGGACCCCCATCCCTCTCCGAAAACTTTTCTTCTGGTCCCTGACGGGCATGGCAGCGCGGAGAATGTGCCTGTGGCGCCTGTCCCCCGGTGATGCTGAAGAAACAGCCTGCATGTTTTTTACGCTTGCCCGCTATCCCGCCGTTGTGATGCAAAAAGCCCCGCACAGTGCGGGGCTTTTTGGGTGGGCGGGTTTTGGGGAAGGAGGGGGTACGGGGGAGGGGCCCCTATGCCAAGATCTCCAGACGTCCCTGATGCATACGCGCCCGGCGGTTGATGCAGGACGGCGCGTCGCCCTCGAAGTGGGAGACGAAGACCAGCGAGATGCCGCGGGCGGCCAGCTGATCCAGCAGATCCAGATACTGGCGGCGGGATTCTTCGTCCAGGGCGGAGCAGGGTTCGTCCAGCAGCAAAATGTCCGGTTCGCCCATGAGGGCGCGGGCCAGGAACAGGCGGCGCAGCTGGCCGGTGGAGAGCAGGCGGATGGAACGTTCTGCCAGATGGCCCACGCCCAGTTCGCCCATGACGCGGCGGGCCTGATCCTGTTCGGCCTTGCTGTAGTCGCGGTAGACGCCCACGGTGTTTTCCAGACCGGTACAGACCAGTTCCAGCGCCGTGATGCTGTAGCCGTACAGGGCTTGCGACAGGTCGGAGACCAGACGCACGCCCTTGCGGATCTCTTCCAGCAGCACGGTCTCGCCGCCATGATGGGGCAGGTGGCGCACCAGCGTACCGCCCACAGCCACGAATTCGTCCCCGGCCAGCAGGCGCAGGAAGGTGGACTTGCCCGAGCCGTTTTCGCCCTCGATGCGCCAGTGCTCGCCCTTGCGCAGCGTCCAGGCCACATCGTGCAGTATCTCCTGCCCGTCGATGAAGACCGTGGCATGGCGCACGTCCAGCAGTGGGGCGGAAGGTTCAGGGGCGGGCGTCACGGCGCTGGCCAGGCTGATGTCCTCATATTCGCCTTCCTGCGGCGGCAGGGCGCTTCCCGGGGCCAGCAGACGGCCCTGATGGATGACGCGCGTCTTGCGGCACCAGTCCGGTACCTGTTCCGGGCGGTGGCTGCTCATGATGACCGTGCAGTGCTCGCGCACGCTGTCCAGGACTTCATAGAAGCGGCGGCTGTGGTCGGCATCCAGACCGTCGCTGCATTCGTCCAGCAGGAGCAGATCCGGTTGCCGGACCAGGGCCCGGCCCAGCAGGAGCAGGCGGAGCTGGCCCTGCGAGACTTCCGGCACCATCCTGTCCAGCAGGTCCAGGGCGCGCAGGCGCCGGGCCATGTCTTCCACCTGTGCGTGACGCTGTTCGGAGCTGTTGGTGTAGAGCAGGGGGGTATCTTCAAAGGCCGTGAGCAGCAGTTCCCGGCCGGTGATGTACCAGCGCTGCCGCTGGTAGTTCTCCTGCTGGTCGGGCGAGACAAGGGCGCTGACGGCGCGGCCCGCGATGGGCGAGGTCTCCTCGCCTTCGCTGGTATGCCAGACGATGCGGCCTTCCGCCGGCCAGAGCAGGCCGTGCATGAGGCGCATGAGCGTGGTCTTGCCGGCACCGTTGTGGCCCAGCAGCAAGTGGTGCTCGCCGCGGCACAGATGCCAGTCGATATGGTGCAGGATCATTTTCTGCCGGGCATCACCGGGCAGGAACAGGCTCAGGTCTTCGATGTCCACCAGGGGACTGCCGGGGAGAAGGGGGGACTGGGTTTGCATGAGAGGCTCGTAAAACTGGCGGTGCGTCTCCGTCCTGCGGACCGCTGAAAGATGGGGGACTGTCCGAAGGCCGGACAGCCTGAAAACATATGCACGCGACCGGGCGCGGCCTGTAGCCATCGGGCCCGGGGAGACCGGATGCGGGCGCGCCATCGACCGGGACAGGGGGAGCGGCCTTGCCCGAGCGTGACCGGGGGATCCGGACTGAGAAAGCCCGGCCCTCCCCCGAACGCCATTTTCCGGTAAAGCGCGCTGGGGAAGGGAAGGCGACTGGGGAAAGGGGAACTCCTTCCGTGCGGGCGCGACCGGATGGCGGCCCCCAGGGCCGTGCCTGTTAGCACCGAAGGAGCGTTGCGGGCATCAAGCAGAGATGCGGGGCTCTCCTTCCCCCGGAAAACATCCGGGCGCGTGTCCTTTCCTACAGCGGCAGCACGTGCTGCCGGCCCTGCTTGTACCAGACGCTCCGGGTGAAGCCGAAGGCGCGGGCATAGCTTTCCAGACGGGGGAAGGCAAAGGCCACGTCGGTGGTGATGTGGGCGTCGGAGGCGAAGGTCACGGGCACGCGGAGCTCGGCGGCCAGTTGCATGATGGGCGCGCAGGGATAGATCTCGCGGCAGGGCTTGCGCAGCCCGGCGGACGAGATCTCCATAGCCATGCCCGCGTCGCGCAGCTCGGTGAGGGCCGTGCGGATGATGTCGAGGCTGCCGGGCTTGTTGAGCCAGATGTGGAAGCGGTCCACGGAGAAGATCTTGATGAGGTCGGGGTGGGCGGCGATCTGGAACATGCCCGAGGCGATCATTGCGCGCCAGCTCTGGAAGTAGCGCACGTAGTTCCGTTCGCATTCCTCCTGCGAAAGGATGTCCCAGTCCGATGCCTGGTCGTCGAAGCCCCAGTGGCCGATGAAGTGCACGCTGCCCAGCAGGTAATCGAAATCATAGGCGGTACATGCCTGACGGGCGAAGCCCTCCTGTCCTTCCAGCCAGTCCATCTCCATGCCGAACAGCACCTGGCAGGCATCGGGAGCGGCGTTGTCGCGCAGCTCGCAGACCTCGCGGGCATAGGTGGGCATGAAGCGGCTCAGCTGTTCGCGGTATTCGTTGGTATAGTCGAAGCCCAGCGGGCGCGGGGAATGTTCGGTGAAGCCCAGCAGTTTGAGCCCGGCCGAGCAGGCGGCGGCGTACATCTCCTGCGGCGTGCTGGCGCCGTGGGAATAACGGGTATGGTTGTGGAGGTCGGCGGTGATCATGATGGTCTCCGGGGAGCGCCCCGGCCTGTCAGGGACAGACGGGATGGCCGTGATGGCGGCAGGTCGCGGACGCGGCTGAGATGGGGGCAGGGCCCGAGGGAAAAAAACGGGGAGGGCGGACCCTCCCCGTGATGTGCTGACGCTATGGCTGGTTAGCCGAGCAGGCGGCGGCAGATCTCCTGGCCGGCCCGGCGTCCGGCGCCCATGGCCAGGATGACCGTGGCCGCGCCGGTGACGATGTCGCCGCCGGCGAAGACGTTGGGCAGCGAGGTCTCGCCCGTGGCCTCATCCACCTTGATGTAGCCGCGTTCGGTCTTTTCCAGGCCTTCGGTGGCTTCCAGCAGGATGGGGTTGGAGCGGGTGCCCAGGGCCACGATGGCCAGGTCGGTGGCCAGCTCGTAGGTGGCGCCTTCCACGGGCACGGGGCGACGGCGGCCGGAGGCGTCGGGCTCGCCCAGTTCCATCTTCTGCAGGGTCACGGACATGAGCTTCATCTCGGCGTCCCCGTTGAACTGCACGGGGGCGGCCAGCATCTCGAACTTCACGCCTTCTTCCTCCGCATGTTCCACTTCCTCGCGGCGGGCGGGCATCTCGGCCTTGGTGCGGCGGTAGACGATGTGCACGCTTTCCGCGCCCATGCGCAGGGCGGTGCGGGCGGCGTCCATGGCCACGTTGCCGGCGCCGAACACGGTCACATGCTTGCCGAGGTAGGCGGGGGTGTCCTGTTCGGGGAAGGCGTAGGCGCGGCCCAGGTTCACGCGGGTCAGGTATTCGTTGGCGGAGAACACGCCCACCAGGTTCTCGCCGGGCACGCCCAGGAAGACCGGCAGGCCGGCGCCCACGCCGATGAAGACCGCGTCATATTCCTTGCGCAGTTCGTCCACGGTGAAGGTGCGGCCGCCCACGCTGTTGAGGTGGAAGTCCACGCCGGAACGGCGCAGGCCGTCCACTTCGGTGGCCACCACGTTCTTGGGCAGACGGAAGGAGGGGATGCCGTAGATGAGCACGCCGCCGGGCTCGTGCAGGGCCTCGAACACGTCCACCTTGAGGCCGCTGGCGGCACAGACGCCCGCGCAGGTCAGGGAGGAAGGACCGGAGCCGATGCAGGCCACCTTCTTGCCCTTGACGGGCATGGCACAGGAATTGGTGCCGGTCACCTGTTCACAGGCGCTGGTGGCGATGTAGGTGTCGGCCACGAAGCGTTCCAGGCGGCCGATGGCGATGGGCTGGCCCTTGGCGTTGAGGATGCACTTGCCTTCGCACTGGTGTTCCTGCGGGCAGACGCGGCCGCACACGGCAGGCAGGCTGTTGGTGGTCTTGATGATGCGGTAGGCGGCGTCGAAGTTGCCGCGGGCCACTTCACCGATGAAGTCGCGGATGGGCACTTCCACGGGGCAGCCCTTCATGCAGAGGGGCTTTTTGCACTGCAGGCAGCGGGAGGCTTCTTGCAGGGCCATCTCTTTGGTGTAGCCGGTGGCCACTTCATCGAAATTGTGGGCGCGCACGTCCGCGGGCTGGCAGGGCATGTCCACGCGCGGAGCAATGGTCTTTTTGGGCTTAGTTTCCATGGGTGCTCCTGTACTGGTCGATGGAGACCTTTTCCTGATCGCGGTAGGCGCCCAGACGGCGGCGCAGTTCGTCGAAGTCCACCTTGTGGCCGTCGAATTCGGGGCCGTCCACACAGGCGAACTTGGTCTTGCCGTCCACGGTCACGCGGCAGGCGCCGCACATGCCGATGCCGTCCACCATGATGGGGTTGAGGCTGACGGTGGTGCGCACGCCGTAGGGACGGGTGGTGTTGGCCACGGCGGCCATCATGGGCACGGGCCCCACGGCCACCACTTCGAAGACGTCCTTGTCGGATTCCAGACGGTCGCGGAGCAGGTCGGTGACCAGGCCCTTGTGGCCGTAGCTGCCGTCGTCAGTGGAGATGAGCAGCTCGTCAACGAAGCTGGCCAGTTCCTTTTCGAACAGGAGCAGGTCCTTGTTGCGGGCGCCGATGATGCCCACGACCTTGTTGCCGATGCGCGAATGTCCCTTGGCGATGTGGTGCATGGCGGCGATGCCGGTGCCGCCGCCCACACAGATGACGGTGCCTTTTTTCTCGATGTGGGTGGGCTTGCCCAGGGGGCCGCAAACGTCCAGGATCTCGTCGCCGGCCTTGAGATCCTCAAGGATGGCCGTGCTCTTGCCCATGACCAGATAGACGATGGTGATGGTGCCCTTTTCGGCATCCGTATCGGCGATGGTCAGGGGGATGCGCTCGCCCGTGGGGCTCATGCGCAGCATGACGAAATGACCGGGCCGGGCGTGGCCGGCAATGGCCGGCGCGTGCAGCACCAGTTTGCTGGTCTTGCCCGGGATGAGGCTTTCTTTTTCCAGAATGGGGGTTGGCATGATGTTCCTGCACTCCTGCTGCGGGATAATGGAAAGTGCCAGCTTACCCAAGGTTTTTGCCGCTTGCAAGCGTTGCGGTATGAAATGAGGGATTGTGAAAAGGGGGGCGCCGCTTATCTTTGGGAGCACAGGCGTAAAAACTGCTTATGACTTGATGATGCTTTTAGATGGTAAAATGCAAGTAATATAAAAATGAGCAAGGTAAAATTTTACATTGTAAAAGTTTTTATAAGGATGACGTTTTATATTATTGGAAAAATATTGAGTTGACAGCTTTCTGACTTTGTGTGTTATACTTAAAGAAAAAGGAGATTTCAATGTCTACTTATTATTCTGATCAACAAAGAGAAAAAGGGTATTTTGTTGCAGCTTGTCTGTCCTTGTATGACCATAAATGCTTTTTTGAAAAGACTAAAACTTTAATGGAAGTTTTGCGGCTGTATGGTAACTGTTTAGGTATGAATCCGCATACTATAAAAAACTATCGGGACTTGTATGACTATATTGTTCCGAATCAGCGCATAGGCTGGAGAGAGGGCGTAATCTCGCCCCAGATGAAAAGTATTCTGGAAGAAGCGCGCAGGCTGGGCAGGGACGCGGCCATAGCACGCTGCCGTGCCTGGCTGGTGACAGATGGGGAGGAAGACTAAGAGAGGAATGATCCGGGAAAGGCCCCAGGGCGCTTTCCCGGATCGCATCAATCGTGGTCGGTATGCGGGCCGCAGGTACGCGGCGCCGGGGCGTCTTCTCCTTCACCGGGCAGGACGAGGACCACGGTCTGGCGGGAGAGGCCGTTCTTTTCGATGGTCCCGGCCAGCAGGTCGAGGCGGGTGCGGATGAGCTTCTGGTCAGGCCAGCCCAGGCGGAAGGCGCAGATGACGGGCGTGGTGGCGGGCAGGGACTGTTCCAGTTCTTCCTGCATGGCGCGGGCCTGCATGGCGGAAAGGTAGACGGCCAGCGTGGTGCCGTGTCTGGCCAGATGGCGCAGGGCCTCCTGTTCGGGCATGGGCGTGCGGCCGGGCATGCGGGTCATGATCAGGCTCTGGGTGGCGCCGGGAACGGTGAAGCTGCATCCGGCAGCGGCAGCGGCGGCGCTGGCGGCCGTGATGCCGGGCACCACCTGCCAGGGGATGCCGTCCCTGTCCAGCAGGGCCAGCTGCTCGCGCAGGGCGCTGTAGACGGCAGGGTCGCCGGTGTGCAGATGCACCACGGGCTGACCGGCGCGGGCGAACTGGAGCATGAGGGAATGGCATTCTTCCAGATCCAGCGGGGCGGCGTCGATGACGCTGGCCCGGGGCGAGGCCAGATCCAGCAGGGCGGGCGGGATCATGGAACCGGCGTAGAGCAGCAGGGCGGCCTCTTCGATGAGACGTTTCCCCTTGAGGGTGAGCAGTTCCGGGTCACCGGGGCCCGCGCCGACGAAACTGACCATGCCTGGCTGCTTTTCCATAGTTTCCTCCAGTGGGCGGGGCGTGGCATCGCCATCCCGCGTCCCTGCGATGTCATGCCGGGGACTGGCGTCCGGAGGGACGCCTGCCGTCTCCCTCCTCCCCTCCATCTGCCCCAAGAGCGTTTTTTGAGGGCGTGGGATACATGCGGAGGGAGGGGACTTTTCCCCGCACGATGCGACCGGAGACGGCCCGGAAGGACATGCCCGTCGCGATGCAGGAATCTACGGGCATCGGCAGCAACGCGAGCGTCTCCTCCCCCTCCTGTAGTGATGCGCTCCCAACTTTCCCTAGCCTTCGTCCCCTTCCTGCCCGGGCTTGTCCACGGCCAGCAGGAAGACGGGGTTGGCGGCGGCCAGGAAGATGTCCTGCCCCAGCGGCCGGGAATGGGCGGACTGTACCTGCGTCACTTCGGCGGGCCAGCCCAGGGCCTCGAAAAAGGCGCGGCAGCGGGCCAGCGTATCCAGCAGGATGCAGCTCACCACCAGCCGTCCGCCGGGCAGCAGACGACGGCAGACCTGTTCCAGCAGGTTGCGGGCCCCGTCGCCGGAAAGCCCGCCGCCGATGAAGACCCGGTGCGGGTCGGGCAGGCGCGGCAGGCACTGGGGCACTGTGCCCAGACAGACATCCACCAAGGCGGCCCCGAAGCGGCGGCGGTTCTCCTGGATGTCCATGGCACGGGAAGGGGCCCGTTCCACGGCCACCACGCGGCCCTCGTGGGCCAGACAGGCAGCCTCCAAAGCCACGGAGCCGGAACCGGCGCCCAGATCCCAGACCGTATGCCGGGGCCCGGGCCGCAGCAGGGCCAGGGCGGCGGCACGCACGGCGGGCTTGGTCAGCAGGCCGTCTTCGTGACGCAGCTCGGCGGGCAGCAGGCCGGGATGCGGACGGCGCATCTCGCCCGCAGGCGTCAGCAGGACGGTACAGACAGCGCCGAAGCTGGCGGCGGCGGCTTCTTCCAGAGCAAGGTGATGTTCCGCTTCCCTGTCGGTCCCCATGGCCTCGAACACATGCATGGCGAACCAGTCCACGCCCCTGTCCAGCAGGTGGCGGGCCAGCAGGTCGGGCGTCATGCGGGCATCGGTGAGCAGGCTGATGGGGCGTTGCCGGTGGACGGCGGCATGGAGGGGTGTCAGATCGTCGCGGCCGTGCAGGGAAAGGCAGATGACGTCATGCCAGGGCAGGCCCAGACGGGCACAGGCCTGCTGCAGGGAACTGGCCCCGGGCAGGATGCGCACGGCTTCGGGGCCCAGCTGGCGCAGGAGCGTGGTACCGATGC
>CALBAX010000041.1 GCA_937926875.1 uncultured Desulfovibrio sp.
GCGGCGCCAACCTCAATGACGGCCCCTGCCAGTGCGCCCCGGAAGAGGGCGATCCGCGCATGGCCGTCCTGCGCGGGCTGAAGTTGCGCAAAAACTAGACATCAAGATTTTTTTCTGCTAGGCTCTTGCCTCTTGAGCTTGGCCCATAGGGTCACTCACGCCCCAAAAGCATATCATTTCCGATCTCTCGGAGAAGGAGAACATCATGGCTGTCCAGCAAAACAAAAAGTCCCGTTCCCGCAAGGGCATGCGTCGTTCCCACGACCGCGTGGCCACCCCCACCGTCATCTACTGCTCCTGCGGCGAGCCCACCGTGCCCCATAGCGTGTGCCCCAACTGCGGCGCTTACAAGGGCCGTCAGGTGATCGCCAAGACCGAAGCCGAGTAATGAACGCGCGCCCCATCATAGCCGTTGATGCCATGGGAGGGGACTTTGGCCCCTCCGTGGTCGTTCCTGGCGCCATCGACGCCGCCAGGCTTCATGACTTGCACGTCCTCCTTGTGGGGGATACCCCCAAGGTAGAAGCGGAACTCGCCAAGCTCGACCTTGCCAACGTGCATTTCGACATCGTCCAGGCTGATGATGTGGTGCACATGAATGAAAAGCCTTCGGACATCCTTCGCCGCAAGAAAAACGCTTCCATCCAGGTGGCCTGCCGTCTCGTCAAGGACGGCAAGGCCGATGCCGTGGTCAGTGCCGGCCATTCCGGCGCCACGGTCGCGTGCGGCATGTTCATCATGGGTCGGCTGCCGGGCGTCGAACGCCCGGCGCTGGCTGCCCTGCTGCCCACGGAAAAGAATCCCGTGGTCGTGCTGGACGCCGGCGCCAATGTGGACTGCCGGCCCTATCATCTTTTCCAGTTCGGCCTCATGGGCGACGCCTTCGCGCGTGACCTGCTGGGCTATGCGGCCCCGCGTGTCAGCCTGCTGAGCATCGGCGAAGAGGAAGGCAAGGGCAACAGCCAGGTCAAGGAAGCCTACGAACTGCTCAAGCTCGCCCAGAACCTCAACTTCGTGGGCAATGCCGAAGGCCGCGACATCTTCACGGGCGATATCGATGTCGTGGTCTGCGACGGTTTCGTGGGCAACGTGGTGGTCAAGATGAGCGAGGGCCTGGCCTCGGCCCTGGTCCGCATGCTCAAGCGCCTGTTCACTTCCGGCTTCCTGCCCGCCCTGGGCGGCATGCTGGCCAAGGGCGCCTTCAAGAAGTTCGCCACCACCATCGACTATGCCGAATACGGCGGCGCCCCCCTTCTGGGCCTGCAGGGCCTGGCCATCGTCTGCCACGGCCGCTCCAGTGCCCGCGCCATGCAGAATGCCATCAAGATGGCCGGTATCTTTGTGCGCAAGGGCACCAACGACCGTCTTGCCGAAACCATCCTGGCCAACGAGGAACTCACCCGCTTCTCACGCGCCATCTAAGCCACGGGTATCTCTATGAAGCCAAACTGCTACCTGCACGCCCTCAGCAGCTACGTCCCCGCTGATGTCCTGACCAATGACGACCTGAGCAAACTGGTGGAGACCAACGACGAGTGGATCACCACCCGTACCGGCATCAAGCGCCGCCATTGCCTGCCCCAGGAGGAGAACGCCTCCGACCTCGGGATCCATGCCGCCCGCAAGGCCCTGGAAGATGCCGGTCTCGATGCCGCCAGGCTGACCCACATCCTCACGGCCACCTGTACGCCGGACCATCTCAGCCCCTCGCTTTCCTGCATCATCGGCGGCAACATCGGTGCCGGCCCGGCCATGTCCTTCGACTTCGGCTCCGCCTGCTCCGGCTTCCTGTACGGCCTGCACCTGGCGGACGCCCTGCTCTGCCAGGACCCGGCTTCCCAGATCCTCTTCGTCTGCACCGAGGCCCTTACCCGCCGCGTCAACTGGGGCGACCGCAGCACCTGCGTGCTCTTCGGTGACGGCGCCGGTGCCTGCATCCTGAACAGCGATCCCGAAAATGCCCTGGCCCGCGTGCAGGACAGCATCTGCAAGAGCGACGGCAGCCTGCACGACCTCATCATCGTGGGCGGCGGCACCAGCTGCCGGTACAAGCCCGGCGATCCCGTGGGCAACGACTTTTTCATCTCCATGCAGGGCCGTGAAGTCTACAAGCATGCCGTGCGCCAGATGTCCGGCGTTTGCCAGGAACTGCTGGAGCGCAACGGCCTCACGGCCGCTGATGTCGATCTTTTCGTGCCCCACCAGGCCAACATGCGCATCATCGAGGCCGTGGGCAGCCGCCTGAAGATCGGTCTGGATCACGTGTTCACCAACGTGGCCGAATACGGCAACACCTCTTCCGCCTCCGTGCCCCTGGCCCTGGTGGAAGCTCTGGCCCAGGGCCGCATCAAGGCCGGGGACCGTGTGCTGGTGACCGCCTTCGGCAGCGGCCTGACCTGGGGAGCGGCCCTGCTGCAGTTCTAGGCCGCCACGGCGTTGAACTCGGTCCTTTTCTGCTATATCATAAAATCCATTGAGGCAGCACCATGAGCAATCTCGATCCCACCACTCCTACCGCGCTGGTTACCGGCGGTTCCCGCGGCATCGGTCGCGCCGTTGCCCTGACCCTGGCCCGTGACGGCTATCAGGTCATCCTCACCTATGTGAGCCGTCCCGAAGAAGCCGACAAGACCGTGGCGGAGATCGAGGCGGCCGGTGGACGTGCCCTGGCCCTGCCCCTCAACGTGGGTGACGGCGAGGCCGTGGCTGCCTTTTTTGCCGAACATATCAAGGGCAAGGTCGATCTGGCCGTGCTGGTCAACAATGCCGGCATCACCAAGGACGGCTTCCTGGTCCGCATGAAGGACGACGATTTCGACCGCGTCATCACCATCAACCTGCGCGGCGCCTTCATCTGCACCCGCGAAGCCGCCAAGATCATGACCAAGGCCCGTCGCGGCCGCATCGTGAACATCTCTTCCGTCGTGGGCCAGATGGGCAATGCCGGCCAGGCCAACTACAGCGCCGCCAAGGCCGGCCTGCTGGGGCTGACCAAGTCCTGCGCCAAGGAACTGGCCGCGCGCCAGATCACGGTCAATGCCGTGGCCCCCGGATTCATCGAAACCGACATGACCGCCGCCCTGAGCGACGATGTGCGCGCCTCCTACGAAGCCGCCATCCCGCTGAAGCGCATGGGCACCGCCCAGGAGATCGCCGACGCCGTGGCCTTCCTGGCTTCGGACAAGGCTGCCTACATCACCGGCCAGGTGCTGGCCGTCAACGGCGGCATGTACTGCTAAAACTGCGGCCGCGCATGCTGCCGCTCCCGCTACCGGAAAACACAAAGCGAGTTGGAGGATAACCATGTCTGAAGTTGCAGCCAAAGTGACCAAAATCATCGTGGACCAGCTGGGTGTGAGCGCTGAAGAAGTGAAGCCCGAAGCTTCCTTCGTGGAAGACCTGGGCGCTGACTCCCTGGACCTGACCGAACTGATCATGGCCATGGAAGAAGAATTCGACATCGAGATCGCCGATGACGACGCCCAGAAGATCCTGAAGGTGCAGGACGCCATCAGCTACATCGAAAGCAAGCAGGGCTAAGTTTTTCCCTGTCTGCCGGAAAAATTGGAACGCACCGGGCTTGCCCGGTGCGTTTTCCCCTTCCGGCCGACCAACACGAGCATTTTTTCCAGGCGCAAGACCCCGCCTGTCCAAGGAGTATCCATGAGTCGTCCGCGCGTTGTCATCACTGGTCTTTCTGCCATCACCCCTCTGGGCAATGACCTTGAAACCACCTGGAAACGCCTGCTTGCCGGCGAATCCGGTATCGGCCCCATCACCCTTTTCGATGCCACCGACTATGACTCGCGCGTTGCCGGCGAAGTGAAAAACTTCGTTGCCGAAGATTTCATCCCGGCCAAACAGGCCCGCCGCATGGACCGCTTCACCCAGTTCGCCGTGGTGGCCGCCCAGCAGCTCCTCAAAGACTCCGGCCTGGTCATTGATGACGACAATGCCTACGACGTGGGCGTCATCCTGGGCATCGGCCTGGGTGGTCTCAAGACCATCGAGACCTATCACGCCAAGCTGTTGCAGGGTGGTCCCGGCAAGGTCTCTCCCTTCCTGATCCCCATGCTCATCTCCAACATGGGTCCCGGACAGATCGCCATCTTCACCGGCGCCAAGGGCCCCAACATCGTGACCACCACCGCCTGTGCCTCCGCCATCCACGGCATCGGCACAGCCTTCAGCGAGATCCTGCTCGGCCGCATCAGCACGGCCATCACCGGCGGCGTGGAAGCCACCGTGACGCCTCTGGGCGTGGCCGGTTTCACGGCCCTGAAGGCCCTTTCCACCCATTACAACGACGATCCTGCCAAAGCATGCCGCCCCTTCGACGCCAACCGTGACGGCTTCGTCATCGGGGAAGGCGCCGGCCTGCTGCAACTGGAAGAACTGGGACACGCCAAGGCCCGCGGCGCCAAGATCTACGCCGAAGTAGTGGGCTACGGCGCCTCTGACGACGCTTTCCACATGACCGCTCCCGCCGATTCCGGCGAAGGCATGGCCCGCGCCATGCAGAACGCCCTGCGTGACGCCGGTCTGGCCCCCGAGGCCATCGGGCACATCAATGCCCACGCCACCTCCACCCAGCTCAACGACAAGGCCGAGACCAAGGGCATCAAGCTGGTGTTCGGCGACCACGCTCCCAAGATCAAGATCTCTGCCACCAAGTCCATGACCGGCCACCTGCTGGGTGCCGCGGGCGGTGCGGAGAGCGTGTTCACTGCCATGGCCCTGCATACCGGCTGGCTGCCTGGCACCATCAATCTGGAAACGCCCGATCCCAACTGCGATCTGGATTACATGGCCGGCGGTTCCGCCCATATCCCCTGTGAATACGCCATGTGCAATTCCTTCGGTTTCGGTGGCACCAATGCCAGCCTGATCCTGAAGAAGTGGAACGACTAGCCTCAAAGGGAGAGCGGTAGAATGGACGAAATTTTGCTTCAGGACCCGGAACTGGCCCAGGCCATCATCCTGGAATCGCAGCGCCAGGTCACCAAACTGGAACTGATCGCTTCGGAAAACTTTGTTTCCCCGGCCGTGCGTGAAGCCCAGGGCAGCGTGCTGACCCACAAATATGCCGAAGGCTACCCGGGCAAGCGCTACTACGGCGGCTGCGAATACGTGGACATCGCCGAGAACCTGGCCATCGAACGTGCCAAGAAACTCTTTGGCTGCGGATATGTCAACGTGCAGCCCCATTCCGGTTCCCAGGCCAACATGGGCGCCTACTTCTCCTTCCTCAAGCCCGGCGACACCATCCTGGGCATGGATCTGAGCCACGGCGGCCATCTGACCCACGGCAGCCCCGTCAACTTCTCGGGCAAGCTGTTCAACAACGTCTTCTACGGTGTGAACCGCGAGACCGGCTGCATCGACTATGACGAAGTGGCCCGTATCGCCCGCGAGCACAAGCCCGCCGCCATCGTGGCCGGTGCCAGCGCCTATCCCCGCAAGATCGACTTCGCCCGCTTCCGCGCCATCGCCGACGAAGTGGGAGCCGTCCTCATGGTGGACATGGCCCACATCGCGGGCCTGGTGGCTGCCGGTCTGCACGAGAGCCCCATCCCCTACGCCCACATCACCACCACGACCACGCACAAGACCCTGCGCGGTCCCCGCGGCGGCATGATCCTTTCTGACGAGACCCGCGGCAAGAGCCTCAACAGCCAGATCTTCCCCGGCATCCAGGGCGGCCCGCTGATGCACATCATCGCCGCCAAGGCCGTGGCCTTCGGCGAGGCCCTGCGCCCCGGCTTCAAGACCTACAGCCAGCAGATCGTCAAGAATGCCGCCGTGCTGGCCCAGTGCCTGACCGATGCCGACTTCCGTCTGGTGTCTGGCGGTACGGACAACCACCTCATGCTGGTGGACCTGACCAACAAGGACGTGACCGGCAAGGATGCCGAACACGCCCTCGATGCCGCCGGCATCACGGTCAACAAGAACACCATCCCCTTCGAGACCCGCTCGCCCTTCGTGACCTCCGGTGTGCGTCTGGGCACCGCCGCCCTGACCACCCGCGGCATGAAGGAAGACGAGATGCGCCAGGTGGCGGCCTTCATCGTGGAAGCCATCGAAAAGCGTGACGAGCCTGCCTCTCTGGCCGCCATCCGCAGCCGCGTGGAGGAATTCGCCCGCGCCTATCCCCTGTTCACCTGGTAACCATGCACGACAGGAGGGAGAGGGCCGCTGTCCCGTGCGGGACGATGGTCCCTCCCTCTTTTTTCCGCCGCGCCCGCCGGCGGCCCCGGCCTGCCGGTGGTCGCTGCCTGACGGGTGTCCCACGGAAAGCCCCCTTTTGAAAAGGCCGCCTCTGGCGGCCTTTTCCGTCCGGGGTCCTGCCACCGGCGGGCTTGGCATTTGCCCCGGCTGCGTGTAAGGTAGTCCAACTTTTTATTGCGAGTACTGTCATGCAACGAATGCCCTGGCCCGATTACTTCATGAGCATCACCTATCTGGTGCGCGAGCGTTCCACCTGCCTGCGTCGCAAGGTGGGCGCCATCGCCGTCAAGGACAGGCACATCCTGGCCACCGGCTACAACGGCGCGCCCTCCGGTGTGCGCCACTGCCTGGAGACGGGCTGCCTGCGCGAACAGATGGGCATCCCTTCCGGGCAGCGCCACGAGATCTGCCGCGGCCTGCACGCGGAACAGAACGTCATCATCCAGGCCGCCGTGCACGGCGTGAGCATCGCCGGGGCGGAACTGTACTGTACCACCTTCCCCTGCGCCATGTGCAGCAAGATGCTCATCAACTGCGGCATCAGGCATATCTGGTACAGCGAGCATTATCCCGACGAACTGGGGCTGGCCATGCTCAGCGAGGCCGGCGTGACCTTCGAGCAGATCCCCTTCTCGCCTGACATGCTCAAAGGATCGCAGCATGTCTGAGAACATTTTTGCCCCCTTCATGCGGGAGGCCCTGGCCCTGGCCGAGAACGGCCGCTGGAGCGCCTGCCCCAATCCCACGGTGGGCGCCGTGCTGGTACGCGACGGCCGGGTGGTGGCGCGCGGCTGGCACCATGCCGCCGGGCAGCCCCACGCCGAGGTGGAATGCCTGCGCGACGCGCAGCGTCAGGGCATCGACCCTGCCCAGTGCACCCTGGTGGTCACGCTGGAGCCCTGCAACCATTACGGCAAGACCCCGCCCTGTAGCGAAGCCGTGCTGGCCGCGGGCATCAAGCGCGTGGTCATCGGCCTGTACGACCCCACCCCCAAGGCGGCCGGCGGTGCCGAACGCCTGCGTGCCGCCGGTGTGGAAGTCATCGGCCCGGTCTGCGAGCAGGAATGCCGCGACCAGGTGGCCGACTTCCTGGCCTGGCAGCAGGGCCGTCCGTATGTGATCCTCAAGATGGCCGCCACCATGGACGGGCGCATCGCCACCCGCACCGGCCACTCCCGCTGGGTCAGCAGCGAAGGGTCGCGCGCCCTGGTGCATCGTCTGCGGGCCGGTATCGGCCGTGCCGGGGGCGCCGTGCTGGTGGGCGGCGGTACCTTCCGGGCCGACAACCCCAGCCTCACGGCCCGCATCCCCGGCGAGACGGTGGAACAGCAGCCGCTGGCCTGTGTGCTGACCTCGCGTCTGCCCAATCCTGCGGGCGACATCCACCTGCTCAAGGAACGTCCCGGGCAGGCGGTCTTCCTCTGCTCGCCTGCGGCGGCGGCCTCCACGGCGGCCCATGCCCTGCGCCAGATGGGCGTGCGCGTACTGGCCCTGGGCCCCGGACAGCGCGGCTGCCCCGACTTCCCGGCCATGTTCCACATGCTGTACGGGGACCTGCACTGTCCCTATGTGCTCTGCGAAGGCGGCGGACATCTGGCCCTTTCCCTGCTGGAAGCAGGCTTTGCCGACGAATTTTTGCTGCATCTGGCGCCACGCATCCTGGGCGACAACGAGGCCGCGCCCCTGTTCGACGGCCGCAGTCCCCTCACCATGGCCGAGGCCCTGGACCTGCGCGTCTGCCGCACCACCCTGTGCGACGGCGACGTCCACCTGCAGATGCGCCCGGCCATCCCTCAGGAGTAGACCATGTTCACCGGCATCATCCAGGGACAGGGCGAGATCGTGGGCCTGCGCCGCAGCGGCCAGGAATGCCGCATGGAAGTCCGCCCCCTCTTCCCTCTGGAAAATATCGTGGACGGGGAGTCCATCGCCCATAACGGCGCCTGCCTGTCCGTGGAACGGCACAGCGGTTCCACCTTCACTGTCTATGCTTCGGGCGAGAGCCTTTCCCGCACCACCCTGGGCGATCTGCGCAAGGGCGACCTGGTCAATCTGGAACGGGCCCTGGCCCTGGGCGACCGTCTGGGCGGCCACCTGGTCAGCGGCCATGTGGACTGCGTGGCCACGGTACGTTCCGTGGAGCAGGCGGGTTCCTCCCTGCGCTGCACGCTGGCCTTCCCGCCGGCCTTGGCGGCGGAAGTCATCGAAAAGGGCTCCGTCACGCTGGACGGCATCAGCCTGACCATCAATGCCTGCGGCAAGGACTTCCTGACCGTCAACGTCATCCCGGACACCCAGAGACGCACCACCATGCTGCACTGGCGCCCGGGCAGCCGCGTGAACATGGAGACGGACCTCATCGGCAAGTACGTGCGCCGCATCATGCAGTGCCAGGCCGACGGGCCCGCCGCGCCGCAGAAGAGCAGCGGCATCAACAAGGAATTTTTACTGCAAAACGGTTTTCTTTAGGAGCAGACCATGAGCAACCCCACTACCATCAGCGGCATGCTTGATGCCAAAGGCCTCAAGATCGCCATCCTGGCCACCCGTTTCAACGACTTCATCGTGGACCGCCTGACCGGCGGCGCCCTGGACTACCTGGAACGCCACGGCCTCGATGCCAAGAACATCACCATCGTGCGCATCCCCGGCGCTTTCGAGATGCCCCTGGTCTGCCAGAAGCTGGCCGCCAGCGGCAAGTATGACGGCATCGTGGCCCTGGGCGCCGTGATCCGCGGTGCCACCCCCCACTTCGACTACGTGTGCAACGAAGCCAGCAAGGGCATCGCCCAGGTGATGCTGCAGTACAAGACCCCCATCGGCTTCGGCCTGCTGACCTGCGACAGCATCGAGCAGGCCATCGAACGCGCCGGTTCCAAGGGCGGCAACAAGGGCGTGGAAGCTGCCGCCGCCATGCTGGAAACCATCCGCGTGCTGGAGCAGCTGTAATCCATGAGCAAGGGTAAATCCGCCAGCCGCCGGGGCGAACGCGCCCAGGCTTTTCAGGTTCTGTACGGGCTGTCCTTCGCTGACGCCACCTCGCTGGAAGACGTGCGCCGCGCCTTCCTGCAGTCCCCCGACCATCAGGAGAGCGAAGAAGGCGAGCTGCCTTCCGGTTTTGCCTGGGATCTGGTGCAGGGCGTGTGGAGCAGGCGCGACGAGCTGGACAAGACCATCAGCCGCTTCTCGCGCAACTGGCGCGTGGACCGCATGGGTCGCGTGGAGCTGACCCTGCTGCGCCTGGCCATGTACGAACTGCTGTACCGCCAGGACGTCCCCGCCAAGGTCGCCATCAACGAGGCCCTGGAGCTGACCCGCCAGTTCGGCGAAGACAACGCCACCAGTTTTGTCAACGGTATTCTGGACGCCGCCGCCAAGGCTCTGGAAAAGGGTTCCCTCTCCGCCGGAGAGGATTCCACCAACTAAAAGCAGACAAGTGTCATGACGCAAGATCGTTATTCCCCGCAGGACATCGAACAGAAATGGCAGGAGCGCTGGCAGCAGCAGGATGCCTTTGCCTGCGACCATCACAGCGACAAACCCAAGTATTATGTGCTGGAGATGTTCCCCTACCCCTCGGGCAACATCCATATGGGCCATGTGCGCAACTATTCCATCGGTGACGTGGTGGCCCGCTGCAAGCGCATGCAGGGCTTCAACGTGCTGCATCCCATGGGCTGGGACGCCTTCGGCCTGCCCGCGGAAAATGCCGCCATCAAGCACAACACCCATCCGGCCAAATGGACCTATGCCAACATAGACAACATGCGCGCGCAGCTGCGCCGTCTGGGCTATTCCTATGACTGGTCCCGCGAAGTGGCCACCTGCCGTCCCGAGTACTACCGCTGGGAGCAGAGCTTCTTCCTGCGCCTGCTGGAAAAGGGCCTGGTCTACCGCAAGAAGGCGCCCCAGAACTGGTGCCCCTCCTGCCACACCGTGCTGGCCAACGAACAGGTCATCGACGGCCTGTGCTGGCGTTGCGACAGCCATGTGGAACAGAAGGACCTGACCCAGTGGTTCCTGCGCATCACCGCCTACGGTGACGAACTGCTGCAGGACCTGCAGAAGCTGGAAGGCGGCTGGCCCGACCGCGTGCTCTCCATGCAGCGCAACTGGATCGGCAAGTCCACCGGTGCGGCCGTGCGCTTCGGCCTGCCCGCCCCCCTGGACGGCGTTGACCATCTGGAAGTCTTCACCACCCGTCCCGATACCGTGTTCGGCGTGACCTTCCTGACCCTGGCCCCCGAACATCCGCTGGTGGAAAAGCTCATCGAAGGCTACGAAAAGGCCGATGACGTGCGCGCCTTCGTGACCCGCATCCGCAACATGGACCGTCTGGAGCGCCAGTCCGACAATCTGGAAAAAGAAGGCATCTTCACCGGCGCCCATGTGATCCATCCCTTCACCGGCCAGCAGGTGCCCGTGTGGCTGGGCAACTTCGTCCTGGCCGACTACGGTACCGGCGCCGTCATGGGCGTGCCCGCCCACGACCAGCGCGACTTCGAATTCGCCCGCAAGTACGGCCTGCCCGTCAAGGTGGTCATCAGCCCCGAAGGCGAGGTCCTCGACCCCGCCACCATGGAAGCTGCCTTCACCACCGAAGG
Source organism: uncultured Desulfovibrio sp. (assembly GCA_937926875.1). Classification (GTDB taxonomy): domain Bacteria; phylum Desulfobacterota; class Desulfovibrionia; order Desulfovibrionales; family Desulfovibrionaceae; genus Desulfovibrio. The sequence continues at coordinate 10,836 of CALBAX010000041.1, forward strand.
CGTGATGGTCAATTCCGGCGACTTCGACGGCATGCCCAACACCGACGGCAAGAAGGCCGTGGCCGAACGTCTGGAAAAGGAAGGCAAGGGCAAGGCCACCACGCAGTTCCGCCTGCGTGACTGGAACATCTCGCGCCAGCGTTACTGGGGCGCCCCCATCCCGGTCATCTACTGCGACAAGTGCGGCGTGGTGCCCGAGAAGGAAGAGAACCTGCCCGTGCTCCTGCCCCTGGATGCCCATGTGCGCGAGGACGGCCGCTCGCCCCTGCCCGAGACCGACTCCTTCGTGCGCTGCACCTGCCCCGTCTGCGGTGGCGAGGCCCGTCGCGAGACCGATACCCTGGATACCTTCGTGGAGTCCTCCTGGTACTTCGCCCGCTACACCGGCGCCCGCAACACCGAGAGCGCCTTCGACATGGACGCCCTCAAGTACTGGCTGCCCGTGGACCAGTACATCGGCGGTGTGGAGCACGCCATCCTGCACCTGCTCTACGCCCGCTTCTTCACCAAGGTCCTGCGCGACCTGGGCTTCTACCCCGAAGGTCTGGACGAGCCCTTCACCAACCTGCTCACCCAGGGCATGGTGCTCAAGGACGGCAGCAAGATGTCCAAGTCCAAGGGCAACGTGGTGGACCCCACGGCCATGATCGCCAAGTACGGCGCGGACACCGTGCGCCTGTTCTGCCTCTTCGCCGCACCGCCGGAGCGTGACTTCGACTGGTCCGACAGCGGCATCGAAGGCTCCTCGCGCTTCCTGCACCGTGTCTGGCGCCTGTTCATGGACGAGTCCGAGCGCCTGTCCGCGGTCAAGGCCTGCGGCGCCGGTGCCGACGACGTGACCACGCCCGAAGCCCGCGACCTGCGCCGCCGCGAACACCTGACGGTCAAGAAGGTCACCGAGGACATGGGCAACCGATTCCAGTTCAACACCGCCATCTCCGCGGTCATGGAACTGGTCAACGCCATGTACCTGTCCCGCGAAAAGCTGGGCAAGAGCGATGCCGAAAACCGCGTCTTCTCTTCGGCCATGGCCACGGTGCTGACCCTGCTCTCGCCCATCACCCCGCACCTGTGCGAGGAACTGTGGCAGCGCATGGGCCACACCTCTTCCCTGCAGGAAGAAGCCTGGCCCGTGTGCGAGGAAAGCGCCCTGGTGCAGGATACCGTCACCATCGCCCTGCAGGTCAACGGCAAGCTGCGCGGCACCATCGAAGTGCCCGCCGGTGCCGACAAGGCCCGGATGGAAGAAGTGGCCCTGGCCGACGCCGCCGTGCAGCGCCACACCAGCGGCCTGACCATCCGCAAGGTCGTGGTGGTGCCCGGCAAGCTGGTCAACGTGGTGGCCAACTAGCCCGCAGGGAGCCCCGCTCCGCACTACCGAACTGAACCGTTGCGGGGGAAGAAGGCCCGGACATGCCGTCCGCCTTTTTTCCCCGCAACGTCGTTTTCCATCCCGAACCCAGGACGCGCCATGCCCAGACCCGGTTTTTCTTTTCTCGTCTGCCCGGACAGCCGCCTGTTGCAGGCCCGTCTGGACGCCCTCGTGAGCGCCCAGGGCGACAGCAGCCGCTGGGAACGCCACGTCCACTGGGGGGACGAGGAGCCCTCGCCGCGCTTCTGGGAACAGCTCACCCTCCAGGGCCTGTTCGGCACGCCACGTCTGCTGGTGGTGCGGCAGGCCCATCTCTGGCCCGCCGCGGTCTGGAAAAAGATCTCTACGGCCCTGGCCCGGCCCTCGGAACAGTGCTGGCCCTTCTTCTGCCTGGAAGTGCCCTGGGAAAAAGGACAGCCCAAGATCCCGGCCCACATCGCCAAGCTGCGCTGCCTGGGCTTTGCCGACCAGCAGGGCTGGATCTGGCGCAGCGAGGGCCTGAGCGAGCGCAGCCTCAAGAAATATGTCCGCGACCGGGCCCAGGCCCTGGGCATCCCCTTCGAGGCCGATGCCTTCGAACAGTTCTGCACCTCCGTGCCCCCCGATGCCCAGGCCGTGGAAAACGAACTGGAGAAGCTCCTGCTCCTGCGCCCGACGGATGACGGGCAGGCCATGCCCTGGTCCGTCACCACGGACATGCTGGCCACCAGTTCCTGGGCCCCGGAATGCAACATCTTCGCCTGCATCCGTCACATGGAAGCCGGCAATCTGGCCGCTGTCTGGAAAGAGCTGGCCCGGGGCCGCAAGGACGTGGAAGGGCTGCTCTTCCCCCTGCTCTCCCTGCTGGCCCGCGAGTTCCGCCAGCTCTGGCAGGCCTGCGCGGGCGAGAAGGTCCGTTTCCATCCCTCCGAGGCCAACGCCAAGCAACAGCTGGCCCGCCGTCTGGGCCCCGTTGCCCTGGCCCGCTGCCTGGGCATGATCATGGACGCCGAGCTGGCCATCAAGAGCGGCCGCTGCACGCCTGAACAAAGCCTGGACAAGCTGGCCACCGACCTTGTGGCCCTCTTCGCCGCTGCCCGGCGCTAGGGATTTTTGAAAGCACACTGATTTTTTGGGGGAAGGGCCCCCCTTTTGCTGGCGCGAAAAGGGTGTCCCTTCCCCCAAGTCCCCTTCCTCCCCCAAACGCGCTTTTTTCTGAAAATTTTTTGCATGACGGTCAGACCTTCGGCTTAAAAGGACCGTACCTTCCAAGAAGACTTGTGACACGGCGCCTGCAATTCTCCGGACGCACTCTATCCAAAAAAATCACAGACAACAGTCACAGGGCTCTCTGCCACAGGCAGCTGAGGGACTGCATCATCAGCCTTTCCGAGCTTATGACTGGTCACGAAGCCAAAGAGGACGCTCCCCGGGGCGTCCTCTTTGACTTCCAGTAAAGCACGCTGGGGAGGGGCCCCCTCTCGCGCCAGCAGCGACCGAAGGCGGCCGCAGGCCGTGCCCGTTGGCGACGAAGGGGCGTTACGGGCATCGACAGCAGAGATGAGGGGTCCCCCTCCCCTCAATGAATCTCTTTTCTGCCCCTTGCGCTTGCCAAAAAGCATCTTACCTTATGACCGCAATGTCCGTATCCTCTGCCTCTCCCCATAGCGGCCACCGCAGCCGCCTGCGCCAGCGACTGGCTCGCGAGCCTCTGGCTGTGGCCGATTATGAGGTCCTGGAACTGTTGCTGGGCTACGGACAGCCGCGCAAGGACACCAAACCGCTGGCCCGGGAACTGCTGCTGCGTTTCCACAATATCCGCGGCGTGCTGGACGCGCCGCCGGAACAGCTGCTGGCCGTGCCGGGCTTCGGCCCCGGCCTGCTCTCCCTGTGGCAGGTGCTGCGCGAAGTGCTGGCCCGCCATGCGGCCGCGCCCCTGTTGCAGGGGGTGGAAGTGGCAACGCCCCAGGCCGTGGCCGAGATGGCCCGGGCCCGTCTGGCCGGCAGCCAGCAGGAAGAATGCTGGCTGGCCATGGTCAATGCGGGCAACCGTCTTGTGGCCTGGGAACGCCTGCGCCAGGGCAATGTGGAAAGCGTCCCCCTGCTGCCCCGTGACGTGCTGGAACCTGCCCTGCGCTACAAGGCCAGCGGCATCATCCTGGTGCACAACCATCCGGGCGGCCAGACCCGGCCCTCCCAGCCCGACCTTATCTTCACCAACACCGTGCGGGAGCTGGCCGTCAACATGGGGCTGCGTTTTCTGGACCATGTGATCGTCACCGACAATGGCTGCTACAGCATCTGCCAGTGCAGACACCTGTAAGCAGTCCGGGAGTATATATGTCTGATCAGAAAAAGAACGACCATCCGCTGGAGGACATGCTGTCCCAGTTGCAGGATGCCCTGAGCCAGGCGGTGGATGCCGCCGGACAGGATCAGGGGACGACCGGCGACGAACAGGCGGCGGCCCCCGGCGAACAGCAGATCTCCGACCTGCTGCCGGTGCTGCCCGTTCGGGATGTCGTAGTGTTCAACTACATGATCCTGCCGCTGTTCATCGGTCGCGAAAAATCCGTCAAAGCCGTGGAGGCCGCCCTCAAGAAAGGGCGTCATCTGCTGGTCTGCACCCAGAAGGAAGAGTCCACCGAAGATCCCGCGCCCAATGACCTCTATACCGCCGGTACGGTGGTGCAGGTCATGCGCATGCTCAAGATGCCCGACGGCCGCATCAAGATCCTGGTGCAGGGCGCCAGCCGTGCCCGTGTGGAAGGCTACCACCGTGTGGACCCCTATCTGGAAGCCCGCATCACCGTCCTGCAGGAAGAGACGCCCCCGCGCGACGCCAAGATAGAAGCCCTGCTGCGCTCTGCCCGCGAACAGAGCGAAAAGGTGCTCCAGCTGCGCGGCGTGGCCTCCCCGGACATCCTGGCCGTGCTCCAGGGCGTGGAAGAGCCGGGCCGTCTGGCCGACCTCATCGCCGCCAACCTGCGCATGAAGACCGCCGAGGCCCAGCGCATCCTTGAAGCCGTGAACCCCGTGGAACGCCTGATGCTGGTCAACATCCAGCTCGAACGCGAAGTGGAAGTGGCCACCATGCAGGCCCACATCCAGAGCACGGCCCGCGAAGGCATGGACAAGGCGCAGAAGGAATACTTCCTGCGCGAACAGATCAAGGCCATCCGCCACGAGCTGGGCGATGCGGCTTCCGAAGGCGAAGAAGAACTGGACGAGCTGCGCAAGGCCCTGGACAAGGCGGGCCTGCCCAAGGACGTGCGCAAGGAGGCCGACAAGCAGCTGCGCCGCCTGTCCGGCATGCACGCCGACTCTTCCGAGGCCAACGTGGTGCGCACCTATCTGGACTGGCTGGTGGAACTGCCGTGGAAGAAGCTCTCCCGCGACCGTCTGGACATCGCCCATGCCAAGGCCATCCTGGATGAGGACCATTACGGTCTGGACAAGATCAAGGACCGCATCCTGGAATTCCTCAGCGTGCGCAAGCTCAATCCCCAGTCCAAGGGCCCCATCCTCTGCTTCGCCGGCCCTCCAGGCGTGGGCAAGACCTCGCTGGGCCGCTCCATCGCGCGGGCCCTGGGGCGCCATTTCCAGCGCCTGTCCCTGGGCGGCATGCATGACGAGGCCGAGATCCGCGGCCACCGCCGCACCTATATCGGTGCCATGCCCGGCCGCATCATCCAGGCCATCAAGCAGGCCGGGACCCGCAACCCGGTCATCGTGCTGGACGAAGTGGACAAGCTGGGCTCCGATTTCCGGGGCGATCCCTCGTCCGCCCTGCTGGAAGTGCTGGACCCCGAACAGAACCATACCTTCAGCGACCACTACCTGAACGTGCCCTTCGACCTTTCCAAGGTCATGTTCCTGTGCACGGCCAACCATCTGGAGACCATCCCGGCCCCCCTGCGCGACCGTATGGAGGTCATCAGCCTGCCCGGGTACACCATGCAGGAAAAGGTGGAGATCGCCAAACGCCACCTGCTGCCCAAGAAGGTGGCGGAGAACGGCCTGCGTGAAGGCGACGTGCTCATGGACGATACCGCCTTCACTGCCGTCATCCGCGGCTATACCCGCGAAGCCGGCCTGCGCAATCTGGAACGGGAGCTGGGCTCCATCTGCCGCAAGCTGGCCCGCCAGCGTGCCGAAGGCAAGAAGGGCAGCTTCACCGTGGACAGCGCCGTGGTGGAAAAACTGCTGGGCGCGCCGCGCTTCATCGAGGACGAGAAGGACAAGCGCCTCATGCCCGGCATGGCTCTGGGCCTGGCCTGGACCCCGGCCGGCGGCGAGGTGCTGACCATCGAATGCGCCTGCATGAAGGGCAAGGGCAACCTCCAGCTCACGGGCCAGCTGGGCGACGTCATGAAGGAAAGCGCCCGCATCGCCATGAGCTACATCCGCAGCCGGGCCGACAGCCTGGGCATCGACGCGGACTTCAGCGACACGCAGGACATCCACATCCACGTGCCTGCCGGTGCCGTGCCCAAGGACGGCCCCTCCGCCGGCGTCACGCTGACTTCGGCCCTGATCTCGGCCCTGAGCGGCCGCATCGTGCGGGCCGACACCTGCATGACCGGCGAGATCACCCTGCAGGGCCGGGTGCTGCCCGTGGGCGGCATCAAGGAAAAGATCCTGGCCGGTGTGGCGCGCGGGCTCAAGCATGTCATCATCCCCAGCCAGAACGTCAAGGATCTGGAAGAGGTCCCCAGGGAACTGCTGAAAAAGATCAAGGTCCACCCCGCGCACACCTATGACGATGTGCTGGCCCTGGCCTTCGAACCTGCCAAAAAAACGGCCGTGCGTGCCAGAAAAGCCGCTCCGGCCACGGAAAAGAAATAACGCCGCTGTCGCCCCCGAAAGGCGGTGACGCGGAGGCCCGGGACGACATGGCGTTGCCCCGGGCCTTTTTTGCTTTGCCCGGCCGCACAGAGGACAAGGATATGACCCTTCAGGAACTGCTGACCTCGCTGACCCGCGACCTGCACGCCGCAGGCACGGATGCCCCTGCGCTGGAGGCCCGCCTGCTGGCAGGCCATGTGCTGCACCTTGACCGCATCGGCCTGATGCTGGCCATGCCCTCGCCTGTGGCGGAGGACGCGGCCGCCGCCATCCGTGCCCTGGCCGTCCGCCGCTGTGCCGGCGAACCGCTGGCCCACATCACGGGGCGGCGCGAGTTTTTCGGCCGCGATTTCGAGGTCAGCCCGCAGACCCTCATCCCCCGGCCGGAGACCGAACTGCTGCTGGAGATCGTGCTGCGGGAATGCGAAGGGCTCGGGGAGGTGCGCTTTGCGGATCTGGGAACGGGCACGGGCTGCATCGGCATCACGCTGGCCCTGGAGCTGCCGCACAGCCGGGGCCTGCTGCTGGAATACAGCGCCGGGGCCCTGTCCGTGGCGGCCCGCAACATCAGCAGCCTGCAGGCCGCTGACCGTCTGGCCCTGGTACAGGGAGACATGTTCACGCCGCCGCTGTTGCCGCAGGGGCTGGATGTGCTGGTCAGCAACCCGCCCTACATCGCCGCCGCGGAAGAAGCCGAGGTCATGGCGGAGGTCCTGCATCACGAACCGCACAGCGCGCTCTTTTCCGGGCAGGACGGCCTGCGTCATCTGCACGCCGTCATCCGCGCCGGGCAGCAGGCCCTGAAGCCGGGCGGCCTCATCGCCATGGAACACGGCTACCGTCAGGGCAAGGCCGTGCGCCGCCTGCTGGCCGAGGCCGGTTACAGCGCGCCCCGCACCGAACAGGATCTGGCCGGTCTTGACCGCTGCACCTGGGCCCGCCGGGGCTGATCTGCCGGAGGGGAAGCGTGACGGCAGCAGACGCCCGCCCACATCGGCAGGGCACTGTC
>CALBAX010000042.1 GCA_937926875.1 uncultured Desulfovibrio sp.
AAAAAAGTACACTTTTCCGCCAGCCCGCCCCGTCCATGGCGGCCGTCTGCTCCCTGCCGTCCCGGCAGACCAGGCCCCGGGCGCCCGGCAGGCGTTTCATCCCCCCAGACGTACGCGCTGTTACGCACTATGATCAGGCCCCAGCGTTCCTTCCCGACCAGACAGGAGCTCCCATGCCCAAAGACATCGTCATGATCACAGCCTCCAACCTGCAGCAACGACGTCAAAAGGCCGACCTCACCCAGAAGGAGGTTGCCCATCTGCTGGGACTGAAGGCCGAGACCATCTGCCGTATGGAAAAAGGCCACAACCCTGTCAGCTTGAGACGCCTGCAACAATTTGCCGACCTGTACGGCTGCACGGTCATCGACCTTTTGCAACCGCCCCAGGCCTAGCCGCTGAAAGCGCTCCTCACCTCCCGAAGGCTCCTCGACACGCCTCCCCCCCGGGAAGTTCCCGGCACGTCCCGCCCATTCCCCGGAAACAAAGGCCAGACCACACCCTGCCGGAAAACAAAACTCGCTTTTGCCGTTACTACGAGGCAAAAGCACGTTCCCATCTGCCCGCCATCTATGCCATGTGGCGCAATAAAGTACATCGTTTCAATGTATTGAGCATAAAAGCCGTGTAACTGGCAGCCCCTGCTGCCAGCATGTATCCTCTTTTCCTTCCGCTGCTGCGGCATAATCACTACGAAAATATATGTAAACAAAAATAATTAGTATTTGCTTTTTTGCATTTTTCAGGTGTAGGCTTTTGGCAATATTACATAAAAAATTCATAGTAAAAAACTAATATTAACCTTTCACTGCACACACGGTGTCCTTCCCAAGACACCATATCCATCATCCATCGCTGCACCGGCAAAAAAGGAGGAAAGGAACATGCCACATCCAGCCAAAGAAACCCGTCACCGAAGTACCCGCACAGCAAAGAGCATGGCACGCCTGGCTCTGGGCCCGCTTATCCTGGCGGGCCTTTTTCTTGCAGGCTCTCTCTGTACAGTTTCTGCCCGGGCAGAAACGATCGACCTGGCATCGCAACCAGGATTCCACACGGCATACAGGGATTGGATCGAGGACGGCAGTACCCTCAGGCTCAAAACGGATTTCGTCTCCGGCAGGACGGATCAGGTCATCATCAACTACTGGCAAGACTGGGAAGGACAGTTTCGGATCCATGTGACTCCCACAGGGGCAGAGTCCGGTATCCCTGAGACGGACTTCCTCGCCCATCTGCATGAAGGGGCCCAGGTCAACTGCTCGCTGACCAACCCCGGCGGCAAGGTCGATATGGGGGTCTATGTCTACGAGCTCGCCCGCAGGGAACTGCCCATCCCTGTTGAAGAAGCTTTTTATGCCGCTCCAGATACTGAAGGAGCTTTTTATGTCGCTGGGACTCCCGAGCCTCCCATAGAATGGTACCTGCGGCGTGTCGAGGGAGAAAAATCCCCTACGGCCGAGACCGTTTTGGGGCTTTCGGGCATGGCCTCCTCCTATGCCATGTGGATGGGGCAGCTTTCTGACCTGCGCGAGCGCCTGGGCGAGATCCGCTACGGCAACGGCACGGATGGCCTGTGGGTGCGGGGCTTCACGGAAAAGAACAGGCTGTCCGGCCTGGCGGGCATCGACTTCAGCCAGAATTTTTATGGCACATCCTTCGGTTACGACCGCCTGATGGAACAGGACAAGGACAACAGGTGGCTGCTCGGCCTGCGCGGCCAGCTTACCAGGGCCGAGCAAAAAATCGACGGACTGCACGGCGGATCCGGTGACAGCCGCTCCTACGGCATCGCCGCGTATGCTACCTGGCAGCATACGGATGGCTGGTACTCCGATACCGTGCTGACCTGGGACTGGTATGACCAGAACCTCAAGACCCGCATGCTGGACGGCACACGGGTGTACGGTTCCTACAACACCTATGCCGGCGGCATCAGCCAGGAACTGGGACGCATGTTCCGCTTCAACAACGGCTGCTTTATCGAGCCCCAGCTCCAGCTTTCCTGGTACTGGATGAAGGGCATGGACTTCACGACCAGCAACGGCATGAAGGTGGAACAAGACGACGCTTACGCCCTGACCGGCCGCGCCGGTCTGGTGCTGGGCAAAAAATGGGATCTGTCCGAGGACCGCTACTTCCAGCCCTACCTCAAGGGCGGTGTGAACCACGAGTTCATGGGCGACCAGAAGGTCACGGTCAATGGCATCGCATTCTCGGACGATCTGCGCGGGACCCGCATCTATTACGGTACGGGCTTTGATGTACAGTTTGCCCCAAATGCCCGTTTCTATGCGGAATTCGAACGCGAAGACGGGCACAAGGCGTCCACTCCATGGAGTGTGAGCGCCGGATTGCGGGTAGCGTTTTGACCCGTTCCGCCGCGCGTGTGACCAGCACAGGAGTTCCGCTTTATGGACAAGCCGCAACCCCTATATCACATCTCGGATGTCACATGGAGACGTATCGAACCGCACCTGTCTGGACAAAAGGGACAATGGGGAGGGATCGCCAAGGACAACCGCCTGTTCATCAACGCCGTCCTGTGGATACTGCGGACAGGCGCCCCATGGAGGAAGCTGCCGATAGAATACGGGAAATGGGGCACAGTACACCACCGTTTCATCCGCTGGAGGGACAAACGGTTGTGGGAAAAATTGCTCGAGATATTGATTGATGACCCGGATTTCGAGTGGCTCATCGTCGATACCGAACCATGCGGCGGCCATCTCAGCGATCCTCTCCTCTTCCCGGCTCCCCAGCAGATGAAACACCATGCCGCCACCCGCTATCGCTGGCCATGGCTGCGCATGGTGTGCCAGTCCGAGCACCTTTCACAGGTGATGCCGCAACGGCTCGCCGACAAACAGTGACCTACCTCCAGGGAAGGGCCTGCCGCATCTCCCGGGACTCCCACCCGGCAACATCCCGGCCCGGGAGATGGCAGGCCCGTCCAGCAGGAAGTGCCCCCGCAGAGCGGGTGCGACGGGGCATGCCATGACGGGCCGCTGCCAGATGAAACGAATACGCTGCTCCAGCGTGACCGCATATGCCACACCACAAAAAATATCCACAGAACGCGCAGGATCACGCGCCAGGGGGCCAAAGCATCCAGATGTGGCTGCCGGGGATGGCCCCAAGCACAGGGGACAGGGACAGACCTTACGGCAGGCTCCCCCATCTCCATACGCCGCAATGCAGCATCAACGCCCCCTCAAGGAGGCCTATGGCAAGGATGGCCGCCCAGATGCCCAGCAGGCGCCTGCCCGTCTTCCGGGGACGGTATCGGGCAAGGATCGCCTTCCGGCGCTGTCCCGTATACCTGAGACGGCAGAAAAGGACGGGGAAAAACAGCAGTACCGGCAGCGCAAGGGCGTAGAACATCCAGCCGGGCAGCCAGCTGCGGCCCAGGGCCAGCAGCGGGAAAAACGCGTCCAGATACCAGCAGGCCATGAGCAGCGTGCTGCCGTCGCCCGGCGCGTGTTCCTGTCTGTGGAAGGTCTCCCCCACAGCCCAGATATGGTCGATGCCGCCCAAGATCATCAAAGTCACGCCCGGAGGTATAAGGTACGCGGCAGGCCGGGAACTGTCTTGCGGGGATAAAGACCTGCCGGGGATGTCTGGGAAAGTGTCCGGGAGGATGGAGCCGCCAGCAGCGCCACCCACGGCATCATCCCAACTCCACCGGATGCAAGCGCCCGGGGGAGCCGGGGGAACCAGGAAGGCCGCCGCTTTCCATGTCCGTACCGCCCATAAAAACGGTTTTGGCGGGTGGACAGGGCACGGGGAAAGGTCCTTTCCCCTCCGGAACGACCGGCTGGCGGCCTGTTCCCCAAAGGAGAGCCCGGGCATCGCCTCGGCGCGATACAGGCCCCGCCTTCTCCGTCCAGACGCGTGTCCGCCCTCTATCCCTCCAGGCTCCAGCCCTGGCCCAGCTTGAGCTGCTCGCCGCCCAGGGCCCGCATGAGCGCGGGATCGTGGGTGGAACAGACGATGGCCGCGCCTTCGGCCCGGCATTGGGCCACGGCAGCGGCGATGGCGCGGGCGCTGCGCACGTCCACGTTGGAGGTGGGCTCGTCCAGCAGCAGGGCGCGCGGACGCAGCACCAGGCGCGAGGCCAGGGCCACGCGCTGGCGTTCCCCGCCGGAAAGGGCGTTGGGGCCGCGGCGGCGCATGGCATCGGGATCCTCGAAGCCCACCTGCCGCATGGCGGCCGCATAGGCATCCTCCAGACCGTCCCGGCGGCCGCGCAGCTTCAGGCCCAGCACCACGTTCTCGAATACGGTGGCCTTGAGCAGATAGGGCTCCTGGAGCAGCAGGCTCACCTCGCGGCGCGGGTCCGCACCGCCATGATAGACGATGCGCCCCTCGTCGGGCTCTTCCAGAAAGGCCAGCAGGCGCAGCAGGGTGGACTTGCCGCTGCCGTTGTAGCCCACCAGGGTCAGCACCTCTCCGCTATGGATATGCAGCTCGTCCACGCCCAGGGCGGGCAGGTCCAGCGCGGTCACGCGGCCGTAACGGCGCACCAGGCCGCGGGCTTCGTACAAAAGGCTCATATGCGCCCCCGGTGCTTGATGAAGGTCATGAGCACGTTGATGGCAAAGGCCATGAACAGCAGCACCAGGCCCAGCGCGATGCCCTGGGCGAACTCGCCCTTGCTGGTCTCCAGGGCGATGGCCGTGGTCATGGTGCGGGTGTGATAGCGCACGTTGCCGCCCAGCATCATGGCGATGCCCACCTCGGTGATGACGCGGCCGAAGGCGGTCAGGCAGACCATGGCGATGGCGAAGCGCACCTCGCACAGGCTCAGCCAGGCCAGCTGCAGGGGCCTGGCGCCCAGGGTCAGCAGGGTCTGGCGGCAGCGGGGGTCGAGGCCCTCCACGGCCTGGGCCACCCACGAGACCACGATGGGCAGGGCCAGCAGGGTCTGGCCGATGGCCATGCCCGGCAGGGTGAAGAGCAGGCCCCATTCGCCCAGCGGGCCGCGATAGGTGATGAAGGCATAGACCAGCAGGCCGATGAGCACGGTGGGAAAGGCCAGCAGGGTGTCGGAGAGGAGGCGCAAAAACTTTTTGCCGGGAAAGTCACAATAGCCCAGGGCAAAGCCCATGGGCAGGCCCATGAGCAGCGAAGCCGCCATGGCATAGGACGTGGACACCAGCGTGGCCGTGATGGCCGAGAAGGTGGCATCGTCCATATTGGCCAGCAGGGCGAAGGCCGCCCAGAAGCCGTTGACCAGATAGTCCATAGATCACCAGGAACGCCACGGAGGGAATCCGTGGGGGAGGTCGAAAAACGAAACGGGGACGGCCCGGAGACCGTCCCCGCCAGCGGACGGAAAAACGCTGCGCTACTTGCCGGCGTTGGGGAAGAAGAGCTGCTTGCCTTCCAGCTTGAACTCGGCGATGCGCTTCTGGGTGGAGGGGGCGACCCACCAGTCTTCAAACTTCTTGCCCAGGTCGGCCTTGGTCTTGGGGCACTGCTTGGGGTTCACGGTGATGACGCTGTACTGGTTGAACAGGGCCTTGTCCCCTTCCACCACGATGGCCAGGGGGTTCTTGGCGCCCTGCTGGGCGTTGAACTTGATCCAGGTGCCGCGGTCGGTGAGGCTGTAGGCGCCCTTTTCGGCGGCCATGTTCAGGGTGGCCATCATGCCCTGGCCGGCGGAGATGTAGAAGGCTTCCTTGTCGGGGTTGAGGCCGGACTGCTTCCAGAGCTTCTGCTCGGCCTTGTGGGTGCCGGACTGGTCGCCGCGGCTCACGAAAGAGGCCTTCTTGTCGGCGATGGTCTTGAGGGCGGCGGCGGTGTCCTTGCCCTTGACGCCCGCGGGGTCAGCCTTGGGGCCCACCACCACGAAGTCGTTGTACATCACCTGACGGCGGTCGATGCCGTGACCGGCCTTGACGAATTCCTTTTCAGCGGCGGGGGCGTGCACCAGCAGCACGTCGGCGTCACAGTTCTTGGCGATCTCCAGGGCCTTGCCGGTGCCCACGGCCACCCATTTCAGCTCGATGCCGGTCTCTTTCTGGAAGGTGGGGGCCAGGAATTCCAGCAGGCCGGTATCCTGGGTACTGGTGGTGGTGGCCATCATCAGCGTGTCGGCGGCCTGGGCCGGAGCGGCCAGGAAGGCGGCGGCCAGCACGGGCAGGAACAGTTTCTTCAGGTTCTTCATGATGCGACTCCTTGCATTGATTTGATGATGCGCCGCCGCTGCGGAACGGCGGCCCCTTGCGGGAAATATCAGTCCAGACACAGGCGCGCGGCCCGTGACGGGAAATGGGCGTAGACTTTCTGGCCCTCATAGATGCCCACCCGGAGCAGGCCCGGCGTCTCCACCGTGGCACACAGGCGCGAGCCGTCGCCCAGTTCCAGCGAGACGAAGGACTCCACCTGGTCCTGGTGGATGCTCTGCACCGTGCAGAGCAGGCAGTTGCCCATGCTGAGCGTGGCCCGGCTGCGCGAGAGCACGATCTGTTCCGGGTCCACCAGCACGGTGACCACCTGGTTGGCGTGGACCTCCATATGCACCAACTGGCGCGTGCTGCACTGCACGCCAAGGCGCATGTCGCCGAAGGTGCGCACGCTCACCGAGGCCATGCGCATGCCGACGGAGATGTCCTCCACGATGCCCAAAAAAGAATTGCAGAGCGGGTCCGTGCCGGACGAAGGCCCCAGGGTCTTGTTCTGGACCATGCGCCGCGCGGCGCCGTCGGAGAAGTTGAGGAAGGCCGCGATCTGTGAGGGCTTTTGCTGGCCCAGGAACTTCTGCACCAGGTTGACCGGCACATGCAGATCCAAAAGCTCCAGCCCGCGGGCGTAGCGGATGGCGCGCGGCCCCACCATGGCCCTGTCCAGTCCCAGCGGCCGGGCCACGGCATAGAAGCTTTTACGGATGAAGCCCTGGTCGAAGCGCAAAAAGTCCCTGCCCATGCTCTCGGCCTCGGGCAGGCTCAGGATACGGCGCACATGGCGCATGGCGCTCAGGGGCAGCAGCACGTCCCGGCTGTTGGGCCCCGGAACATGCACCATGCCGGTCACGGTGTCCACCCCCTTGCGGGCGTCCAGCTCCAGCGCCTCACCCAGACGCAGGCCGCCGTAGCGCAGCAGCAGGAACAGGAGATGCAGCCGGGCACGCGCCACCTTGCGCTGGGGCGTGGCGGCCTCGGCTTCCCACTGCTCCCAGCAGCGGGAAAGGGCTTCCAGTTTTTCTCGGGTCAGATGGGACACTGCGGCGGCTCTCTTTACGGGCTGAACGTCTCGCGAAGGCTGCGCAAGGCATACGACATTTCCCTCCTCTTGTCACGTTTTCGGCAGAATCAGGAATGATTTTTCCATGTTTTGGTGACCATCTTCCCGGCTATCGGCTGCGGGGTCGCGCGGGGACGAAATCGGCTGTTTTTGCGGGGGAAGGGGCGTTTTTTGGCAAAAACCGCCCCTTCCCCCACGCTCCATCCCCGAAAAACTTCTGCGCTGGTGATGCCACCTGTCCCCGTCGCTGTCTGGAAGACAAGGATGGCGATGCGTTTCCGGCATGGCTAAGAAAGGGGACAGGATGGCAAGGAGGAGGGATGGCAGCGCCATAGGGAGCGGCTTTTTTTTGTGACGAAAGCCGGGAAAGAGCGGGGCTTGATGCCAAAAGACCGCTTGCCTGCTCCGGAGCGGGCCGGAAGGAGAGGATGCCGGGCAGCAGCTGGAGACGTGTGGAGGGGGCCCTCTAAACATGGCCGCCATCTCCTGCCGGCCGCCGGGCATAAAAAAAGGGCGCCCCAAGGCGCCCTTCTGCTGTTTGGCCAGGGAGGGGTCATTTTTTCAGCTCATCTTCGATGGCCTGCCGCATCTCGGGCGAGATCTTCGGATCCTTGAGGCCGGCTTCCCAATGGGCGCGCCCCTTGTCCTTCTGCTGCAGGAAGTAGCTGTAGAGCACCCCCAGGCTGTAACGTACCGTGGCGTCGTCCCGCAGGACGATCACCTTTTCCAGGGTCGCGGCCGCTTCCTGCGGCTTGCCCTGATTGTGCAGGATCACGCCCAGCATGTAGAGGGGCTGGGGATCGTTGACGTCCAGGGCCACGGCGCGCTGGGCAAAGGTGGCCGCGGCGTCCCATTCCTGGGTGGCCATGAGGTGTTCGGCCAGATGCATCAGGGCAGCCTTGTTGGTGGGCTCGGCGGCCACCTGCTGCATCAGGCTGGCCAGCAGGTTCTGTTCCTGCCCCATGCCCTGCGGGGCCGCGGGACGTTCGGTCACCAGATGCGGATTGCTGATGCGTTCCTTGATGGTGACACCCAGCATGACCAGCAGGCTCAGGCCCAGCAGCAGGATGATGGCGCGGGCGGTGAAGGAAAGACGGCTATCAGTCATGCAGGGTCTCCATCTGGCGCAAACGGGCATCCAGACGCCGCTGGGCACAGCCCATGAAGACCAGGTACGCGGCCAGACCCAGCCAGACGGCGGCACCGGCTGCCGCCAGCCACAGGAAATTGCTGTCCATAGGGCACTCCTTGAAAGCGGGGCATCCCGCTTGTATCCGTTGAAAACAGGGCTCTTCGAGCCCGGACGGAGCACGGCTCCGCCTGTCCGCTCCCCGGGAGCGGCACGTCCACGGCCGTCATCCCTCCGCACGCAGCGGGCAGGACAGGGCCGGGATCCGAAAGATCAGTCCTCTGCCCGCAGGCGCAGGCTGTCCAGCCGGTCGCGCAGGCCCAGCTGGCGGGTACGCAGCCACACCAGGCCCGCCCAGAACAGGCCCATGGCCGCCACACAGGCGATGGCGGTCAGCTTCATCTCCGGTTCCAGCCCGCCGCCCTTGGAGGCGAACACCGCCGGATGGATGGAGCGCCACAGCCGGGCCGAAAGGAAGACCAGCGGCACGTCCAGAAAGGCCACCACGCCCACCACAGCGCAGATCATGCGCTTGCGCTGGGGTGGCAGGTCAAGGCCGCGCAGCACCAGATACCCGGCGTAGATGAACCACATGACCAGCGTGGTGGTCAGGCGGGGATCCCACGTCCACCAGACGCCCCAGGAACGGCGGGCCCAGATCATGCCCGTGACCAGGGCCAGACCGGCCAGCAGCACGCCCACTTCGGCAGCGGCCGCGCAGACGCGGTCAGCGGCCGGGGAGCGCCGGATCAGGTAGACGATGGAAGCCACGAAGACCACCAGAAAGCTGATGAGCGCCCACCAGGCCAGCGGCAGATGGGTATAGAAGACCTTCTGCATCAGGCCCAGCTGGGCTTCCACAGGGGCATAGAAAAAAATCAGCCACTGGCACACGGCCAGGGCCGCACCGCCCAGCAACACCAGCAGCAGGGGCCACACGGAAAAGGCGCGTTGCATCATTCGTCTCCCGAATACATGAAGCCGAACAGCAACAGTCCGGCAGCCAGAAAGACACCGTCGAAGGCGGCGGCCAGCCCTATCCACGAGGCGGGGCCGTCGGGCGCGGGCGCGCCGAAGACCTGGGCCGCCACGCCGATCCCCGCCAGCAGCAGGGGCACCAGCAGGGGGAAGAGCACGATGCTCAGCAGGGACTCGCGCGCCGCGCCGCCCTGCGAGAGTGCGCCCAAGAGCGACCCCAGGGCGCACATGCCCACGTCCACCAGCAGCAGCGTGCCGAGGCCCACGGGCCAGAGCGCGCCGATCTCCTGCGACAGGAAGACCACGGCGGCGGGCAAAAAGAACATCTGGGCCACCAGCAACAGCAGCAGCCCGGCCAGGGCCTTGCCCAGCCACACGGCCTGTATGGGGGCCGGGGCCAGCAGCAGGCCCAGACGCGCGCCATTGGCCTCTTCCAGCGCATAGAGCGTATTGAAGATGAGCACCTGACAGAAGGCCGAGCCCAGCCAGAACACGGCGCCCGCGCCCTGCGGGCTCATGCGTTCGCCCACGCCCTGCGACAGGCTGAACACGAACAGCAGCAACAGTCCCAGCAACAGGCCCTGCACCAGCCCGCTGCCGCGGGTGAAGGTCAGCAGCAGGTCCTTGCGGGCCACGGTCAAGGCGAAAGAGATCATGCGGGCACCTCCCCGGCAGCGGACACCGCCCCGCTCCCCGTGGCCGCGTTGAGTACGGAATCCACGGCGGCAAGGCCCTGCGGCGGGCCGTCATAGGCCAGGCGGCGGTTCTCCAGCAGCAGCAGGCGGTCGGCCAGAGGGCTGTCGCCCGCCAGATCGTGGCTGACCACGATGACGCAGGCCCCGCGCTCCCGGGCGGCCAGCATCTCGCGCCGCACCAGGGCCATGGAATTGACGTCCAGGCCGGTGCCGGGCTCGTCCAGCAGCACAAGGTCCGCCTCCAGCAGCAGCACCCGCGCCAGGTTCAGGCGCTGGGCCATGCCGCGCGAGAACACCCCGGCCCGCTCTTCGGCATGGGCGGCCAGCCCCACATGCTCCAGCAGGGCCAGGAGCTCCGCCCGCGAGGGGCGCAGACCGTGGGCGCGGGCCCAGAAAGCCAGGTTCTCCAGCGCGCTCAGGCCCGGATAGACGAAGGTGGCGTGCCCCAGATAGGCCAGGCGCGGCCCGTCTTCACGGGCGATGCCGCCCGCCCCCGTGCCGTCGAAGACGACCTCGCCCGCCGAGGGACGGGACAGGCCGGCGATGATGCGCAGCAGCGTGCTCTTGCCCGCGCCGTTGCCTCCGGCCAGCAGGGTGATGCTGCCCGCCGTGAAACGGCAGCTCACCCCTTTGAAGACCACCTTGAGGCCATAGAGCTTGGCCAGGTTCTCAAGACGCAGCATGGCGGCCTCAGGCCTGCGGCCCGTTGCCGGCGGGAGCGTCGCCCCCCGCTTCGGGCGTCTGCTTTTTGCGGCCGCGGGCCAGCATGAGGAAGGGGAACAGGCACATGAGCGTGCCGCCGATCCACATCCAGTTGACCAGGGGCTCCACGCTGAAGCGGATCAGCACCGAGGCGTTCTCGTCCAGGCCCAGGAAGGAGGCGTACAGCTCGTTGCCCAGGCCGGGGACCACGTCCACTTCGGAGAACTGCATGGTACCGAACTTGTCGTACATGCGGCGCTGCGGCTTGAGCTCGCCCAGCAGCGTATCGCCCTCATAGATCTTGAGACGCGCTTCCAGATAGTCATGGTCCACGGCGCGGCCCTGCCGGGCCTCCAGCAGCTCCACGCGGTAGGCACCGGCCTGCTGCACGCCCTTGCCGTTCTGGAAGAGCAGGTCATGTTCCTGCTTGTAGGGGCCGGAAAAGGCCATGCCCAGTACCAGCACCGCCAGGCCCACATGCAGGCCCGCGGCGCCGACGGCACGCCAGCCGCCCTTGCCCGGCAGGGAAGGCAGGCTGGCCAGCAGCCCGGCCAGACAGGCCACGGAGCCCGCCGCAGCCAGCAGGGCCACAGGCTGGCGGTAGCCCAGGAAGAAGAAAGCGGCGCCCGAGGCCACGAAGGCCCCCAGAGCCAGCCAGAAGCGCGGCGCGTCACGCAGGCCGCCGTCCCAGCGCAGCCAGGGGCAGACCATGAGCAGCAGCATGATGAGCATGCCCAGGGGCACGCAGACACGGTTATAGAAATTGGCGTCCAGGCCATGGGGCTCCGGCGTCCAGAGCAGGCTGATGACCGGCCACATGGTGCCCACGAGGATGATGACCGAAAGGGCCAGCAGCAACCAGCAGACCATCACCAAAAAGCCTTCGCGGCTGACGATGCCCGCCAGCTCGCGCCCGCGGGCGGGCACGGCAAAGGCCGCCCAGAAGGAGATCAGCAGGCCCCCCAGCACGAAGACCGTCAGGGGCGTGCCCACGCTGCCATCACCGAAGGCATGCACGGACTGCACCACGCCGCTGCGCACCAGATAGGTGGCGAAGAAGGCGGAGATGGTGGTCAGGCACATCAGGGCCACGTTCACGCGGTGCAGCTTGTTGCGGCGCTCCTGCACGATGAGGGTGTGCAGGGCCGCCGTGCTGATGAGCCAGGGGATGAGGGAGGCGTTCTCCACCGGGTCCCAGGCCCAGTAGCCGCCCCAGCCCAGTTCCATGTAGGCCCACCACATGCCCAAAATGATGCCCGCGGTCAAAAAGGCCCAGGCCAGCAGGGTCACGGGACGGGTCACACGGTGCCAGCCGTCCTCGCCCTCACCGCCGGAAAGGCTCTGGGCCAGGGCCAGACAGGCGGGTACGGTGAAACCACCGTAGCCCAGGAAGAGCAGCGGCGGATGGAAGATCATGCCGGGGTTCTGCAAGAGGGGATTGAGGCCGTTGCCGTCCGGCGGCACGGGCGACTGCATCTCGAAGGGGTTGCTCCAGCAGGAGAGGATCAGGGCGAAGAAGGCCATGATGGCGTAGAAGAAGCCCCAGTACCAGAGCCGCGTGGCAGGCGTCAGGCGCTTGTAGGCGGGCGTCAGGGCAAAGATGCTGCCGCTGATGGCCACGGAGAAGGCCCAGAACAGCATGGAGCCCGGCTGCCCGGCCCAGAAGGCCGTCAGGCGGTAGAAGACGGGCAGCACACGGTCCGTGTAACTGGCCACATAGACCAGGCTGAAGTCGTTCCAGAACAGGGCGTGCAGCAGCAGGGCCGCCGCCAGGGACAGGGCGCCGGTGATGGCCCAGTGGACCTTTTCGATCAGCGCCAGGGCGTCGCCGCGCTGCTGCCAGAGCTGCAGAAGCGCCAGCGCACTGCCGCCCAGAGCACAGATCAGGGTCAGCAGCTGCATGGCATAGGCAATGAAATACATGGGGCTCCTTTGGGCACGCCACGACCAGCCATGGCGGCACATTTCCGGTGAGGACGCGACCGGCCCGGGGGCCCGGCCGTGCGCCAGGAAGGGTACGGCCTGCGCCGCCCTAACTCTTGCGGTTTTCCTTCTGGTACTTGGAAGGGCACTTGGTCATGAGGGTCTTGGCCATGAAACGGCCGTCGGGCTGCATGCCCCCTTCCACGATGACCTCGGCGCCCGCCTTGAAAGTATCCGGCACGGCGCCCTTGTAGACCACGGGCAGGGTCAGGCCCGCATCGTCCTTGTCCTGCAGCAAAAAGCTGGCCCCGGGGCCGTCCACGTTCTTGAGCAGATCGTCGGGGGCCACGGTGCCGAACAGGCGGGCCGCCTGCAACTTGTCGGCCGTGGCGGCCCTGGCTTCGGAGACGTTGAGGAAGTAGACGGTATTCTCCGACAGGCCGGAAAAGACCAGATAGCCCAGACCACCCAGGAACAGCAGGGCGGCCACGAGATACATACAGGTGTTTTTCTTGCGGGGCATGGGGTCTCCTTGCATGAAAGAACGTGCCTTTCCCGGCACGGAACTGCTGGATACCCTAGCACACCCCTGCCTTTTTGACAAGTAGGAATCGCTACTGATAGACCAGCAAAGCCGCATGGATCAAGTGTGCGCGCACGCACAGTCCGGCCGGCCCTGCCAGGCTAGCCCGCAGTATTGGCAAGGGCCGTCAGGGAATCGTCGGGCAGGGAATCCAGGCAGTGGCGGCGGGCATACTCCTGCGTGAAGCTGACGAAGAGCTCGGCCGGGGACGAGAGCGCCTGCTGCGCCGGCCGGTACAGGAGCATGGCGCGCCGGAGCACCGGATACACGGGCGTGGCCACAAGGCCGAAGCCCCGGGCCAGCAGGATGGAAAAACGCCCGGCCTCGGCCAGGAACTGACGCCCGAGACCATCGCGGCCTCGGACATCATCACCGTCAAGTAAGCCGCCCACAGGGCGGGGACACGGCCACCTCCAGCCGGATACGCAAAAAGCCGGGGCTCTGATGAGCTCCGGCTTTTTGCTGTCTGTGCCCGTGGGCCAGGAACGAAAAAAGGGCCTGCGTTTCCGCAAGCCCTGATTTCCTTTTTTGGTGGAGCTGAGGAGAATTGAACTCCTGACCTCTTGAATGCCATTCAAGCGCTCTCCCAACTGAGCTACAGCCCCTCGGCAAGAAGGTACATTGCCGAAAAGCAGCTCCCCTGTCAACAAAAAAATCAAAAAAGTTTCCCCGTTCCCCAAAACCCCGGAGGGCTGCCCCGCCATACCCGCCCGTGCCGCGCCCGGACGGGCCTTTCCTTCCCCGGCCAAAAGCGTATGCTGCGGGCATGGACCTCCTCTACCTCACCGACGTTTTTTGTCCCTGGTGCTACGGCTTCGCGCCGGTCATGCGCCGTCTGGCCGCGGAACATCCCGCACTGCCCGTGCGCGTGCTGGGGGGCAACCTCATGGACGAGCCCCAGACCCTTACCGGCATGCTGGAAGAGTACCCCACCATCCGGGAATTTTTCGCCCGTTTGCAGGAGACCACCGGCCAGTCCACGGAACATTTCCGCCAGGCTCTGGAACAGGCCGTGGCCGGTACGGGCCCGGACCTGCGCATGCATTCCCCGGCCATGAACCTGCCCCTGGCCGCCCTGCGCCATCTGGCCCCCGGTCACCAGCTGGAACAGATGGAGGCCTTCCAGATGGCCTTCTATGCCCAGGCCCGTGACGTCATGGCCGCCGGTGAACAGGCCGCCATCGCCGCCGCCTGGCTGCCTGCGGGGACGCCCGCCGACGCCCTGACCGCCGCCATGGCGGATCCCGCCATCCAGAGCGCCGCCCGGCATGACGCCGCCGAAGCCGAAGAGGTCATGGGCGAATTCCTCCTCTATCCGACCCTGTACCTGGAGCACGACGGCCAGCGCACCCTGCTGGCCCGCGGCTACAACGACTATGCCAGCGTCCGGGCCAAGCTGGACGATGCCCTGCGCGGTGTCCGCGAAAGCCCCGCCGTCCAGGGCGCGGCCTGTGGTCTGGACGGCAAGTGCTGTTTTTAGGGCAATGATGTTTCGTTGAGAGGGGGAGGGGCGTTTTTTGGGCAAAAACTGCCCCCTCCCCCTCTCAAACTCTCCCCCCCCCGAAAAAACCTTTCTCCGGTCTGACCGGCCGGTCCCCGTCACTGGCTGAGGGGAGCCGCCATCCGGCCATGGACTGGGGCGATTCGGCATAACGAACAGGTATGGGAAACGGACAGGTCTCCATCCCCGGGATTTTCTGTTTCAGGACATGTGATGCAGCCAGGCCGCTGCCAAACGAAAAGCCCTCCGCGAACGGAGGGCTTTTCGTTTGCTGATGTACCGGCCGGCTAGCAGCCGTACTTGGCTTCGATCTCGGCGGCGGCTTCTTCCACACCGGCCTGCATCTTGGCGCGGGCGGCGCGGATCTTCTCATCCAGCGCGGGGTCGGCCACAGCCAGGATCTGGGCGGCCAGCCAGGCGGCGTTGCGGGCACCGGCCTTGTCCATGGCCACGGTGGCCACGGGGAATCCGGGAGGCATCTGCACTGTGGCGAGCATGGCGTCCATGCCGCCCATCAGGCCGCCGGAGACCGGGATGCCGATGACGGGACGGGTGGTGCGGGCGGCCACGGCACCGGCCAGGTGCGCGGCCATGCCGGCGGCGCAGATGAAGACCCTGGCGCCGGCGGCTTCCTGTTCGCGCAGGATCTTTTCCGTGCGCTCGGGGGTACGGTGGGCGGAGCTGACCGTGAAGAGATAGGAGATGCCCAGCGAACGCAGCACGTCCACGCAGGGGCTGACCTTTTCCTCATCGGACTTGGAGCCCATCATGATGACGACTTGAGCCATAGATGTTCCTTTATGGCGGCACAGGGCCGCGGTTGCTTACTTTTCTTCCTGCGCCAGCTGTTCCAGACGGCGGATGCCCTTCTGACCGATGTCGCTGCGGTGGAAGCTCTTGTCCATGCGGATGGCTTTCACGCCCTCATAGGCACGGGCCTGGGCGTCGGCCAGGGTATCGCCCAGCGCGGTCACGCAAAGCACGCGGCCGCCGCTGGAAAGGGTCTTGTCGCCGTCCATGCTGGTGCCGCTGTGGAAGACCTTGACGCCGGGCAGGGCGTCGGCTTCGTCCAGGCCTTCGATGACCATGCCCTTGGGATAGGCGTGCGGATAGCCTTCGGCAGCCACCACCACGCCCAGAGCGGTCTGGGAGGTGTGGGAGAGGCTTTCGGGACGGAGCTTGCCCTCGATGCAGTCCAGCATGATCTGCACCAGATCGCCTTCCAGGCGCATCAGCAGGGGCTGGCATTCGGGATCGCCGAAACGGGTGTTGTATTCCAGCACCCTGGGGCCGTCCCCGGTCATCATCAGACCGGCATAGAGCACGCCCACGAAGGGATGGCCGTCCTTGGCCAGCGCGGCCAGGATGGGGCGGATGACCGTATCGGCCATGGCTTCGGCCTCGTTGTAAGGCAGGATGGGGGCGGGGCTGTAGGCGCCCATGCCGCCGGTATTGGGGCCCTGGTCGCCGTCATAGGCGGCCTTGTGGTCCTGGGCGGAAGGCAGGGGCACGGCGGTCTTGCCGTCGCACAGGCAGAGGAAGGAGGCCTCCTCGCCCACGAGGAATTCCTCGATGACGAGCTTGGCCCCTGCGGCACCATGCGCGCGCTTGCACATGATGTCGTCCACGGCATCCAGGGCTTCCTGGGTGGTCTTGGCCACCACGACGCCCTTGCCGGCAGCCAGGCCGTCGGCCTTGACCACCAGGGGCGCGCCCAGTTTGACCACGGCATTCTTGGCCTTGTCGGGATCGGTGAAGACCTGGCTGTGGGCCGTGGGCACACCGGCGCGATTCATGACGTCCTTGGCGAAGGCCTTGCTGCCTTCCAGACGGGCACAGTAGGCATCCGGGCCGAAGCAGGGGATGCCGGCCTCACGCATGCGGTCGGTGATGCCCTTGGTCAGGGGCAGCTCGGGGCCGGGCACCACCAGGTCGATCTTTTCCTCACGGGCCAGTTCCACCAGGCCGTCCAGGTCTCCGGCGTCCACAGCCACGTTGATGGCGCCCTCACGGGCCGTGCCGCCGTTGCCGGGGGCCACGAAAACTTCACTTACCCGAGGGCTCTGCTTGAGCTTCCACACCAGGGCGTGCTCACGCCCGCCAGAACCGATAACCAGGATGCGCACAACCTCTCCTCCCTGAAAAATAGACATACGGAAAACTTTCCGGCAGCCGGAGCTGCTGAAAAAGCCCCGTCCCGCGCCGCTGCGACACGGAACGGGGCTGCATCCTCTTGCGTGTTAGTAGTTGGGGGTCACTTCAAAGTCGCTGAGGTCGGCAGGAGCGTTGGGGTTCATCTGCGACACGTCCAGCGGATAGGCAGTGACCATGCACTGACGGCTGCCCACACCCAGATCGGGGGAGGTGTTGATGCCCACCACCAGATCCAGGATGCCGTCGTTGTTGAAGTCGGCCAGGTCCACGGCCGCCACGGAACCGCGGATGCGGCGGGTCTTCCACTTCAGGCCCAGGCCCACGCCGTCCCAGAACAGGGCATGCACTTCGCCCTGGGGGAAGTAGCGGTAACGGTCGAAGATCTGGGCCGCTGTGGAGATGGGCTTGTTGACCAGCAGGGTGTACTCGCCGGTATGGCCGATGTCGGCCACGATAAGGCGCATGGGGGCGAAGTACTTGCTGGGCATCTGGTAGTTGCGGTCCACGCCCAGGCCCGGCATGCCCTTGTAGTGTTCCATACCGGTGGCGGAACCGGAGAAGCGTTCCATGGTGGTATGGATCAGGGTCTGGTTGGTGCCCTGGAAGATCTTCAGGCGTTCGTCATCGGTCAGCATGACCAGCTGGTCACCGTTCTTGCCGGGGATCCAGGCCACGTTGAAGACGTTGGCCCCGCTGGGCAGGGTGATGCGCTGGCCCAGCGCATAGGTGCCGTTCTGCTTGACCATGATGTGCACGCCGGGGGCGAACAGCTTGATGGAGTCCCAGCCCTGGCCCACCAGCGTGGGCTGGTAGGAAGGCGGCAGGTTGACGACGCTGGCGAAGTAGGAACAACGCTTGGCCACTTCCGAGAACTTGTTGCCGCGGAAGCTGTAGAAGTAGGTGTAGGGGCGGTTGCTCTCTTCTTCGAAGGTGGCCACCACCAGGTCCTTGGCGCCGTCACGGTTGAGGTCGATGGCGCGCATGGAGAAGTTCAGGTTGCTGCGGGAGATGGTGATCTCGCCCAGCTTGCCCAGACGGCCGTCGTTGCCCCACTTGTAGATGACCAGGCGATGGTCGTGCAGGATGGCGATCTCGTTGCGGCCGTCACCGTTGAAGTCGGCCACGGCCATGTCCACCATCTCGTCCTTGAGGCGCTGGCTGCGGATGCGGGAGCCGTCAGCGGAGTTGCCCTGATAGCGGAACTGGGGGTTCAGGTAGGATTCCGTCTGGCCGGTCTCGTTGCGGATGATGTCCGAACGGCCGCCACGGCTGGCAGTTGCGGCACCGGCGACGCCCAGCACTTCAGAGGAGAAGGCGCCGGCAAGACGCTGCACGGTGGCGTTCAGGGCGCTCATGGGGCCCTGGGCCGTGTTGCTCCAGGTGGCGCCCTTCTTGTCCACGCTGTTGAGGACGATGGTGCAGTCATTGCCCATGACGCTCACCGTGCCCCACAGGGCGTAGTCGGCACCGCCGATGAACTTGCGGGCCTCGGCGGCGGAGCCGGCCGCGCGGGGGCCCATGGTGCCCGTGGCGCCCGTGGCGCTAAGACGGCCCATCAGCGTGGAAGGCACAGCCTTGGACAGGTAGCTGTAGTTCTGGGGCGCATGCACCTCAAAAGGCAGCAGCACGAAAGACTTTGCCTGGGCAGCCTGGGCCTGGAGGCCCATCACCAGCATCAGGCAGGCGGCAAACGCCAGCTTCATGGCAAATTTCATTCAAAATCTCCTTGCAGTTCTCTGCGTACGTCGACCGCCCTCCCGCAAAAGGAGGGCTCGCCCGGCCGGAGGATCTGCCGCTGTCGCGGCGGGGACCGTACAGCCTGCGGCACCGGAACTATAGCGACACTTGGCCTGCCGCGCAACTTGAAAGCCGTATCCGCTGTCACGGCGCGGGCCCGCGCTCTCGGGCCTCCCGTGGCAGGCGCTCTTGCCCCCTCAGGACGGAACAGATAAGAAAGGCCCATGAGCACCGCCAATCCTTCCCGCCCCACGGGGCGTTCTTTTCGTCTGGTCTGCCCGCCGGCGCAGATGCCGCAGGTGGAAAGCCTGCTGCGCGCCCAGGGCTATGAATTCGAAGCCGAGCCGTTCTCGCCCTTCTGCCGCCGCCTGCTATGCGAACCGCGGCCGCTGGGCTCCTCGCTGGCCGCCTTTTTCGGCTACGTCTATATCCAGGACAGGTCTTCCATGCTGCCGCCCCTGGCCCTCGCGCCCCGGCAGGGCGAAGCCGTGCTGGACATGTGCGCGAGCCCGGGCAGCAAGACGGGCTTTCTGGGCCAGCTCACCGGCCCGGAAGGCTTCGTGCTGGGCAACGAGCTTTCCCGCGCACGCCTGGCCACCCTGCGGGCCAACCTGCACGCCTGCAACCTGCCGCATGTGGGCACCTGTTCCTTCGAGGGCCAGGCCCTGCCCCTGACGCCCGGCACCTGGGACGCCATCCAGCTGGATCCTCCCTGCTCCGGCTGGGGCACGGTGGAAAAGAACCCCCAGGTCCTCAAGCTCTGGCAGGGCGACAAGCTCAAGGGCCTTGTGGGCCTGCAACAGCTGCTGCTGGCCCATGCCGCGCGCCTGCTGCGTCCCGGCGGCCGCGTGGTCTTCTCCACCTGCACCACCAACGATGACGAGAACGAAGCGCAGGTGCGTTTCGCCGAAGAGGAACTGGGCCTGGTGCGCGAACACCTGACGCCTTTCGAGGGCTTCGTCTGGGAGCAGCGCCCCGGCGGTGAGGGCACCTTGCGCGTGGACGGTGAACGCTCGGCAGCCCAGGGCTTCTATGTGGCCCTGCTGCGCAAGCCCGCGGACGCCCCCCTGCCCGAACTGCCGCCCGTCTCCGCCGGGCCCGATGCGCGCACGGCCGCCCGCAACGCGGCCCGCGGCCGCAACCGTCGCGACGCCCGGCCGGCCCTGCCCCAGGGACAGGTGGTGCCCCGCAGCGCCCTGGCCGGCCCCTGCTGCGATCCCGACCGTCTGCCCGCCGGTGAGGCACGCATCTACGGCGAGCAGGTACGCTTCATCCCGGCCCATGCCGACCTGCTGCTGCCGCCGGGCTTCACTTGGCAGGGGGCCCTGCTGGGCCGCATGGCGGGCGGCCGCCTGCACATGGCGCCCCGTCTGCGCTGCCTGCTGCCTGCCGTCCCCGACCCGGCGCACAGCCTGGTGCTGGACGACATCAGCGACATCACGGCCCTTCTTAGCGGCCAGAGCCGCCAGACCGGCCTTGCGGGCAACGAGGCCGCCCTGTGGTGGCGCGACCTGCCGCTGGCCCGGATGATGCTCAAGCAGGGCCGGGCGACCCTCAGTTTCAACTAGGCCCGGCACAGGATGCCGGACAGGGCCGCAGTCAGGCTTGCCTCTTTACCTGCCTGCGGCTACTCTTGCCCCCACTTTCACAGCGCAAGGAACAGCGCACAGGACGGAGCCGCCGTGACGGCGGCCGTTGCATGCACGCAGAGGAGCGATCATGGCCAAGAAGAAGACTTCCCAGCAGCCCGCGCCGGCCAAGGACAAGCCCCAGGCCCCCGCACAGGATCAGGCCCAGGCGACGGCCCCGGCCCGTGTCACCACCGTTTCCCTCACCACCTGTCTGGTCAGCGTGGTGGTGGCCCTTGCCCTGGGCCTGTGCATCGGCAGCATGCTGCCCGGCTTCATGGACAGCCGTCAGGCCCCCGCTCCCCGGCCCCAGGCTGCTGCCCCGGCCCAGCAGCCCGCCCCGCAACAGCAGGCGGCGCCCCAGCAGCAGGCCAGGGCCGGCCTTTCCCCCGAACTGAACAGCGCCCTGCTCAAATTGCAGGAAGCTGTGGTCAGGGAACCCAACAAGGCGGAGAACTGGATCAGGCTGGGCAACTTCCAGTTCGACAACCAGAACCCCGCCGCGGCCGTCACGGCCTACGAGAACGCCCTGCGCCTGCAACCCGGCAACGCCAACGTCCTGACCGACCTGGGCATCATGTACCGCGAGCTCCATCGCTTCGAGGACGCCCTCAAGGCCTTCCGCGAGGCGGAGCGCGTCCAGCCCGGGCACAGGAACGCCCTGTTCAACCAGGGCATCGTCCTTTATTACGACCTCAAGCGCAAAGACGAGGCCGAAGCCGCCTGGCGCAGGCTGCTGGCCGCCGATCCCAACGCCCACGCCCCTGACGGGACGCCCGTCTCGGAGCTGATCAAGCATCTGCACTGATCCGGTTCCGGCTGCCCCGCCCCGGCCGGGCAGCCCACCGGCCCTGAGCCCCCGTGGCCCGCAGGCCGCCGGCCCGGCCTTCCTGTTCCCGCCGCTGTCCCGGTATTTTCCGGGGCCGTCTCCCCTGTGGGGAGATGCCCCTCAAGGTAGAAAAGCATGACGTACCCCCTTCTTCCCTCACAGGCCGGTGCCCGCAGGCTGGCCCTGATCGTCATCCCGCTCCTGCTCGTCCTGTCCCTGGCCGCCACCTGCCTGGCGGTCCCGACGCCGCCCCCGGTCCCCGCGCCCACGCCCGCCCTGCCCGTGAGCCTGTCCGCGACGCCCCAGGGCTCCACAGCGGGACAGCTGGGCATCCTGCCCTACCTTTCGGCTTTTCTGGATACGGACGGCGACATGAGCGTGGAAGAAGTGGCCGCGCCGGGCATGCTGCCCTCTTTCCAGCCGCTGCATCCCAGGAGCCTGCCCCGCAGCAGCGGCGTGACCTGGCTGCGTCTGGAGATCCCCGCTGCCGGGACGGAACGCGCCGAGCCCCTGATGCTCGACCTTGGCCAGGGCGTCCCGGCGGGAGCCATCCTCTATACGCCCGACATGGACCCGCTTTCCCGCCAGGCCACCTGGCAGGAGAGCCAGGCTAACTGGCGCAACCTGCTGTCCCTGCCCCTGCCCGGCGAAATGCCGCAGGTCTGCTTCATCCGCCTGGACGGGCAGCCGCCCCTCTGGTTCGCGCCTACCCTGCGCAGCCTGGACAATCTGGCGGGCGCGCCGGAAAGCCTGCTCGGCCCCGGCGTCATGCTGGCCCTGGCCGTGGTCATGCTGCTGGCCCTGCTGCGTGGCATCACCGAGCGCGGCCAGTGGCGCTTCTGGACGGCCCTGTATGTGGGCGCCGCCCTGACCCATGCCGTACTGGGCGGGCCTGACCTGGGCGCCGGCAACATCACGCCCGCCGATGCCGCCAGCGCCATGGCCCCCGGCCTGGCCCTCATGTTCCTGGCCCATCTGGCCCGGCACCTGATGCAGACCGCCAGCCATTCCCGCCTGCTGGACATCCAGTACCTGCTGCTTTCCCTGCCCGGCGCCGTGCTGGCCCTGCTGCCCCTCTGGCCCGACTTCAGCTGGATGGGGCGCTTCCTGCCGCTCTGGCCCATGCTGGCCCTGATCTTCGTGCCCACCACGCTCGGCGCCTGGCTCATGGGCGTGCCGGGCGCCCGCCGTTTCCTGCTGGGCTGCCTCGTGGCCGCGCTGGGCGCCGGTCTGGCCGTCCTCGATCTCGGGACGCTGCTCCCGCCCTTCGTCCAGGGCACCCTCCCCCTGTGGGGGACGGCCCTCAGCGCCCTGATCATCGCGGGCATGAGCGCTCCCGGCCATGAAACGGGCAACGCCGCCGAAGCCCCCGATCCCCTGGTACCGGGCCGCCCTGTCCAAAACCAGGCCATCACGGATCCCAACCTGCGTCTGCTGGATACCGACGGCAACACCCTGCCGCTCATGACCGGCCTCAGCCAGCCTGCTCCCGCACCGGCCACAGTGGAAGCCGAAAGCGCCTCCGCCACGGCCATCCGGCGCCTGGAACAGGCCCTTGCCGCGCCCCTGCGCGAGATCGTGGAACAAAACCGCCAGCTCGAACGATGCTCCCTGCCGCACGATGCCCGCTCCCGTGTGGAAAACATGGGCCGCCGCGCCCGGCAGGCCCTGCGCCTGCTGCACGACCCGTCCGGCGATGCTGCCGTGCCTGCGGCTCCGGCCCCAGCGGATACGGCCCGTGCGGCGAAACGTGTCTTCGACCTGGGCAGGACGCTGCGGCAGACCCATGAGACCTGCCGTACGCTGGCAGAAAAGTCCGGCACAGTCCTGGACTGGCATGTCCCGGCCGATCTCGGACAGCGCTATGAAGGCCCCGCAGGGGAGCTGGAAGACGTCCTCCGCCTGCTGCTGGAAGATGCCGTACGCGCCACCAAGGGCGGCAAGGTCCATTTTGCCGTGCGCCGTGTGCCGGACAGCAAACACCCCGGGCATCTGCTCTTCCAGGTGCGCGACACGGGCACGGGCCTGCCCCCTGAACAGCGTTCCGCATCGCTCCTGTCCCGCATCTGGGAACTGTCTTCGTCCCACGGCGGCTTCCTGGGCGTGGAGAGCGGTCCCCGCGGCACGTCCGTCATCTTCACCCTGCAACTGCAGATCCCGGAAGATCCTGACGATGACCTGCCCACGGTCCTGGTCTGCGCGCCTGATGCCGCCACCCGTCGCGAGCTGGGTGCCATGCTGCGCGACCTGCCCTGCACCTGCCATGAGACGGGCACCCTGGCCCACGGTCTGGCGGCCGGGGCCCGCAAGGGCCGGACACCGGCCGCCGTGCTGCTGATCTGCGGCCCCGAGGCTTCCGTGGATGCCGCGCCGCTGCTGCGCCGTTATCACAGCCTTGCCGAAAGGACAGGCCCCTTCGGCGCCGTGGCCCTGACCACCGACCAGAGCCAGTGGGATGCGCTGGCCCACGCCGGTTTCAGCCATGCCCTGACCCTGCCCGTCTCGGAAGATGCCCTGCGCGAGACCGTGCTCGAGATCCTGGGCAGCCATGACGATGTGGCTGACCTTGGCGCGCCCCTGCCCGAGACCAGGCAGGCCGATGCCCCCCTGCCCGATCTGTTCGGCCCCGCCGCGGCCCCCCAGGCAGACCAGGGCATGCCCGAGCTCCTCCTGTCCACCGACGACCTCCCGCAGCAGACGGCCCCGGCCGCTCCGGCCCCGACAAGCGGGGATCTGCCGGATCTGTTCGCCGCTCCGGCTCCTGCCAGGGGGGATGCCGCCCCGGCGGCGCCCCTCACCCTGACGGACGACATGCGCCCCGATACGCCCGCCGCACAGAGCGCCCGGCTGGAGACCGACGGCATGCAGCTGGCGGGGCCTGCGCCCGCGGACGGCCCTGTGCAGGAAAGGGAAGCCGCTCCCGAGGCGACCGGAGACCATGGCCCGGTCCCCGCGCCGACGGCTCCGGACTTCCCGTCCGTGCCTGCTGCGGGAACGAACGCTGATGCCGCCATGCCGGAAAACCCGGTGGCGGGAACGAACGAAGAGGGAACGCCGGAAACCCCGGTGAGAGAAGAAGATGCCGCCGCCCCGACGACCGGGACGGCGCGGGAAGAGGCGCAGCCCCGGCAGGCGGCGGACAGTGCCGCTGCGGCCCCGGCCGGTGCCACGGCTGAGGCGTCGTCCGATGAAACGGACGGTTCGAAAGAAGCCGTCGCAGATGCAGAGGATGCCGCTGACATGACGCCCGCCCCCCAGGACGAGGCCGCCGAAGCTCCCCTGAGCGCTCCGGTCTTCCCGGTTCCGGCTCAGGAGGCTGGGGCCGGGCAAGCCCTGCCCGACGACGTACAGGACGACGACGTGCGCGCGGATGCGGCCGAAGCGCCTGTGACCGACGCGACCCGGCCAGCGG
>CALBAX010000043.1 GCA_937926875.1 uncultured Desulfovibrio sp.
TCAAGGCCCTGCGCGACATCATGGACGACGTGCGCTCCCGCATCCCCTCCGGCGTGGCCTGCCTGGCCACGGTGGAAGGCGAGAAGGTGGGCCTGCTGCTCTACGTCTCCAAGGACCTGCACGGCCGCTTCACCGCGCCCGCCCTCATCAAGGACGTGGCCGCGCCCTGCGGCGGTTCCGGCGGCGGCCGTCCCGACCTGGCCCAGGCCGGCGGCACCAAGGCCGACGGCGTGGAGGCCGCGTTCGACGTGCTGCGCGCCAAGATCGCCGGCTAACTTCGCGACTGCCGGGGAGGGGCTGCCGCATCGGTGCCTCTCCCCGTCCTGGCCCCGCAGCCACCGTTTTTCCCTCTGCTTCCGGCAGGCCCGGCGGCCTTCCGGGCAGACAGGCACCATGACGGCAGGGTGATCCTGCCCCGTCCCCAGACACTCCGGCCGGGCGTTCCTCCGGGCTTCCCCGCGCCATACTCCCCCGCCCCGTGTCCGCTATCCCGGCGGGGCACAAACGGCGACTCGCTGTAAAGGATCGTACGATGATCGGTATTTCCAAACTGTATTGCGGTCAGGTGGAGCCCTCCGACGCCCTGCGTTACGGCCGCCAGTCCGGCAACCTGCCCTCGCACCTGCTCCAGTTCTCCAAGGACAAGAAGCCCGTGGTGGTCTGGAACATGACCAAGCGCTGCAACCTGAAGTGCGTGCACTGCTACGCCCAGGCCGTGCCCGTGGACGGCGCCGACGACATCAGCACCGAACAGGCCAAGGCCATGATCGACGACCTGGCCGCCTACGGCGCGCCGGTCATGCTCTTCTCGGGCGGCGAGCCCCTGGTGCGCAAGGACCTGGTGGAACTGGCCAGCCACGCCACCTCCAAAGGCATGCGCGCCGTCATCTCCACCAACGGCACCCTCATCACCAAGGAAAAGGCCCGTGAACTCAAGGGCGTGGGCCTCTCCTACGTGGGCATCTCCCTGGACGGCATGGAAGAGGTGCACGACCGCTTCCGCGGCGTGCCCGGTGCCTTCCGCAAGGCCCTGGAAGGCGTGGCCAACTGCCAGGCCGAAGGCCTGAAGGTGGGCCTGCGCTTCACCATCAACAAACGTAACGTGGGCGAGATCCCCGGCATCTTCCGTCTGCTGGCCGACCTGGAAGTGCCCCGCGCCTGTTTCTACCACCTGGTGTACTCGGGCCGCGGCTCCGAGCTCATCAAGGAAGACCTGGACCACGCCGAGACCCGTCAGGTGCTGGACCTCATCATGGACGAGACCCGCGCCCTGTTCGACGCCGGCAAGCCCAAGGAGATCCTGACCGTGGACAACCACGCCGACGGTCCCTATGTGTGGATGCGCATGAAGCGTGAGGATCCCAAGCGCGCCGAAGAGATCTTCGAACTTTTGCAGTACAACGAAGGCAACAACTCCGGTCGCGGCATCGGCTGCATCTCCTGGGACGGCAAGGTGCATGCCGACCAGTTCTGGCGCAACCACACCTTCGGCAACGTGCTGGAGCGCCCCTTCTCCGAGATCTGGGACGACCCCGACATCGAGCTGCTGCACAAGCTCAAGGACAAGAAGGCCCATGTGGGCGGCCGCTGCGCCAAGTGCCGCTTCCTGAACATCTGCGGCGGCAACTTCCGCGCCCGCGCCGAAGCCTACTACGGCGACGAGTGGGCCCAGGACCCCGCCTGCTACCTCACTGACGAAGAGATCGGCCTGTAGGCCCCTTTCCCCAGAGACAAAAACGCCCCGGCATCCCATGATGCCGGGGCGTTTTTACATCAATGAACCTCTTCTGAATATTTATTCACAAGATTAGGTAAAAAATCTCTTACGCTTACTTATTTTTTTCATCTATTTTCATACTCTTTATATATTATTTTTGTATCCATATCGAGTTTATAATACTGTTTTATCCATTTTTCAATATATCCTCTATTATCATAGGGCATACATTCATGATACCAGCGCATTGGAAGTTTATAAAAAACAACTTCAGTCGCATTATTTTTAGCTGCTTTTTTTAAATTCAAGTCATTTTCAACAACAACTGGATAATTTATATAATATCCCTGTAATACAAAAAATGAATGATGCCAAACAGAATATACAACAAAAGCAGATGCAACATAAACCATATATTTTTTAAAATATTTATTACTAAATGCAACAACGGATAACACACCACAGCTAAAAATAGTAAGGAAGAAACTTGCAGGGAAATAAATTCTTGGAGATGGATATCGCAACTTAATGACATAAAAAATAGAAAGTGAAATAAGCGCCATAAGCCCAAAGGGAAGGAAAAGCCTCACCTCTCTTTTCTTTACTGTAAATAGACAAATTATAAATGCCGCTATCCATAGTATGCTTCCCGGTGCTGCCCAAAGATCCTGGAGAAACCCCCATGTTACAGCTGGAAGATCAAGCAAAGAATGAAATCCTCCATCATGCCCAGAGTCCAATCTACTAAAATTTCCAGGGGCAAGTAGCAGGCAACAGGCTCCCAAAAAAGTACTTATCTGAATTGTAAATAATGGTTTTTTTATTTCATTATACCCATTCAAGCTCCTTGCACAAATAAAAAATAAATAAGATATAGATAAAGCTACCAATGTTATCTGTTCTTGAGAAAAAGCAGCCATAAAAAAAACAATCCCCATCATCAACAGACGACAGAATGACATTTCTTTTTTAATATACCATCTAATAAATAAGTATATTCCAATCATCATTGGGCACAAAGGCCATACGTAAAGTACTGATGCTGACGCCCAAAAAAGAGCATTAGCATACGTTTTTTTAGCAAAAAGAAGGTATATGCCAATAAAAGAAAACAAAATAAAAACTTTTAACCGACTATCATCATAATTTATAATACTTAATATCGTTTTATATGTAAAAAATATAGTAATTGCAACAATAACTGACTGAACAAACATAAATCCTTGCATATCAAGTTGAAGAGCTAATACCTCAAAGAAAAAAATAAGATGCGCCCTCCCCAATTAATGTAGTGATCCTTTATAAAAAGGATAACATTATACATAGAAAATTCTGGATAGTTTCCTCTTACCCCATAAGAAAGAGCTGCATATCCATAATCATCATGATAAAATCCTATATATTTACTTTGAAAGTATGCAACAATAAATACAAATAGAAATACAATAAAATCACTTCTCTTTGATAGCATAGCAACCCTCCTCTTACAATAACAAATTAGCATAGTGGATTGACAAATCAACTATATTTTTATCTAAGTATTTTCATTATATATCCGTATCTCACCCCGCCTTGCATGCCTGCAATCACAGTGGTGACCGGCGGCTTTTCCCTTGTGGCGTTTTGCGCTATGGTGGCCTTCTCATCGGAAGGCCCCGTCCCCTGCCGCCCGGCGGCATGAGGGCGCAGGCATTTCCGCGCGCCAATCCTTCCTGCGGCCCCGGCGGGCCGGGACGGACTGTCGCTGTCCTCCCCAAACACAACCGCGGCATCGCCGCATCGAGGTAGAACCATGTCCCAATCCTTCCATCGCGGCAGACGTTTGCGCTGGACCCCCGAGATCCGCAGCATGGTGCGCGAGACCCCGCCCCTGCTGGCCGAAGACCTCATCATGCCCTACTTTGTGGTGGAGACCGAAGACCAGTCCTTCCGCAAGGAGATCGGCGCCATGCCCGGCCAGTACCAGCTTTCGCTGGCCGAGCTGGAAAAGCAGGTGGAAAAGGCCGTGGATGACGGCCTGAAGTCCGTTATCCTCTTCGGCATCCCGGCCGTGAAGGACGAAAAGGCCAGCGGCGCCTACGCCGAAGACGGTATCGTACAGGAAGCCGTGCGCCGCCTCAAGCATCGCTGGCCCTCGCTCTACGTCATCACCGACGTGTGCCTGTGCGAATACATGAGCCACGGTCACTGCGGCATCCTGACCCCCGGCGGTGCGGTGCTCAACGACCCCACCCTGGAACTGCTGGCCAAGACCGCCGTGAGCCATGCCGCCGCCGGTGCCGACATGGTGGCCCCCTCCGACATGATGGACGGCCGCGTGGCCGCCATCCGTCATGCCCTGGACGAATCCGGCCTGGTCATGGTGCCCATCATGTCCTACGCCGTGAAGTACGCCTCGGCCTTCTACGGTCCCTTCCGTGAGGCCGCCGAATCCGCTCCGGCCTGCGGCGACCGCAAGAGCTACCAGATGGATCCCGGCAACGCCCGTGAAGCCATCATCGAGGCCCTGGCCGACCTGGACGAAGGCGCCGACTGCCTCATCGTCAAGCCCGCCGGCCCCTACATGGACATCATCCGCCAGGTGCGCGACGCCGTGAACGTGCCCCTGTGCGCCTATCAGGTCAGCGGCGAATACAGCATGATCCGCGCCGCCGGCCTCAATGGCTGGATCAACGAGGAAGCCGTGATGCTGGAAAGCCTGCTGGGCATGAAGCGCGCCGGCGCCAAGATGATCATCACCTATTTCACCGAGACCCTGCTCAAGCAAAGGCTGGTGCGCTGATGCATGACGCAAAGCACATGCCGGGCCATCCCGGCGGCATGGGGGGACACCCCGGCGGCCATCCCGGGGGCGCGGGTGCCCATCCCGGCGGTCATCCGGGCGGAGCGCCCGGGCACAAGATGGTGCGCACCCTTGAGGACGGCACGCCCGCCTGCAAGCTCATCGCCTGGGAAGTGACCCGCTCCTGCAACCTGGCCTGCAAGCACTGCCGCGCCGAGGCCCACCCGGAACCCTATCCGGGCGAGTTCTCCACCGAAGAGGCCAAGGCCCTCATCGACACTTTCCCCCAGGTGGGCAACCCCATCATCATCTTCACCGGCGGCGATCCCATGATGCGCCCCGATGTCTATGAACTGGTGGCCTATGCCCATGCCAAGGGGCTGACCTGCGCCTTCTCGCCCAACGGCACCCTGATCACGCCCGAGCTGGCCCGCAAGATCAAGGAGGCCGGCGTCAACCGCTGCTCCATCTCCATCGACGGCGCCGACGCCGCCAGCCACGACGAGTTCCGCGGCGTGCCCGGGGCCTTCGACGCCTCCATGCGCGGCATCGAATACCTCAAGCAGGCCGGGGTGCCCTTCCAGATCAACACCACGGTCACGCGCAACAACCTGCACAGCTTCAAGGACATCTTCCATCTGTGCGAGCGCATCGGCGCGGCCGCCTGGCATATCTTCCTGCTGGTGCCCATGGGCCGGGCCTCTGGCCTGGCCGACCAGGTCATCAGCGCCGAGGAATACGAGGACGTGCTGCACTGGCTCTACGACTTCCGCAAGACCACCAGCATGCACCTCAAGGCCACCTGCGCGCCGCACTACTACCGCATCATGCGCCAGCGCGCCCATGAGGAAGGCGTTGCCGTCACGCCCGAGACCTTCGGCATGGACGCCATGACCCGCGGCTGTCTGGGCGGCACGGGCTTCTGCTTCATCAGCCATACCGGCCAGGTGCAGCCCTGCGGCTATCTGGAACTGGACTGCGGCAACGTCCGTGAGACGCCCTTCCCCGAGATCTGGCGCAACAGCAAGTACTTCCGCCAGTTCCGCGACCAGAAGTGCTACGAGGGCAAGTGCGGCGTGTGCGAGTTCCACAAGGTCTGTGGCGGCTGCCGCGCCCGCGCCTGGAGCATGAACGGCAACCATATGGCCGAAGAGCCCCTGTGTACCTATCAGCCCAAGCGCGCCACGGGCGCAAAGTGAGCGAGCATGACGGACGCCCCTGAATACTGCGGTCCCCACACCGCACAGGAAGCCCTGGACGAGACCGACCGCCGCCTGCTGGACATCATCCAGACGGCCTTCCCCCTGACGCCCCGCCCCTATGCCGACCTGGGCACGCTGCTGGGCATCCCCGAGGAAGAAGCCCTGGAGCGCGTGCGCAGCCTGCGCGAGCGGCGCATCATCCGCCGCCTGGGCGCCAACTTCCAGTCCAACAAGCTGGGATTCGTCTCCACCCTCTGCGCGGCCAAGGTGCCCGATGACAGGATGGACGACTTCGTGCGCGAAGTGAACGCCCGTCCCGGCATCACGCACAACTACCTGCGCGAGCACAACTACAACGTCTGGTTCACGCTCATCAGCCCCTCGCGGGAAGACGAGCGCGCCACGCTGGACGACATCACGGCCCGTACGGGCATCCCCATCCTCAACCTGCCCGCCACGCGTTTGTTCAAGATCCGCGTGGACTTCCGCATGCAGGACTGAGACCCGTTCCCGACGCTGGGGGGAGGCCGCAAGGCCTCCCCTTTTTTGTCTGATCCTGCCGCCGCTGCCCGTGGCGCTCCGCCACCGCTCCCCAGGGGGCCCTTGCTCCCCCTTGAGCTCCGCCGGGGCCTGTGCTAACACCTCAGCATCAGTTGTTGAAAATTCGTTTCATCTTACGGCCATGCGGATTTCCAGCCCCGTACCGCTCCGGGACGGCCTGGAGGTCCGCCTGCTTTTCTTCTCTTTTTCTTTCGCGATCCTGTCCTAAAATGTCACAGAATTGTCACAACCATGCAGCAGTATTCCGGGAACAGCTACGCGCACAAGGAGAGCGGCATGACCTCCCAGATAGTCCTCAAATATCCCGAGCAACCCTGCTCGCCCGAAGACATGCAGGACCTTTCCTGCCCCAACCTTTTCCTCAACCGGGAAATCAACTGGCTGGATTTCAACGCCAAGGTCCTGGACGAGGCCCTCTCGCCCCAGCAGCCCTTGCTGGAACAGCTCAAATTCCTTGCCATTTTTTATAACAACCTTGATGAATTCTTCATGGTCCGCGTGGCCAACATCCTGCGCCAGTACCGCAACGGCGCGCCCAACGGTTCGGCCGACCGCATCACGCCGGCCAAGCAGCTGGCCGAGATCCGCCGCCGTACCCTGCTGCTGACCTCACGCGCGCAGAGCCACTGGCTCAAGAACCTGGCCCCGCAGCTGGTGGACAGGGGCGTGCATATCGTGCGCTACACCGACCTTTCGGAAAAACAGCGCCGCTTCCTGGACGGCTATTTCCGCAACGAGATCTATCCCGTGCTCACGCCCCAGGCCATCGACCCCGGGCACCCCTTCCCCACCATCTCCACCACCTGCCTGAATTTCATCATCCATCTGCGCAACCGCGACAACGAATCGCGCTTCGTGCGCCTGAAGTGCCCCAACAACCTTTCGCGCTTCATCTTCATCCCGCGCAACAAGGAGGCCAAGACCTACGCCTCCCTGGGCTTCGACCCCAACGTGCGCGGCGACGACATCGTGCTGCTGGAAGACCTCATGGCCCAGTATCTGGAGCTGCTCTTCCCCGGCCATACGGTGGTCAGCTCCGCCCTGTTCCGCATCACCCGCAACACCGACCTGGAGATCGAAGAGGACGAGGCCGACGACCTGCTGGAAGCCGTGCGCGACCTGGTGGAACAACGCCGCTTCGGCGACGTGGTGCGGCTGGAGATCGCCCACAAGGCCTCGCGCGAGCTGGTGGACTTTCTGGCCCGGCGCCTGCGCCTGCAACCTTTCCAGATCTACCGCATCAAGGGGCCCATGGGCTTTTCCGAGTTCATGACCCTCTATAATGTGGACCGCCCCCAGCTCAAGACGCCCGCCATCCAGGGGCACATCTCGCGCCTGTTCCAGGAAGGCGACATGTTCGGCCACCTGCGCAAGCGGGACGTGGTGCTCTTCCACCCCTACGACAGCTTCAAGGCCGTGCTGGACTTCATCCGCCGCGCCTGCGAGGATCCCAACGTCCTGGCCATCAAGCAGACCCTGTACCGCGCGGGCAACGACTCGCCCATCGTGCGCGCCCTCATCGAGGCCCGGCGCCGCGGCAAGCAGGTGGTGGCCGTGGTGGAGCTCAAGGCCCGTTTCGACGAGGAACGCAACATCACCTGGGCCGAAGAGCTGGAAAAGGAAGGCGTCAACGTGGTCTACGGCTTCATCGGCCTGAAGGTGCACGCCAAGCTCTGCCTGGTGGTGCGCCGCGAAGCCGGCCACATCACGCGCTATGTCCACATCGGCACGGGCAACTACAATGCCTCCACGGCCAAGATCTACACGGACATGGGCCTCATCACCTCCAATGAGGACATCTGCGCCGACGTCACCGACCTGTTCAACGTCATGACCGGCTATGCGGACCGAGACCTGTACCGCAAGCTGCTGGTCTCGCCCCAGGCCATGCGCGGCCCGCTCATGGAGATGATCCGCCGCGAGATAGAGCTGCACAAGCGCTACGGCAACGGCGAGATCATCTTCAAATGCAACCAGCTGGTGGACGCGGGCATCATCCGCGCCCTGTACCGGGCCTCCATGGCCGGTGTGCGCGTGCGTTTGCAGGTGCGCGGCATCTGCTGTCTGCGCCCCGGCCTGCCGGGCATCAGCGAAAACATCACGGTCACCAGCATCGTGGGGCGCTTCCTGGAGCATTCGCGCATCTACTGGTTCCATGCCAACGGCGAAGACATCATGTACATCGGCAGCGCGGACCTCATGCCGCGCAACCTCGACCACCGCATCGAGGTCCTGGCCCCCATCCTCGATCCCGAGCTGCGCCGCAAGATCCGCGAGGACATCCTCGAAGTCCACCTGGCGGACAACGTCCAGACCTGGCAGTTGCAGGCCGACGCCACCTACACCCGGCTCAAGCCCGCCAGCAAGGAAGCTGCCGTCAACGCGCAGGAACGCATGATCACCCAACACATCACCAGGGACGCTATCTGATCCCAAGGAGCTTTCATCATGGCTACCAAAAAACGCCCCGCCGGCAATCCCGGCAGCAGCACCAGCCGCAGCCGGCAGCAGCGCCAGGGGCAGGCCGCTACCCCCGCCGCCGCTGCTCCCCGTAACGACAGCGCCGGTCCCCTCCAGCCTTCCCTGCCCGGGGACGCTGCGCCGCAGCCCGCTCCCGAAGCCGCCGAAGCGCCTTCCGTGACGGCAGCCGTCGCGGAAGTGCCCGCCCCGGAACAGGCGAAGGAAAGCACGGCCGCTGCCCCCGAAGTGCAGGCAAGCTGCCCTGAAGAAGCGGTGAAGGAAGAAGCGGTCCCCGCCGAAGAGCCCGTGACGGCGCAGGAAGCTCCGGCGCAGGACGCCGGAGCGGTGCAGGAAGCCGACGCCCCCCGGAAGAAAGCCAGGAAAAAGGAAGAAAAGAAGGCCAGGACGGGCAAGAAGCGCGTCAAGGTCGCCGGTCCCGAAACGGCCGATGCCGCCCACGACTGGACGCCCCTGCCCTGCGAGGCCCTGCTGGAGCATCTGCTGCCGGGCAGCCCCGAGCTGGAGGCCACCCGCCGTCACGGCCAGCATGTGGCCCATCTGGCGGAACAGCTCTTCGACCAGCTCCAGCCCCTGCACGGTCTGGACAGCCGCTGGCTCTACCGCCTGCGCATCGCCTGCTGCCTGCATGACATCGGTTTCGCTTCCGGGCGCAAGGGCCACCACAAAAAGGGCATGCGCATCGTGGAGCAGGACACCAGCCTGGCCCTGCTGCCCGAAGACCGCTCCCTGGTGGCCCAGCTCGTCCGGTATCACCGCAAGGCCTGGCCCGCCATGCGCCACCGTCGTTTCGCCGCCCTGGGCAAGAAGGACCGCGAGGCCCTGAACAAGGCCGCGGCCCTCATCCGCATGGCCGACGCTCTGGATTACCGCCACATGGAAGCCGTGCGCGACGTGGCCATCGACCTCCAGCCCGGCAAGGTGGTGCTGACCCTGAGCGGCGCCCAGGACTGCGCCCCCGAGCAGGACCGCCTGCTGGTCAAGGGCGATCTGTTCATGCACATCTTTGGCGTGGAGCTGGAGTGCGTATGTCCCATCCTGTAGCCCCGGATCAGGCGGGGCCTGACGGGGAACGCGTCATCGGCATCATCGACCTGGGCAGCAACTCGCTGCGCCTGATGCTGGTGCGCATCCTGCCCGACGGCTCGCACACGGTCCTCAACCAGGTCAAGAACATGGTGCGCCTGGGCGAAGGCGCCTTCGAAACGGGCCATCTGCGTGAAGAGAGCATGGCCCGGACCATCAACGTCCTGCGCGGCATGGCCGAGATGTGCGCCGTCTACGGCGCCTCGGAGGTCATCGCCATCGCCACGGCCGCCGTGCGCGACGCGGCCAACGGCCCGGACTTCATGCGCCGGGTCAAAGAGAAGACCGGCATCGACTTCCGCGTGGTCTCCGGCCGCGAAGAGGCCCGCCTCATCTATCTGGGCGTCTCCAGCGGTCTGGCCCACACCGGGAGCCTGCGCCTGTTCATCGACATCGGTGGCGGCAGCACCGAGCTGGTGGTGGGCAATTCCGAGGAATACCGCAACCTCGATTCCCTCAAGATGGGCTGCGTGCGCCTGTCCAACCTTTTCTTCGACAAGGACTCCGGCACCATCTCGGCCAAGCGCTACGCCGCCCTGCAGAACTACATCCGCAACAATGCCCTGCGCTCGTTCCAGCGCATAGCGGACTTCGTCATCGAAGAAGCCGTGGCCAGCTCCGGTACGGCCCAGAACCTGGCCGAGATCGCCGCCGCCCTGGATGCCGAGGACGCCGCGCGCACGGGCCGGGCCCCGCAGGAGTCCCGCGAGGTGCTCAGCTACGGCGGCCTGCGCCGGGCCGTCAAGGAGCTGTGCGGCCGCACCCTCAAGGAACGCCGCAGCGTGCCCGGCATCAATCCCAACCGTGCCGACGTCATCGTGGCCGGTGCGGCCATCCTCCAGACCATCATGGAGGACCAGGGCTTCGACAGCGTGCGCATCAGCAACCGCAACCTGCAGAACGGCATCCTGGTGGATTACCTCTCCACCCGCATGCCCCACGCCGACGGCAGCTTCCATCCCGTGCGCAAGGAGAGCGTGCTGCATCTGGCGCGGCGCTGCCGCTTCGAGGAGCGCCACTCCCGCCATGTGTCGCGCCTGGCCCTGGACCTGTTCGACAGTGCCAAGGCCATGGGCCTGCACAACTCCGGCGACCTGGCCCGCGAGCTGCTGCACTATGCGGCCCTGCTGCACGACATCGGCATCTTCATCTCCTTCTCGCGCCACAATGC
Source organism: uncultured Desulfovibrio sp. (assembly GCA_937926875.1). Lineage (GTDB taxonomy): Bacteria > Desulfobacterota > Desulfovibrionia > Desulfovibrionales > Desulfovibrionaceae > Desulfovibrio. The sequence goes on from CALBAX010000043.1 coordinate 10,998, forward strand.
CCACAGTCACTACCTGATCCGCAACACCGAACTGCTGGGCTTCACCCGCCGCGAAGTGGACATCATGGCCGCCCTGACCTACTTCCACCGCAAGCGCCCCTCCAAGAGGGTGCCGCTCTTCATGGAATTCGACCAGGAGACCCGCGAGGAGATCCGCCTGCTCTCCCTCTTCCTGCTGCTGGCCGAGCGCATGGACAAGAGCCATCGCCAGATCGTGCGCACCGTCCGCTTCGAGGCCCGCAAGGAAGGCGGCCTGCAACTCTCGCTGCGCGCCCCCGAGGAATGCCCCATCGAACTGGATCTGGTGCGCGGCAGCGCCAAACTGGTGCGCAAGGTCTTCCGGCAGGAGATCCCCGTGGAGGTGGTCAGCAGCTTCCGCCGCTGATCCTGCACACCTCGCCCGCACAGGATGCCAGGGGCCCCGCACGACGCGGGGTCCTTTTTTTCACAGGAGCGGACGACGGCCGTCACAGCTCCGCCATGCATCGGGGCACAGGCCGGTGTATCCTGCCGGGAACGATACCTTTCCCGGAGGTCTTGCCCATGGACGACACCCAGCATTCCCTGCAACGCAAACTGGAACAGGAACGGCGGCATCTGGCCTGCCTGTGCGCAGGATTCGCCCTGCCCCACGGCCACGGCGACGAGGCGGACAACGCCCGTGACGAGATGGCGGAACTGCTGGCCTGGAGCCACGCCAACCTGTGCGCGGAGCGCATCCGTGCCCTGGAAGGCCTGCTGGGCGACCTGCGTTGCAGCGGCCGCCGCCTGTGCATGGACTGTGGCGAAGAGATCCCCCTGTCCCGTCTGCTGGCCGTGCCCGGGGCCTGCCGCTGCCGTGACTGCCAGCAGCTGGCGGAAGAAGAAAGCGACTTTTGCGACCGGCGTCCGCCCCTGCTGCCGGCAAGGCCGTTGCCGCCGGCTGCCCCGCTGCGCTGACGATTGTGCCTGACGGGACAGCATCCTGCCCGCACGCGGCGGGCCTGTAGCCCTGCCGTACCTGCAACAGGAAAGCAACCCGTTCGAATACCTTGGTTTATTGTTTGCAGTTCCGTGATCGTCCCTTCCGTGAGCTTGCGGACGGGCTTACGGCCATCCGTAAAATCTCAAAAAATATTTCAAAACAGGCTGACTGGCTTTGTCATTGTGTCGCGTGCCCCGCCCCACTGTAGCAACGGCCTGCCCTGCCCCTTTGCCACGGCCTTTCACTTCGCCTTCTCTCCTGCCACCTCATGCCATGACTGTTATTTACGCAAGATATACATAAATTTTGTTTTATTATAAAAATATATCGGTAGAAGAGTACGTTATTTATGAAAAAATGCACATATTTTTGAATATATGTGCTTGCTCTATATCATAAAACAAAATCATATTATCCAATATTGTGAATTATAGTTTTTTATTTTTCCTGCATACAAAACACGAATGGTATGCTATCTTGAAAATAACAGGAGTATGTTGCGATTTGTAAAAGCATGTAACAAAACAATGAGGGGAAAACGATGGCCAGCTGTGAACGACACGAACCGTCCTTTGTCCGGAAAAGCCTTTCCGCCCTGCCCGGTATCCTTCTGCTGACAGGCGTCGCCGTATTCTCGTGGTTCATAACACCGCGTCTCATCGCCCTGCATCCCTTCATGAAGTCCCTCAACCTGAGCGATTTCATCATAGCCATCATCCTGGGCATGCTCATCTGCAATACTGTCGGCGTGCCCGCCGTCTTCCGGGACGGCCTGCGCTTTTCCACCACCCTGACCAAGACCGGCATCGTGGTCATGGGCTGTAAATATTCCTTCGCCGGCCTCATCAAGACCGGCTCGGAAGCCATCATCATCATTTCCGTCTTCCTGTTCACCTCGGCCATCATCCTGATGTGGCTCTCCCGCCGCCTCAGCATGTCGCCGTCGCTGGGGGCCTGCCTGGCCGCCGGCCTGTCCATCTGCGGCGTCTCGGCCTGTGTGGCCATCGCCCCGGCCGTCAGGGCCAAGAACGAAGACATCGCCTACACCATCGCCGTGGTGCTCATGTTCGGCCTGCTGGCGCTCTTCGTCTTCCCCTTCATCGGCCACTGGCTCGACCTCAGCCCCAACCAGTTCGGGGCCTTCGCCGGTGTGGGCATCGTCAACTCGGCCCAGGTGCTGGCAGCGGGCTTTGCCTTCAGCAACGATGCGGGCGTCGTGGCCGGTGTGTACAATATCGGCCGCGTCATCTGCCTGCCCCTGGTGGTGCTGATGCTGGCCATCATGGTGGCCGCCGAGGATGCCAAGGTGCATTCCCAGCTGGCCAATACCAGCAAGATGCGCATCATCCTCGACAAGTTCCCGGTCTTCGTGCTGGGCTTCCTGGCCGTGGTGCTGCTGAACACCTTTGGCTTCATGAGCAAGGAAGAAGCCAAGATGGCCAGCAATTTCATGAACTGGTGTTTCCTGCTGGGCTTCTCCAGCATCGGCCTCACCACCCACCTCAGCGACATCAAGGCCGCGGGCCTTTCCGGCGCGCTCATCGGCTTCTGTGTGGCCTCGGTCAAGGCCGGCCTGGCCTTGCTGGTGGTCCTCTGCTTCCTGCAATAAAGGACAGCCGTCGCGGGGGCCTGGTCGCGGTGCCGGTGCCCGCAAGCCCCCGCCGGCGGACAGACTGGCGGGCTGCCGTCCGGCCCTGACCGTGCCGAAGATCCGCTTCGGCCCCGGCGCCTGACCGGCAAGCGGCATCATCCCCGGACGGGGGAATATCCTGATGCCGCCTGACAGAAAAACCACAAGGAACATGCCGTGGCCTGGACAGGCCCCGACATCCCGGAGGACATCATGTGGAACAAGATCTCCAAGAGCAGACAACAGGACATCATCGTCATCACCTGCGGCATCCTGCTTATCCTGCTGGCCAAGGTACTGGCATGATCTGCTGCCTGGCCTCCGCCGCCTGCCCGCTGCGCGACATGGCCGCCCCGCTGGGCGCCTGCTCCGGGAAGGAGGTTCTCCACGCCGTCTATGATGCCGGTATCGACCTCGGCCATTACGGAGAAGTGGATCAGCTGGCGCCCGCCGGTGCCATGGCGGAATTCACGGCCTATGTGCGCCGCCAGAGCGAGGAGGAAGCGGAAGCCGCCTTCGCGCCGTTGCGGCGGGCCGCCCGCGGACAGGGCGTGGAAGTGCGTCTGCATGTGGTCTACGGCCCGGCTGCCGTGCGCGACCTGCTGCACCGATGGCAGCAAGAAGGCCCCGTGCGGATCTTTGGCGGGGAAGACATGTCCCCTGCCTGACTCGCGGCCGCCTGCGCGGCCTGCGGCAAAACACCTGCCAGGGACAGACAGGAGCGGGAAGGAGGCGGACGTCTCCTTCCCGCTTTCGTCCCTGAAGGGGAGACGTGGCAGGGGACAGGCGGCAACGGCGGCACAAGGGGTCGGGGGCTCCTGCGTTGCCGGACATACGGCACCGGCGTGCTGCTCCGGAACGCTGCCAGCACAGACGGGGACGGCCGGCATGTGACCATCGGGAGGGCACCGCGCAAAGCCGGCACCAGACGCCCATGAACCGGGACGAAGACAGGACAGCGGAAAACAGGGAAGGGAGGGGGAAGGCCGGAGCATCCCGACGGACACGGCACCCTGACCGTGCGGGCGCCCGACCGGCCAAAGCCCATAACGAAAAAGGCTTGCAGCAGAAGCTGCAAGCCTTTGTATTCCCTGGTGCCGAGGGACAGAATTGAACTGCCGACACGGGGATTTTCAGTCCCCTGCTCTACCAACTGAGCTACCTCGGCGTGAGGTGATGTTGTTCGTCACAACAAAAATGCTTGTACAGATTTCCCCCCGACTTGGCAAGCATTTTTTTTCGTTTTTGGGCAAAACTTGAAATTTTTTTGTCCTGCCTCCATACTGTCCCTGTCAGGACAGGAAGTATCCCCATTTTTTTCAGTCTGTTGCAGGCACATCGTTATCGTGTGCCCTGTCCGCGCCCCTTATCCCCACAGGATCCCCATGGCCTTCCGCCCCTCTCTGCCTCCCTTCATCCTGGAGTCCGCGGCCCTGCGCAGCCAGGGTACCTGGACGCTCATGGCCCAGGCCCTGCTCACGGGTCTCGTCTCCGGCGGGGTCATCGGCCTGTTCCGCTGGCTCTATACCATCATCAACGGCGCCGTCCGTGCCCATGTGGCCGGGCAGGATCCCTTCGCACCGGCCGCTCTGGCCCTGATGGCCGCCGGGCTGCTGCTCATGGCCCTGACGGCCGGGCTGCTCCTGCGCTACGAGCCCCTCATCGGCGGCAGCGGCATCCCGCAGGTGGAGCTCATCGCGGCCGGCAAGCTGCCGCCCATGCGCTGGGCACGGGTGCTCTGGTGCAAGTTCGTGGCCACTCTGGCCGCGCTCAGTGCCGGCCTGTCCGTGGGGCGCGAGGGTCCCTGCATCATGATGGGCGCCACCGTAGGCGCGGGCGTGGGCTATGTGTGGCACGACCGCTGCCGCGCCAACCGGCCCCGCTATCTGGTGGGCGGCGGCGTGGCGGGCATGACCGCCGCATTCGGCGCGCCTGTGGCCGGCATGTTCTTCGCCTTCGAGGAGATGAAGACCCCGCTCACCCTGCCCATGCTGCTCTTCACCAGCCTTTCGGCCCTGTCCGCCTGGTTCATGGTGGACGTGGTGCTGGACTTCGGCCTAGTCTTCCCCTTCGCCCGGCTGCCCGGCCTGCACTGGAGCCAGTACTGGTTGCCCCTGCTGGCCGGCATGGCCTGCGGCCTGCTGGGGGCCGTGTACAATGCGGGCATGATCCGCCTGCTGCTCTGGCAGGACAGGGCCCGCTGGCTGCCCGGCCCCGTACGCATCGCCTTTCCCTTCGCCTGCTGCGGCGTGCTGCTCTTCCTCTGGCCGGAGATCATGGGCAACATGGGCCTGACCACCCTGCAACTGGAAGACCTGCGCCTGCCCGCCCTCACCCTGGCCCTGCTGCTGGCGGGCAAGATCGCCTTTTCCTGCGTGAGCTTCGCTTCGGGAGTGTCCGGCGGCATCCTCATGCCCATCCTGCTGGCGGGCAGCATGGCCGGTGCCCTGCTGGCCGCGCCCCTGCGCGATGCCGGTCTGGTGGCCCCGGAACAGACGGCCACCCTGCTGGTGCTGGGCATGGCGGGCCTGTTCTCCGCCTCGGTGCGCACGCCCCTCACCGGGGCCGCCCTGGTCATGGAGATGTGCGGCGGCTTCCATCTGGCCCCGGCCGTGCTGCTGGCGGCCTTCGCCGCGGCCTTCACGGCCAATGCCTTGCATTCGACGCCTGTTTACGACAGTCTCAAGGAACGTATCCTGGAACAGCGCCGCCGGCGCCGGACCGCTGCTTCCCCCATCGAGGAGAGATCATGACCCGCCTGCTCCCCTGCCTCGTCCTGCTGCTGTGCGGCCTTGCGGCCTGCGCTCCCCGCAACGTCCCCGACAAGGCCGGCTATACACCCGTGGCCGCGCCCTGGACATGCGCCACCTATCTGGACAGCGGCGAGAACGCCCTGACGGCCGTACTGATGCTGGACGGCTGGGCCGCCGCCCGGACGCAGCAGGTGCGCCTCGACAAGGCCGGGCTCGACGCCCTGCTGGATCATCTGGAAGCCTGGTGCCCCACCCATCGCGGGGACCAGCTGGCCGACGTCATCCTGGCCTGGCGCCGCCAGCACCCCGACAGGGGCAGGATGCTGCCCGCCGTGAGCTGTGCCGCCTGGTATGCCCCGGCCACACGGCCCATCACGGGCAACGAACAGCAGCTGGCCCTTTCCCTCTGGCTCGCGGGCCATGCCCTGGGGCGGGCCGGTCTGGAGGTGCCCCTGCAGGACCAGCAGCGCCTTGACCGCATCTTCGCCCTGTTCGACAGCGGCGAGAGCCCCCTGCACCAGTACTGCCGCCGCGATCCCCAAGCCCTCGTGCTCCACGGGCTCACGGCCGCAGGTCTGGAAAAGGCGGCGCGCCCCGCCGGTGCGGCGAAGGCGGACGCACCCCAAAATCACAAATAACATTTCGATATCATTGTAAAAATAAAATAGTGCTTGCAAATATGGTTCAGGTTGCGTAAACAACTGTCCCAAATAAAATTCTACAAGGCGAGGCCGTATGACTCGTAAAGACCGTACCGAAGGCATCTACAGCCGCCGTGAAGTGCTCGACGAAAGCGAACGCCGTCAATATTGCCTGATCCAGCTCAAGGACCTGCTCTCCTACGCCTACCGCTACTCCGAAGATGTCAAGAAACGCTTCGACCGTGCGCAGTTCAACGTGGAGAAGTTCAAGACCCTGTCCGATATCAAGCACATCCCCATCCTCAAGAAAAAGGAACTCATCTTCCTGCAGTCCATGGGCCCGCGTCTGGGCGGCCTGCTGACCAAGGACATCGGGGATCTGAAGCGCATCTTCCTCTCCCCCGGCCCCATCTTCGACCCCGAAGATCGTGGCGAAGACTACTGGGGCTACACCGAAGCCTTCTATTCCGTGGGCTTCCGTCCCGGTGACGCCGTGCAGAACACCTTCAACTATCAGCTGACCCCGGCCGGCCTGATGTTCGAAGAGCCCCTGCGCAACCTGGGCTGCGCGGTCATCCCCGCCGGCCCCACCGATGCCTCCACCCAGCTGGACATCATGCAGAAGCTGCGCGTCTCCGGCTATGTGGGCACGCCCAGCTTCCTCATGCACCTGGCCCAGAAGGCCGAGGAAAAGGGCCTGAACCTGCGCAAGGACCTCTTCCTCGAAGTGGCCTTCGTCACCGGTGAGCGCCTGTCCGAAAAGATGCGCTCCCAGATGGAGAAGAAGTACGACCTCATCATGCGCCAGGGCTACGGCACCGCCGACGTGGGCTGCATCGGCTACGAATGCTTCCACAAGACCGGCCTGCACATCGCCAACCGCTGCTATGTGGAGATCTGCCATCCCGATACCGGCATCCCGCTGAAGGATGGCGAAGTGGGCGAGATCGTGGTCACGGCCTTCAACAAGACCTATCCGCTCATCCGTCTGGCCACGGGCGACCTGTCGTACATCGACCGCAGCCCCTGCGCCTGCGGCCGTACCAGCCCGCGCCTGGGCAACATCGTGGGCCGCGTGGACACCACCGCCCGCATCATGGGCATGTTCGTCTACCCGCATCAGGTGGAACAGGTCATGAGCCGCTTCGAGGAAGTGAAGCGCTGGCAGATCGAAGTCACCAACCCCGGCGGCATCGACGAAATGACCCTGTTCATCGAGACCAGCGGCTTCAAGCGCGAGGAAGAGCTGCTCCACCAGTTCCGCGAAAAGATCAAGCTGCGTCCCGAACTCAAGATCCTGGCGCCGGGCAGCCTGCCCCCGCAGATCCGTCCCATCGAGGACAAGCGCCACTGGGATTGATCCCGTCATGGAGGCCCGGCCCCTGCGCCGGGCCTTTTTGCCCTGTACCGGTCGCTGCCCGGCTGTCCCGCAAGGAGAATCGTCATGGAAATGTCGCCGCAACTGGCCCGTCTGGTGGCCTGGCTGGAAGAGATGCACGCCCGCGTCATGCAGGCCGAACAGGCGGCCCTGGCCGTCATGGGCGATACGCCCGCCTATACGGCCCACATGCAGGAAAAAGCCCGCCTGCTGGCCTCGCTGGAAGAGGAGGGCGAAACCTATCTCGAAGAGCTGCCCGAACAGCTCCAGGACCAGGCCGGGCACCGTCTGCACCGTTTTTCGGCCAGCGCCCGCAACGCGCTGCGCATCGGCTCCATCTTCTACATGTCCGCCCTGCTCTATCCCGAAGACCACAAGCCCGGCCAGCCCGACGACTTGCAGGTCTTCATCCGCCGCCTGCGCGACGAGGGCGAGCACTATACCCTGCATGCGCAGGACTAGCGGAACCGACCTTTCGGAAGAAGGGGCCCCTGCCAGCGCCGGAAGGGGCTCCTTCCTCCGTGCCCCATCCTCCCCCCAACGTGCTTTGGACCGGAAGGATGATGATCCCGGCGGCGCTCCGGCCCTCCCCTGATGCCGGTCTCCCGGTGCTGCCCCGGAGGTCTCCCGACGGAAGATTTCGGGAAGGGCGCGGCAAGGCCGCATCCTTCCCTCCGGTGAAGGCCCCCGGCCACAGACAGCCGGAGCACCAGACCCTGAACCGACGTAAGGAGTTACCATGAACAAACGTATCCTGGGCGGCCTGCTCTGCGCCGCCATGCTCTGCGCCGCTCCCGCCCTGGCCATGCCCGGCATGGGCGAAGGCAAGGCACCTGTGGACAAGTTCCCCATGATGGACGCCAACAAGGATGGCAGCGTCAGCAAGGAAGAATTCAAGAAGTTCTTCCCCCAGATGCAGGACGGCGCCTTTGCCGCCATCGACAAGAACAAGAATGGCGCCATCAGCCATGAAGAATGGCAGGGCTTCAGCAAAAGCCACGCCATGGGCCGTGCCGGTCACCCCGACGCCCAGATGCCTCCCGCCAATGAGGCCGCGCCCAAGGCCATGCCGCTGGTCACGCCGCCTTCCAAGTAACCGTCAGGGGAGCGTCCTGGCATCCCTGCCGGGCGCTCCCCCTTCCACGGCACTGCGGTGCCGCCCTTTCGAACTTTCACCCCATCCGTGTGGCGCCCCAAGGCCGCCAAAGGAAAACCATGCCCTTCTTCCCCAAGCCCCGGCGCCGCCCCGCGCCCGCCGACGCCGGCATCAGCACCACCGACGCCGCGCCCCGTCCTTTCCGCCCGCATCCGGCCACAGGCACGCAGCCTGCCGGCCGTCCCCGCTTCCTGCGCGGGGAACGTAACGAATCTCCTTTCCGGGACGACCGTCCGCGTCGTGAAGACCGGCCCCGCGACGGGCGCCGCCCTGCCGGGGACTTCCCCCGTGCCGGGCGTCCTGCGGAGCGCCGCGATGCCCGCCCCGGCTCCCGGCCCCGCAACGAGGCGCTCCAGGACCCGTGGGTGGACGGCCAGCCCCGCTTCCTGCCCATGAGCCGCGCCGAGATGCAGGCCCTGGGCTGGAAGGAACTGGACGTGCTGCTGGTCAACGGCGACGCCTATGTGGACCACCCGGCTTTCGGGCCCGTGCTGCTGGGCCGCTGGCTGGTGGCCCACGGCTTCCGCGTGGGCATCGTGGCCCAGCCCCGCTGGCAGTCGCCCGACGACCTGCTGGTCATGGGCCGTCCCCGGCTTTTCGTGGGCGTCAGCGCGGGCGCGCTGGACTCCATGCTGGCCCACTACACGGCCTTCCGCAAAAAACGCCACGATGATGCCTACACCCCCGGCGGCAAGGCCGGTGCGCGTCCCAACCGCGCCTGTCTGGTCTATGCCAACCTGGCCCGTCAGGCCTTCCCCGGCCTGCCGGTGATCCTGGGCGGCATCGAGGCCTCGCTGCGCCGCACCACCCATTACGATTTCTGGACCGACAGCCTGCGCCGCTCCATCCTGCTGGACGCCAAGGCCGACCTGCTCATCTACGGCATGGGCGAACTGGCCATGCTGGAATGCGCCCGTCGCCTGGCCGAAGGCAAGAGCCTGCACGGCATCGACGGTACGGCCTGGCTGGCCCGGGTGGACGAGAACAACGTCCCCGTGGATCTGCCCGAAGAATGGCTCGACCTGCCGCGCATGCAGCTGCCCTCCCACGAGGCCGTGCAGGCCGAAGCCACGGAACTGCTGCGCCTGACCCAGATGCTGGAGCAGCAGGTGCACCGCCAGAACGCCTGGGCCCAGCAGATGGTAGGCGACCGCGCCCTGGTGCTGGCGCCCCCGGCCCGGCCCCTGACCACGGAAGAGATGGACCAAATCTACGCCCTGCCCTACGCCCGCTCGGCCCATCCCCGCTACCGCGAGCCCATCCCGGCCGACGAGATGCTGCGCACCAGCATCACCAGCCATCGCGGCTGTGGCGGCGGCTGTTCCTTCTGCTCTCTGGCCCTGCATCAGGGACGCCGCATCAGCTCCCGCAGTCAGGGATCCATCCTGGCCGAGGCCCGCAAGCTGGTGGCCCAGTCCCGTCGCGGCCAGGTGGCCATTTCCGACGTAGGCGGCCCCACGGCCAACATGTGGCAGGCCCATTGCGCCCTGGATGACGCCACGGCCGCCAAGGCGGAACCCGGTGCGCGGCCTTCGTCCCGCTGCCGCCGCAGCAGCTGCTGTTACCCCACGGTCTGCAAGTCCTTCATCACCCCGCAGATGCAGCATGTGGGCCTGCTGCGCGAGGTGGCGGCCCTGCCCGGCGTGCGGCAGGTGCGCGTGGCCAGCGGCGTGCGCGCCGACCTGGCCCTCAACGATCCTGAGGCCCTGGCGGCCTACACCGGCGAATTCACCGGCGGCCAGCTCAAGGTGGCCCCGGAACACTGCGCCGCCCGCGTGCTGGACCTGATGCGCAAGCCGGGCATGGAAGTCTTCGAGGCATTCCTCCAGAGCTTCGTGGAGCAGAGCCGTCTGGCCGGACGCGAGCAGTATGTGGTGCCCTACATGATGAGCGCCTTCCCAGGCTGTACGGACGAGGACATGCACGAGCTGGCCCGCTGGCTGCAACAGCGCCACTGGAGCCCGCAGCAGACCCAGTGCTTCATCCCCACGCCGGGCAGCATCGCCACGGCCATGTATTACTGCGGCCGCAACGAGGACGGGGAAGAGATCTATGTTGCCCGCAGCGACGCCGACCGCCTGCGCCAGCACCGCATTCTGATGCCCGATTTCGGCCGCATGCCCGAACACGGCAGCCATGCCGGCACGGAGGATGCAGGCGAAGGCCATCCCCGCGGTCCCCGCCGGGAAAACACCACCGAGCGCTGGCGCGACGAACGCCGCAGCGCTGACGGCCTGGCTCCCCGGCACGAAGGCCGCCGCGACTTCCGGGAAGACCGCAAGCCGCCCTTCTCCGCGGCTGCTGCGGACGACGACGGCCAGCCTTTCCGCAAGGAGGGCTTCCGTCCCCGGAACTTCCACGACCGCGACGGCAGCGAAGGCCAGGACGAACGGAAACGCCGTGCGCCCTTTGCCCGCTTCAATGACGAACGGGAGGGGGCGCCTCGCCGCGACTTCCGCCGTCCCGACCGCGACGGCTTCCGCAAGCCCGCTTTCCGGCAGGATGCCGACAAGCCCTTCCGGCCCCGCCCCTTCCCCGATGCCGCCCGTGATGGTGGCGAGGCCCCGCAGGACCGGCCCGCCTTCCGCAGGGATGGTCAGGACGAACGTCCCTTCCGTCCCCGTGGCGACCGTTTCATGGACCGCGATGGGGAAGAAGGTCAGCGTCCTTTCCGGCCGCGCCCCGTCCCCGCGGCTGCTGCGGACGACGACGGCCAGCCTTTCCGCAAGGATGGCTTTCGTCCCCGGCGCTTCCATGACCGCGACGGCCACGAAGGACAGGACGGATGGAAGCGTCCCCGCTCCCTTGCCCGTTTCGATAACGAACAGGACGAGGCCCCCCGCCGCGACTTCCGCCGACCCGAGCGCGACGGCTTTCGCAAGCCCGCTTTCCGGCAGGATGCGGACAAGCCCTTCAGGCCCCGCCCCTTCCCCGATGCCCCCCGTGACGGTGACGAGGCCCCGCAGGCCCGGCCCGCCTTCCGCAGGGATGGACAGGGCGATCGTCCCTTCCGTCCCCGTGGCGACCGTTTCGTGAGCCGCGATGGGGAAGAAGGCCAGCGTCCCTTCCGCCCGCGCCGTGACGATGATGGCCGGTCTTTCCGCAAGGATGGCTTCCGTCCCCGGAACTTCCACGACCGCGACGGCAGCGAAGGCCAGGACGAACGGAAACGCCGTGCGCCCTTCCCCCGCTTCGATGACGGGCAGGGCGGTGCGCCCCAGCGCGACTTCCGCCGCCCCGAGCGCGACGGCTTTCGCAAGCCCGGCTTCCGGCAGGATGCGGACAAGCCCTTCCGCAAGAACGCCTTCCGCAGGGACGGCAAGCCCGCCTTCGGCGCCCGCCGCCGGGACAGAGGCTTTGACGGCCCGGCGCTGAACGACGACGAAGAATAAAAAAACGGGCGGTACCCGCGAGGGTATCGCCCGGAAACATAGGGAAGGACGCACGTCGCGCCACGTCCCTTGCCGCCGCTGGCGGACGACCAGGCAAGCAAGCAGGGCGCATCGGCCCGGCCACAGGCGCAGGACGCCGAGGAGAGCTCATGGATCAGGAAGAACGCATCATCCGGCTGGAAGAGCTGGCCTATTTTCAGGAAGAACGCCTGCGCGAACTCAACGAGGCCCTGACGGCCCAGCAACAGCAGATCGACACGCTGGAACACCGTCTGGCCGAGACCATGGAGCTGGCCCGCAACCTGCGCGACCAGCTGGGGCAGACCGGCAACGGCGCTCCGGTCAACGACCTGCCGCCCCACTACATGCCCGAGCGTTACTGATCGGGCCGGCGACAGGCAGCTAAACGGACATATGCGAGGGGGAGAGGGAAACCGTTTTGGAAAACGGTTCTCCCTCTCCCCCTCGCGCTCCCCCGCTCCCTTCCCAAAACTTTTGCCGGGCTCCATGACGGGCATCGTATCCCCCCGGCCGGTGCACGCCTCCCCGTCCCCCGGCGGCATGGAGAAAAGGCTGTCACACAGGTGTGCGACATGAAAACGCTGGGGCGGATGAAGCTCCCAGTCGTATCTGACGACGACCCGACAGAAAAAGCCGCGCCATGACAGCGCGGCTTTTTCTGTCGCAAGAAGACTGCGGAAAAGAGCAGCCCAATATACGCTAAACGGCTACCGCCACCGCCCCACTCAGGCCGGCATCCAGTATCAAGGCGGCAGTACCGCGTCGCCCCTGGTCCCTTCCCCATCGCCCTCCGGCCTGTTCGCCTTCGATACTAGAAGCGGGGCGTGGCCTCACTGCGCCGCTTCTTGGCACAATGCAGGCCCAGAAAATCCGTTTCGGGCAGAGCGGTCAGGCGCTCGTCAGGTACGGCCGCCAGGCCGCGCCGCTCGCGCAGCACATGGCTCAGGTACTCCCGGTGCAGCATGTCCCGCAGCCAGGGCTGCCGGTCGCCCATGTCGCGCACCAGGCTGGCGCCCATGACGTCCCCGCCGTGCAGGCCGTCCATCATCTCGCAATCACCGGAGCCGTAGACGCGAGGATCCGAAAAATCCATGCTCTCCACGCCACGATCCAGCAGGCCCTGCCGCAGGGCGGACAGCCAGCCGGCATCACCGCCGTTCCTGTCGGCAAGGGCGCCCAGCACGGGCGTGGCCAGGGGCGGCAGGAAGACGATGGTGCGGATGCCGCGCGAACGCAGGCGGCAACAGATCTCGGCAAAGGCTTCCAGACGCGCCCTGTCCGGCGCAAGGCTCCCGGCCCAGGCGCCGCTGCCGCTCTCCAGACCGCGCAGCGTGCGGGCAAAGGCGTAGTCCGGCGCGGACAGGCGGCCGTCCAGCACCGCGCCCTCATAAAAAGAACCGTCCGGCCCGTAGCCCGTATCCCGGAGCTGGGCCTCCAGCCCGTAGCGGTCGGCACGCAGACCATGTCGCAGGGGAGCCAGCATGTCCGCCGGGGCGATGCGCCCCTGCGCCAGCCAGAGCCAGGGGGCCCGCAAAGTGGCCGCATCCAGCAGGGAAGGCTGCACGGCCTGCTCAGGGCGCCCGGCCGGAGCGCCTGCCGTCAGCCACCAGAAGTCCAGGCCCAGCAGCACGACCTTGGGCCTGTGGACGGCCAGCATCCTGTCCACCAGAAGGCGCAGGCCCTCCAGATCCGTGGCGGCCCCGGCCATGTTCACGAAGGGGCGCTCGAAAAAAGCCGCGCGCACGTTCCCCGCCCGCGACGAGCCCAGCACCACCACCTCAGGCTCCACGGCCGCATACAGGGCCAGCTTGTAGGCCATGATGTCCTGCGGCAGCCCCGGCCCGAACAGGACGAATTCCCCCTGAGCCTGCCGTGCCACGACCTCTTCCTGATCCAGTTCGCCGCTGGCCGTCAGCCAGCAGACGGCCCAGGGGATCAGCAACAGCCCTGCCAGCAGGGCCAGGATCACCAGAGCAAGGAAAAAACGTTTCAGCCAGCCGTCAGGGGCCGGATGCGCTGTCTCGGACATGGGGGCCTCCGTCAAAAGCGGAAAGAAAGGAAGGCATGCCCCTGCATCAGCAGCAGGGAAGCCAGCGCCGGCAGGGCCAGGGCCACGGCCCAGGGCAGGTTCGGCTGCCAGTGCAGCCAGGGGCGGCTGCCATCGGCATGGCCCAGCATCACATGCTGGCTGCAGGGCAGGGCCCAGACGATGGCGGCGCAGACAACCAGCAGCGGCAGCAGCAGCCGGGGCTCCAGCAGGCCGCCGGGCAGCAGGGCCTCCAGCCCCTGTTGCAGGGGCAGGGGATGGCCGTCGCTCCAGAGGAACATGCTCTGCCAGACATGCAGGGCCGTGCCCGTGTCTCCGGCGCGGAACAGCACCCAGGCCACGGCCAGGCAAAGGAAGGTCAGCAGCACGCACAGGGCACGCAGGGGCGGCAGGGCCAGCACGCGTTCGGCCAGGCTGCCGCGCAGCAGATGGCGGAAGGCGTGATTGACCAGCAGGAGCAGGCCGTGCAGGGCCCCCCAGAGAAGGAAGGTCAGCCCGGCCCCGTGCCAGACGCCGCAGGCCAGCATGGTCAGCAGCAGGTTGGCGTACTGCCGCACCCGGCCGTGACGGCTGCCGCCCAGGGGCAGATACAGGCAGTCATGCAGCCAGCGGCCCAGGGTCATGTGCCAGCGGCGCCAGAAGTCCACGATGCCCGTGGCCCTGTAGGGCGCGGCAAAGTTCTCCGGCAGTCGCAGGCCCAGCATGAGGGCCACCCCCATGGCCATATCCGTATAACCGGAAAAATCGAAATAGATCTGGAAGGTATAGCTCAGGGTCCCCAGCCAGGCTTCGGCGGTGCTCAGGGGCAGGCCCTGGGCAGCGGCCTGGAACACGGCGTCCGCCGCCGGGGCCAGGCTGTCGGCCAGCAGCACCTTCTTGGCCAGGCCCAGAACCATCAGGCCCAGGCCCCGCGCCAGATCCCCGGCCTGGGGCACCTCCAGGGCATCCAGCTGCGGCCCCATCTCCTCGTAGCGGACCAGCGGGCCGGACAGGGCATAGGGGAAGCAGGTGGTGAACAGGGCCTGCCGCACGATGCCCCCGGGCCGGATGCGGCGCTGGTAGACGCCCAGCAGCCAGGCCAGCTGGATGAGCACGGCAAAGGAGAAGCCCGCGGGCATGGACAAGGGCGCCAGCACGGGCAGGATGTCCTGCCATTGCGCCAGCCAGGCCGACAGGGCCGGCAGATGGCGGAAACGGCACCAGACCAGCACGTTGAGCAGTACGGCCAGGAGCAGCAGGCCACGACGGCCCAGCCGACGGCGGCGGTGCCCTTCATCGGCCAGCAGCAGGCCGAACAGATAGTTGGCCACGGTCAGGCCCAGCAGGAGCAGCAGGGCCTCCAGCCCCTGGCAGGCCCCAAAAAGCAGCGAGGCCCCCAGCAGGAGCACCGGCAGTCTGGCCCTGTCTTCCCCGGCGGTCAGTTTCCAGAGCCAGACGAGGATGGGCAGGAAAAGGAACAGGAAAGGGAAGGAAGCGAAAAGCATAAAAAGAATCTCCCGGCGCGGCACATCTCAAGACGGCCACCCCGGGAGAAAACGAGGAGACTGATGCGTTGGATCGTCCCGAATGCCGCGCGATCTCAGGAATTGAGCTCGGCTCTGAACTTGCGGGACAGGCGGAAGACGACGACCTTGCGCGGAGGCAGGGTGATGGCCTCATCCGTTTGCGGATTGCGGCCTTTGCGCGACGCTTTGTCGTAGGCCTCAAACTTGCCGAACCCACTGATCAGAAGGGCATTGTCCTTTTTGATGGCGCTCTTCATGATCTCCAGCAGTTTTTCGACCACATTCTTCACGTCAACCCGATTTTTGTCTGTACTCTCGTAGATCCGCTCGACGATGTCAGCTTTGGTCAGTGTTTTCTTCATGTCCAATCCTTATGCCACAGGCACGCTTCACATATGCACAACTTTTTTGTAGGATATACTCAACTTGCATTTCCGGCAAGATTTTTGTCTCCGCGTGAAGCCTGCCAAGCCTTGCTACTGCTCGCTTTCTGCCATGCCTCGTGTTTCGCTTACTTTTTTGTGGGAGATCCCCGCAAGGACAGCCCCGATCTTCAGCGTTTTCATCCCTTTTTTCGGCTGTCCCCGTCGCTGTGTCTTCTGTTCCCAGCATGACCAGACAGGCCAGCAGGCCAGTCCTCTGGACGAGATACTGGCCCGTGCGGCCGCTGATCTGCGTGCCCGGCACCAGCAGGGCAGGCCGCCGGTGGAGCTGGCCTTCTACGGCGGCACCTTCACGGCCCTGGCCCCTCGCGATATGGACGCCTGCCTGGACATGGCCGACAGCCTCCTCCGTGACGGCTGCATCACCCGTTTCCGCTGCTCCACCCGCCCCGACAGCCTGGACACGGCCCTGCTGGCACGCCTGCGCCGCCACGGCTGCCGCACGGTGGAGCTGGGCATCCAGAGCTTTTCCGACACGGCCCTGCAGGCCAGCGAACGCCACTACAGCGGCCGGCAGGCCGCCGAAGCCTGCCGCCTGGTGCGTGGCGCGGGCCTGGCCCTGGGCGTGCAGCTGCTGCCCGGCATGCCGGGCCACCAGCCGGAAGACTTTTTGACCGACGTGCGCCGGGCCCTGGCCCTGGGTGCGGACATGCTGCGCTTCTATCCCTGTCTGGTGCTGGCGGGCACGGAACTGGCCAGCCGCTGGCAGCAGGGCCTCTACACGCCCTGGCCCCTGCCGCTCACCCTGTCCCTGCTGGCGCGCGGCTGGCTGGACGCCCGCCGTGCCGGAGTGCCCGTCATCCGCATGGGCCTTGCCCCCGAACCCGGCATGGAAGCGGCCCTGCTGGCCGGGCCTGTCGACAGGAGCCTGGGCGGGCGTGTGCTGGGCCGGGCCCTGTGGCTGCATGTCTGCGCATGCCTGCTGCGGGCGCAGGGGGACGAAGCGGCCCGCAGCGGGATCCGGGCCGCAGCCCTGCTGGACGCCCTGCTGGCGGGCGGGGGAGCCCACGCCGGACTGCCCCGGGCGCGGGCGCTGTACCTGCCGCGGGCCTGCCAGGGGTTCTTCCGCGGGCCGGGCGACGAGCTTGGCCAAGCCTGGAAGGCCTTGGGCATCACACGCCGCAACCTCGTCTGGACGGCAGGACAGGCCGCCTGCCTGCACCTTGATGCCTGATCCGATGTTTTCCTCCAGCCTGCGGCACAGCCGCATCCGACCATGAGGTGACCATGTCCGCCGCCCCTTCCGGGTCCCTGCCACCACTCAGTGAAGAAGAACGCGCCATCTTTGCCAATGCCATCCGGCAGGCCCGCATGCTGCAACGGACCCTGGGGCCGCTGTGCGAGGTCGCCATCCATGATTTCCGCGATCTCGACCACTCCCTCGTCCATCTGGAAGGCAGCCTCACCGGGCGCAAGCTGGGCGCGCCCATCACCAACATCGTGGTCAAGGCTTGGCGCCAGCAGGGCGACAGCGTGGCGGACATCGTGGGCTATCCTTCATCCACGCCGGGCGGCAAGTCCCTCAAATCCTCCACTTCGTTCCTGCGCAGGGCCGACGGCCGGGTCATCGGCGCCTTCTGCATGAACATCGACCTTTCCGACCTGCTGCACTTCCAGGCCGTGCTGCACCCCCTGCTGCACGTGGATCCGCTGGAACGCGATGTGAGCGAGACCTTTGCCGCCTGCACCGGCGATACCAGCCTTGCCATCCTCGAGGCGGCCATCCGGCGCGCCGGCAAGCACCCCTCCCTCATGAACCGCGAGGAAAAAAAGGACTTCATCCGCATCCTCGACGAAGAAGGCGCCTTCCTCATCAAGGGCGTGGTCCAGCATGTGGCCAAGGAGATGCAGGTCTCCATCTACACGGTGTACAATTATATGCGCCAAATCAAGAAAGATAATGATTAGCCTTACTCTTTAAAATATTTTTTAAATTAAAAAATATTGACACATCCCCGTACTCAAGGCAAAAGGGGATGTGCTGCAATGGGGCGCAGCCCCTGTCCCCTTCCTCTCCCTCCCCGGTGCGCTCCGCGCCCGCCCCGCGCCAGGCCTGCACCTGCGGCCAGCACAGCCATCCCACACAAGGAGACGCCATGACTCCCACGCACAAGCCCCTGACGGCCCTGCACGTCCGTCCGGCTATCGAGACCTCGCTCTTCGACTTTTTCAAGATCGGCCCCGGCCCTTCCAGCTCCCACACCATCGGCCCCATGCGCGCCGGGCATGACTTCATCCAGCGCTGTGATGCCCTCGACCCTGACCTGGTACGCCGCGCCGCCCGCATCCATGTGGTGCTGCTGGGCTCGCTGAGCGCCACGGGCATGGGCCACGGCACCAATACCGCCGTGCTGGCCGGCCTGCTGCGCACCAGCCCCGAGACCTGTCCTGCGGGGCTCCTGGACAAGCTGGGCCGCGAAGCCGACGCCCGGCACGAGCTGCGCATCCGCGACGTCCTTTTGCAGGTGGGCCTTGCCGACATCGAACACGGCCCCATCATCCATGACGCCCCCTACAGCAACACCCTGCTCGTCAGCCTTGAGGATGCCGACGGCCAGGCCCTGTTCAGCATGGAATACTATTCCGTGGGCGGCGGCTTCATCCAGTGGAAGGGCTGGACCCCGCCCGAACGCGGCAAGCCCGTACATCCCTACGGCACCATGCGCCAGCTGCGCGAACAGCTGGCCAGGACCGGCCTGACCCTGCACGAACTGATCCTGGACAACGAGAGCGCCATCACCGGCATGTCCCGTCCGGACATCTTCCAGAACCTGGAGCAGATCATGGAATCCATGTATGCCAGTGTGCGCCGCGGCCTGGAGGCCGAAGGCCGGCTGCCCGGCACCCTGGGCGTGTGGCGCAAGGGCCATACCCTGCTGGAGCGTGCCCGCCAGATGCCCCTGGCCGTGGATCGCTTCCTGGGCCAGGTCAATGCCTATGCCTTTGCCGTGGCCGAGGAGAACGCCTCGGGCGGCGTCATCGTCACCGCGCCCACCTGCGGGGCCGCAGGCGTCATGCCCGCCCTGCTCTACGCCATGCGCTACAACATGAACATCGGCGACCGGGCCCTGCGCGAAGGGGTGCTGGCCTCGGCGGCCGTGGGCTTTCTGGCCAAGCACAACGCCGGCATAGCCGGTGCCGAGGTGGGCTGCCAGGGCGAAGTGGGCGTGGCCTCCAGCATGGCCGCCGCCATGCTGGCCCATGCGCGCGGTTACGCCGTGGATGTGGTGGAGAACGCCGCCGAAGTGGCCCTGGAACACCATCTGGGGCTGACCTGCGACCCCGTGGGCGGCTATGTGCAGATCCCCTGCATCGAGCGCAACGCCGTGGGCGCCATCAAGGCCTACAATGCCTGCCTGCTGGCCACCTGCGAGAAGGCCTCGCAGCACATGGTCAGCCTGGACGCCGTCATCATGGCCATGAACGAGACCGGCCGCGAGATGAACGCCAAATTCAAGGAAACCAGCGAAGGCGGCCTGGCCGTCAGCCTGGTGGAATGCTGACCGGGAGCCGCGCGCTCCCGCGGGGCCGTCTTTGTCCATCCGGCGAAGGCGGCCCCTTCCGTCCCCGGACAGGAACAGGGACGGCACCCGCCGCTGCCGGACACCCCGCATAAGGCCCTGTTCCCCTGCCTCTCCAATCTTTTCACCCTCAAGGAACCTTCATGGCACAGACCCCTGAAACCGGCCATGCCGCCTCCGGCCGCTGGACGAAATTCGATGTCGTCTGGATGCTCAACCTCTTCGGCACCGCGGTGGGCGCGGGCATCCTCTTCCTGCCCATCAATGCGGGCATGTCCGGCATCTGGCCCCTGGTCGTCATCACCCTGCTGGTGGGCCCCATGACCTATTTCGCCCACCGGGGCCTGGCCCGCTTCGTGCTGTCCTCCTCCCGCGCCGACAACGACATCACCGCCGTGGTGGAGGAACACTTCGGCCTTTCCGCAGGCAAACTCATCACCCTGCTCTATTTCTTCGCCATCTATCCCATCCTGCTCATCTATGCCGTGGGCATCACCAACACGGTGGAATCCTTCATCGTCAACCAGCTGCACATGGCCGCGCCGCCGCGCCTGCTGCTTTCCGGCGTGCTGGTGGCGGCCCTGATGGCCGTCATCCTGGTGGGCGAGAACTTCATGCTCAAATTCAACGAGTGGCTGGTCTACCCCCTGTGCGCCATCCTCTTCTGCCTGTCGCTCTACCTCATCCCGCACTGGAACACCTCTTCACTGGGGCAGATGCCTGATGCCGGCAGCTTCCTGGGCACCCTCTGGCTCACCCTGCCAGTGCTGGTCTTCGCCTTCAACCATTCGCCCGCCATCTCCTCCTTTGCCCTGGCCCAGCGCCGCCAGTACGGCGACATGGCCGAACAGAAGGCCTCCCGGACCCTGCGCGGCACGGCCTGTATCCTGGTGCTCTTCGTCATGGCCTTCGTCTTCAGCTGCGTGCTCAGCCTCAGCCCCGCCCAGCTGGTGGAGGCCAAGGCCCAGAACATCCCCGTGCTCTCCTATCTGGCCAACCAGTTCGACAATCCCTTCATCTCCTGGTTCGGCCCGCTCATCGCCTTCCTGGCCATCGGCAGTTCGTTCTTCGGCCACTATCTGGGTGCCCGCGAAGGCCTGCACGGCATCCTGGTCCAGATGTCCTCCACCCCCGAGACCACGGCCACCTCGCGCAGCGTGCGCACCGGCATCGCCCTGTTCTTCTTCGTGACCCTCTGGCTGGCCGGCTGGCTCAACCCCGGCATCCTGGACATCATCGAGTCCCTCAGCGGCCCGGTCATCGCCATGATCCTGTTCATCATGCCCATGTACGCCGTGCACAAGATCCCGGCCATGAGCCGCTACCGTGGCCAGTGGAGCAATGCCTTCGTGCTGGCCGCCGGTTGCGTGGCCATCTCTTCCCTGCTCTACAAGCTGTTCTGATCCTGCGCGCCGCGTCCCTGAAACAACACCAGACGTCCGCCGGTCTCCATGCCGGTGGACGTTTTTTTGTGCGCCGGACTGCCGCAGGCGATGCGGCCCGCGCGTGACCTGCCCGCCCTCCACCACACAGCAGGCGGACAGCGCACGGCGTCTCCGCAATAAGAAAGAAGGATGGGAAGGAGAGGAACGGCGAACTCCTGCGGAAGGCATCGCACCGTTCCAGCTGTGACGGCACGACGGTGCGGGATCATGGCCAAGGACGTGGAGCGTACGGAAGGAGCAAGGCGGTGACACCGGGCCTGCCAAAAGCTGCCGGGAAGCAGGCGTATCGGCAGGCCACCCCGCACACGAAGGGCAGCCCGTCCCTGCCGGCCGGGCTCCGTGGCCGGGCATCGGAGGGCTGCCGCGCCATCGAAGACAGGGACGCAGAGAGGGAGAACTCTTCTCCCCTGTCTTGTGTCCGGCAAAGCGGGCTGCCATGACACAGTGCAGGCCTGTCCCGCCCCTTGGGCAGACCATGCCACCGGAGAGAAGAAAGGCAGACCGGACGGACGCCAGGGGCAGCGGACAAAAAAGACGACCGGCTGCCCAGGGGGAGGGGCAGCCGGCCAAAGAGGGAGGATGTTCTGATGGTTAGAGGTTATGGTGAAGGAGGAGGATGCTCTTGTGAGCCCCGGCAGGACCAAGGGGGATTGCCCTGCCGGATATGTTGTCCGCCTAAGGCGGGGAGGGGCGATCTCAGGAGTAAAATCTGCCTTTCTCGGGAAGGCCCGGCCGGAGCCAGGGGAATCCCCGGCCGGGGTAGAAGTTCCAGAGGACTGCATTTTGTAGAGCGGGAGCTCCGGTTAAAGGTGGCTGTCAAAGGAGGTTGCTGTTTTCGGGAGCCTGGCCGGCAGGAGGAGCTTCCGGCCAGATATTTCTTTCTGCCGTTGGCAGGGATCAGCTCTTAGTAGTGACCGCGATAGGGGCCGTCGTAGCAGCTGGCGTCACCGCGGGGACCGTCACCGCGAGGACCGTCAAAGGCGGGGCCGCGATCGCCACGGGGACCACGGGGGCCACGGGGGCCGCAGGGAGCGTCCTTGAAGCCTTCCGGCACGCCCACTTCGGCAGCCAGCTTGTCGCCCAGAGCGTCATGCAGGTCGGCCATCTCATTGCGCAGGCGGGTCATTTCGGTAGCGGCCTCGCGCACGGCCTTCACATCGGGATTGGTGGCGTTTTCCAAAGCCCGCAGTTCCTGGCGCTTGACATAGATGCTGTCGCGCAGCTGCTCCATACGGGGGGCGAATTCTTCCATGATCTTGTCGAACTTGGCACGCTGCGCGTCCGACATGGCCCGGTAACCCCAGCCACGGGCGTGGCCGTGATGTCCCCAGCCGCCTTCCCAGCAGCCGCCGTCGCCGTAACCGTAACAGGGACCGTAACCGTTGCCCTGGCCGCGATGGTGGGGACCGGCGAAAGCGTCAGAGGCCATGGTTCCGCCGATGAGGGCAGCAGCCAGCAGGGCAGGGATCATAACGCGGGAAGTCTTCATATATATGCTCCTTTGGCTCTTTTCAGAGCGGGATATCTTTGGGCTTTGGGTCTTGCCCTTTGTGCTCTGGATATAGCAACCCTCGTGCCAAATATTATTTTTAAATATAAATCAATATATTATAATTCAAACCTTGCAAAATTCCTTTTTCCGGCTGTCCGGCGGGCGCTCCGGTTGTCCAGTTTTTATGCAGCGGGCCGGCAGACCTGGTCAAAAATTATACAGCAGACAAATTTTCATACACCCCTGCCGTACCGCCCTCCAACCCGGGGCCAGAGCACAAAAAAAGCCCCGCCTGAGCGGGGCGTGGATGCTTCCAGAGGGCTGCAAGGGTTACGGGCAGGGTTCGAGGCTTTCCTGCAAGGAATAGGTATGGATCACGTCCTGCCGGATCATGCTGTTGCAGCCCCGGCTCTTGCCGGCACGGCGAAAACTCACGCCCACCTCGTCCAGCAGGCGGCCCTCCAGTTGTGCAAGCTGCAGGCGCAGACGGTCGCGCAGGGCCTGCAGCTCCCAGCCAAGGCGGGAAAGCGTCTCGGCGGAGGAATCCTCCGCGTAGTCGAAACGGGCCAGCTCTTCCCGTTTCTGGCGTATGCGCCAGCGGGTGTCCTCGATGGCGGGACGGGCTTCCTCAAGGATGGCGCGAGCCTTGACCTGCTGGTCTTCGGGCAGGCTCTGGAGCCACTGGTCCACATTGCGGTAGCCGCGCGACCCGTGACCGCCGCCGTGATGCCCTCCGGCAGCAACCATGAGCGGCAGCAGCAGGAGCGATGTCATGACCAGACCACTGACAACTATATTCTTCCACATAGGCAAACCTTGTTCTGTTGGGCCATGCTTCTGGCATATCAAGCCTGTGTCCGCGGCGCAAGGAAAAGGCCGCAGGCAGGCCGTGGCACTTTTTTCGTCTTTCCCTGTCGTTGCAAAAAACATGCAAGCCAAATATCCGACAGCAAGGTGACAGGTGCCCCAACCATGCTTATAGTGCAGGCATGAACTTTTTCCGACGCTGCCTCTCCGCTGCTGCCGCCCTGCTGGATCCCCGTCGCCACCGCCTGGCCCGTGCCGCCAAGCGCTCCTGCCAGACGCCGGGGCCTGCCGCGTCCGGCCAAAGCAACGGCGGCATGGTGGCCAATGACCAGGCCGCGCGCGAGAACGACTGCTCGCAGGCCCGCTCACAGCTGGCGCAGCAGCAGAACACTCCACTGGGCCTGCTGCTGGGCGGGACGGCCTTCGTCCTCATCCTGCTGGTCACCCTGCTGGCTCTGGCCTCCATCGAACGCAACGAACGCGCCATGTCGCGCCTGCTGGCGGAAAAAGGCAGTTCCCTGATCATGGCCTTCGAGAGCATGCTGCGCACCAGCATGCGCGGCGAGGCGCGCGTGCGCCTGCAGATCCTGCTCACGGAGATGGCCAGCACCTCGGACGTACAGTTCATCGCCGTCACCATGCCCGACGGCACCATCCTGGCCCACAGCAACGGCAACCGTCTGGGCGAGATCCTGCGCATCGACGGCGAAGAGGCCGACGAAAAAGCCATGAAGATGCTGGCCCCCGGCAGCCAGACGCGTTCCGCCATCCTCAATATGGAAGGCCAGCGCGTGTTCGTGGTCTACCGCTATTTCATGCAGCCCCCGAAGGGGCAGGAGCTGCCGCCGGGCCTGCCGCAACCCGTCATCTTCCTGGGCCTCGACCTTTCGCCGTTCGAGATCACCCGCAGCCAGGACAGGGACCACGTCTTCATGCTGGCCGGGGTGGCCATGCTGGTGGGCCTGGCCTGTCTGCTGGCCCTGTACTATGCGCAGCGCGCCCGCGAGTCCCGCCGCCGCCAGCGCCGGGCCGAAGGCGAGATCCGCCGCCTGGAAGAAGAGATCCGCCGCAAGGAGAAGCTGGCCGCCGTGGGCACCCTTGCCGCCGGGGTGGCCCACGAGATCCGCAACCCGCTCAGCTCCATCAAGGGCTACGCCACCTACTTCGGCATGCGCTTCCCCGAAGGCAGCGAGGACCGCAAGGCTGCGGGCGTCATGGTGCGCGAGGTGGAACGCCTCAACCGTGTCATCAGCGAGCTCATCGGGCTCTCGCGCCCCAGTGACGTGCGTCCCGTGGCCGCTCCGCTGGAAGACAGCGTGGCCCATGTGCTGCGCCTCATCGCCCAGGATGCCGAAAAACGCGGCGTCCGGCTGGTGAACAGCGTCCCGGCCGACCTGCCTCCGGCCCGCATGGACCCCGACAGGCTGGGGCAGGCCCTGCTCAACATCTGCCTCAATGCCCTGGACGCCATGCCCGGCGGCGGCACCCTGACCCTGGGCTGTACGGTGGAGAAGCAGCATCTTGTCCTCTCGGTCACGGATACCGGGCAGGGCATCGCGCCCGAGAACCTCAACCACATCTTCGACCCCTATTTCACCACCAAGGGGCACGGCACGGGCCTGGGGCTGGCCACCGTCCACAAGATCGTGGAAGCGCTCGACGGCGAAGTCTATGTACGATCCCGTCAGGCCACGGCGGACACGCCCGGCCAGACCACGTTTTTCATACGCCTGCCGCAGGCCGGCAAGGCAGCGGGCCATCCGGCGGACGGCCCGCACAGACAGGCCGGGGAGCCTGCCGCCAACAGGCAGAAGGGGGAGGATTAGGTGAACACCAGCATTCTCGTGGTTGACGACGACGATGCCCATCGCGGCATGTTGCGCATGATGCTCCAGGCCTGGGGCTACAGCGTGGACGAAGCGGCCGACGGCGACCTGGCCGTGGAGGCCGTGCGCGCCAGGCCCTACGACGTGGTGCTGACCGACGTGCGCATGGGACGCATGGACGGCATCCACGCCCTGCGGGGCATCCTGGACTACAACCCGGCCCTGCCCGTGGTGCTGATGACGGCCTATTCCTCCGTGGAGACTGCCGTGGATGCCCTGCGCCTGGGCGCCTACGACTACCTGACCAAGCCGCTGGACTTCGACGCCCTGCGCGAGACCCTGCAACGGGCCGTGGACCACTCCCGCATGAGCGTGGAGAACCGCGAGCTGCGCCGCCAGCTCAGCGAGGCCGCCGCCGGGCCCGAGATCCTGGGCCGCAGCCCCGCCGTCAGCGCCATGCGCGAGATCATCGCCACTGTAGCGCCCACCGAGGCCACGGTGCTCATCACCGGGGAATCCGGCACCGGCAAGGAACTGGTGGCCCGCGCCGTCCACGGCGCCAGCGCCCGTGCCAGCAAGCCCCTGGTCACGGTCAACTGCGCCGCCCTGGCCGAAAACCTGCTGGAGTCCGAACTGTTCGGCCATGAGCGCGGGGCCTTCACCGGCGCCGACCGCCGCCGCGAGGGCCGCTTCCTGCAGGCCGACGGCGGCACCCTCTTCCTGGACGAGATCGGCGAGATGCCCCTTTCCCTCCAGGCCAAGCTGCTGCGCGCCCTGCAACAGGGCGAGGTGCAGCGCGTGGGCTCGGACTCGCCCATCACCGTGGACGTGCGCGTCATCGCCGCCACCAACCGCAACCTGCGCGAAGAGGTGGAACAGAAGCGCTTCCGCGAGGACCTGTTCTTCCGCCTCAACGTCATCAGCATCGAGGTGCCCGCCCTGCGTGAACGCAGCGAGGACATCCCCCTGCTGGCGGCCCATTTCCTGGAAAAATTCGCGGCCCGCAACCGCAAGAACGTCAAGGGCTTCGCCCCGCAGGCCCTGGACATGCTGCGCCGCTACTCCTGGCCCGGCAACGTGCGCGAACTCCAGAACGCCGTGGAACGCGCCGTGATCCTCTGCACCGGCGACCTTATCACCGGCCCGGAACTGCCCGCCAGCGTCACCGGCACCGCCGAACAGCACGCCCCGGTAACGGAGGCCGCCGAAACTTCCCTGGCCGGCCTGTCCCTGGAAGCCCTGGAACGCCGCGCCATCGAGGACACCCTGCGCCAGACCGAGGACAACAAGAGCGAGGCCGCCCGCCGCCTGGGCATCACCCGCGCCACCCTGCACAACAAATTGCGCAAGTACGGGCTGGAATAAGAACGGGCAGGGATTTTCCGGGGGAAGGGGAGCCCCATCCCTCCCCCAACGCGCTTTGCCCAGGAGGATGGCGGGGCCCGGAAAAGCCATGGCCTTGCCTGGGCGGCCGTCCCCCCAAAAAAACACCGCCTGCCGACGGTTTGGCAAAGGCGGGAAGGGGCGGACGATGGCGCGCACCGGGCAGTTTTCGCACAGATCAGCAACGGAGGGAGCACCGCGCTCCATCCATAAGGAAACACACATGGCACAGGACAGCCCAAACAAAAGCACGGCCGCGCCGGCCTTGCCCGATGAACAGCAGCTGGAACGCATCACGGACTTTTTCCACGAAGCGGGGCATCTGCGCCACACGCCGCGCAGCGGCTATGCCTTCCTGGGCTCCGGCAGCGAGAACGTGGCCGAGCATTCCTACCGCACCAGCGTCATCGGCTACACTCTGGCCAGGCTGGCGGGAGCCGATGCCGCCCGCGTGACCTTCCTCTGCCTTTTCCACGATCTGCATGAAGCGCGTACCGGCGACTTCAACTATGTGAACCACCGTTACGATACCTGCCGTGACCGCGACGCCCTGCAGGACGCCGTGGACGGCACCGGACTGGAACAGGACATCCTCGGCGGCTGGGATGAACTGGAACAACGCCAGAGCCTGGAAGCCGTGCTGGCCCACGACGCCGACCAGCTGGACCTGATCTGCAACCTCAAGGCCGAACTGGACAAGGGCAACAAATTTGCCGCCGACTGGCTGGAAAGCGCTGTCAAGCGCCTGCGCAGCCCGCAGGCCCAGGCCCTGTGCGAGGTCATCCTGCGCACGGACCACAACCGCTGGTGGTACGGCCGCGTGGACAAAAAATGGTGGGTGGACCGCAAGTAGGATGCCTGTCCCGGCTTTCTCCAAGGACAGCCCTCTCCCGATAACGATAACAGCCCGGCCTCGACGGAGGCCGGGCTGTTGTTTTGTCATGAGGCCGGACGCACTGCCTTCCCTGCCCAGCTCGCTTCAGGCCGGCCAAAGCACGACAGAAAAAGAAGACACCAGCGGATCGGGAACTTGCTGATAGGCACGAGGGGAGAAGCCGAAAGTCCCACAAGAGCGGTGTTCGGCGGTAATGGAGAGGAACGAATAAAGCGCGTTTGAAGGAGGATGGGGGTGTGGGGGAAGGGGGGAACTTTGTGCGCTAGCCAAAGTTCCCCCCTTCCCCAACGTTCTTTTCCCCAAAAACTATTTTCCTTTGGGCGGTTCGCGGCGGGGGCAGAAGCCGGCCATCTCGCATTCCGCGCAGCGGGGGCTGCGGGCGTGGCAGACATCGCGGCCGAACCAGACCATGCGGTGATTGACGTCGCCCCATTCGGCACGGGGGAAGAGGCGCATCAGATCCTGTTCGATGTCCACGGGATCGGTATGGGCGGTGAGCCCCAGACGGTAGCTGATGCGCTTGACGTGGGTATCCACGGCCAGGCCCTCGTTGATGCCGAAGGCGCCGAACAGCACCACATTGGCCGTCTTGCGGGCCACGCCGGGCAGGGTGACGAGCTCGTCGAGACGGGGCGGCACCTCGCCGCCGTAGACGGACACCACACGCTGCGCCGCGCCCAGCAGGTTGCGGGCCTTGCTGTGATAGAAGCCCGTGGACCGGATGACGCTTTCCAGTTCCTCCTGCGTGGCCAGGGCCAGGTCTGCCGGGCCGGGCCAGCGCCGGAAAAGCTCCGGGGTCACGGTATTGACGCGGGCGTCGGTGCACTGGGCGGCCAGCACCGTGGCCACCAGCAGTTCCCAGGCGTTGTCGGCTTCAAGATGGGTCGCGGGACGGGGATAGCGGGCCTGAAGGGCCGCCAGGACTTTTTCAGCGCGGGCCAGGGCACCGCGCGGCAGGGATTTTTTTGCGCTCATGGGGCTGCTATGCCACAGGAAGGCAGGGGGAGCAAGGCGGGGCACGCTTGGTTTTTACGGCCCGCTGGTGTATCGTCTGTCCGCTTTTCCCACTTCCCGAACAGGAGGACGCCATGAGCCTGCTTGCCTGTGTCACTGTGCCCGACGGAGCGACTGCCCGAACCCTGGCCCATCTGGTGGTGGAACGACGGCTGGCCGCCGGGGTGAACATCCTGCCCGGAGCCCTTTCCGTCTATCGCTGGGAAGGCAAGGTCCGCGAGAGCCGCGAATGCCTGCTGCTGGCCCAGGTCAGCCGGGCGGCGTGGGAGGATTTCCGTGCCGCCGTGGAGGCGGCCCATCCCTATGCAGTGCCCTGTATCGTGGGCATGCCACTGGAGAAGGGCAACGCGCCCTTCCTGGAGTGGATCGCCCAAAACAGCTCGCCCGCAGGGCAGCCCAACGAATAAAGGAACGAAGATGGCCATTTATGTTTCCGGTTCTCTGGCTTTTGACCGCATCATGACCTTTGGCGGCAATCTGCAGGACCATGTGCTCATGGACAAGCTGCACATGCTGAGCGTCAGCTTCATGGTGGACAGCATGGACGAACGCCGCGGCGGCTGCGCGGGCAACATCGCATACACCCTGGCCCTGCTGGGCGAAAAGCCCATCGTGGTCTCCGCCGCCGGCCGCGACTTCACCGGCTACGCGGCGGCCTGGGAAAAACTGGGCCTGCCCCTGGAAGGCATCCGGCGCGATTCCGACGTGTTCACGGCCCTGTGCTACATCACCACGGACCAGAACAACAACCAGATTACGGGCTTCTATCCCGGCGCCATGAGCCAGCCCGCCACCTACACCTTCCCCCACCTCGACCCCGCCAGGGACTGGGCCATCGTCTCCCCCGGCAGCGTGGACGACATGCGCCGCCTGCCCGGCTTCTTCCGCGAGAAGGGCGTGCGCTACATCTTCGACCCCGGCCAGCAGCTGCCCGTGCTTTCGGGCGACGACCTCTGCGACGCCATCCGCGGTTCCTATGCCTGCGTGACCAACGATTACGAACTGGGCATGGTCTGCAAGAAGACGGGCAAGAGCGAAGAAGAGCTGGTGGCCATGACCGGCTGGCTGGTGACCACGCTGGGCGGTGACGGCCAGCGCATCCGCAATGCCCGGGGCGTGGACGTGCATGTGCCCGCCATCCCCTGCGGTGGCGTCAAGGATCCCACCGGCGCGGGCGATTCCCACCGCGCGGGCCTGCTCAAGGGCCTGGTCTGCGGACTGGAGATGCCCGAAGCGGCCAAGCTGGGCGCGGTGAGCGCCTGCTACGCCATCGAACAGCTGGGCACGCAGGAACACCACTTCAGCAAGGACGAGTTCCGCCAGCGCTACGAGGCCAGCTTCGGCCCCTTGCCCATCACCCTGTAAGGACACCGAAGGGGCCTGCCCGGCAGGCCCCTTTTCCCCTCCCCGCCCGGACGGGGAGACCCCGCCTCCGCCAGGCTGCCGGCATCACCGGCAACAGCAGGACGGAGCATGTTTCAGCCAAGGAGCATCCAGCCATGCGCACCGAAGCCGTCAGGGCCCAACTGGCCGCCCACGGTCTGGGCGACCGCTACCGCGAGTTCACCGTCTCCAGCGCCACGGTGGCGCTGGCGGCCGAAGCCCTGCACTGCGAGGCGGGCCGTATCGCCAAGACGCTGTCCATCCTCACCTCCACCGGTCCCGTGCTGGTGGTGGCCATGGGCCTGGCCCGTCTGGACAATCGCAAGTTCAAGGATCTTTTCCACGAAAAGGCCCGCTTCATCCCCGTGGAGGACGTGGAACGCCTTACCGGCCATCCTCAGGGCGGGGTCTGCCCCTTTGCCCTGCCGGAAGGGGTGCGCGTGTTCCTGGACGAGAGCCTCAAGCGCTATGACGTGGTCTACCCCGCCGCCGGCGCGCCCAACAACGCCGTACAGCTGACCCCGGACGAACTGGCCGCCGTCACCGGCGGGCAATGGGTCGACATCTGCAAGCTTCCGGAAGAGCTGGCCTGACGGCCACTGTCCCCACAGGGCAGGCCCCGCTCCGGTCACTGCTCCATACAATAAAGAAAGGGCGTCCACCGGCGAAGGATGGACGCCCTTTTCGTCTTCGGTGCCGGGGAGCTCCCGGGCCCATGGCCCGGGCACGCGGCAGGAGCTGCCCGGCCCTAGTAATCTTCGTCTTCCAGCGGAGGCGGCACGGCCACGGCGCTGGTGATGACGCGGCGGCGGCTCTTGACCGGCTCGGCGGGCACTTCCTTGCTCTCACGCGTCATGTGCGGTTCGGGCAGGTTGTTGTACAGCACCCAGAAAGGCGGATAGAGCTCGGTCAGCACGCCGGGGTTGCCCAGTTTGAAGCCGTCCCGCTTGCCGCGGGCACAGGCAGCCAGGGCCAGGGCCAGGGCCCAGGGGGCGTCGGGGGCGTTCCAGCCGCGGGCCTGGAGGACAGGGCGGGGCTTGCGCAGGGGGCGGCCCTCGTCGTCCTGCTCCTCGGCCTCTTCCCCATCATCACCGGGCTTCCAGGTCACGAGGCAGCCTTCAGCATCCAGAGCCAGGCCGGCGGCGTGCAGGTAGCTCTCCACCACGTTCCCGTCGGCTTCCAGGCCGGCAGGCAGCACGACACGACCGCCGCGCAGGGCCGTCATGGCGCCCAGGGCCACGGCCAGCGGACGCCAGGAAGCGGGCAGGCCCTCGGGCAGGGCAAAGGCGGCGGGCAGTTCGGCCAGCGGCTCCAGGCTGCGGGCCAGGATCCCTGTGGCCGAGCATTCGACCCTGGCACCGGTCTGGCGCAGCAGATCCAGGCCGGCTTCGGTGCCGGGCCAGGTGGGCCACTGGCCTTCCAGACGCACTTCACCGCCCAGAGCGGGGGCGAGGCCCATCAGGAACACGGCCAGTTCCGGTTCCACGGGCAGGGTGGGTTCGGAGGGGATGCTCAGGGTGCAGGGCTGGAAATGGAGCACGTCCCCTTCGCGGCGCACGTCGGCACCGGCAGCCGCCAGCACCGGCAGGATACGGGCAAAGGCCAGCGCGCGTTCGGGCATGGCGGAAAGATCCAGAGTGATGGGGCGCTCATAGGAAGGGGCGGCCAGCATGATGCCTTCGGCCAGTTCCACCGGGGCATCGGCGGGGAAGACCACCTTGCCGGGCAGCACGCCGGAGCATTCGATGCGTACCGGGAAGCCGTCGGACTTGGGCACCACATGCACCAGACGCGCGCCCATGAGGGGCAGGAAGCGGCGGGTGGCGCTGAGGTCGGCCAGCCTGAGGGCCGCGCCGCCGGTGAACTTGGTGCGCGAAGGACGGCCCAGGTAATGGCCCAGGGCCAGATAGAAATTCCAGGAGCTGTCGCCCACATGCAGTACTTTATCCGGGGTGCCCAGGGGCGCACCGGCGGCCACATGCACGGCACCGTCGTCTCGATTGGCATGGGCGCCCAGCTGGTTGAGCAGCTTGACGCAGTCCACGATGGGATCGTTCATCAGGGCAGGGGCGATGCGCACGGTCTGGCCGGTACAGGCGGCCAGCGTGGCCCAGGCCCGGGTCAGGCGGCAGGAGCGCGGGGCGGCCATGGACAGGCGCACGGGCATGTCGGCGGGGGCAAGATTGAAGGCGGGGCGCTGGGCTTCGCCGTCCTCACCGGGACGGGGCAGGAATTCCACTTCCTGCATCAGGGTGAAGAAACGGCCGCTCAGGCGCGGGTCACGGCTGACGCGGGAAACGGCGGCTTCCCAGGATTCGCGGATGCCCTTTTCTTCCGCAGGCTCCAGGAACCCCTTGGCATTGTACATGCGCTTGATGAGATTGTGGCGGCGCATGAGCATGCGCAGGATATCGCGGTCGATGTCACAGACGGTCTCGCGCAGGCTGCGGCGCGGACGCTCGGGCTTGCCGTCGGTTCTGGCCTCGAAACGTCCTTCGGGGCGGTCGCTGCGTTTGTCCGGCCTCTGGGCAGGTCGGAATTCGTGGTGCTCGTTCATGCTGGATGCTCCTCTCGACCGCCGGACGGCGCGTCGCTCTATGAATTTGTGGGGGATGCTGTATCCCGAAACGACGCCACTGGCAAGCCCCGGAAGAGGCTTTTCCGGCTCCATGTGAAAGAGGGTGCAAGCTCCCGCGAGCTTTGTCAGGCCCTTGGAAGAGTCCGACGGATGCCGGAAGACACCTTTTTCTAAAAAAATCAATCATTTTCAAATGGTTATTATCAACTATTTGATTTTATTGAATAATTATTCCAATTTTTGCGCTTTTTTTCGACCAGGATCAGACCAGCACCAGAATGCCGCAAAAAAGCCACCCCTCCAGCACAGAAAGCCATGATAATATAACATATTGAAATATAATATTTTTCTAATAACTAGCCGCAGTTCCACGTAAAAGGATATTCAGGATAACCCACTGATAAAAATGCTTTTTCCTGCGCAAAACACGCTTTGGTCAGGAAAGCCGGCCAAAACGCGGAGCATCTTTACACAGCATAAAAATTATGTTAGGGAGAATGCGCAAGGATTATAGTGGGTTGTGTCGTTTCCCACTGAGAGTTCCCACGAAATTTTCAAAAGGGGGCTTGACGTGAAGAGGGGTAGCTTGTTACTAAAAACACAAGCGCACGACCTGGGCGCTGTTGCCCAGGGTTGTGATCCCAATCAAGACGGCACTCGGGCGGCCCGAGTGGCTGCCCATACGGTCAACATTGACCCGAAACACTTTAAGAGTTGGAGGATACGTTATGCCTACGTTTGTCGATCCGTCCAAATGCGACGGCTGCAAGGGTGGCGAAAAGACGGCCTGCATGTACATCTGCCCGAACGACCTGATGATCCTCGATCCTCAGGAAATGAAGGCGTACAACCAGGAACCCGACGCCTGCTGGGAATGCTATTCCTGCGTGAAGATCTGCCCCCAGGGCGCCATCACCGCTCGTCCCTACGCCGACTTTGCTCCCATGGGCGGCACCTGTATCCCCATGCGCTCTGCCGACTCCATCATGTGGACCGTGCAGTTCCGCAACGGTAGCGTGAAACGCTTCAAGTTCCCCATCCGTACCACTCCTGAAGGCTCCATCAAGCCCTTCGAAGGCAAACCGGAAGGCGCCAACCTCGACGACGAACTGCTGTTCACCGAAGAAAAGCTGGCCACCCCCATCGAAGTCCTGGGCAAGAAGTT
This sequence comes from uncultured Desulfovibrio sp., assembly GCA_937926875.1. GTDB lineage: Bacteria > Desulfobacterota > Desulfovibrionia > Desulfovibrionales > Desulfovibrionaceae > Desulfovibrio. The sequence continues at coordinate 44,437 of CALBAX010000043.1, forward strand.
CGAAGTGACTGAAGCCGACAAGGTCTTCACCGCCATGGAACAGGGCCGCTAGAGAGCAGTAACCGCGTAGAGCTTAAGGAGAAATCACTATGCCTATGATTCCCGTCAAGGAAGCGATGAAAGGCGTTGCCATTGCTGAACCTGAAGTGAAGGAACATGACGTCGACCTGCTGATCGTGGGCGGCGGTATGGGTGCCTGCGGTGCCGCTTTTGAAGCCGTGCGCTGGGGCGACAAACACGGTCTGAAAATGATGCTGTGCGACAAGGCCGCCCTCGAGCGCTCCGGCGCCGTGGCCCAGGGCCTGTCCGCCATCAACACCTACCTCGGCAAAAACACCGCCGACGATTACGTCCGCATGGTCCGCACTGACCTTATGGGTCTGGTCCGCGAAGACCTGATCTTCGACGTGGGCCGTCACGTTGACGACTCCGTGCACCTGTTCGAAGAATGGGGCCTGCCCTGCTGGATCAAGGACGAAAACGGCCACAACATGAACGGCGCCGCCGCCAAGGCCGCCGGCAAGAGCCTGCGCAACGGCGACGAGCCCGTCCGCTCCGGCCGCTGGCAGATCATGATCAACGGTGAATCCTACAAGTGCATCGTGGCCGAAGCTGCCAAGAATGCCCTGGGTGAAGACCGCCTCATGGAACGCATCTTCATCGTGAAGCTGCTGCTCGACAAAAACACCCCCAACCGCGTCGCTGGTGCCGTGGGCTTCAACCTGCGTGCCAACGAAGTGCACATCTTCAAAGCCAACGCCATCATGGTGGCCGCCGGCGGTGCCGTTAACGTGTACCGTCCCCGTTCCACCGGTGAAGGCATGGGCCGCGCCTGGTACCCCGTGTGGAACGCCGGTTCCACCTACACCATGTGCGCTCAGGTCGGCGCCGAAATGACCATGATGGAAAACCGCTTCGTGCCCGCCCGCTTCAAGGACGGTTACGGCCCTGTGGGCGCCTGGTTCCTGCTGTTCAAGGCTAAAGCCACCAACAGCAAGGGCGAAGACTACTGCGCCACCAACCGCGCCATGCTGAAGCCTTACGAAGATCGCGGCTACGCCAAGGGCCACGTGATCCCCACCTGCCTGCGTAACCACATGATGCTTCGTGAAATGCGCGAAGGCCGCGGCCCCATCTACATGGACACCAAGACCGCCCTGCTGACCACCTTCGCCACCCTGACCGAAGAACAGCAGAAAGACCTTGAGTCCGAAGCTTGGGAAGACTTCCTGGACATGTGCGTTGGTCAGGCCAACCTGTGGGCCGCCACCAACACCGCTCCTGAAGAACGCGGTTCCGAAATCATGCCCACCGAACCTTACCTGCTCGGTTCCCACTCCGGCTGCTGCGGTATCTGGGTTTCCGGTCCCGACGAAGCTTGGGTGCCCGAAGACTACAAGGTCCGCGCTGCCAACGGTAAGGTCTACAACCGCATGACCACCGTGGAAGGCCTGTTCACCTGCGCTGACGGCGTGGGCGCTTCCGGCCACAAGTTCTCCTCCGGTTCCCATGCTGAAGGCCGTATCGCCGGCAAGCAGATGGTTCGCTGGTGCCTGGACCACAAGGACTTCAAGCCTGAGTTCAAGGAAACCGCCGAAGAACTGAAGCAGCTGATCTACCGTCCTTACTACAACTACCTGGCTGGCAAGGACGCCTCCACCGACCCCGTGGTGAACCCCAACTACATCACGCCCAAGAACTTCATGATGCGCCTCGTGAAGTGCACCGACGAATACGGTGGCGGCGTGGGTACCTACTACACCACCTCCAAGGCTCTGCTGGACACCGGCTTCTATCTGCTGGGCATGATGGAAGAAGACTCCGCCAAGCTGGCCGCCCGCGACCTGCACGAACTGCTGCGTTGCTGGGAAAACTACCATCGCCTGTGGACCGTGCGCCTGCACATGCAGCACATCGCCTTCCGTGAAGAGTCCCGTTACCCCGGCTTCTACTACCGCGCTGACTTCCTGGGTATCGACGACAGCAAGTGGAAGTGCTTCGTGAACTCCAAGTACGATCCCGCCACCGGCGAAACCAAGATCTTCAAGAAGCCCTACTACCAGATCATCCCTGACTAGTAGGCGGAAGAACATCCCTGGGGTGGCCGCCTAGGCCACCCCATTTTTTTCGGCGCGGCGGGTGTGCGACATGCAAGCTCCCCGCCGCGCCTTGGAATATGCGCCGCGCGGCAGGGCCCCCTTGGCTCTCAATTGCGCCGCCCGGCAATCCCATACAACCGGGCAGGCGTGCGCGCCGCCCCGCAGAGGGGCCACGGCGCTGCAACGCAGGAGGATATCCAGGATGTCCAACTCCATTCTCGTCGTGGGCGGCGGCTTTGCAGGCCTTACTGCCGCCATCGAAGCGGCGGAACTGGGCCACGATGTGTATATCGTGGAAAAGTCGCCCTACCTGGGCGGCCGTGTGGCCCAGCTCAACAAATATTTCCCCAAACTCTGTCCCCCCTCCTGCGGTCTGGAAATCCAGTTCCAGCGCATCAGGAAGAACCCCCGCATCAAATTCTTCACCATGGCCGAAGTGACCAAGCTGGTCGGCTGCAAGGGTGACTACACCGCCACCGTGAGCATCAAGCCCCGCAAGGTGGCCGCCCACAACGTGGACTTCACCCTCCTCGCTTCCAGCCTGGAAGGCACCGTGCCCAACGAGTTCGACTTCGGGCTGTCCCAGCGCAAGGCGCTGTACAAGTCCATGCCTTTCGCTTTCCCCAACCGCTTCGTGCTGGACACCGACGCCCTGAGCAAGGCTGACGCCGCCCGCGTCGCCGGCCAGAAGTTCCTGGACCAGAACGAGCCCGCCCGCGAGATCGAGCTCAATGTGGGCGCCATCGTGGTGGCCACCGGCTGGAAGCCCTACGACGTCACCAACCTGGCCAACTTGGGCGCCGGCAAGGTCAAGAACTGCGTGACCAACATGCAGCTCGAACGCCTGGCCTCCCCCTTCGGCCCCACCGGCGGCAAGATCGTCCGTCCTACCGACGGCCGTCGTCCCAAGCGCATCGCCTTCGTGCAGTGTGCCGGTTCCCGTGACCAGAACCACCTGAACTACTGCTCCTACATCTGCTGTATGGCCACCCTCAAACAGTGCCAGTACATCTGCGAGCAGTACCCCGAGACCCAGATCTCGGTGTTCTACATCGACCTGCGCGCTCCGGGCCGCTACGTGAAGGTCCTGGACAAGGTGAAGGCCGCCCCCAATGTGCGCTTCATCAAGGGCAAGGTGGCCGACGTGGCCCAGGCCGCTGACGACAACGTCACCGTGACCGTTGAAGACGCCATCCGCGGCGAAAAGCTGCATCTGGATTATGACATGGTGGTGCTGGCCACGGGCATGCAGCCCAGCCTGGCCACCGACCGCCTGCCCCTGCCCCTGCCCCTGGACGAAGACGGTTTCGTCATGGGCGGTGAAGAGGCGGGCATTTTTGCCGCCGGTTGCGCCCGCATGCCGCTGGACGTGATGCGTACCGCGCAGTCCGGCACGGCCGCCGCTCTCAAGGCGGTGCAAACGGTGAAAGGGAGGTAGGCGGCATGGCCAGCAAGATCGGCGTCTATTTTGACGTACAGAACATCGGCGGCGGCCTGGATGTGGAAGCCCTGGCCGAACAGGTCCGCAGCAAATGGAGCGACCTCACCCCTGTGGTGAAAGTGCTGCCCATGCTGAGCGTGGCCGAAGACGAAGTGCGTGCCGACATCGAAGCCAACGGCCTTGACGGCGTGCTCTTCTGCGGCGCCAGCCCCCGCGACGAAGCTACCCCCTGGCAGCTGCCCGTGCAGGTGGAACACGTGAACCTGCGCGAGCAGTGCGTGCTCGCCTACAAGAACCCCGACGGTTCCGCCGTCAGCGGCGCGGCCCCCGCCCTGCTGACCCAGATGGCCACCGACTACGTGAACATGGGCGTGGTCAAACTGCAGAAGAGCAACATGCCCGACTCTGCGGCCATCGAAGGCATCAAGCGCATCCTGGTCATCGGTGGCGGCTGGACCGGCCTCACCGCCGCCCAGGAAGCCGCCAAGACCGGCTATGAAGTCATCCTGGTGGAAAAGGCCGACAAGCTCGGCGGCGCGGTCAACAACATGCCCATGGGCTCGCCCCTGCAGGCTCCCTGGGAAGACCGCCAGCCCACCAACCTGGCCGACAAGATCGCCGCTGTCACCGGCAACAGCAGCATCACCGTGCTGCTGAACGCCCACATGGCCAAACTGGAAGGCCAGCCCGGCGAGTTCAAGGCCACCGTGGCCACCGCCAACGGCGAACAGACCTTCGACATCGGCTCCGTGGTCCTGGCCACCGGCTGGGTGCCGCTGGCTGAAAAATATCTGGAAAGCATGGGCCTGGGCGTGAACCCCAAGGTCGTCCATGCCGCCCAGTTCGCCAAGATGCTGGGCGAAGGCAAGGTCGACGCCCGCCGCATCGCCTTCGTGCTCGACACCACCATCGCTGAAGAAGCCCTGCAGAAGGCCGCTGACGAAGCCGCCGCTGCCTCTGCCGAAGCCCCCGCTGCCGAAGCTCCCGCCGAGGAAGAAGAAAAGGGCTTCGTCAAGGAGAACCTGGAAAGCATCAAGCACCTGCGTTACTCCAACGCCGTCAACAGCGTGGGCATGCTGCGCATGGCCAACATCATCTGTGACAAGACCGATGACGCCGTGCAGGCCTTCGTGCTGTACAAGGACATGACCATCCCCGGCATCCTGGAACGCTTCTACAAGAAGATGCAGGACCGTCTGGGCCTGATGATGACCAAGGCCGACGTGACCGACATCCGTGATGCCGGCAACCACATGGTGGTCAGCTGCAAGAACACCCTGCTGGGCATGGACTTCGATCTGGACGTGGATCTGGTGGTGCTGCCCACGGGCGTCGTGCCCACGACCGCCAAGGACGTGGTGGTGGAATTCGATTACCGCCAGGGCCCCGACTTCCCGGATCTGCAGCTCTTCGACGGTTTCGCGGACTCCAACTACATCTGCTTCCCCTACGAAACCCGCCGTACCGGCGTCTACGCCGCCGGCTGCGTGCGTCAGCCCCAGACCCTGGACGCCTGTGAAGAAGACGCCCGTGGTGCCGTGCTCAAAGCCATCCAGTGTGTGGAAGCCGCTTCCCACGGTGTGGCCGTGCACCCCCGCTCCGGCGACAATTCCTACCCGGTGTTCAACTTCGTGCGCTGCACCCAGTGCAAGCGCTGCACCGAAGAATGCCCCTTCGGCGCCCTGGACGACGACGAAAAGGGTACGCCCAAGCCCAACCCGGCCCGCTGCCGTCGTTGCGGTACCTGCTTCGGCGCCTGCCCCGAGCGCGTGATCTCCTTTGCCAACTACAACATCGACCAGATCGGTTCCATGATCCGCGAAGTTGTGGTGCCCAAGGACTTCAAGAAAGAAGGCCCCCGCATCCTCATCCTGGCCTGCGAAAACGATGCCTACCCCGCCCTGGATATGGCCGGTATGCGCCGCAAGGCCTGGAGCCCGTACTGCCGCATCATCCCCGTGCGCTGCCTCGGCTCCGTCAACGCCATCTGGGTGTCTGACGCCATGAGCAAGGGCTTCGACGGCGTGCTGCTGCTGGGCTGCAAATATGGCGAAGACTACCAGTGCCACTTCATCAAGGGTTCCGAGATCTGCAACCGCCGCAAGGAAAACATCGCCGAGACCCTGAACCGTCTGGGCGTGCAGCCCGAGCGCGTTGACCAGCTCGAAGTGGCCATCGACGAATATGACAAGGTGCCGGACATGATCGACGAATTCGTCGCTCGCATCGTGGAACTCGGCCCCAACCCGTTCAAGGGCATGTAGGAGGAAGGCTGCAATGGCACAGAATATTCTCAAGCCGGATTCCACCTTTACGCGGGAGCTGATGGAAGCGGGCGGCGAAAGCCTGAAAAAATGCTATCAGTGCGCCACCTGCTCCGTGGCCTGCCCCATGGCTCCGGAAAACGCTCCCTACCCCCGCAAGGAAATGGTGTGGGCGTCCTGGGGCCTCAAGGAAAAGCTGGCCACCGACGTGGACCTGTGGCTCTGCCACAACTGCGGCAACTGCGCGGACCTCTGCCCCCGTGGTGCCCGTCCCGCCGACGTCATGGGCGCTGCCCGCAACATGGTCTACCGCGACCTGACCGAGCCCACCATCGTGGGCAAGTGGATGAGCAAGCCCTCCGGCCTGCCCTTCCTCTTCGCCATCCCGGCCCTGCTGTGGCTCTTCATCTGGTGGATCCGCGCCGGCTTCAATGACGGCAACTGGTTCCCCCGCGCCGCCGACGGCCGCATCGTGTTCGGTCAGGTGTTCTATGGTGACTACACCATCGACCCCATCTTCATGATCACCTTCTTCGGGGCCTGCTTCATCCTCTACAAGGGCGTGCGCAAGCTCTGGGGCATGTTCAAGCCTGAAGGCCGCCTGACCGTGCTGGGCAAGACCAAGGCCTGGTACTGGCATCTGCTGGACGTGCTCATCGACGAAGTGGTCACCCACCGCAAGTTCGACGACTGCGAAGCTGGTCCCAAGACCGGTACCTATGTGCCCAACCGCAAGGCCGGCCACATGATCCTGGTCTACAGCTTCGTCATCCTGGCCTTCGTGACGGCCGTGGTGGCCCTGGGCCACTGGGGCGGCAAGATCATCCCGCTCATCAAGATCGAGACCCCCATGCCGCTGCTGTACCCCGTGAAGATCCTGGCCAACCTCGGCGCCATCATGCTGGTCTGCGGCCTGGCCCTGCTCACCGCCCGCCGTCTGAAGCTGAACCCCAAGCATCAGGGTTCGAGCTGGTATGACTGGTACCTGCTGGGCATCATCTGGCTGGTGGCCGTGACGGGCATCCTGTCCCAGGTCTTCCGCCTGGCCGATGCCATCCATCCCGCCTTTGTGGTGTACTACCTGCATCTGGTCTTTGTGTGGATGCTCTTCGCCTACCTGCCGTGGTCCAAGCTCGGTCACTTCGTGTACCGCACCGCGGCCCTGCTGTTCGTCCGCATGTACGGGCGCGGCTACTAGGATGGTCTTCCGGGCCGTCGCCCCGTGACGGCGGCCCGCACAGGCTCACACTGCAAAACACCGTTCTCCGAGGAGGAGGCCGAAAATGTCTGATACCGCTCGCAAAATGTTCCCTGTGGAAACCGTCCTGGCCCTGGCCGTCGCCAAGAAGGGCGCGGACGTGAAAGATATCGCCGGTTACATCACCGGTCGCAGCATCGTCTGTGACGCCTGCGCCGCCGCCGTGGCTCCCTTCGCCGCTGCCTGGCTGGCCAAGCTGTCCCCCAAGTTCCTGGACATGAACTACAAAGACGGTGACAACTGGGGCGACTTCGTCAACCAGGGCGCCCGTCTGCTGGGCGACACCATCTCCCTGCCCCCCATGGACGACTGCCTGAAGAACGCCGTCGCCACCGTGCTCGACATGATGGACGACATGCACGGCACCATGGTCAGCCAGCGCGCCGAGATCGCCACCCTGCGCCAGCAGGTGGAGACCCTGGCCCCCTACCAGGGCAAGGCTGAAGAACTGCAGAAGAAGTGCGACAAGCTGGAAGACACCATCAAGACCATGAAGACCGACATGGGCGGCCTGCGTCGCCAGGTGGCCGAATTCCAGGGCAAGGTCGCCATCAACCATGACGAACTGATGCAGAGCATCAAGGACGCCATCAAGGACAACCTGAAGAACGTCACCGTGGGTGTGGCTGCCGCCGGCGTGGCCGGTGAAGCTGCCGCTGAAGAACCCGCCCAGGAAGAAGGCGGCGTGCCGGACGATTTCGGTTTCGGCAGCAGCGGCGCCAACTCCGACGGCTTCGGCTTCTAGTCCCAAGTCAAGGCATCGCCTTCCAAGGCGCGTCCGTTCCGGCGGGCGCGCCTTTTTTCATGGTCGCTGGCGCGGGGCAAAAGGGGCAGTGCCATATGGCAGCCCCTGCCCGGGATGCGGGGGCCAACCATCCGATGGACGGCCGCTGCCCGGCTCTCGGGCCTGGTCGCCTCCGCGGCGAAGCGGCAAGGGGTCGGGGCCTGCGCGGCCCCAGCCCCCCTGCACCCCCGTGCCCCGCGTCAGGTCCCCGGTTTCATCACGGCGCGCCGAAGGCGGGGCGGCACCACGCCTTCGGCGTACGCCGCCCAAGTGGCGCGCTCAATGGATGGGGAAAGGCGTTGGAGAAATCGTAGAGCAGTCTGCTGGATGAAGAACAAGGGAATGGAAAGCCTTGGAACGGGGGCTCGATGGAGGGGATGAAGACCTTGCTCAAGCGGCGCGCTCAATACATGACGAAGACAGCCTAGGAGGTGTAAGAGGCCGCACGGCTGGGGAAAGGATCATGGGTAGGCTGGGCATGCGTGGCAGGGTTGGGCAGAAGCAGGAGTACCGGTCTAGCCAGAGAGAACAGCAGACCTCTCCCGACGGAGCGTCCTGGCCGATAAAGCGCGTTTGGAGGAGGATGGGGGGAGCTTGAGGGGGGAAGGGGGGACCTTTAGCTCGCGCGTAAAGGTCCCCCCTTCCCCCCTCAAGAAACGGCTCCCGCTCTCGCCCCGCATCCCTTCGCGCTACAGCGAAAGCAGCGTCATGGCCACGGGGATGGTGATGACGGAAAGGATGGTCGACAGGCTGACCAGCAGGGCCCCGAAGGGAGCATCCGTCTTGTAGACGGCGCCAAGGATGGAGATCTGCATCATGCAGGGCAGACCGGCCTGGATGATGAAGACCTTTTCCATAAGCTCGGGCAGCTCCACGAAATGCAGCATGCCGGCCAGTATCAGGGGGCAGAGGACCAGCTTGCCCAGCAGGGCCAGCACCAGGTCGCGCGAAAGGTGCAGATGGCGCAGATCCATCTTGTAAAGGCAGATGCCGATGAAGATCAGGGCCAGCGGCGTGGTGAGGTTGCCCATATAGCGCAGGGCCTCCTGCACGAAACCCGGCAGGCCCAGCCCCAGCAGGGTCATGGCCAGCCCGGCCAGGAAACCCAGCATGGGCGGCGAGAAGATGTGGCGCACATTGTCCAGCAGCGTGGCGGAACCGCGCAGCTCTTCGTTGTCATGGCTGATAAGGTAGCTGCCGATGCTCCAGAAAAAGCTGGTATTGGCAAAGAAATACAGCAGCACATAGGGCGCGGCCGCATCCCCGAACAGGGCCAGATTGACGGGCAGCCCGATGAAGACCGTATTGGACGTGGAGAAGCTGGTGCAGAACAGGCCGAAATGCCGCCGTTCCACGCGCGCTATCGTGGCTATCAGCCAGGCCACGCCAAAAGTCAGCAGGATGCTGAGCAGGGGGAAAAGCGAGCCGTAGAGCAGATGGACGAGGTCGTCCCGGCCGAAAGAATGCGTGATGGTGTAGAACAGGTAGGAGGGCAGGGCCACGGTGGTGACCAGCCGGGGCAGCAGGATCTGGGTCTCGGGCGAGAACCAGCCTTTACGGGCCAGCACATACGCTACCGAGACGATGATCTGCAAGCTGAGGATACCCTGAAGGGCGTGCAGAAAAACCATGATGGCACCTGTGCGGCAGGAAAAGGCCCTGCCAGGAAACGATGGTCCCGCACTGCACCGGCGGCAATGCGGGACCATCGGCAAACGGACGGACGTCCTCCGGCCTTCCGGCCGTCACACCGGCCCCGGAGGGCCTGGCAGATGACCGAAAGGGACAGGCACGGCATCACAGGGGATGACGGCACGGCGCCGTCCCTCCTGCGAGCGCCTGTCCCGGCCGGGAAAGCGCCCTAGACTTTCTTGTACATGGCGCCGCTGTCGGCGGAGCTCACCATGCTGGCGTAACGGCGCAGCACGGGGTAGGGGCATTCCTTCTGCGGCGGCACCAGTTCGGCGCGACGGCGGGCCAGTTCGGCTTCGTCCACCAGCAGATCCAGCTTGCGGTTGGGGATGTCCACCAGGATGCGGTCGCCGTCACGCACCAGGGCGATGGGGCCACCGTTGGCGGCTTCGGGCGAGATATGGCCGATGGCCGCACCGTTGGTGCCGCCGGAGAAGCGGCCGTCGGTGAACAGGGCCACGTCCTTGCCCAGGCCCATGCCGGTGATGGCGGCGGTGGGGGACAGCATCTCGCGCATGCCGGGGCCGCCCTTGGGACCTTCGTAACGCACCACCACGCCGTCGCCGGGCTTGATCTTGCCGTCGAGGATGGCGTGCATGGCGTCTTCTTCGCTCTCGAACACGCGGGCGGTCACTTCGCGGCGCATCATCTCGGGCGCCACGGCGGACTGCTTGACCACAGCGCCGTCAGGGGCCAGCGAACCGCGCAGGATGGCGATGCCGCCTTCCCTGGAGTAGGCGTTGTCGATGGTGTGGATCACGTCCGTATCCAGGATATGGGCGTTGCGTTCCTTCAGGTTCTCGCCCACGGTCTTGCCGGTGACGGTCATGCAGTCCTTGCGGATCAGATTCAGCTTGTCCAGCTCGCTCATGACAGCCGGGATGCCGCCGGCGTTCTCCAGATCCACCATGTAGTGGCGACCGGCGGGGGAAAGCTTGCAAAGGTTGGGGCTCTTGCGGCTCACTTCGTCGAAGACGGACAGGTCGATGTCCAGACCGGCTTCATGGAAGATGGCAGGCAGGTGCAGGGTGGTGTTGGTGGAGCAGCCCAGGGCCATGTCCACGGCGATGGCATTCTCCACAGCGCCGCGGGTCACGATGTCGCGGGGACGGATGTTGCGCTTCACCAGATCCATGACGCGCATGCCGGCCTGCTTGGCCAGGCGCACACGGGCCGCATGCACGGCCGGGATGGTGCCGTTGCCGGGCAGGGCCACGCCGATGGTCTCGGCCAGGCAGTTCATGGAGTTGGCCGTGAACATGCCCGCACAGGAACCGCAGCCGGGGCAGGCGCGTTCTTCCCACTGGGTCAGTTCTTCTTCGCTCATCTGGCCGTTGCGCACGCGGCCCACGCCCTCGAACAGGGTGATGAGGTCGCCCTGCTTGCCGGGGGTCAGGGTACCGGGCAGCATGGGGCCGCCGGAGACCAGCACCGAGGGGATGTTCAGGCGCATCATGGCCATGAGCATGCCGGGCACGCACTTGTCGCAGTTGGGGATGAAGACCAGGGCGTCGAAGGCATGGGCGCGGGCCATGATCTCGATGGAGTCGGCGATGAACTCGCGCGAAGGCAGGGAGAAACGCATGCCTTCGTGGTTCATGGCGATGCCGTCGCACACGGCGATGGCGGGGAATTCCAGGGGGGTGCCGCCGGCCATGCGCACGCCGGCCTTGACGGCCTCGGCCAGCTTGCCCAGATGCAGGTGGCCGGGCACCACCTCACTGGCGGCGTTGACCACGCCCACCAGAGGACGTTCCATTTCCTCGCGGGTCAGGCCCAGGGCATAAAGCAGGGAACGGTGAGGGGCCTTTTCCAGGCCGGATTTCATTTTTTTGCTGTTCTCTTCCATGACGGTATCCTTTGGACGTTTGTCAGCAGCCCGCGCGGCGGCAGGAGGCCGCAAAAAGTCCGCACGGGGATCGTGTGCATGGGCGTCACGGGGGCAGCGGCGCGGCAGCCCGCCGCATGGTGGCGTTGAGGGCGGGGCGGGACCGCCGGTAAGGCGGCCGCTCCCGGAGCGGCTGGGCCGCGTCCTCCGGTGCGCTGTTTGTGCGTGCGCTCAAGGCTTTTTCATACGCAAAAAGCCGGAGGCCGTAAACACTTGTCCCATGCGCCAAACGCCCCGGCAAGGCACGCCGCGCCCCATTCCCGGCTTGTGGCAGGCCGCAAAGTGGGCTAGGTTTTCCCGCATGGAAAACAGGACGACTCCCCCCTCCACGCCAAGCCTGGCGCGCCGCTATATATGCAAGCTGCTGGCCAACGTGGCTTCCGTGCCGGTCTATCTGGCCATGGAAGCCATCCTGCCCCGTGCCCTGGGCCCGGCCATGTACGGCAACTACAGTTTTGCCACCAACTTTTTCCAGCAGCTGTTCATGTTCCTGGACATGGGCACGTCCACCTGCTTCTACAATGCCCTGTCCCGGCGCCAGTCCGAAACGGGCCTCATCAGCTTCTACATGCGGCTCAGCCTGCTCATCGCCGTCATCAGCCTGCTCATCGCCGGCGCCATGCAGGTGCCCGTCGTCGGCAACTGGCTCATGCCCGACGTGCCCCTGTGGCTGGCCCCGCTGGCCGCCATCTGGGCCTTTCTGACCTGGTGGGGCCGCGTGCTCCGCTCCATGAACGATGCCGTGGGCGCCACCGTGCAGTCCGAGATGGTGCGCACCGTGGTCTCGCTCTCGGCCGTTTTCCTGCTCATCGGCCTGTTCCTGCTGGACTGGCTGAACATCTTCAGCCTTTTCGGCCAGCAGTACGCCATGCTGGGCGTCACGGCCCTGGGCTACTGGATCGTCACCCGGCGCCACTGGGAACGCTGCTACGGCGGCCCGGAAGCCAGCTTCTGCCTGCGCCTGAGCGCCGGCAGCAACAAGGCCTACTGTCACGAGTTCTTCACCTACAGCCATCCGCTCTTCATCCAGGCCCTGCTCATCTTCCTCATGGCCGCCGCGGAACGCTGGTTGCTGCAATGGTTCGACGGCAGCGCCGAACAGGGCTATTTCGCCCTGGGCCACAAGGTCTGCCTGGCCTGTCTGATGTTCGTCTCGGCCATGACGCCGCTGGTCATGCGCGAGCTCTCCATCGCCTGGGGGCAGCGCGACCTCCAGCTCATGGGCCGCCTGGTCAACCGCTTCGCCCCCCTGATCTATGCCGTGGCCGCCTACTTCGCCTGCTTCAGCATGGCCGAAGGCCCGGCGCTGGTGCGCATCTTCGGGGGCGCGGAGTTCACCGCCGCCATCCTGCCCGTGCAGATCATGGCCCTCTACCCCCTGCACCAGTCCTATCTGCAACTGGCCAGCTCCGTGTTCCACGCCTCGGGCCGTACCCGCGAGCTGCGCAACCTCACCCTGCTGGAATGCGTCTACGGCATGACCACGGCCTGGTTCCTGCTGGCGCCCGAAGCCTATGGCGGCCTGCACCTGGGGGCCGTGGGCCTGTCCATCAAGACCATCGCCGTGCAGTGCGTGACCGTCAACATCTGCCTCTGGCGCGCCTCGCGCTTCGTGCCCATCCGGCTGCTGCCCATCATGCTGCACGAGATCTGGTGCGTGCTGGTGCTGGCCGCCGTGGCCTTCGCCTGCCGCGAGCTCACCCTCATGCTGGGCCTGGGCGGCATCGACTCCCTGCTGCGCTTCCTGGTCTCCGGCGTCGTCTACACCCTGGCCGCTGCGCTCACGGCCCTGCTCATCCCCCAGCTGCTGGGCATGAGCCGCGCCGAGATGCACGAAAAGATCCGGAAGCTGCGTGCCCGGCTGGGACGCTGACAGCCGGCGCCTGCCGTCCTATTTGGCGCCGTACAGCTGCGTCTGGCGATCCAGACCGTATTCCTTTATTTTCCTGTAAAGCGTCGACCGTTTCATGCCCAGGATGGCCAGTGCGCCGGATTCTCCGTCTATCTTCCCGCGGGTGGCTGTCAGTACATGTTTGATATACCTTCGTTGCAGTTCGTCCATGGTCGGCAAGTCAGTGCAGAGCCCATCGCCCCCCTGCCACGACTCAGCCTGGGGCGGCCTGTGCTGGCGTATGTATGGCAAATCGAACTGGAGCGTCCCATTGCTGACCAGGACGACGGCCCGTTCGATGGTGCTTCTGAGTTCCCGGATATTCCCGGGCCAAGCATAGCCGCACAACTTTCGCCTCACTTCCTCGGAGATGGCATTGCACTCAACGCCGTACCGTCTCGCATAGTAGGTGACAAAAAAATTGATCAGCATGAGCAGATCATCCTTCCTTTCCCGCAAAGGAGGAAGAAGGAGCGGGATCACAGCCACCCGGTAATACAGATCCTCCCGGAACGTCCCTTGGCGGACCATCTCCTTCAAATCCCTGTTCGTCGCCGTGACCAGGCGGAAGTTCGAAAAGATGGGGGAAGTCCCACCCACGCGCAAGAAGCGCTTTTCCTGGAGCACCCTGAGCAGCTTGGTCTGCAACGAAGGCGACAATTCCCCCAGTTCGTCGATGAACAGTGTCCCTTCATGGGCGATCTCGAAAAAGCCGATCTTCTGCTTGATGGCGCCGGTGAAGGCGCCTTTTTCATGACCGAACAGCTCGCTTTCAAAAAGATTTTCCGCAAAGCTCGCAGGATGGATCGGCACGAAAGGCCCTTTGCGCCCGCTTTGCAGATGTATCCGCCGGGCCAAGACCTCCTTGCCGACGCCTGTTTCCCCCAGCAGCAGTATGGGGGCCTCTGATACAGCGGCCCTGTCCGCTATCTGCAGCGTTTTTTGCATGCCAGATCCGTAGAGGGCCTGGACCTGCAAGGGATTTTGCAGGGACTCCAGTATCCGTGTCCGGCGGCTCAGTTTTTTTTCCTGGAGCGAAAGCCTGTTGAACAGTTCGATAATATGGGCGAGTTCCCGCTGCAGAAGGCGGCCGATTTCCGTGAAGACCTCGTCATCCTGCTCCATGATGTTCTCGTGCAGATAGGCGCACTGCCCTAGGAACACATAGCCCGAACGGCTGCCGTCCGCGTTGCGGACCGAGACCGGCAACAGGACCCGGCTGACGCCATCCTCCATGACGCGTGACAAAGAGGACGTGTCGCGGGATTTCAACCCATTCCATATGGTTGAGGCTATCTCGTCTTCCGAAAAATAGAGGCTGCCTACCACCTGCATGTCTTTCCCCGTACCGGTACGGACAAGCAGGGCGCGTTCGATGTGCAGGGCACGGCAGGTGACATCCAAGAGCGCCCCGATCATCTTTTCTTTGCTGTCATGATCGCCCAGGTTCGCCGCACCTTCCTGAAAATCCCTGAGGCAGGCCTTCCTGCACGGGATGGAGGTGATCTTCCGGCACACGGGGGAATCCTTGGGGAGCGGGCAGTCATACTGATTGTAGCGGTAGAGGGTCGCGGCGCCGGCAGCGTAGAGGCTCCCGGCTTCATCTTCCCGCCCCAAATGCTTCAGGCAACGTGAAAGTGCCAACTGCGCCCGCGCCGTATCCAGCGGCGCGCCCACCTTCCCAGCCAGGGCCAGACTTTCCCGCAAGGGATCTTCCGCAGCAGACCACGGCATGCCCTCATGCACCCGGACCAGGGTATCCACCCGGATGGCGGCGCTACGGAACAAGGGGCTGGGGCTGAGCAGCCCCGCCTGTATCTCATGGCTGTACCTGTAGGCGGGAAGATCGGGGAAATTCGCCATGCGGAACGCTCCGAGCATGTCGAACATCCATGTGAAACCGTAATAGGGGCGGGGCATGTCGAACCGTATGCAGGCTTCCAGGGTCGTCGCCATGACATGATGGGCAACAGCCACCCTTCCGCAGGCAAAATGGTAAAAGGCCAGGGCCCTGTGTACCCAGCACCACAATTTGGTCTCGGACTCTGGGTCGCAACAAGGGATGACGGGCGTAAGCAGCTCGATCCCCTGTTCGAGCAGGCCCACCCGCATCAGCTGGTCCGCAAGGTGGACGGTGTTCCACTTCACGGCATTGATGTGCCCGTGCCGCCGCGCCTCAAAAATGAAAGACAGCATGGGCCCCAGTCCCAGGTCTATCCGGCCCAAGGTACAGGCGGCACTGCCCAGATAGCGCAGCCCCACTTCCTCAAGATAGTCGAACCGGTCCGTGAAAAAGCCTGGCGGGCTTTTCTTGAAGTTCTCCAGGGCGAGCTTGTAATCGCCGCTGACGAAATAGGCCAGCCCGATACCCGCAGCTGTGGAAAAGATTATGTCGGAGTCACCGAACTCCCGGATACGCGGCACCACCTTTTCGATCAGGATATAGGGAGACTTGGTGTTGTGGAGCTCGGACAGATGGATATGGCATCCTTCCACAAGCTCCAGCATCAGCAGCGAGCGCTCGTCCCCGTTCTGCTCCGCGATGGCCCGGGCCATGGGCAGCAGATGCTGCGCTTCGCCGGCATGTTTGGCCAGCATCATCGAAATACCCTGGATATTCTTCACCAGCGTCAGGTATTTTCCGGCCTTTTCCCCTGAGATTTCCCTGTCACGGACGCAGGCCGCGAGCTTCGTGGCAATGTCGAGACAGATCAGGGCAGCAGCGGCCCTGTCCTTGCGGATATGGATGCGCAAAAGGTCAAGGAACTTATCCGCATTCCCTGACGCGAACTGGACATCCCTGGGAAGTACCAGCGACAGTATCTCGTCAGAAGCGCAACGCTTCCTATCCATCCCTGCCACATGGCGGGCAAGCTGTTCCCCGTCCCTGACATACCAGTGATCCGCATCCTTGCAGCCCAAGATCCCCCGGCTGCAAAGGGGCGCGATCTGCCTGTCGAGTTCCGGGGACGTACAATCCAGCATCTGGGACAATCCCCGGCGCGACAATATCCCGCCAGGAAAAAAGAACAAGGCCAGGATGCGTGCCTGCAAACGGCTGTCCGGAGAAAGGTCTGTCATGGTCTGCCCCCTCGCGACATAGGGTGATGTGCGCCTGATACCAAAACGGGATTTTGTCCCAAAATAAGACAAAATCCCGTTTTTTACATCCCGCAATATACATTATAACCTCTAACTATGCCATAATAAAAGAAAAAAATATTTGGAATGCACTTTGCTTATTTCAAGACAACACCGTGCGGTAAGGACCACAACGCCACTGTCGCCTTCGTTCAATACGGGAGACCAACTATGACACCTCACGATGCACAACCCTCCGCAGGGACATACGGTCAGGAGATCCCCAACCCCAGACGGTATTACGGCTTCTGGGCCCTGAGCCTTGCCCTGGCCATCGCCCTCTTCGCATTCTCCTATTCCATGGGGCTTTCCTACAAGGGCAGCGCGTTCCTTGGAGTGACCATGCTTGCCATCGCCCTGTGGGGCTTCAACCTTCTCCATGAAGGGCTGGTCGCCGTCATGCTGCCCATCGGATACATCCTGCTTGGCGTGGGCACGCCCAAGCAGCTCCTTTCCCCCTGGACCCAGCCCATGGGCTGGCTGGTGCTGGGCGGGCTGATGACGTGGCTCGTCCTCATGCATACAGGTCTGGCCCGCCGCATCGCGCTCTGGTCACTGCACATCACGGGCGGCTCGTTCACACGCCTGCTGTGGGGGCTGCTGCTGGCCGGTTTCATCATCGCCCCGCTGATGCCGACCGCCCTCGGCAAGGGCATCCTGATCTCCATCATCTGCATCGGCATATGTGATGCCCTTGAGTTCGCCCCGCGCACCCGGGAAGCGTCCATCATCCTGATGGCGGGCTACATCGCCACCAGCGCCCCCCGTCTCGGCCTCTATACCGGTGGCGGAGAAGTGACCCTGGCCATGCAGCTCCTGGCTTCCGCAGGGATCCACATTTCCTGGATAGACTATTTCATCCAATGCTACCTGCCCAACATCATTTACAGCATTTGCTCTCTGGCTGTCCTGATCCTCATCATGCGGCCCAATAACACCATCAATGCCCGCGCCTACCTCGAGGAACAGTTCGCCAAGCTCGGCCCCATGAGCGTCAAGGAAAAGAAGGCTACTGCCATATTCGTCCTGCTGGTCATCCTGATGATGACGGACAAGTACCACGGCATCGACATCGGCTGGATCATGATGCTCGTCGGCTTCGCCTGCTTCCTGCCCGGCCTGCACCTCGTGGACAGCAAGCGATTTGCCTCGCTGAACATGACCTCTGTCCTCTTTGTGGTCGGCTGCATGTCCATCGGCGCCGGCGCCCAGGCCACAGGTGTGGACAAGCTGTGCGCCGAAAGCCTCAGCCCCCTGCTCCAGGGCACTGGCGAACTCACCACTATGATCACGGCCTATCTTGCCGGTATCGGCGTCAACTTCCTGCTCACCCCTGTGGCCGGCGTCAGCACCTTCACCGTTCCCCTTGCCGAACTGACCAACAGCATCGGCATCAGCCCCTTTGCCCCTGTCTATTCCTTCCTGTACGGGCTCGACCAGTACGTCCTTCCCTATGAATATGCCGTTTTCCTGTATTTCTTCTCCACAGGTTACATCCATCTGAAGCATCTTATCCAGGTCTTCGCCGTCAGGGCCATCATCACCTTCATCCTTCTCATCGCTGTCTTCTATCCCTTCTGGAAGCTTACGAATGCCTTATAGACAAGGAGATCATACCCATGCTGACCCATGCAGAAATGTCATCCATAGGCGAACGGATATTGCAGGAGTATATCGACACGTTCAACATCGGTTCGGCGCTGGACTGGGCCCGCAAGCTCCATTATCCGCATGTCCGTATGGCTGGAGGGAACGTGCAGATATGGGATGCCCCTGAAGCGTATGCCGCCGACAATGACAAGAACATCATGCGTACGGGCTGTGCATGGGGAAAGACCGTCCTTGACAGATGCGAATTCATCCAGGGGGATGATGACAAGTTACATTTTTCGACACGATGGAGCCGTTATACGACGACGGGCGAACATATCATCACCTTTGATTCGTTCTATATCATCACGAAGATAGACGGATCATGGGGGATACAGTGCAGATCGAGCTATGCCGGCATCTTCGCCAATAACACCGCGTTCTAGCCCCAGACACGCAACCCTTATGGAGGATAACAGAATGACTCTTTCCCAGAATGAACTTGAAAAGATCGGCATGCAGGCCCTGGACGACTTCATGAGCACCTTCAACAGCGGTGATCCCAAGGCCTGGGCTGCCACGCTCAACTATCCCCATGTCCGCCTTGCCGGTAACAGGGTACAGGTCTGGAACACACCCGAAGAATACATCAGGGACAACGATGTGAGCCAGCTCAAGGACAAGTCCGGCTGGGGCTATTCCACTTGGGACTGGCGCAAGGTCGTGCAAGCGCAGGACGACAAGATCCATATCGCGGTCGCCTTCTCCCGCTATACGCCCGAACACAAGAAGATCGTGACATATGAATCCTTCTACATCGTCACCTGCCTCAACGGGCACTGGGGCACGCAAAGCAGATCCAGCTTTGCCGGTGTGATCGACAACAACACAGCGTTCTAGCATCCCCTGCTGGACATCTTTCCAGGGTGCCGCCGCGGCACCCTTTTTTTATGCCGCAGATGATGCCGCCATGATCCCTTCCCGAAGCATGCGCCATTCTTGACGCCCGCCTGAAGGCTTTTGCAGGAGATGCCCTTTCCATTTTCCCCCTTGCAATATTTCTGTCCCGGGACTAGTTTTTTGCTTCCGGCTGGGGGAGCCTGCGGGCTGAGAAAGGGTGCAAGGACCCTGACCCCTAGGGCCGCCGTGCGGTCCTGTACCTGATGCAGATAGTGCTGTCGAAGGGAAGCTGGCAACGTGCGCTCTTGTTGCGCCCAACTGCCCGTTTCGCCCTCTTGCAAGGTGGACGGGTTTTTTTGTGGAGGCAGTATGCAACTCACCATCAATGGCGAAGCCTGTACCTGTGCCGAAGGCCTGACCGTGGCTGCCCTGCTGCGGGAACGGGAACACGATGCCACCGCCGTGGTCGTGGAACACAACGGCCGGATCGTGCCTGCCGCGGACTTCGCGGCCACCGCCCTGAGCGAGGGCGACGTGCTGGAGATCGTGCAGTTCGTGGGCGGCGGTTAGCCGCCGGCACGACGACGTTTTTCTTCCTCTGCGCCTGTGCGCACCGCGCGGCCCGGTCGGCCGCAGGAGACCATCATGAGCGATTTTCAGAACAACGATCCCCTCATCATCGGCGGCGTGGAACTGCAGAGCCGTCTGTTCATCGGTACCGGCAAGTACAGCAATGACGCCCTCATCCCCGACGTCTGCGCCAGCAGCGGCGCGCAGGTGATCACCGTGGCCATGCGCCGCGTGGAAAAAGGCCGGCAGGGCATCGTGGGCCACATCCCCTCCCACATGCGCCTGCTGCCCAACACCTCCGGCGCCCGCACCGCCGAAGAGGCCGTGCGCCTGGCCCGTCTGGCCCGTGCCGCCGGCTGTGGCGACTGGATCAAGATCGAAGTCATCTCCGATACCCGCCACCTGCTGCCCGACGGTTACGAGACCGCCAAGGCCACCGAGATCCTGGCCAGGGAAGGCTTCACCGTGCTGCCTTACATCAACCCCGACCTCTATGTGGCCCGCGCCTGCGCGGATGCCGGCGCCGCGGCCGTCATGCCCCTGGGCGCGCCCATCGGCACCAACCGCGGCCTGCGCACCCGCGAGATGATCGGCATCCTCATCGAAGAGATCGACCTGCCCATCGTGGTGGACGCCGGCATCGGCCTGCCTTCCCATGCCTGCGAGGCCATGGAGATGGGCGCCGCCGCCTGCCTGGTGAACACCGGCATCGCCTCGTCCACCAATCCGGTGCTCATGGGCCGTGCCTTCCGGCAGGCTGTGGAAGCCGGTCGCGCCGCCTGGCTGGCCGGTCCCGGTGCCGTGCGTGCCCGCGGCGAAGGCGCCCAGGCATCCTCCCCGCTGACGGGCTTCCTGCGCTAGGTCGGAGGCGAACATGGAAAACTTTCAGCAATACCTGGAGAACTGGCCGCGCGAACGCCGCAGCCAGATAGCCGCCAGCGCCACCGAAGACCACGTGCTCGCCGTGCTGCGCAAGGACTATTTGCAACCCGCCGACTTCCTGACCCTGCTCTCGCCCGCGGCCGCGCCCCTGCTGGAACAGATGGCCCAGCGCGCCCATGAGCTGACCCTGCGCTACTTCGGCCGGGCCGTGAACCTGTTCACGCCGCTCTATGTATCGGACTACTGCACCAACCAGTGCCGTTACTGCGGCTTCAATGCCAACAACAAGCAGCCGCGCCGCCACCTGAGCCCCGACGAAGCCTACGACGAAGCCAAGGCCATCGCGGACATGGGCCTGCAGCACATCCTGCTGCTCACCGGCGATGCCCGCAAACTCTCCTCGCCCGAGTACATCGCGGAGATCGCCCGCCGCATCAAGCCCCTGTTCGCCAGCGTGGGCATCGAAGTCTATTCCATGACCGAGGACGAATACCGCTTCATGGTGGAAAGCGGCGTGGACAGCATGACCATGTTCCAGGAGACCTACAATCCCGAGCTCTACGACTGGCTGCATCCGGTGGGCCCCAAGAAGGATTATGCCTTCCGCCTCAACGCCCCCGAACGTGCCGCCCGCGCGGGCATGCGCTCCCTGGGCCTGGGCGCCCTGCTGGGCCTGGACGAATTCGAACAGGATGCCTTCGCCACCGGCCTGCACGCCTGGTGGCTGCTGCGCCATTACCCCGGCGTGGACGTGAGCCTGTCCATCCCCCGCATCTGCTCCCATGAAGGCAGCTTCGACATCCCGCACGCCCTCGATGACCGCCGCTTCGTGCAGTATGTGACGGCCCTGCGCTGCTTCCTGCCGCGCTCGTCCATCACCTGCTCCAGCCGCGAGAGCGCCTTCATGCGTGACCACCTGATCCCGCTGGGCGTGACCCGCGTCTCGGCCGGCGTGTCCACCGCCGTGGGCGGCCGCAAGACCCACGCCGACAACAGTGGCCAGTTCGACATTACCGACCACCGCAGCGTGGAACAGATGATCGCCGACCTGACCAAAAACGGCTATCAGGCCGTCATCAAGGACTGGGAAGACCCCACCCTGACCCACGCCTAGACAGAGGGTGGGAAGGGCGTTTTCGGGGGGGAAGGAACCTCCTTTGCGAGCGCCCAGAGGGGCTCCCTTCCCCCGAGCCCCCATCCTCCTTCAAACGCGCTTTACCGGAAGGAGCGCCTTTCCGCCGGAAAGACGCTCCTTCTTCTCGTAACGGGAGCCGGGCAAAACTTTCGTGACGGATCCGGCATGCCCGCTTCGTGGTGCTGCGGGCGCGCCATCCCCGCACCTGCAACCTTTTTTGTGGAACATACCATGCGTGAGAACGTGTTGCGTCAGGGCCTGACGCGCTATCTTTCCCCGGCCCGGCTGGAGGCCCTGCGTGCCGCCCGGGTGGGCGTGGCCGGTGCGGGCGGTCTGGGCTCCAATGCCGTCCTGATGCTGGCCCGCAGCGGCGTGGAGCATTTCCTGCTCATCGACGATGACGTGGTGGACGCGTCCAACCTCAACCGGCAGCAGTTCTGGCCCCGGCATCTGGGCCGCCCCAAGGTGGAAGCCCTGGCCGAACTGGTGCGGGAGCTGAACCCCGATGCCCAGGTGGAGGCCTGCCGCCTGCGCATCGACGCCGGCAACGTGGACGGGCTGGTGGCCCGCTGCCCTCTGTGGCTGGAAGCCCTGGACGGCGCGGCGGACAAGCGCCTGCTGGTGGAAAAGGTCATGCTCTCGGGCCGCCGCATCGCCAGCGCCTCGGGCATGGGCGGCTTTGGCGGCAAGCCCATGCAAAAGCGTATGCTGGGCAATCTGGTGCTGGTGGGCGACTTCGAGACCGACATCCTCGAATGTCCGCCCCTGGCCCCGCGCGTGACCGAAGCCGCGGCCCTGCTGGCCGACGCCATGCTGGAATTCATCCTCACCGGCGTGGAATAGACCTTTTCTGAGAGGCTCCTCCCCCTGATGCCTTGCGCCTGACGTTGCCCGGCAAGGAAGACATGCCCACGCCCACAGCTGCCTTCCGCCGCTACGGACAAAGGAATGGCCCGCCCCTTTTTCTTCATGTCTCTCCATAACGCCAGGATGCCCCTTGTCGGCACCTGCCCAGAGCTATGACGAACGTACGGCCCCGGACTGCATGACAGTCCGGGGCCGTACGTTCTGATAAAGCGCGCTGGGGAGGGGGAGGGGAGTTTGAGGGGAGGGGGACCTC
>CALBAX010000044.1 GCA_937926875.1 uncultured Desulfovibrio sp.
TGACCGACGACGGCAAGACCCACCTGCTCAAGGCCGGCATCTTCCTCAACGGCCGTGACGTGGAGTTCGATCCCAAGAAGATCACCGAAGACCTCAAGTACGCCTGGTACGACGACGCCACCACCGGCAAGGGTGCCGCCGGCGCCGAGACCAACCCCAACCTGGACAAGAAGGACGCCTATTCCTTCGTCAAGGCCCCCCGCTACGACGGCGAAGTCATAGAAGTGGGCCCCGCCGCCCGCATGTGGGTGGCCAACGCGCCGCTGTCCGAAGTGGGCGTGAAGATGCTGAAGGAAAAGTTCGGCATCGAAGCCCGCACCATCCGCGACCTGGGCTGGGACAAGGTCTTCTCCATCATGGGCCGTCACGTGGCCCGCGCCGAAGAAGCCCTGCTCATCGCCAATGCTGTGGAAGGCTGGCTGAAGGAAGTCAAGCCCGACGGCGAGACCTTCACTCCCTTCGAGATCCCGCAGAGCGCCGAAGGCTATGGCTGCTCCGAAGCGCCCCGCGGTTCCCTGGTCCATTACATCCGTGTGAAGGACCAGAAGATCGACAGCTACCAGATCATCTCCGCCACCCTGTGGAACTGCTCGCCCCGCGACGACAAGGGCCGCCGTGGTCCTCTGGAAGAAGCCCTCATCGGTGTGCAGGTCCCGGACATCAACAACCCCGTCAATGTGGGGCGCACCATCCGCGCCTTCGACCCGTGACTGGGCTGTGCCGTGCACGTGCTGCACGCTGAGACCGGCGAAGAATCCATCGTGAACCTGGGCTAGGTTCCGCGCGATTTGTCGCTTTGTCCCCCCTGTCCGTGTGGCAGGGGGGACTTTTCTTTTCCTCCTTCCCACCGTATCCTCAGCTTCCCGTCCCGCGCGGTATTTCTTCCATCATACCGTGGGGGCTTCCCCCTTTCCCTGCCCTGCGGCGGGTGCCCCCGGGACGGATACGGCCAAGGAGCTTTTATGAAACGAATCATCGTAGGCGTCAGCGGCGCCAGCGGCATGCCCCTGGCCCTGTGCCTGCTGCGCCATCTGGCCGCCCTGCCCGCCGTGGAGAGCCACCTCATCCTTTCTCCCGGGGCCCATGCCGTGCTGGAAGCGGAATGCGGCCTTGCCCCGTCAGCCCTGCACGCCCTGGCCCACGTCAGCCACGACGCGGCCTGCCTGGGGGCCGCCCCGGCCAGCGGCTCCTGGCAGCATGACGGCATGGTGGTCTGCCCCTGCTCCATGAGCAGCCTGGCCGGTATCGCCACCGGTGCCGGCAGCAACCTGCTGCACCGGGCCGCCGACGTGACCCTCAAGGAACGCCGCCCCCTGATCCTCGTCCCCCGGGAAAGCCCCCTGAGCCGCATCCATCTGCGCAACATGCTCTGGGCCAGTGAGGCCGGAGCCGTCATCATGCCCTTCATGCCCGCCTTCTACAGCGGGGAAGATACCCTCGAAGGGCTCATGCGCCAGTTCTGCGGCCGCATCTTCGACCAGCTGGGACTGCCCCACCAACTGTGCCGCCGCTGGCAGGGGTCGGACGAGAGGAGCTGAAGCAGGTATGTGATGAGGGGGAAGGGGAGGACTTTTTGGAAAAAGTCCTCCCCTTCCCCCTCAAACTCCCCCATCCTCTCCCAAAAACGTTTGCTCTGGTCTCTGGCAGGGCGGTGTGACACGACAGACCGTGCACCACGCCCCTGTCTCCCGGAAATGGAAAAGAAGGCCATGTCCGTGTCGCATCTGTCGCCTGGAAGGACATGCGAGACAGGACGGTACTTTTGCCGGAGATACAAGGGAAATCGTTCGGGGAATCAAAGGGGATGTCCCGTTTCAGGCCGTACCGTGCAAGGTCAATGCCCATAAAAAAACCGCTCCCCGAAGGGAGCGGTCGCTGTCACGAAGCAAAGAAAGCGGGGTTACCAGCCACGATGGTGGTAACGGCTCTTTTCCTGCTGGTTGCCTACGATACCACCGGCCAGAGCCCCCATACCGGCACCAGCCAGAGCGCCCCAGCCCACGGAACCGCCGGAAATGGCGGCCACGCCGGCACCGCCCAGCGTACCCAGCGCGGCACCGCTGGCCACGCCCTGCTGGGTGGGGGACATATTGGTGCAGGCGACGCCCGTCGCCATGAAGGCGGCCATCAAGATGATCGCAAACAGTTTTTTCATAGAAGTCTCCACAATACGCATCGGCGTATCAGTTCGTGAGGGACGATCCGTTATTGAGCGGCCGCAAGACGCGGCTCGATGAGTTCAAACCACAGCACGCCCAGGACAGGACGGTCCAGCTTGTCAGGATGGGCCGCATACCAGGCGTCCACTTCTTCCACGATGGTGGTGCGTTTCACGTCCTTGAACGCCTTCATCCAGCCCTTTTCGAACTTGGACAGGTTGGATACGGGCATCTTGCCATTCTTGGCGGCCACTTCGGCTTCCCGGCTGTTGACGAAGTATTCCGTGGCGATGGCGGTGTCCATGCCGAACAGGAAACTCAGCTTGTTATCCAGACTGCTTTTCTGCCACACGCTGCCCGTGAATTGCAACACGGGATTATTGCCCTTGTCCTGGTCTGCCGCCTGAACGCCAGCAGCTCCGAAAACAAGCGCCGCAGCCAGACAAAGGCTCATGATGGCTTTTTTCACTCCAGACTCCTTTGGTCTGTTGCCCTTGCGGACAGTTGAAGGCCGACCTGCCTGCGACAGATCCGGACCGGTACTCCGACGATAGCCCAAGTGCGCAGGCGATGGCAAGCCTGTGCCGGAACCTTGGCACCGGCAGCGTGAGCGAAACGTCAGGGCCCGGGAATACCGGCAGTTTTTTCTCCTTCCCGTCTCCAACGATGTCCGGCCTCTGACAGATGCCGTCCCCAGTATGCCGCCTCCTGCATCAGTCCCGGATCTGTCCCCCTGTCAGCGGCTGTCCCCGCCAGACAGAGCGCCCTTTCCGCATCTCGGTCTTCCGGCCCCCTGATTCCCGGTGCATCCCTGCACACCATCACCGGCCATTCCCTCCACGACAAAAAAACAGGGCCCTTCCCTCACGGGAAGAGCCCTGTCAACGATGCGCTCAACAACACGCGCTGGAGAGGGGGGAGAAGAGCCCACCTCCTCAGACCGTATATCTTTTAGGCCAGAGCGGCCTTCATCATCTCGTGGAAACGCTCGAAGAGGTAACGCCCGTCGTGGGGACCGGCGGCCGCTTCGGGATGGTACTGCACGCTCATGATGGGCAGGGTCTTGTGGCGCAGGCCTTCCAGGGTCTGGTCATTGAGGTTGATGTGGGTGGCTTCCACATCATCCAGGCCGTCCAGCACCACATGGAAGCCGTGGTTCTGGGACGAGATCTCGATGCGGCCCGTCCCCAGATCCTTGACCGGGTGGTTGCAGCCGTGGTGGCCGAACTTCAGCTTGGCCGTGGTGCCGCCAAGGGCGTGGCCGATGAGCTGGTGCCCCAGGCAGATGCCGGTCACGGGGAATTCCTTCACCAGCTCGCGGATGATGGCGATCTCGTCCTTCAGGGTCGCCGGGTCGCCGGGGCCGTTGGACAGGAACACGCCCTTGGCACCGCTGGCGCGGGCCTGGTCCGGCGTGAAGGAAGGCGGCACGGCCAGGGGCTCGAAGCCCACTTCGGCCAGCAGGCGCAGGATGTTCCATTTCACGCCAAAGTCATAGACCAGCAGCGGGATGCCCGTGCCCTGCCAGGCGTAGGCGCCGTCGGCATCGAACTGGGCGTCCCTGGGGCCGTCGGCCGTGAGGACGTAGGGTTTCTGGGCGGCCACGAAGGGCACCAGGTTCTGCCCTTCCATGCTGGGCAGGGCGCAGGCCTTGGCCCGCAGGCTCTCCACATCCAGGTCACGGGTGGAGATGATGCCGCGCATGGCACCGTTGATGCGCAGGTGACGCGTCAGGGCGCGGGTGTCCAGGCCTTCCATACCGGGCACGTTCCAGCGCTTGAGGAAGTCCGGCAGGGATTCCTTGGAACGCCAGTTGGAGGGCTCCTTGCAGCATTCCTTGACCAGCAGGGCGCGCATGTGCACGCGGCCGGACTCCATGTCTTCAGCGGTAATGCCGTAGTTGCCGATAAGCGGATAGGTCATGCACACCATCTGCCCGTAATAGGAGGGGTCGGTGAGCACTTCCTGATAGCCGGTCATGCCTGTATTGAAAATCACTTCCCCACCGGTTTCGAAATCGCCGGTAAAGGATTTGCCCTGAAGGCAGAAACCGTCTTCAAGTACCAGTAATGCTTTCATATCTTACCCCCGCGCTTCCCGCGCGTAGTATTCCTGCAGGCTTTCCACATGCGTGTCTTCACGGCGCTTGCCGATGGCGATGGCCGAGGCTTTGGCACCGGCCACGGTGGTGCAGTACGGCACGCCGTAGCTCACGGCCGTATGACGGATGGACTTGGAGTCGCGGGCCGTGTTCTTGCCCGAGGCCGTATTGATGACCAGGGCCACGTCGCCGTTGATCATGCGGTCCACGATGTTGGGACGGCCTTCGTAGACCTTGAGAACTTCCTCCACTTCCAGGCCGCGTTCGCGCAGGAAGCGGGCCGTGCCGCTGGTGGCCAGCAGATGGAAGCCCAGGTCGGCGAACATGGCCGCCACTTCGGGCAGGATGGGCTTGTCGCGGTCATTGACCGAAATGAAGACATTGCCGCCCTGCGGCAGATCCTGACCGGAGGCCAGCTGGCTCTTGTAGTAGGCTTCGGGGAAGTCGCCGCCCATGCCCATGACTTCGCCGGTGGAGTGCATCTCGGGTCCGAGGATGATGTCCACGCCGGGGAAACGCTGGAAGGGCAGCACGGCTTCCTTGACGCAGGTGAAGCCGCCGCGGCGCATGCTCCAGGGGTCCAGCTCGTCCAGGGTCTTGCCCAGCATGACCTGGGTGGCCATGTAAGGCAGCGGCACGCCGGTGGCCTTGGAGACGAAGGGCGCGGTGCGCGAGGCACGCGGGTTCACTTCAAGGATGTACAGGTCGTCGCCCTTGATGGCGAACTGGATGTTCATCAGGCCCACCACCTTGAGCTCGCGGGCCAGGGCTTCGGCCTGGGCGGCGATGAGGGCCACATGGTCATAGGAGAGCGAGAAGGAAGGCAGCACGCAGGCCGAGTCACCGGAGTGGATACCGGCTTCTTCGATGTGTTCCATGATGCCGGCCACATAGACTTCCTTGCCGTCGGACAGGGCGTCCACGTCCACTTCCACGGCATGCTCCAGGAACTTGTCGATGAGGATGGGATGTTCGGGCTTTTCGGGCACCTGTTCGCGGAAGTACTCCACCAGCTCTTCCTTGTCGTAGACCACGGCCATGGCGCGGCCGCCCAGCACGTAGCTGGGACGCACCACCACGGGATAGGTGATGCGTTCGGCCACTTCCAATGCCTGATCCAGGTCCATGGCGGTACCGTTCGGCGGCTGGAGCAGTCCCAGCTTCTCGATGAGGGCCTGGAAGCGTTCGCGGTCTTCGGCGCGGTCGATGGCGTCGGGCGAGGTGCCCAGGATAGGCACACCGGCGCGCATCAGCGGCACAGCCAGGTTCAGCGGGGTCTGGCCGCCGAACTGCACGATGACGCCCTCGGGCTTTTCCTTTTCCACGATGTTCATCACATCTTCGAAGGTCAGGGGCTCGAAGTACAGGCGGTCGGAGGTGTCGTAGTCCGTGGACACGGTCTCGGGGTTGGAATTGACCATGATGGCCATGATGCCCGCATCGCGCAGGGCGAAGGAGGCATGGCAGCAGCAGTAGTCGAATTCGATGCCCTGGCCGATGCGGTTGGGGCCGCCGCCAAGGATCAGCACCTTGCGGCAGTCCTTGGTCTGCACTTCGTCGCCCTTTTCATAGGTGGAGTAGTAATAGGGCGTGTAGGCTTCGAATTCCGCGGCGCAGGTATCCACCAGGTAGAAGGTGGGCACGATGCCCATTTCCTTGCGCAGACGGCGGATGTCGGTCTCGGGACGTTTCCACATCTCGGAGAGCTGGCGGTCGGAGAACCCGTATTCCTTGGCTTCGCGCAGGATCTCGGGCAGCTCGGGGTTCAGGGGCGTCATGTCGTTGGCCAGGCCGAAGTCGCGGATGCGGGTCTCCATGTCCACGATGTCGCGCATCTGGCGGATGAACCAGGGGTCGATGCCGGAAGCCTCGTGGATGTCTTCCACGCTCACGCCGGCCAGCAGGGCCTGGCGCAGGGTGAAGACGCGGCGCGAATGGGGCCTGCGCAGGCCGGCCATGATCTCGGGCAGGGGCGGCAGCTCGCGACGGAAGTTGAAGCCCAGGCCGGAGGCGCCGATCTCCATGGAACGCAGGCCCTTCTGCAGGGCTTCCTTGAAAGTACGGCCGATGCTCATGGCTTCGCCCACACTCTTCATGGAGGTGGTCAGCTCGTCCTTGGCACCGGGGAATTTTTCAAAGGTGAAGCGCGGGATCTTGACCACGCAGTAGTCGATGGCCGGCTCGAAGCTGGCCGCGGTCTCGCGGGTGATGTCGTTGCGCAGTTCGTCCAGGGTGTAGCCGATGGCCAGCTTGGCGGCCAGCTTGGCGATGGGGAAGCCGGTGGCCTTGGAGGCCAGGGCCGAGGAACGCGACACGCGCGGGTTCATCTCGATGACCACCATCTCGCCGTCGTCGGGGTTGATGCCGAACTGCACGTTACTGCCGCCGGTCTCCACGCCGATCTCGCGCATGATGGCGAAGGAAGCGTCGCGCATCATCTGGTATTCGGCGTCGGTCAGGGTCTGGGCCGGGGCCACGGTGATGGAGTCGCCGGTGTGCACGCCCATGGCGTCCACGTTCTCGATGGAGCAGACGATGACGCAGTTGTCATTCTTGTCGCGCATGACTTCCATCTCGAACTCTTTCCAGCCCAGCACGCTCTGTTCGATCATGACTTCGGACACGGGGCTGGCGGAAAGGCCGTGAGCGGCCACTTCTTCCAGGTCGGCCATGTTGTAGGCGATGCCGCCGCCGGTGCCGCCCAGGGTGAAGGCCGGGCGGATGATCAGCGGGAAGGGCAGCACGTCGCCCAGGGCACGCACTTCATCCATGTTGTGGGCAATGCCGCTGGCAGGCACCTTGAGGCCGATGTTCTCCATGGCCTGCCGGAACAGTTCGCGGCTTTCGGCCTTTTCGATGACTTCGGCACGCGCACCGATGAGCTCAACGCCGCACTCCGCCAAAACGCCGCTCTTGGCCAGACCAAGAGCGGCGTTGAGCGCCGTCTGTCCGCCAAGGGTGGGCAGCAGGGCATCGGGGCGTTCCTTGCGGATGATGGCCGCCAGGGTCTGCTGCTCGATGGGTTCGATATAGGTGGCGTCGGCCATGTGGGGGTCGGTCATGATGGTGGCCGGGTTGGAATTGACCAGCACCACCTCGTAACCTTCTTCCTTGAGGGCCTTCACGGCCTGGGAGCCGGAATAGTCGAATTCACAGCCCTGGCCGATGACGATGGGACCTGCGCCGATAACCAGAATTTTGTGTAGATCCGTGCGTTTGGGCATTGGATGTTCCTGTATGGTTGGGAAAATCGCAGGGGTGCGGCCCTGCCCCTCCGGCTGCCTCCCCTGCCGCCCCATGGCGCATTGCACGGAAGACATCCGGTTAAAACGTTTTTTTCTATCCGCTTGCGCCGCCTTCGTCAAGATGCTGCCGCCCCTTCCCGGCAGGATGTCCGGCAAAGGCCACGGCCAGGGCCAAAGCGTGCGCCTGCGCGCCTTTTGCCCCCTTTCGCACTTGCCAAGGGCGGGCTTTTGGAGAATACTGCTTCCCTCTCAATCTTTTTTACGAGGCCTTACGATGAACAAAGACATCAAGAAAGTTGTGCTCGCCTACTCCGGCGGCCTGGACACCTCCGTCATCCTCAAGTGGCTGATCGAAACCTACAAGTGCGAAGTCATCACCGTCACTGCCGATCTGGGCCAGCCCGAAGACCTGAGCGGTGTGGAAGCCAAGGCTTACAAGACCGGCGCTTCCAAGGCCTACGTGGTGGACCTGCGTGAAGAGATGGCCCGCGACTTCGTCTTCCCCATGATGCGCGGCGCCGCCCGGTACGAGAACCGCTACATGCTGGGCACCTCCATCGCCCGCCCCATCATCACCAAGGCCCTGGTGGACATCGCCCGCAAGGAAGGCGCTGACGCCATCGCCCACGGTGCCACCGGCAAGGGCAACGACCAGGTGCGCTTCGAGTTCGCCGCCAAGGCCCTGGCCCCCGACCTGAAGGTCATCGCCCCCTGGCGCGAATGGGACCTGATGTCCCGTACGGCCCTCAACGCCTTTGCTGAAAAGCACGGCATCCCGATCTCCAAGGAAGCCAAGCGCTACAGCATGGACGCCAACATGATGCACACCAGCTTCGAAGGCAGCGAGCTGGAAGATCCGGGCAACGCTCCCCACGAATCCTGCCACGAGCGCTGCGTGCCCGTGGAGCAGGCCCCCAACGAGCCCGAGATCATCGAAGTGAGCTTCGAGCACGGCAACCCCGTGGCCGTCAACGGCGAAAAGATGTCGCCCTACACCATCATCAAGACCCTGGCCGAACTGGCCGGCAAGCACGGCATCGGCCGTGACGACATGGTGGAGAACCGCTACGTGGGCATGAAGTGCCGCGGCGTGTACGAAAACCCTGCCGGCACCCTGCTTTACGCCCTGCACCGCGACCTCGAAGGCCTGTGCATGGACCGCGAGCTGCTGCAGCTGCGTGACATGCTGGCCGTGCCCTACTCCCACGCCGTGTACAACGGCTACTGGTTCTCGCCCGAACGCGAAGCCATGCAGGCCTTCATGGACAAGTCCCAGGAGACCGTCACCGGTACCGTGCGCGCCAAGCTGTACAAGGGCGGCGTGTGGCCCCTGGCCCGTACCTCTCCCTTCTCCCTGTTCTCCGAAGACCTGGCCACCTTCGAAGGCGGCAACTACGACCACAAGGACGCTGCCGGCTTCATCCGCCTCAACTGCCTGCGCCTCGGCATGTACGCCGCGGTCCAGAACAAGCTGGGCAAGTAAGTCTTCCTCACGGCGGACGGGGGTACCCGTCCGCCCCGTCCTTTCCATCCGGAAGGCCGCCCCGTCCGCATCCCGCACGGGGCGCCGCCGTTTCCGGCCCCCTGTCATCGCGCGCCGCAGCGCATACACCGGCCCCTCCCGGGGCAGAGAGATCTTTCCATGAGCACCAATCAGAGCTGGGGCGGCCGCTTCGCCGAAGGCCCCAGAGAAGCCGTGGCCGCCTATACCGATTCCCAGACCTATGACCGCGCCCTCTATGCCCAGGACATCCGCGGTTCCCAGGCCCATGCCCGCATGCTGGGCCGTCAGGGCGTCATCACGCCCGACGAGGCCGAACAGATCGTCACTGGTCTCGATGCCGTGAAGCAGGAGATCGAATCCGGCGCCTTCGTCTGGAAACCGGCGCTGGAAGACGTGCACATGAACATCGAGGCCCGCCTCACCGAGATCATCGGCGACGTGGGCAAAAAGCTGCACACCGGCCGCAGCCGCAACGACCAGGTGGGCCTGACCTTCCGCCTGTTCGTGGCCGACCGCCTGACGGCCTGGCAGCAGCGCGCCGCCCATCTGTGCGCCACCCTGGTGTCCTGCGCCGACGGCCATCAGGACGACATCCTGCCCGGCTGCACCCACATGCAGCCCGCCCAGCCCGTGAGCCTGGCCCACCATCTGCTGGCCTATGCCTGGATGTTCCGCCGCGACTGCATGCGCCTGGACGACGTGCTCAAGCGCGTGCGCATCTCGCCGCTGGGCTCCGCCGCCCTGGCCGGCACCACCTATCCCCTCGATCCGCAGAGCGTGGCCGACGAAGTGGGCTTCGACGGCATCTACGGCAACTCCATGGACGCCGTCTCCGACCGTGATTTCGTGCTGGAAGCCCTGTTCGCCGGCTCCTGCATCATGGCCCACCTGTCCCGCCTGTGCGAAGAGCTCATCATCTGGGCCAACCCGGCCTTTGGCTTCGTGCAGCTCTCCGACGGCTACTCCACGGGCTCGTCCATCATGCCCCAGAAGAAGAACCCCGACGTGGCCGAACTCATGCGCGGCAAGACCGGCCGCGTCTATGGCTCGCTCATGGGCATGCTGACCATCATGAAGGGCCTGCCCATGACCTACAACCGCGACCTGCAGGAAGACAAGGAAGGTTTCCTCGATGCCGACCGCACCGTGGACGCTTCCCTGATGCTCATGGCCGGCATGCTGGAAGAACTGACCTTCCGCACCGACCGCATGCGCGCCGCCTGCGCCCGCGGCTTCCTCAACGCCACGGAACTGGCCGACTATCTGGTGGGCAAGGGCCTGCCCTTCCGCGAGGCCCATCACGTCACGGGCCATGCCGTGGCCCTGGCCGAAAAGCAGGGCAAGGGCCTGGAAGACCTTTCGCTGGCCGAACTCCAGCAGCTGGATGCCCGCATCACCGATGACGTCTATGCCGTGCTGGATTACGCCGCCGCCGTGCGCCGCCGCGAGACGCCCGCAGGTACCGGCCCCCGTTCCGTGGCCCGCCAGATCGAACAATTGCGTACCTGGCTGCGGGGGCGCGCATGAGCCAGCAAAAAGCCACCGGCTGGAAAGTGCCCCTGTTCTTCTGCGCCGTCATGGGCGTGGCCGTGCTGGGCACCTGGTTGTGGCGCAACCTGGGCAAGCCCGAGGTGCCGCCCCTGGAGCCCGGTCTCGTGGCCGTGGCCCAGACCTACCACATCGACCTGGAAGCCGACCCCGAAGGCAAGCTGCTGCGCGAGTCCATCACCAACGCTTCCACGGGCTTCGCCACCCATGACAGCAAGGACGCCCGCCTGTCGGCCCTCATCGACAAAGCCCTGGACATGGGCCGCTTCGATGCCGCCTGCGTGGCCGCCGTGCTCCTGTTCGACCAGCACAAGCGCGAGGGCAAGCTCATGCACATCGCCCGCAGCGCCGCCAAAGACTGCGCCACCCTGCCCTGGGGCGCCTTTGCCGCCAAGGCCATGAAGGATCCCGGCGTCCAGACCGACGCCCACTTCCTGCTCAATGCCCGCTGGCGCGAATGCCCCCGGCCCTGAAGCAGAGGAAGATGCTTTTTTGAGGGGAGGGGGCACCCCTCGCCTAGCGCGAGAGGGGTGCCCCCTCCCCTCAATCTCCCCTCCCCCTCCCCAGCGCGCTTTATTGGGGAAAGATCTTCTGCAGATGACGGCACGGCTCCGCCCCGTATCGTAAAAAGCATGAAGTGTCCCGTCGGCCCGGGGCATGCCGATACTCTGTGCAGCTTCTGGGCGGCACACACGGCCAGACGTCCCCTCTTCCGGCATGGTGCTCCCCGGCCTGGATCCGACGAGACGGGCACCTTTTGTGGCGCGGTCCGGTGCGGCGCCCCTGCCTGTCCGCAGATGGCAATACCGTCCTTTCCTGCCTTTACAGCCCGGCATCTTCCCTCGCCGCTATCTCTTCCCTTTCCGACCTCTGAACCAGCCCATCGGCCTCTTGCCGCCGCTTTGCGGGAATTTTCCCGCACCTGCCTCCCGGCCCCCAAGGACGCCGGCACCATCCACAGGACCCTGCCCACAACAACAGAAATTTTCTTGATTTGTGGCAGACCATAGCGCAGGATTTGTCCAGACTGTTCGCCATGCCGGGCCGCTGCCCGTCACGCCCCAGGAGCCGGAAGGACTGGCCAGCTTTAGCGCCCATGCGCTGGGCATATGGAAAGGGACGCCCCTTGTCCTGCCTCCACCGGAAGTCCCGTGCCCGCTCCGCCTCTGTTGCCCGCAGCCTTCCGGAAAGCGCTTTGCGCTGTCTGGCCGGAACACGATGCACGCGCCGACACGGGGCAGAGACGGGCACGCCCTTCCTCCGTGCAGCCCCTCCACAGCACCGGGGGATCGGGCGGGATGGCTGCCCGGGACGCTGCGACACAGTCCCATGGACCTGAATAAAAAGTTTTGGCACGGGTGATGGGGGAACTCGAGGGGGAAGAGGGAGACCTTTTCCAAAAGGTCTCCCTCTTCCCCCTCGTCCCACCCTTTCGCCGCCTTCAAGTACAGCACAAGGAGTTATCATGGCCCGGCAGATCTTGCGTATCCGTGATCTGGGACAGTCCACCTTCTGGCAACTGGTGCAGATGGAGGGCCGGCCCGCCCCCCTGACCGGCAAGACGGCCCTGCTGCTGGCCGCTGACGGCGCCGACACGCAGGACGTGCTGGCAGCCACGGCTGCGGCCCGTCAGCTGGGCATGGACGTGGACATGCTGCCGCCCGCGCTCTGGGCCCAGGACATGGCCTCCTGTGACCTTCAGGCCCCGTTGTACGCTCATGCCGGGCTCTGCCTGACCGCCGGGCTCAAGGGCGGCGCCCTGGACTGCCTGGCCGCCGGGCTGCCGGGAGCGGTGGTCAATGCGGGCAACGACAAGGGCGCGCCGGGCCAGGCCCTGACCGACCTTGCCCTGCTGGCCGCCCGGCACGGGGACTGGGAGAGCCTGCGCATCTCCTGGCTGGGCGGTGCCCAGTGCGGTCTGGCCTGCGACCTGATCACGGCCGCCATCTACGCGCCGTTCGAACTGTTCATGGCCCTGCCCGAATGGGGCGAGCCCGATCATGCCCTGCTGGACATGGCCCTGCGCGCGGGCGCCAAGATCTTTTTGAGCCGTGACCCCGAACTGGTGCTGGAGAATGCCCACGCCGTGTACATGGGCCATGGCCCGGAACAGTGCGCCGCCGCGCCCCTGACCAGCGGCTGGCCTCTGACGGACGAGCTGCTGGCCCTGACTGCCGGGGACGCCGCCGTGCTCTCCTGGCACAGCCTTGCACCTGCCGACCGGGCTTCGGAGACCGCCCTGCGCCGTGCCGCGGCCTTCTGGCCGGAACGGCTGGCGGCCCGCCATCTCATGGAGGCCCGCCTGTACGCCCTGGCCTGTGACAGCCTGTAGGAGCAGCCCCCATGGACAGCATCTGCATGCCCACCGGTTGTGAGGACATCTTCGCGGAAGAAGACAGCGGCCCGCTCTGGCCCCAATGGCTGGAAGGTTTCCGGGTACCTGACGGGCCGCGCGCCGCGGCCTACGAGGGCACGCCCGCGCATCTGCGTGCCGCCATCAAGACTGCGCTGGCCCTGCATCAGGCCCATGCCGGAGAGACGGACAGCCAGACCTGCCGGGACGAACGTTTCCCCCGCCGGGGATTTCGGCGCACAGCCACGGACGGCCCGGCGCCCTTTGCCCTGGTGGCCTTCCCGGCGTCACTGCGTTCGCCCGCCCGTCTGGCGGCGGCCCTCATGCCCGCCATCCTGGCCGGCGTGCCGCTGACAGGGGCTTTCTGTCTTGACGGCGACCCCACGCCCGAAGTGCTGGTGACCCTGGAGCTGGCCGGTGTGGAAGACGCCTTTGCCCTTCCGGCCGCCGACTTCGTGCGCCTGACGGGCGAGCTGCCCCGGTGCCGCGTGGCCCTGCTGCACGGTCTGGACGGGGCCGCCCTGCCGGAACGCGACAAGCTGCCGGGACGCATCTGGCGCGAAGACGCCCTGCCCCTGCTCCTGCTGCCGCAGGACGTTGCCGTGGACGAAGAGCTGCTGGCCTTCGCCCACGGCCCGGACTGCGTGGCACAGGCCCTGCGCGGCAAAGCTGCCCGGGCCGTGCTGGACGGCGGGCCCTTGCCTGGCCCATGCCTGCCGGCCGCCGTGCTGGAGGAGGACGAGGCCGCCCGTCTGGCCATGCAGGACGAGGCTCCGGTGGAGCTGCTGCTCGCGCCCGGCTGCGAGGCATTCTGGCTGCATCCAGGCCTGACACCGGACTTTTTCCGCTGCCGCCGCCGGGCCTTCAGCCTGCTGTGAGCTGCCCGGACAGGACGGAAGATGACCGCGGCGCACAACCGCCACCAGCCCCGCCGCTTGCGCGCGACAGCGGGAAAGCGCATACTTTCGCCATCCTGCCGGGATCTCCCGGCCCACACGTTGACGAGACTGCCATGAAGAACATCCGCAATATCGGAATCATCGCCCACATCGACGCGGGCAAGACCACACTTTCGGAGCGCATGCTCTACTACAGCCGCAAGATCCACCGTCTGGGGGAAGTCCACGACGGCACCGCCACCATGGACTACATGCCCGAGGAGCAGGAGCGCGGCATCACCATCATGTCGGCCTGTACCACCTGCCAGTGGAACGGACACACCATCGACCTTATCGACACGCCCGGCCATGTGGACTTCACCATCGAGGTGGAGCGTTCCCTGCGCGTGCTGGATGGCGCGGTGGGCGTGTTCTGCGGCGTGGCCGGTGTGGAACCGCAGTCCGAGACGGTCTGGCGGCAGTCGGAAAACTTCGGCGTGCCCAAGATCGCCTTCATCAACAAGATGGACCGGATGGGCGCTGATTTCGCCAATGTGCTGGAAGGCATGAAAAAACGTCTGGGCGCCAATCCCCTGCCCCTGACCATCCCCAACGGGGAGGGCGAGGCCTTCGACGGCGTGCTGGACCTGCTGGCCCGCGAACATCTGGACTTCGACCAGGCCGACCAGGGCCGCACCGTGACCCGCCGCCCCTGGAGCGATGCGGAAGCCGCTGTGGCCGAGCCCTGGCGGGAAAGCCTGCTGGAGCATCTGGCCGAGGCCGACGAACCCTTCCTCGATCTGTATCTGGGCGGGGGATACAGCCTGGACGACGTGCGCGCCGCCCTGCGCCGGGCCACACTGAGCCGGGCCGTGACCCCGGTGCTCTGCGGCTCCGCCCTGCGCAACAGCGGCGTGCAGCCCGTGCTGGATGCCGTCTGCGACCTGCTGCCCTCGCCGCTGGACGTGCCCGCGCCCGTGGGCCGCGACAGCGATGGCAACGAGGTGCCCGTGCCCCCCGATGCCGCAGCGCCCGCCGTGGTGCTGATCTTCAAGGTGCTCATGGAGAACGGCCGCAAGCTGGCTTTCGCCCGCGTCTACGCAGGCAGCCTGCACGAGGGCGACGCCCTGACCAATACCGCCAGCAAGGCCGAAGACCGCATCAGCCGCATCTACCGCATGCATGCCGACCGCCGCGAGCAGCTGGAGAGCGCCTCCACCGGCGAGATCGTGGCCCTCGTGGGCCTGCGGGGCGCGCACACCGGCGAGACCTATTGCCACAAGAGCCGCCTGCTGGCCCTGGAAGCCATCGACTCTTACGCGCCGGTCATCACCCTGGCCCTGGAGCCGCGCAATGCCGATGAAGGCAAGGTGCTGGACGAGGCCCTGGAGCGCTACGCCGCCGAAGACCCCACGCTGGAAGTGCGCATGGACGAGGAAACGGCCTGCCGCATGGTCTCCGGCATGGGCGAACTGCATCTGGACGTGCTGCTGGAACGCATGTCCCGCGAATACGGCATCTCGCCCCGGGCCGGGCATCCGCAGGTCATCCTGCGCGAGACCGTGCGCAAGGAAGCCGACGGCCAGGGCGAATTCGACCGCGAGCTGGGCAAGGAGCACCACTTCGGCCATGTGGAGCTGCATGTGCGCCCCCTGCCGCGCGGCACGGGCAACCGCCTGCTGGTGGGCGACTTTTTGCCCGCCGACGAGGCCGAGGCACGCAAGCTGCTGCCCAGGCCCCTGCTGGACGCCGCCCTGGAAGGCGTGCGCGATGCCTTGCAGAGCGGCGCCCTGACCGGCTATCCCGTGGAGGACGTGGAAGTGACCCTGACCGCCGTGGAACGGCGCGAGGGCCAGACCACCGTGCCTGGCTGCCACATGGCCGCGGGCATGGCCCTGCGCGAGGCAATGGCCGCGGCATCGCCCGTGGCGCTGGAACCGCTCATGAAGGTG
Organism: uncultured Desulfovibrio sp.; assembly: GCA_937926875.1. Taxonomy (GTDB): domain Bacteria; phylum Desulfobacterota; class Desulfovibrionia; order Desulfovibrionales; family Desulfovibrionaceae; genus Desulfovibrio. The sequence goes on from CALBAX010000044.1 coordinate 15,741, forward strand.
GAGATCAGCGTGCCCGACGAATTCCTTGGCGCGGCCATCAGCCTGTTCGGCACGGCCGGCGGACGTGTGGAAGACCTGGAGGACCGCTCCGGGCTCAAGCATGTGCGCGGGCTGGCGCCCCTGCGCAAACTTTTCGGTTTTTCGACATCCCTGCGCTCGGCCACCCAGGGCCGGGCCGGGCTCGTACTCACCTTTGACCGCTTCGACCTGCCCTGATGAACGAAAGCACCCAACCCAAGGCCAAGAAAAGTCTGGGCCAGCACTTCTTGCGGCATGAGAGCATCTGCAACCGCATCGCCTCCCTGCTGCTGCCCAGGGACACGGACAACGTCATCGAGATCGGCCCCGGCCCCGGCGCCCTGACCCGCGCCATCGAGGCCCAGCCCCATGCCCGGCTGGTGCTGCTGGAAAAGGACAGCCATTGGGCCGCCGAACGCCAGCGCCTGGGGGCGGCGCGTACCCAGGCCGTGCTGACGGACGCCCTGCGCTTCGACTGGAGCCGCATCTCGCCCGACAATCCGTGGAAGGTCATCGGCAACCTGCCCTACAACGTGGCCTCGCCCATGATGTGGGACCTGTTCTCCCGCGCCACGGGCCTGGTACGGGCGGCCTTCATGGTCCAGAAGGAAGTGGGCCAGCGCCTGGCCGCCGGGCCGGGCAACGGCCATTACGGGGCCCTGTCGGTCTGGGTGCAGAGTTTTGCCCGGCCGCGCATGGAATTCATCGTGGGCCCCGGCGCCTTCAGCCCGCCGCCCAAGGTGGATTCCGCCGTGCTCTCCTTCGAGCCCCTGCCCCCGGGCCAGCGCCCGGAACGCCCGGAGCTGCTGGCCCTGGTCATCAAGGTCTGCTTCCAGCAACGCCGCAAGCAGCTGGGCAGCATCGCCCGGCGCTGCCCGCTGGCGCCGTGGCTGTCCGCGGCCATCGAGCAGGCCGGCATCACGCCCACCCTGCGGCCGGAACAGCTCACTGTGGCGGACTTTCAGCATATCAGCCGTTTCGGGGCTTCCTTGCTTGACAACCCCTTGAAAAACTGATTGCCTGACAGGGAGTTTTACAAAAACAACACGCCAGAGGGGATCCGCCCTGCGGCGGACATGGCGTATCACTGACGAGATGAGGAGGATATCCCAATGACCAAGGCTGACCTGGTTGAAAAGATTGCCGCCAAGGCCAATCTGACCAAAGCCGCTGCCGAACGCGCGCTCAATGCCTTCCTGGCTTCTGTGGAAGAATCCCTGGCCAAGGACGACAAGCTGACCCTGACCGGTTTCGGTACCTTCGTGGTGGAGACCCGCAAGGAACGCCAGGGCCGCAACCCCCGCACCGGCGAGACCCTGACCATCCCCGCCTGCAAGATGGTGAAATTCCGTCCCGGCAAGATGCTCAAGGACGCCCTCGACTAGCCCACCCCCTATTTCCCGGAAAAGATAAAACAGGCCCCGCCTGTTTTATCTTTTCCCCGCCGCCTCCTCATGGTCCCCTGGACCGCCAAGCCCCGGCCCTGGCCACGCCGGGAAAAGGATCACCCCCATGGACAAAAAATTCTGTTTCGACGCCCTGGCCGAAGAAGGCTTCCAGCCTGAGATCGACGAAGACGGCGACATCTCCTTCCTAGCGGGCGAGATCTCCCTTTCCCTCATCCTCGACGAGGAAGACAAGGACTTCTTCTCTCTGGTCTGCGCCTTCGAAGTGGACGACATGGATCAGCTGGAGCTCTTCTACAGCGCCGCTTCCGAAGCTTCCCGGGAATACCGGATCGCCAAGGCCTATATCGGCGAGATCGAAGACGAATGCTTCGAGATCCGCTTCTGTGTGGAGGGCCTGGCCACGCCGGAACTCTTCCGCAGCAACCTGCGCCGCTATGTGGAGCTGCTGCTGGACATGCAGGAAAGCGTGTTCGACGCCTGCGAAGACGACGATCCCGACGCCGAGTAGCCTTTCCGCCCTTTCGGCACCTTCCGGCAGGGGCCCGTGCCCGCTGCCCTCTCCTTCATGCGTCTTGCAAAAAAAATGCTTGCCTTTTTGGGGCATCAGGACTACAAAACTGTCCTTGACCTTGCAAACAAGGTCGGATGACGCCCGCGTCATTGCCCGGCCTGGCCGGAGCTCTCGCAGGAGGGGGTGATATTCGTGCCCGGAGTGTTTCTGAACGAAGACGATTACAACTTCGATATCGCGCTGCGCCGCTTCAAGAAGCAGGTGGAAAAGGCCGGTGTGCTTTCCGAAATGAAAAAGCGCCAGCACTACGAAAAGCCCAGCGTGATGCGCAAGAAGAAGAAGGCTGCTGCCCGTAAGCGCCTGATGAAGAAAATCAGAAAGATGAACATGGCCTAGTTCTCAGGCCTTGCACGTCACCTTTGAACTGCGGAAGGCCCCTCGTGGTCTTCCGCAGTTCCTCTTTTCACCCCCTACCCATCCCAACGCCATGAGCCTGTTTGAAACCATCGAAAAAGATTACGTCCAGGCCTACAAGGCCAAGGACGCCGTGCGTCTGACCGTCCTGCGCCTGCTCAAGACCGCTGTCAAGAACCGTCTGGTGGACCTGTGCCGTCCCGGCGGCACCCTGGACGATGCCGAGATGCTCGACCTCATCATCAAGGAAGGCAAGCAGCGTCAGGACTCCATCGAGCAGTACACTTCCGCCGGCCGTCAGGATCTGGCCGACAAGGAAGCCGCCGAACTGGCCGTCATCCAGAGCTACCTGCCCAAGCCCCTGACCGAGGAAGAGCTGACCGCCCTCATCGATGCCACCATCGCCGAAGTGGGCGCTACCTCGCCCCGCGAGATGGGCAAGGTCATCTCCGCCATCATGGCCACCCACAAGGGCCGTGTGGACGGCAAGGCCCTTTCCGCCGCCGTCAAGGCCCGCCTGACCGCCTAAGAGCCTCCATGATCCACAGCCGCACTCTCCACGCGCTCGAATTCCCGCAGATCACCGAGCACCTCGCCAGCCTGTGCCTTTCCCCGGCCGGCCGCGAGCGTGCTCTCGAGCTGCGTCCGCTGGAAGACGCCGCCGCTGTCACCCACGCGGCACGCCTGTATGACGAATCCGCCGTCTGGGCCGCCCGTCCCATGGGCGAGGGCGGCTTTGCCCTGGGGTCCTTCCCCGATGTGGGCGCCTTCCTGCGGGTGGCCGAAAAGCCCGGCCTGCAGCCCGATACCGATGCCTTCTGGGCCCTGCGCGAGATGCTGCGACTGGCCAAGGCCGCCCATGCCTCCATCGCCCTGCCCGAGGCCGAGGACCAGTGGCCGCATCTGCTGGCCCTGGCACAGGAGACGCCGCTGCCCGTGCAGCTCACGGCGGCCCTGCTGCGCTGCATTTCCGATGACGGCCTGATCCGCGACGAGAGCTCGCCCGAACTCTTCCAGGTGCGCAGCGAACTGCGCCGCCTGCACCAGAACTGCATGCGCCGGGTCAAGGACTACGCCATGCAGTACAATATGCTTGCCTGGCTGCAGGACGAGTTCATGACCCTGTCCTCGGACCGTTATGTGTTGCCCCTCAAGGCCAACTTCAAGGGCCGCATGCAGGGCATCATCCATGACTGGTCCCAGACCGGCGAGACCTGCTATTTCGAGCCCATGTTCCTGGTGGAGATCAACAACCGCCTCCAGGAACTGAAGCGCGAGGAGCGCGAGGAAGAGCACAAGGTGCTGGCCTATCTGCGCAGCCTGCTGCTGGCCGAGCTGCCCGGGGCGCGTGCCGCCTTGGAACTGCTGGCCCAGCTGGATGTTTTGCAGGCCAAGCGCCGCCTGGCCGCCGAATACGACGGCCGCTGCGTGCCGCTCTCGCCCGTGGAGGAAGGCGTCTGCCTGCTGGAGACCCGCCATCCCCTGCTGGCCCTGGTCAGCCTGCGCCAGCGCAAGGACGAACGCGGCAAGAGCGGCGGCCTGCAACAGGTGCGTCCGCTGGACATCGTGCTGCGTCCCGGCGAACGGGCCCTCATCATCACCGGTGGCAACGCCGGCGGCAAGACCGTCTGCCTCAAGACCCTGGGCCTGTGCGTGGCCATGACCCTGAGCGGCCTGCCCGTGCCTGCGGCCGCCGGTTCGCATCTGCCCTGGTTCGGCCGCGTGGATGCCTTCATCGGTGACGAACAGAGCCTGGAAGACAACGTTTCCACCTTCACGGCCCAGATCCGGCATCTGGCCAAGGCCTGGAAGCATCTGGACAGCACCGGCCTCGTGCTGCTGGACGAGTTCGGCGCCGGTACCGACCCCGCCCAGGGCGCGGCCCTGGCCCAGGGCGTGCTGGACGGCCTGCTGGACAAGCAGACCTTCGTGCTGGCCGCCACCCACTTCCCGGCCCTCAAGACCTACGCCCTGTCGCGCGAAGGCGCGCGGGCCGCTTCGGTGCTCTTCGACCCGCAGAGCAAGAAGCCCCTTTTCAAACTGGCCTACGATCAGGTGGGCGCCAGCCAGGCCCTGGACGTGGCCCGCGAGCATGGCCTGCCGGAAAGCATCCTGCGCCGTGCGGAGCATTACCTCCTGCAGGACGGGCAGGACACCAGCGCCCTGCTGGGCCGCCTCAATGCCCTGGCCGCCGAGCGCGAACAGGAGATCGCCCGCCTGCGTCAGGAGCAGGAAAAAGCCCGCCGCGACATCCAGACCATGCGCGAGAAGACCGAGAAGGAACGCCTGCGCCTGCATGACGAAGTGCGCGCCAAGGCCGGCGAGCTCATGCGCGCCTGGAAGGAAGGCCGCGCCACGCACAAGCAGGCCCTGAAAGAGATGTCGCGCCTGCGTGCCGATCTGGCCGCGCCCGCGGTGCAGGAAGAGACCTCGGTGCTGCCGCAGATCGAACATTTCGCGCCCGGCCAGCAGGTCTTCCATACCGTGTTCAACAAGCGCGGCGTGGTGACCGACGTGGACGAGCGCCGCAAGCGCGTGCGCGTGGACCTCAACGGCGTGAGCCTGTGGGCCGCCATGAAGGACGTGCGCCAGAGCGGCCGGTCCGCCCAGGCTGCGGCCCCCCGTGCGCCGCAGCGTGTCTCCCCGGTCAAGGCCGCCATCGCCAGCGACGATGCGCCCGCCCTGCGCCTCGACCTGCGCGGCATGCGTGCCGACCAGGCCCAGGCCGAAGTGGAACGCTTCCTGGACAAGGCCCTGCTTTCCGGCTTCAGTGAAGTGGAGATCGTGCACGGTCGCGGCACCGGCGCCCTGCGTCGCCAGATCCATGATTTCCTGCGCTCCTTCCCGGCCGTGGCCCGCTTTGCCACCGCTCCGGAGGATCGCGGCGGCGATGGCATGACCATCGTCAACCTGCGCTAGCACAGCCGGGCAGTCCGGCGGGGGCCTCATGCAGTCCAGAGATGCCATCCGCGCCATCAAGGAGCGGCTCAACATCACGGATATCGTGCGCCGTTACGTGGACCTCAAGCGTAACGGGCCGCGCTGGGTGGCGCCCTGCCCCTTCCATCAGGAGACCAAGCCCAGTTTCTCGGTCAACGAGGAACAGGGCCTGTTCTACTGTTTCGGCTGCCAGGCGTCCGGGGACATCTTCGATTTCTACGGCCGCATCAACGGCCTGGATTTCCGCGAGACCCTGGAGCAGCTGGCCGCTGAGGCCGGCATCACCCTGGAGCGTGGGCCCGTTGACAAAAAACGGCAGGAAGAAGACCGGCAGCGGCGTTCTTCCCGCCAGACCATGCTGCGCATGTACGAGCTGGCGGCGGCCCACTTCGCCGCGGCCCTCAAAAGCCCGGAAGCCGAGGAGTGCCGGGCCTACATACAGCGGCGTGGCCTGAGCCCGGAGATCGTGGAGCGTTTCGGTCTGGGCTGGGCGCGACGCGACTGGCATTCGCTGGACCTGGCCCTGCAGCGTGCGGGCTATGACATGCGCCTGGCCGCCGAGGCCGGACTGGTGGGACGCTCGGACCGGGGCTCGGTCTATGACCGCTTCCGGGGCCGCCTCATCTTTCCCATCAAGAACCTTTCCAGCCAGGTCATCGCCTTTGGCGGGCGCATCATCGCGGACGAGGACGAAGCCAAGTACATCAACAGCTCCGATACGCCCATCTACAAAAAAGGAGAACATCTTTACGGTCTTGCCCAGGCCAGAAAAGGCATTACTGTAAAGGGACGGGCCCTTTTGACCGAGGGCTACATGGACGTGCTGACCCTGCACCAGTTCGGCTACGACAATGCTGTGGGCGTGCTGGGCACCGCCCTGACCCCGGACCAGATCAAGCGTCTTTCGGGCTTCACCTCGCAGCTCACCCTGTTGTTCGACGGGGACCGCGCCGGCCGCAAGGCCGCCCTGCGTTCCTGCGAGATGCTGCTCACCCGCGGCCTGGCCTGCACCGTGGTCCTGATGCCCGAAGGCGAGGACATCGACAGCCTGCTGCGCACGCAGGGCGTGGAAGCCTTCGAGGCCCTGCAGGCCCAGGCGCCGGACGGGCTGCGTTTTTGTCTGGACGTGCTGCGCGCCCTGGCCCCGCGCGAGACCGTGGAATGGGCCAAGAATTTTTTGCGCCATGTGGAAGTGCCGGAGCTTGTCAGCCCCTATGTGTCGCGGCTGGCCACCCATTTGCAGCTTTCCGAGGCGGAATTGCGTCAGGGACTGGCCGACAGCAGACGTCCCGGCCCTGACGGACAGGCCGCGCGCCCCAGCCGGGCGCGACAGAACATGCGTGACCGCCAGATCATGATGTATGCGGTCCGCTACCCCGACCGACTGGACGATCTGCGGGACCTGGGCGCTGACCTGGCCCTGCAGTCGGACATCGCCCGTCAGTTGTGGGACAAGATAGAAGAATGGGGCCCGGACGAGGCCCCCTACCATCTGGACCAGCGCGAAAAGAATTTCTGGTCCTTCTGCCGGGGCGCCGAAGCGGCCCCCCGTGACGACGGCGACAGGGAGCTGGCAGCCCTGCGCCATGATCTTGATGCCTATTATGCGGCAACCCAGCGCCAGTCCGTGACGGCCGCCCTGCGGCAGAACACCGGCACCGGCGACTTTGCCGCTGATTTGGAATATCTTCGCGCACTGCAGGAAACCTTGGAGCAGGGACATGAGCAATCTTAAAGATATCCAGCAAATTCAAAGCCTCATCGCCAAGGGCAAGGGCATGGGCTACCTGACCTTCGACGAGGTCAACAAAGCCCTTCCCGTGGAGATGAACACCCCCGAGCAGTTCGAGGAGATCATCGGCATCTTTGAGCAGCTGGAGATCGCCATCGTCGATTCCGAAAAGGACGGCAAAAAAATCTCCGCCACGCCCACCGAAACCGACGACGACGCCATGGACGGCTCCCTGGAGCTGGCCGAAGACGAAGAATCCGCCGACTATTCCTCGCGCAGCACCGACCCGGTGCGCATGTACCTGCGCGAGATGGGCGCCGTGCCCCTGCTGGATCGCGACGGTGAAGTGGTCATCGCCAAAAAGATCGAGATGGGCGAACAGGACGTGCTCTACGCCCTGGTGGAAGTGCCCGTGGCCGTGGAAGAGCTCATCAACGTGGGCGAGGACCTGCGTCAGAACCGCATCAAGCTCAAGGATGTGGTCAAGACCATCGAGGAAGACGACCCCAGCGAAGACGAGCTCAACCAGCGCTCCCGCGTCATCCTGCTGCTGGACGAGATCAAGCAGATCTTCAAGAAAAAGCGCAAGATCTACAAAAAGCTGGACGACTGCAACACCCTTGACCGCAAGGTGACCGCCATCCAGAAGGAGATCATCAGCTACAAGGAAGAGATCGTCACCCGCCTGCGCGACATCAAGCTGGAAAAGACCCTCATCGACCGCATCATCGAAACGGTCGAAGACTATGTGCGCCAGATGCACAACTGCCAGCGCGACCTTTCGGCCTACATCCTGTCCACCGGCCGTACCCAGGCCGAGATCCAGGAGATGTTCACCGGCCTCGAGCAGCGCACCGTCAATCCCAATGACGCCGCCCGCGACCTCAAGCTCAGCGTGGACGAGCTCTTCTCCTTCAAGGAGATGATCATCGGCAAGATCGAGATCCTGAGCCGCCTGCAGGAAAAGTGCTGCCATAACGTCAACGACCTGGAAGAAGTGCTGTGGCGCATCAAGCGCGGCAACACCGCCGCCATGCGCGCCAAGCAGGAGCTTATCCGCTCCAACCTGCGTCTGGTGGTCTCCATCGCCAAAAAGTACACCAACCGCGGCCTCCAGTTCCTGGACCTCATCCAGGAAGGCAACATCGGCCTCATGAAGGCCGTGGACAAGTTCGAATACCAGCGCGGCTACAAGTTCTCCACCTATGCCACCTGGTGGATCCGTCAGGCCATCACCCGCGCCATCGCGGATCAGGCCCGTACCATCCGCATCCCGGTGCACATGGTCGAGACCATCAACAAGCTCATCCGCACCTCGCGTTACCTGGTGCAGGAGCTGGGCCGCGATCCCACGCCCGAAGAGATCGCCGAACGCATGGAGTACCCGGTGGAAAAGGTCAAGAAGGTGCTCAAGATCGCCAAGGAGCCCATTTCTCTGGAAACGCCCATCGGCGACGAGGAAGATTCCAGCCTGGGCGATTTCATCGAGGACAAGAAGGCCGTGGCCCCCGCCGAGGAAGTCATCAATACCAAGCTGTCCGAGCAGCTGGCGGCCGTGCTGGCCGATCTGACCCCCCGCGAGGAGCAGGTGCTGCGCAAGCGTTTCGGTATCGCCGAAAAGAGCGACCATACCCTGGAAGAAGTGGGCAAGCTCTTCAACGTCACCCGTGAACGCATCCGCCAGATCGAAGCCAAGGCCCTGCGCAAGCTGCGCCATCCCGTGCGCAGCCAGCCCCTGCGTTCCTACTACGAAAACTAGCCATGCTGCGTAGCCTCTGCCTGATCCTTTTCCTGTGCTGCGTGCTCGTGGCCGGGGCCTTCCCCGGTACGGGCCGCGCACAGACGGATGCCCTGCCCCATCTGGAACAGATGGCCGTCCGGGGCAAGACCTCGGTGGCCTCCTGCCTGGACGGCGACACCATGCAGCTGACCAACCGCAGCCGGGTGCGCCTGGCCGGCATCGACACGCCGGAGCTCAAGCCGCGCAAGGGCAAGCCCCAGTTCTATGCCCGCGAGGCGCGGGAGCTGCTCACCCGCCTGGCCCGCGGCCAGGAGGTGCTGTTCTTCTCCGTGGACAAGGAAGGCAAGGACAAGTACGGCCGCATCGTCGCGGACGTGCGCCTCAGGGACGGACGCTCGCTCAACGGCATCATGGTGCGTGAAGGCGCGGCCTTCTTCTATCCCCACAAAGGGCTGGACAAGGAATACCAGGACTGGCTGCTGGCCCTGCAGGCCGAGGCCATCAGGGAACGGCGCGGCATGTGGGCCGAGGTGCTCTCCCGCCCCGAGGCCCTGAAGAATTACACCGGCAACCGCAATTCCCTGCGCTTCTTCCCTGCCGACTGTCCTGACGCCCAGAAGATGAAACCCCGCAACCGCATCCATTTTGGCACGCTCATGGATGCCTTCATGGCCGGTTACGCTCCGGCGCGCGTCTGCCCCTTCTGGCCGGAGGAAAAATAATGTCCCATCAGCCTCCCCTTTCCGACCAGCAGGCCCTGGTCATCTTTTCTGGTGGCCAGGATTCGGCCACCTGCCTTGCCTGGGCCCTGTCCCGCTTTGCCCGCGTCTGCACGCTGGGCTTCGATTACGGCCAGCGCCATTCCGTGGAGCTGGAATGCCGCGGCAAGGTCCGCAGCGCCATCGCGGCCCTCAAGCCGGGATGGCAGGACCGTCTGGGGCCCGACACGCTGCTGGACATCAGCCTGTTCCGCCAGCTGGCCGACACGGCCCTGACCTCGGACATGCCCATCGAGCAGGAAGGCGAGGGCATCCCCAACACCTTCGTACCGGGCCGCAACCTGCTGTTCATCATGCACGCCGCGGCCTGGGCCTACGGCAAAAGCATCCGCCATCTGGTGCTGGGCGTGTGCGAGAGCGACTCCTCCGGCTACCCGGACTGCCGCGACGACAGCATCAAGGCCATGCAGGTGGCCCTCAATACCGGCATGGACAGCCGCTTCGTGCTGCACACGCCGCTCATGTGGCTGGACAAGGCAGATACCTGGCGCCTGGCCGAGGATCTGGGCGGCATGCCGCTGGTGGACTGCATCCTTGAGCAGAGCCATACCTGCTACGAGGGCACGCGCGGCGAGCGCCATCCCTGGGGCTACGGCTGCGGCCGGTGCCCGGCCTGCAAGCTGCGTGCCCACGGCTACGAGGTCTATCTTTCCCGTTATCACCAGAAGTGAGGCGTCATGGCAGCCAAGAAACAACTGACCGCCGCCCAGGGCATGGATGCCGCCTGCATCCTCTTCGAGCTCAACAGCAAGCGTGAGCACATCGTCAATCTGGCCTTCGGTGCGGAGATCCCCGAAGCCTGCCTGACAGAGCCCGGCGCCCTGCCCGACTTCTGCGCCGAGTGGCGGGCCTTCGTCCATGCCACGGTCACGGCCGGGCTCATGCAGCACGCACCCAATACCGTGCTGGTGGGTTACCTTCGCCGCACCGGCGAGCTGCTGGCCGCCACGGCCAGGGCCGAAGGCGCCAGCCTGCATGCCCAGGCCGCGCCGGTCAGCGAGGACAGCCTCAATGCCTTCGTGGACGGCCCCTTTGCCGCCTACATGCCCTTGCTGGCGCAGGAAAAGCAGCATCAGTGCCCCGTGCTCTTCTGCCGCCGTCTGGGCTATGATGAAGACAGCCGCATCACGCCCGAGATCCTGAAGAAGATCCAGGCCCGCCTGGCCGCGGTCATGGCCTTGGTCATCACCGCCATCTGGGACAAACTGGACCAGTACGAGATCGCGGCGGATTAGCTGTGACACAGTTGTCTGTAAATATGAGCTAAACTCTTGATGTCACCCATAGTGACTTCCTTTTGATTTGCTTCATGGTTGCAGTTGCCAGACCGCAACCCGGTGTTAGCAAATCAAAAGGAGCTTTATAACATACTCATAGCTTTAAGCTTTTTTGAACCTCCCGCCTAGCGGGAGGTTTTCTTTTTAGACAAAAACGGCTGCCCGGCAAGCCCGGACAGCCGTCGTGGACATCTGGAGGATGGTCGGGCTAGATGGCCCGCTCGTTTTCCAAAAAGACCCAGTGCAGCAAGCGCTTGTGCACGCGCAGGCGGTTTTCCGACTGCAAGAGCAGCAGCGAAGCCGGACTGGCAAGGATGTCGCTGGCGACCTCGATGGCCTGCATGGGGCTGGTGCCCAGCAGGACGTGCGCCTTCTGGTCGGCATGGGACAGCAGGGCCTCGTCCACCTTCCATTGTTGCGCCATTTCCTCGTCCAGTCCCGAACGGCAACCGGCATAGACGAAGTTGCAGCCTTCCACGGCCTGCTGGGGCGTATCCACGAAGTCCACCTTCACGCCGCAATGCCGGGCATAGGTCTCCAGCGTGGGGCGGTCCTCCAGCGGCGGCAGGGCCACCTGCAGGCTGAAGGGGAAATAGCGCAGGGCCTCAATGAGGGAGAACAGGGTGCCGTTGGTGCAACCGAGCCAGCCTACGCGGGCCTTCTTGAGATCGTCACGGGTATAGCGCAGCATGCAGGCCACGTCGGCCAGCACATGGGCCGGATGGGCATCAGGGCTGCCGGCATTGATGATGGGGAACTGCACCAGCCCCCTGTCCACATTGGTGGCCAGGCCGGGGACGCCGTAGACATACATGCAGTCCACGAAATAGTCGATGACGGCCAGCATCTGGCGCTGGTAACGCTCCACCTCGGACTTCCAGCCACCCGTGGCGCCCTGGAAGACGAGGGAACCGCCCATCTGCCGTACAGCCGCCGAGACGCACAGCCGCTCGGCGAACGAATCCTGCGCGAACAGCAGCACGGCCGTGCGTTCCGTCATGAAGTCGGTACGGCTCTTTGCATCAGGGATCCCGCGTGCCTGCTGCACCAGCAGCCAGGAACCTTCTTCACCAAGATCGTTGAGAGTCAAAACGTGTCGGGGCATAAACAACCTCCCAAATCGAACGGTGGCGAGATCCGCCACCGGACTCCAGAATAGCAAACAGCCCGCGTCCCTGTCCAGAATTTGCATGGCAGCCACGGCTTGTGAAAACGGCACGGCATTTGCCGCCGGACGATTTTGCGGCTATACTGCGTCCTGCCTTGACGGCCGCCCTTCCCGGGCCATCTTTCGGAGGTCACATGAAAGCCTGTTTTTTTGATCTGGACGGGACCCTGCTGGACACCCTTGCCGACATCGGCGGCGCCTGCAATGCCGTCCTTGCCGCCCACGGCTACCCTGTCCATCCTGTCAGCGCCTACCGGCAGATGGTCGGCAACGGCTTCCCCATCCTCATGCGCCGGGCCCTGCCCGCGTCCGTGGTGGCCCAGGGCCCGCAGGAACGTCTGGATGCCCTGACCGAAGAAGGGCGCGGCTACTATGCCGCCCACATCAGTATCCACACCACGCCCTATCCCGGCCTTGCCGCGGCCCTTGCCCGCTTGCAGGAGGCCGGGCTCCGGCTGGCCGTGCTCTCCAACAAGCCGGAAGACCTCACCTGCGCCCTGGTCCCGCTGCATTTTCCCGGCATCCGTTTCGACGCGGTGCGCGGCGGCCGGCATGACGCCCCCCTCAAGCCCGACCCCACGGTCCTTTTGCAGATGGCGGCCTCCATGGGCGTGGCCCCGCGGGACTGCGCCTATGTGGGCGACAGCGACGTGGACATGATGACGGCGCGCAACGCGGGCATGACGGCCGTGGGCGTGGCCTGGGGCTTCCGGGGAGCGGCCGAGGTGCAGGCCGCCGGCGCGGACATGGTGGCCGCAGATGCCGAAGAACTTGCACATATCCTTTTGAAAGACTGAGGTGTTATGGAACGTCCCATCATCGAGATCGACGAAGAAAAATGTGACGGCTGCGGCCAGTGTGTGCTGGACTGCGCCGAAGGCGCCCTTGCTGTGGTGGACGGCAAGGCCCGCCTGATCCGCGACAGTTACTGCGACGGCCTGGGCGCCTGCCTGAACTGTCCCCGTGGCGCCCTGCGCATCGTCATGCGTGAGGCCGAAGCCTTTGACGAAGCAGCCGCCCTGGCGGCCAAGGCCGCCCGCGACGGGCAGGCCCGCCCGCAGGGCTGCCCCGGCAGCCGGCTCCGCACCTTCTCCGCCCCCGGCAACGCGCCCGCTGGCGCTCCCCCCCTGGCGCCCCTCTTTTCCGCTGCCGACAACGACATCCCCGACAGCCTGCGCGCCCGCACCCCCAGCTGGCCCATCCAGCTGCGCCTGCTGCCGCCCCAGGCTCCCTTCCTGGACGGGGCCCACGTCCTGCTGGCCGCCCAGTGCGCCGGCTTCGTCCTGCCCGGCCTGCATGCGGACTGGCTGCAGGGCCGCATCCCTGTCATCGCCTGTCCCAAGCTGGACAACAACGGCGACTACGCCGAACGTCTGGCACGCCTGTTCGCCATGCGGCCTGCCAGCGTCACCCTGCTGCGCATGAGCGTCCCCTGCTGCGCGGCGCTGGAGCACCTGGCCCGCCAGGCGCAGGAAGCCGCCGGCAGCCACGCTGCCCTGCACTGCCACACCGTCCACCTGCCCAGGTAAATCCTTACAAAAAATCCCGGGATAGCCTTGACAAAAACATAGCTGACAACTATGTTTTATTCCGGAACACATCTTGACCCACGAGGAAGCCATGCCCATCCAGATTCCCGCCGACCTGCCCGCACGCAGCGCTCTGGAAAGTGAAAACATCTTTGTCATGACCGACGAACGCGCCGTCCGCCAGGACATCCGCCCGCTGGACATCGTGATCGTCAACCTCATGCCCACCAAGATCGCCACCGAGACACAGCTGCTGCGCCTGCTGGGCAACTCGCCCCTGCAGGTCAACATCACCCTGCTGCGCACGGCGGAGCATCAGTCCAAGAACACGCCCCTCCAGCATCTGGAACGTTTCTACAAGACGTTCAACGAGATCCGCCACCGCAGCTTCGACGGCATGATCGTCACCGGGGCCCCCGTGGAGCATCTGCCCTTCGAAGAGGTGGACTACTGGCAGGAACTTTTGGACATCATGACCTATGCCAACGGGCATGTCTTCTCCACGCTCTACATCTGCTGGGCCGCCCAGGCTGCCCTGTACCACTTTTACGGTGTGCCCAAGTACGAACTGCCGGAAAAGCGTTCGGGCATCTTCCGCCACCAGGTGCTGCACCCCGACTGCCGCCTGTTCCGCGGTTTCGACGATGACTTCCCGGCGCCGCATTCGCGCCACACCGAGGTCCGCGCCGAAGACGTGCGCCGGACGCCCAACCTGCGCATCCTGGCCGAATCAGACGAGGCGGGCCTGACCCTGGTGGAGAGCCTGGATCATTCCCAGGTCTTCATGACCGGTCATCTGGAATATGACCGCGGGACCCTGGACGCGGAATACCGCCGGGATCTGGCCCGTGGCATGGATCCCCATGTGCCCAGCCACTATTACCCCAATGACGACCCCGGCCAGCTGCCGCGCATGAACTGGCGGGCACATGCCCACCTGTTCTACAACAACTGGCTCAACTACTACGTTTATCAGGAAACCCCCTACGACTTCGTCATGCAGGGCAAAAACTCCTGAGCGAGGCTGCCATGAAGTTTTCCACCAGAACCCGCTACGGTCTCCGTTTCCTGCTGCGTCTCGCCGCCCAGCCCGACAATTCCCTGCTCCAGCTGGGGCAGGTGGCCCAGGAGGAATCCATTTCCCCTGGCTACCTGGAACAGATCGTGCGTGCCCTCAAGCCGCTGGGCATCCTGCGTGCCGTGCGCGGTTCCGGCGGGGGCTATGCCCTGTCCAAACCGCCTTCAGAAATCAATATGGAGGACGTCTTCCTGCATCTGGAAGGCGAGATATCCCCCGTCTCCTGCCTCGGACGCGGCAAAGTCTGCCAGCGCGAGGGGCTTTGCTCCACCAGGGCCTTCTGGCATCAGCTGGACGAACACGTCCGCGACTTCCTGCGCCGCCAGACCCTGCAACACATCATAGAATCAGAAAGATCCTGTTGCCAGGATCCGGGAGAACATCATGTGGAACTACACGAACGCCGTCCATGAACATTTTCTCCGTCCGCATAACGCCGGCCCCATGGAAGACGCCAACGCCATCGGCGAAGTGGGCAGCCTGGCCTGTGGCGACGCCCTCAAGCTCTATCTGAAGATCAACGATGAAGGCATCATCGAAAAGGCCAGCTTCGAGACCTTCGGTTGTGCCAGCGCCATCGCTTCCAGCTCCGTGCTGACCGACATGGTCAAGGGCATGAAGGCCGAAGACGCCCTCAAGCTCACCAACAAAGAGATTGCCGAGGCCCTGGGCGGCCTGCCCAAGGAAAAGATGCACTGCTCCGTCATGGGCCAGGAAGCTCTGGAAGCCGCCATCCGCCAGTGGAAGGGCGAGACGCCCGTGCCCCACGCCCATGAGGAAGGCCGCCTGGTCTGCAAGTGCTTTGGCATCACCGATGCCCAGATCATCCGCGCCATCCGCGAGAACGGCCTCAAGACCGTGGAAGAGATCACCAACTACACCAAGGCCGGCGGCGCCTGCGGTGACTGCCAGGACCAGATCGCCGAGATCCTGGCCGCCGAACTCAAGCAGAAGCCCCTTACCGAACTGCGCCCCGTCAGCAAGCCCCGCATGACCAACGTGCAGCGCATGCAGCTGGTCATGAAGACCATCGAAGAAGAGATCCGGCCCCAGCTGGCCGCCGACGGCGGCGACATCGAGCTGGTGGACGTGGACGGCAAGCGCGTGGTCGTGTCCCTGCGCGGCCGCTGCTCCCAGTGCCGCTCCAGCGAAGTGACCATCCGCAATCTGGTGGAACGTGTCCTGCGCGAACATGTGGAAGCCGACATCGTCGTCGAGGAAGCCTAGCCATGAAGACCATCTATCTCGATAACAACGCGACCACCGCCGTGGCTCCCGAAGTCCGGGAAGCCATGCTGCCCTACCTCACGGACCTGTACGGCAACCCGTCCAGCATGCATACCTTCGGCGGCCAGGTGGGCCGCGCCGTGGAAGAGGCCCGCGAACGCATGGCCGCCCTGCTGGGCGCCCATCCCGACGAGATCATCTTCACGTCCTGCGGCTCCGAAAGCGACAACGCCGCCATCTGGTCCGCCCTGCAGACCCAGCCCGAAAAGCGCCACCTCATCACCACCCGCGTGGAGCATCCCGCCATCCTCAACGTGGCCCAGTACTGGGAGCGCCAGGGCTACCGCGTGACCCTGCTCGGCGTGGACAACAAGGGCCGTCTGGATCTGGACGAATACGCCGCCGCCCTGTCCGACGACACGGCGCTGGTCTCCATCATGTATGCCAACAACGAAGTGGGCAACGTCTTCCCCATCAGCCGCATGGCGGAGATGGCCGCCGAAAAGGGCGTGCTCTTCCATACCGACGCCGTACAGGCCGTGGGCAAGGAAGCCATCGACCTTGGCAAGCAGCCCATCTCCATGCTCTCCCTGTCCGGCCACAAGCTGCACGCGCCCAAGGGCATCGGAGTGCTCTATGTGCGCAAGGGCGTGCGCTTCCGTCCCTTCCTGCGCGGCGGGCACCAGGAACGCGGCCGCCGTGCCGGTACCGAGAACGTGCCCTACATCGTCGGCCTGGGCATGGCCGCCCTGCTGGCCGGGCAGCACATGCAGGAAGAACGCACCCGGGTGGCCCGCCTGCGCGACAAGCTGGAACAGGGCCTGCTGGCCGCCATCCCTGACTGCATGGTCAACGGCGATCCCGAGAACCGCCTGCCCAACACCACCAATATTGCGTTCAAGAACGTGGAAGGCGAAGCCATCCTGCTGATGCTGGATCAGCTGGGCATCTGCGCCAGCTCCGGTTCCGCCTGCACCTCCGGCAGTCTGGAGCCCTCCCATGTGCTGCGCGCCATGGGCGTGCCCTTCACCTACGCTCACGGCTCCGTCCGTCTCTCCCTCTCCCGTTACACCACGGAAGAAGAGATCGACTTCGTGGTCGAGAACATGCCCCAGGTCATCAAGACCCTGCGCGCCATCTCGCCCTTCAAGAACTAATGAAGGACAGGCGGGGAGGGAGGAAACTTTTCCTTGCGGAAAAAAGTTCCCTCCCTCCCCTGCGCCCCTCCCTCCTTCAAAAACCGCTCATGCTTCCACGCAAAAGCCCTCCCGGCCTGTGGCCGGGAGGGCTTTTGCGTGGAAGGCGCATGATGCCCCACGCTGTCTGTGATGCCCTGGCATCCAGGCATCCTTTCTTTCCAAAAGACACCCGTGGCCGTTCCCGACAAGGAACGGCAAACTTCACGCATCCATTTTGACGGCAGATCGTCGCCGGGACCGTCCTGTCCACAAGGATCCCTGGGCATCGCATCACAGCAGGAAACCGATCTTCTCCTGTGGATGCCCTGATCCGGGCTTCCATCATCGTGCAGGCTGTCATCGCGCTCCTGGCTTTCCCCGCCCCAACGAGCGCTTCAAAACAAAAAGGCCTGCGCAAGGCAGGCTTCCTAAATACGGGCTGCGGCACCGGCCACCGCAGCACAACGACGGGGACCGGCATGCAGTTCTGAAAAAAGTTTTTTCGGGGTTGGCTGGGGGCCTGGGGGAAGGAAGGGGCAGTTTTTACAACAAACGCCCCTTCCCCCAGCCAAACCCCCGGCAAAAATCACGCCTCCACGGGGCGCAGGGCTTCGATGGCGGCCCTGTCCAGGACACGCTGGTTGGAGCTGCCGCGAAAGTCCAGCTCCAGGTCACGCAACGCTTCCACATAGGGCCCGTCCACCAGCACGTCCACCTTGTCCAGCAACTGCCCCACGGCCGGGATCTTCCGGGCAAGGCTGTAGAGTTCCTCGCAGGTGTAGCCGCTGTAGGCATAGACGTTCTTGCCCGCGGCGTGCACGGCATCGGCCAGGTGGCACAGGGGGCCGGCCTGGACG
>CALBAX010000045.1 GCA_937926875.1 uncultured Desulfovibrio sp.
CCTATGCCGCCTTCCCCTTCACCGACGAAGTGCGCAGCAAGATCATGTACGAAAACGCCCGCAAGGTCCTGAAACTGGCCTAGCCGCACCCCCAAGGAGCAACGAGAATGAGCGATACTCCCAACAACGGACACTGCCAGCAGAACCTGCGCCGCGTGGTCATCTCCTCCCTCATCGGCGCGGTCATCGAATGGTATGACTTTTTCCTGTACGGTGTCGTGGCCGGCATCGTCTTCAACAAGATCTACTTCCCTGACTTCGACCCGACGGTGGGTACGGTCCTGGCCTTCGCCACCTTTGCCGTGGGGTTCGTGGCCCGTCCGCTTGGGGGTATCGTCTTTGGCCACTTCGGTGACAAGCTGGGCCGCAAGAAGATGCTGGTCCTGACCCTGGAGATCATGGGCGTGGCCACGGTGGGCATCGGCCTGGTGCCCTCCTATGAGACCATCGGCATCTGGGCCCCCATCCTGCTGGTCCTCTGCCGCCTGGCCCAGGGCATCGGCATCGGTGGTGAATGGGGCGGCGCCGTGCTCATGGCCTTCGAATCCGCGCCGCCGCACAAGCGCGCCTTCTACGGCAGCCTGCCCCAGGTGGGCCTGGCCCTCGGCCTGATGCTGGCCTCGGGCGTCATCGGCCTGCTGTCCTTCTTCCTCAGCGACGAAGCCTTCCTGGCCTGGGGCTGGCGCGTGGCCTTCATCCTCAGCGCCATCCTGGTGGGCGTGGGCGCCTACATCCGCATCTCCGTCCAGGAGACCCAGGACTTCTCCTCCGCCAAGAAGAAGACCGAGCAGGTCAAGTACCCCATCCTTGCCGCCTTCAAGCACTATCCCCGTACCCTGATAGCCTGCGTGGGCGCCCGCTTCGTGGAAGGTATCGCCTTCAACGTGTTCGGCGTGTTCTCCCTGACCTACCTGACCAATTCCTGCGGCCTGGACAAGACCGTGAGCCTGTTCATCATCGTGGGCGCCGCCGCGGTCATGGCCGTGGCCATCCCCTTCTGGGGCATGCGTGCCGATGCCTGGGGCCGCGCGCGCATCTTCGGCATCGCCGCCATCCTGCTGGGCATCACCGCCTACCCCACCTTCTGGGTGCTGCACAACTTCAGCCAGAACGTGCTGCTGGTCTTCCTGGCCATTGCCCTGCCCTTCGGCATCATCTACGGCGCGGCCTACGCCACCATGTCCAGCCTGTTCTCCGGCAGCTTCGAACCCACGGTGCGCTACTCCGCCGTGTCCTTCATCTACCAGTTCTCCGGGATCTTCGCTTCGGGCCTGACCCCCATGATCGCCACCATGCTGGTCAGCAGCAACGACGGCCAGCCCTGGTACCTCTGCGGTTACCTGCTGGTCGCGGCGGTCATCAGCAGCCTGAGCACCATCTGGATCACCCGTCTCCAGGGCAAGGAAGAATTGCCGCACGAGCCGGAAACCTCCGCCCGGTAGTCCGTCTGCCTTCCTGCCTCCCTCGCTTCTTCACCAGGAGGCAGACGGAGACAGCGCCCGGACCACACCCCGGGCATCGGACACCAAAGGGGGACAGCCTGTCAGGCTGTCCCCCTTTTTTCGCAGCATATGCCGCCATCCCGCCGAAAGCGTCCTTCCGCCGGCAGCCGGCGCAAGCCGCGGGATGGCCCGGACCTCCGCCCATCCCGCCCGGATGACATCAAAAATCGAGGCTGAACTGCATACCGAGCCCCACGGAAGGATCGTTCTCCTCGGGCCGGGACTTCTTGCCCCATTCGTTATGCTCGTCCTTGAGCATCAGCTCCGGACCGATGGTCAGCGAGGCATCATCGCTGTCCATGAAGTCGGCATAGGCCCGGACCACATGCCGCCGCTCCAGAGGCCGCAGCTCGTCAGGGCGGGCCTCGCTCGACGGCAGCTCGGCACGCCAGACAGAGTCGTCGCGCCGGATGTTCATGCCGAGACGGCTTTTTTCTTCAGCTTCCCTTTCGGCATCCTTGGCTTTGCGGGACTCGGCCCTGGCCTGACGGTCGGCCTCGCGCAGGGCATGCTCGATGCTGGAAGAATTGCCCCTGTCCCGGCCCAGGGCCCGCTTGCGCAGGGACTCCGTCTCCACACCGTCATGCCACAGGGCATTGTTCCTGTCGCGGGAGGTGCCGAAGCTCCAGGTCTGTCCGCTCTTGCTGTTGCCCGCAGCGGCCTTGCCTGCCGGAGCCTGCACCGCCTTGCCCTTCTCCACCGCCAATACCGGCAGGGGGGCAAGGGAGACCGTCAGGGCAGACAGGGCCAGACCAGCCAAAAACAAATGTACTCTATGCAGCATGGACGCAGGATACCCGCCATGCCGCCGGATTGTAAAGACATCCCCGACGCAGGACGCCCTCTGTGCCCGCATGGCGGCCCGGAACGCCGTCTCTCAGCCTTTTGAGGAATAGCCTGCATGCATCGACACAAAAAAAGGAAGGACGCCCGAAAGCGTCCTTCCCATATCTTTTCAGAGGTAAGATCGTGCCTACTGCTTGGAGGCAGGCTGTTCCTTCGCAGGAGCGGCCGCAGGCTGGGAGGCCTTCTGGCCGGCAGCGTCATGGATCTTGACCAGCTCTTCCGCGTCAGCCACCGGGAAGGAAGGCTTGACGTTGGGGTCCTGCCAGCCGCCGCCCAGGGCCATGCACACGCTGACCACGGCATTGAGACGGTCACGCAGGGCATTGGCCAGGCTCAGTTCGGCGCTGAACAGCTGGCGTTCGGCATCCAGCACGGTCAGGTAATCAGTGTAGCCGTTGTCATACTGCAGGCGGGCGATCTCCGCGGCGCGGCGCAGGCTGTCCACCTGTGCCTGGCTGGCGGCCACGATGGCGTCGGCCTCGCGCTGGGAGGTCAGGGAGGTGCGCACGTCCTTGAAGGCGTTCTGCACCGTCTTGCGGTACACGGCGATGGCCGCTTCCTTCTGGGCCTCGGCGTCCTTGACGTTGTACCAGGTGCGGCCGAAGTCCAGCAGCGGCATGGAGCCGGTCACACCGTAGCTCCAGGCGCCCGCAGGCCCGCTGAACAGGTTCACCACACTGGCGCTGAGGGTGCCCAACATGCCCGTCAGGGAGATGGACGGGAAGAACTCGGCACGGGCCACGCCGATATTGGCGTTGTAGGCCATGATCATGTACTCGGCGGCGCGCACGTCGGGACGGCGCTCCAGCAGTTCGGACGGCAGGCCGGCAGGCAGCACGGGCGGGGACGGCAGCTTGCTGATGTCGCCGCCGCGCGGCATGACGGCATTCATGATGTCGCGGGGCGAGCGGCCCAGCAGCACGGCCAGGCTGGCTTCGGCGCTGTCCACGGCCACCAGGGAGGTATGCACCTGGGCACGGGCCGTCTCCACTTCGGCGCGGGCGCGCTGCCAGTCCAGCTCCGTGATGTCGCCCTGACGGTAGCGGCTGGTGTAGATGCCGAAGGCGTCCTCGCGGGTGCGCAGGGTACGCTTGGCCGTGGCCAGCTGCATGTCCAGGGCCAGCAGGGCGAAGTAGCTCTGGGCCGTCTGGCTGGCCACCGAAAGGCGCAGGGCCTCATGGCTGACCACGGTGTTCAGCAGCACGTCCGACAGCATGGTGTAGTTGTTGCGGTACTTGCCCCAGAAATCCAGCTCCCAGCTGGCCGAGAGCTGGCCCTGATAGTTCACGTAGGAACGGTCCGCCACATCGTTGTAGTTGGCGACCTTGGTGGAGCTGCTTTGCGAGCTGGCCGCACCGGCGCCGCTCACCGTGGGGGCGAGCTGGCTGGTGCCCACGCCCAGCTTGGCCGCGGCGGAATCGATCTTGGCCAGGCTTTCCGCCAGATCCTGGTTGTTCTTCAGGGCTTCTTCCACCAGGGCGTTGAGGACGGGGTCATTGAAACGCGTCCACCAGTCGGTGTTCAGCGGACTGGGCCCCAGATCCACGGAACGCCATTCCTTGGGGATATCCTGCTCGGGACGTTTATAGTCGGGAGCCAGAGAGCAGCCCGTGACGGCCAGGCACAACACCAGCGTCAGGCCCGCTTTCAGCAGGGGGGTCATATGTCCTCCTCCTCGTCGAAGCTTTTCTTGCCTTCGTTGGGATCCTTCTTGCCCTGCAGCTTCAGGGAGATCCGCATGATGGTGCGGAAGAAGAAGGGAACGAAGAGCGTGGCGATGCAGGTCGCGGCCAGCATGCCGCCCACCACGGCGGTACCGATGGCGTGACGGCTGTTGGCACCGGCGCCGGAGCTGATGGCCAGCGGCACGCAGCCCAGGATGAAGGCCAGCGAGGTCATGACGATGGGACGGAAGCGCAGGCGTGCCGCGTGCATGGCGGCCACATCCAGACTGCGCCCGCCGCGCCAGGCCTCGACGGCGAATTCCACGATCAGGATGGCGTTTTTGGCGGCCAGGCCCACCAGGGTGACCAAGGCCACCTGGAAGTACACGTCGTTGGACAGGTCGCGCAGCCAGGTGGCCACCAGGGCGCCGAACACGCCAAAGGGCACGGCCGTGAGCACGGCCAGGGGCAGGGACCAGCTTTCATACTGGGCGGCCAGGATCAGGAAGACCATGACCAGTGCCAGCACGAAGATGATGGTGGTATCGGCGCTGGCCAGCTTTTCCTGCAGGGCCGACCCCACCCAGCCCAGGCCGTAATCGCTGGACAGCATGTTGGCGGCCACCTGTTCCATGGCTTCCAGGGCCTGGCCGGAGGAATAGCCGGCGGCCGGTTCACCCATGAGGTGGGCGGCCGGGAACACGTTGTAGCGTTCCATGGTCTGGGGCGCGGTACGGCGCTCCAGGGTCATGATGGCATCCAGGGGCACCATGTCGCCCTTGTTGGTCCGCACATAGACGTCACGCAGGGATTCGGGCAGCAGGCGGTAATCGGCCTCGGCCTGCAGGCGTACCTGGAAGGTACGGCCCAGGTAGTTGAAGTCGTTGACGTAGAGCGCACCGAAGGTGGCGTTCATGGCCGTGAAGACATCGCTGATGCTGATGCCCATGTCCTTGCAGCGCTCGCGGTCCAGATTGGCGTAGAGCTGCGGGGCGCCGGTGGAGAACAGGCTGCGCAGGGTACCGATGGCCGGATATTTGGGCTGGCCGTTCTCGTCCCGGGACGTGGCCTCGGCCACGAAGGCGTTGGCCGTGGATTCCAGATCGTAGATGGTACCGTTGCCGCGCATCTGGATGTAGCCTTCAAAACCACCCGTGGTGGACATGCCGCTGATGGGCGGCGGCGTGAAGCCGAGGGTCACGGCCTCGGGCTGCATCATGGTCACGCCCAGCACCTTGGCGCTGATGGCGTCGGCGCTGCTCTCAGGCGTCTTGCGCTCGCTCCAGGGTTTGAGCGTAGCGAAGAAGGTACCGTAGTTGCTCTTGATGGACATGGAGGTGATGTCCAGGCCGTTCAGGGTCATGACCGTTTCCACGGCCGGATCCTTGCGCAGGGTATCCACCACCACGCGGGTCACGTCACGGGTGCGGTTCTGCACGGCACCGTCGTCCAGGATGGTCATGCCCAGGATGTAGCCCTGGTCTTCATTGGGCACCAGGCCGCCGGGCACCACCCGGAAAAGCATGACCACCGCCAGGATCATGGCAGAAAACAGCCCCATGGAAATCAGGCCGTGATCCTTGATGAAACGCACCGTGCGCACATAGCGGTGCGTGGTCTTGCCGAAGAGGTAGTTGAAGACCACGAAGGGCTTGGCCGGCTGATGGTCGTGCGCGTGCGGCTTGAGCAGCAGGGAGCACAGGGCCGGGGTCAGGGTCAGGGCCACGATGCCCGAGAGCACCACGGACACCGAAATGGTGATGGCGAACTGCTTGTACATCTGGCCCGCCAGGCCGCCCATGAAGGACACGGGGATGAACACGGCGCAGAGCACCAGCACGATGGCGATGACCGGGGCCGTCACCTCGCTCATGGCCTTGGCCGTGGCTTCCTTGGGCGGCAGGTGCTCGGTGCTCATGATGCGTTCCACGTTCTCCAGCACCACGATGGCGTCGTCCACCACGATGCCGATGGCCAGCACCATGCCGAACAGGGTCAGGGTATTGATGGTGTAACCCAGGGCGTACATGCCCGCGAAGGTGCCGATGATGGACACGGGCACGGCGATGCAGGGGATGAGGGTGGCGCGCCAGCTTTGCAGGAAGACGAAGACCACGATGAACACCAGGATCATGGCTTCCACCAGGGTGTGGATCACCTCGTTGATGGACTCCATGACGAAGTCATTCGTGTCTACAACGATATCGTAGCTGATGCCTTCGGGGAAGTTCTTGGCCAGTTCCTGGATGCGGGCGGTCACGGCGTCACCGGTGGCGATGGCGTTGGCGCCGGGCAGCAGGTAGATGCCCATGGCGCGGGTCACCATGCCGTTGTATTCGCTGTTGACGCTGTAGTCCTTGCCGCCCATCTCGATGCGGGCCACGTCCTTGAGGCGCAGCATGGCGCTGTCCTCGCCGGTGCGGATGATGATCTCGCCGAACTCCTCGGGCGTGGCCAGGCGGCCCTTGGTGTCGATCTGCCAGAAGAGCTGGGCCGTATCGGGCATGGGCGCGTCGCCCAGACGGCCGGGCGAGAACTGCGAGTTCTGTTCCTGGATGGCCGCCGAGACCTCGCCCACGGTGACGCCGTACTTGGCCAGCTTGTCCGGGACGAGCCAGATGCGCATGGAATAGTCCATGTAGCCGAACACGGTCACGTCGCCCACGCCGGGCACGCGCTTGAGTTCGTCGGCCACGTTCACCTGCATGTAGTTGTGCAGATAGACGGCATCATAACGCCCGTCAGGCGAATAGAGGGCGATGACCTGCAGCATGGCCGGTGAACGCTTGGTCACCTGCACGCCCTGCAGGCGCACGGTCTCGGGCAGCGTGGTCTGGGCCAGGTTGACCTTGTTGTTGACGTTGACCAGGGCCATGTCCGGGTCGGAGCCCAGACTGAAATAGACGTTGATGGAGCCCGAACCGGATCCCGAGGAGGCCGTGGACGTCATGTAGAGCATGTTTTCCACGCCGTTGATGTTCACTTCCAGGGGGGCCAGCACGGTGCCGGCGATGGTCTCGGCCGAGGCGCCGGGATAGAAGACCGTCACGTTGACCGTGGGCGGCACCAGTTCAGGATACTGGGCGATGGGCAGGGCCTTCATGGCCAGCGCGCCCACCAGCGTGATCACGATGGAGATGACCGACGAAAGGATCGGTCTGCGCAGGAAAAGATTTGGTTTTGCCGAAGCTGCCATAGGCCATCACCTACTTCTGATCGGTCTTCTGGGCGGCCTGTCCCTGCGGGGCCTTCTGGTCGTCCATGATGCGGACCTTGGCGCCGGGGCGGGCCTTGATCATGCCTTCACAGATGATGCGTTCCCCGCCCTTGAGGCCGGAGTCCACCAGATACATGTCGCCGATGGTCTCGCTGACCTCCACCTTCTGGGTACCGACCACGTTGTCCTTGTCCAGGGTCATGACGAAGGAGCCCTTCTGGGTGATGAGCACGGCCTTCTGGGGGATGAGCACGGCGTTGACCAGCACGTCGCCGTCCATGAAGATGCGCACATACTGGCCGGGCATGATCTGGCCATCACTGTTGGCGAAGGAGGCACGGGCCTGCACCACGCCGGTCTCGGGCTGCACGCGGCTGTCGATGAAGTCCACCTGGCCTTCGCCCTGGTACATGCTGCCGTCCAGCAGACGCAGACGGGCCTTGTAGACATTGCCTTCGGGGAAACGCAGGCGGCCTTCGGCGGCCAGCTGCTGGCGGCGCATGTGCTGGGGCGCGGCGATGGAGAAGTCGATGTACATGGGATCGGTCTGATCCACATAGGTCAGCAGGGAATTGTTGCTGACCAGGTTGCCGGGCGTGAAGGTTTCCTTGGAGCTGTAACCGGACACGGGGGCCACCACCTGGCAGTAGTCCAGATTGATCTTGGCGGCGCGCAGGGCGGCCTTGGCGTTGTCATAGGCGGCCTTGGCGTTGTCGCGATCCTTCTGGGAAACGGCGTTCTTGGCGAACAGGGGGCGCACACGGTTCCATTCGCGCTTGGCGCTGTCGTACTGGGCCTCGGCCTGCTGGACGGCGGCCTCGTACTGGTCGCGCTCGATCTGGAACATGAGCTGGCCGGCCTTGACGAAGTCGCCTTCACGGTACAGACGCTTCTCGATGATGCCCTGCACACGGGCGCGCACTTCGACGGACCGGGAGCCGGAGGCCTGGGCCTGGAATTCGGAAGGCCAGGGCACGTCCTTGGCTTCCACCTGGAAGACGCCTACCGGCGGGGCGGGCATCTGACCTTTTTGATCGCCTTCACCCTTGCATGCCGCAAGGCTGAAACAGAGAAGCAACAGCAGCGTTGCCAGAATGGTCTGTTTTCCGGTCATGATTCTTACTCCTGGGAACAGCAGCGAACTGCCGATACATGGAAAGCCCGCCCGCAAAGCGAGCGGGCTTTGAATCCCCTGCTAAACATTTTTTGCAAAATGCGTCAAGAAATGCAGGCTTATCTTGCTCTTAAAGTTCAATAAAGAAAAACCCTTTTATTCCAATGGGTTACAGAACCGTATTTTTTTTCTTGTAACACATTGAAATAATTAAGATTTTTTTAAAACTACTTTTTTTAGAGGCATTCACGGCCTCAACGGGCCGCCCGAAGAGCCTCCAGCGTCCCTGCCCTGGCGGCCATGAGCTCGGCCACCACGGAGACGGCGATCTGCTGCGGCGTGTCCGCGCCGATGCCCAGACCGATGGGGCAGCAGACCTTGTCCAGGGCCGCGTCGCCCACACCCTGCGCCTGCAACGCCTTGTACACCGAAGCCTTCTTGCTGCTGCTGCCGATCATACCAATATAAAAGGCATCCGTTGCCAGGGCCTGGGCCAGCACCTCGCGGTCGAAACTGTGACCACGAGTCATGATGGCCACATAATGGTGCCGCCCGATGCCGCAGCGCGCGGCCAGATCCTCGAAGGCCGGCAGCGCCAGGCAGCGCCGGGCCATGGGGAAGCGCCGGGGATCGGCGAACTCCGCACGGTCGTCCACCACGTCCACCACGAAACCGGCGGCGTGGGCCAGGCGGGCCGTCTCCAGCGACACATGGCCGCCGCCGCAGAGCAGCAGCACCGGCGGCGCGTCCAGGGCCTCCACATAACGTTCCACCAGACCTTCCCGCACCAGACCGGGACGGCCCTTGCGCCCGGCCAGCAGAGGCCGCACGTCCTCCGCGCCCTCGTGCAGGCCCGCCACCAGCGGCTGGCCCTGGGGCAGGGCATCCAGATAGAGGTCGCGCACGGGCACGTCGGCCCGGCTCACGTCCAGCAGCCAGATGCCGGTCAGCCCGGCTTTCAGGGCCGCGTCCGCCGCACGGAACAGGGGCGCCTGCGCAGGCGCCAGATATTCACAGAGCAGATCCATGCTGCCGCCGCAGATCATGTCGCTGTCGGGGCCAAGACCGGTAAGGTCGCAGCGCACACGGGCGGAGCGTCCTTCCTTCAGGCAGACGTTGGCCGCCTCCACGGCGCGGGCCTCCAGCAGGCCGCCGCCCACGGTGCCTTCCAGACCGGCAGCGGTCAGCAGGGCGCGGGTACCGGCGGCACGCGGGGCCGAGCCTTCGCGCTCCACCACGGTCAGCAGGACCACGGCCTGCCCTTCGTCCAGCAGTTGGGCCGCACGGGCCTCCAGGTTCAGCGGTACGCCCAGGCCATCCACCGGGGCGCTCACCAGTACCGGCGAGGCCGGCGCTTTAGGCATCCTGTCCATCGTCGCCTCCTTTCACATAGCCGCAGCCCTTGGTGGGGCACATGACCTTGACGCTGCCGTCGCGGCCGCGTTTCTCCACCAGATAGGAGGAAGCGCAGCGCGGGCAGGGACCGGGCACGGGCTTGTCCCACAGGGCGAAATCACATTGCGGGTAACGGTCGCAGGAATAGAAGATCTTGCCGCGCTTGGTGCTCTTCTCCACCATGCGGCCTTCGCCGCAGCGCGGGCACATGACGCCCGTGGCCACGGGCGCGGTATAGTTGCAGTCCGGGTAGCCCGTGCAGGCGATGAAGCGGCTGCCCGTACGGGCATGCTTGATGACCAGATCCTTGCCGCAGCGCGGGCACTCGCCCACCTTCTCCAGCTCGGGCTTCTGCGGGGCCACCATCTCCAGACGGCCGTCCTCGGTGCGCTGGAAATTGCTGGTGAAACGGCAGTCGGGATAGCCGCTGCACGCCAGGAAGGGGCCGGCCTTGCCGAATTTGATCATCAGGGGCTTGCCACAGTCGGGGCAGGCCAGGTCGGTGGGCAGGCCGCCCTTGACGCTCTGCATGTTCCTGGCGGCAGCCGCCAGCGTGGGGTTGAAGTCCGCGGCGAAGGCATGCATCAGGTCAACCCACTGCTGGCCGCCGTCGGCCACCTTGTCCAGCAGGCTCTCCATCTCGGCCGTGAAGCCCACGTCCATGAGGCGCGGGAAGTGCTGCACCAGCTGTTCGCAGACCACGCGCCCCAGATCCGTGGGGATGAAGTGGCGGTCCTGCAGGCTCACATACTCGCGATCCTGCAGGGTGGAAATGATGCTGGCGTAGGTGGAGGGACGGCCGATGCCCTGCTCTTCCAGCTCGCGCACCAGGCTGGCTTCGCTGTAGCGGGCCGGGGGCTGGGTGAACTTCTGTTCCTTGTCCAGCTTCTCCAGCTTCAGGGTCTGGCCGGGCGCCAGGGGGGGCAGCTCGGCATCGCCCTCGTCCTTGCTGCGGGGCAGCACGGCCAAAAAGCCGGGGAAGAGCAGACGCTCGCCCTTGGCTTTCCACTGGGTACGGCCGCAGGCCACGGTCACCGTGGTGTCGTGGAAGCGCGCCCCGGCCATCTGCGAGGCCACGAAGCGCGACCAGATCAGGCGGTACAGGTTGTACTGGTCCGGGGGCAGGGCCGCCCTGACCATCTCGGGCGTGATGTCCACATCCACGGGCCGGATGGCTTCGTGGGCGTCCTGCGCGCCGCTCTTGGTCTTGTAGACGCGCTTTTTGGCCGGCAGGTAATCGTTGCCGAACTCGCGCTGGATGAAGTCATGCGCCGCCTGCCGGGCCTCGTCGGCGATGCGGGTGGAGTCGGTACGCATGTAGGTGATGAGGGCCGTGATGCTGCCGTCTTCCATCTCCACGCCTTCGTAGAGGCGCTGGGCGATGTTCATGGTGCGCTTGGCCGTGTAGGAAAGGCGCTGGTTGGCGGCCTGTTGCAGGGTGGAAGTGATGAAGGGCGGCTGCGGCGCGCGCTCGCGCTCTTTCTGCTCCACGCTCTCCACCACGAAGGGCTGGCCCTTGAGCTCGGCCTCCAGGGCATCGGCCTCCCCGGCATTGCGGATCACGGCCTTCTTGCCGCCGATGCGCGCCAGTTCCGCCCGCACGGACGGCGGCACCCCGGCGCCCAGCAGGGCCCTGAACAGCCAGTATTCTTCCGGCTTGAAGGCGGCCCGCTCGGCCTCGCGCTCCACGATGAGGCGCAGGGCCACGGACTGCACGCGCCCGGCCGAGATGCCGCGCTTGATGGTCTTCCAGAGCAGGGGCGAGATCTTGTAGCCCACCAGGCGATCCAGCACGCGCCGGGCCTGCTGGGCATCGAAAAGGTGCTGGTTGAGCTCGCGCGGATGGGCCAGGGCCTCCTTGACGGCGCGGGCGGTGATCTCGTTGAACTGGATGCGCTTGATGTCCTTGGCCTTGTCGCGGATCAGCTCCGCCACATGCCAGGCGATGGCCTCCCCTTCGCGGTCCGGGTCAGGGGCAAGATAGACGGTATCGGCCTTGGCCGCGGCGCTGCGCAGCTCGCTGACCACGTTCTTCTTGTTGTCGATGATCTCGTACTGGGGAGCAAAATCGTTGGCTTCGTCCACGCCCAGACTGCTGGACGGCAGGTCGCGCACATGGCCCACGCTGGCCTGCACCATGTACTGCGGTCCCAGAAATTTTTTGATGGTCTTCACCTTGGCCGGCGATTCCACGATGATCAGCTGCTTGCCCATGATGTCCCTTGTCCATCCGACTGCCGGACGGCAGTGGCAGGAGGTGAATGAAAAAAGACGGCCCCGGGGACCGTTCATGCTGCCTTGCGGCTGCCCGGAAGGAAAAAGAAGCGGGAAAAAAGCCGGGCCGCCAGGTCCGTGGCAACGGCCCTCAGGCCTGCCGTGTGCGCGGAGGATACGGCAAAATGCAGCCACGTCAAGCCCGCGCCGCCGCCGCAGGGGCTCCGGGCGCGCCTTTCCCGCCGTCTGGACAGGTCTACCGGCCTGGGATATAACATATAAATACCGGGATCTTTTCCCCTCAAGGAGCCGCCATGCATCCGCACCGCATCCTGAGCCTGTTTTTCCTCCTGTTCCTGTCCCTGGCCCTCGCGGCCTGCGCCTCGCACGATGCCCGCCCGGCGCCGGAACCCGGCGCGCCCCTGCCTGCCGTCACCCTGGAACGGGGCGACAGGGTCTTCGTCCAGATCGAGAACGGCAAGAGCATGACGGAAGACCTGCACTCCATGCTCACGGCCTACCTGCAGAGCGAACGCGGCCTGAACCCGGCCCCGGACGCCAAGGGGGCCGACCTGGTGATCCTGGTGGAGATACGCGATGTCTGGGCCACCAGCGACGGCAGCCGGGTGAGCGCCGGGCGCACGCTGGGCAACGTGGGCACAGGCACCATGCTGGGCGTGCTGCTGGGCGGTCTGGTGGACGGACGCGGCGGCGCCATCGTGGGCGCGGGCATCGGCGCCACGGTGGGCGTGGGCGCCACCCTGCACGATGCGGGCGACAGCTATACCAGCTGGGCCATGGAAGCCGCCGTGGGAACGGCCGCCCGCCGCATCCCCGACAAGGACAGCCTGCACACCGTTTCCGTGACCAGCCGCGGCGATCCCCGCAGCAAGGAAGAGGCCTTCGCCGGGCTGGAAGACGCCCTGTGCCGGGCCATCCTCGATTCGATCAGGGTCCTGTGATGCCTGATCCCCCTTTAACAAGGAACTTTATGAAACCTGGCCATCTTACCGTCATCGTCTGCCTTTTCCTCACCGCCTGCACCGCGTCGTCCGGCGTCATGGAATTTTCCCCCAACCGCTATTCCCTTTCGGTCGATGTCGACAGCGAATTCTACGGGCCGTCCTCAGCGCGCAAGCAGGCCTTTGAAGAAGCTCAAGAATTCTGCCGCAGCAAGGGACAGGCCCTCTCTGTCGACAATATCGACCTTCACAGCAGCAGTACCTATACGACCGCTGCCATCGTCTTCCGCTGCGTCGAACCGTAGTTCCCCGGCCCTGCTGGACATGCCTGTGATTTCTGCGGTATAGGGCTGGCCTCGGAGACAGTACCGCGTCCGCTCCCGGATGCGCCGGTCCCCCTGCCACCGTGCCCGCTGCCGCGCGGCGTGGGCAAGCTCTCCGGCAGGGGCCGCAAGCCCTGTCGCCGCCCCGGAGACGCATGAAAAAAACGCTTTTCCTCCTCCTCGCGCTGCTGTTGCTGCTGCTTCCGGGCTGCAAGCACCGGCAGCCCGCCCCCACCGACATCCAGGTCCTGCGCCAGGGCTCCCTGGCCCCGGCCGACGATGACACCACCCCCGTGGTCTATGTCAGCGTCCGCGACCAGAGCCGCCATGTCTTCGGCCTGCGCGCCGAAGTGGAGCGCCTGCTGCGTGCCGAAAAGTACGACATCACCGACAACCCCAGCCAGGCCGGGTTCATCATCCAGGCCAGCGTGCTGGAAGCGGGCATCACCGATACCGCCGCGGCCCGGCGCGTGGTCGAGGGCGGCTACGGGGCGCCGTCGGAACTTTCCGGCAAGGGCGCGACCCTCGTCCTTTCGGACATCCTGCTGGTCCAGCGCCGCGTCCCCAGCGACAAGCGCCCCAAGCGTTTCATGCTCCAGAACGTGGGCAGCCGCAATGCCCGCGGCAGCAGCCAGATGCGCGCAGGTCTGCTGGCCCGCCGCGAGTTCAGCGTGGATTCCGGGGTCCCGGCCCTCTTCGTGACCCTGCTGGCCAGGGAGATCGCCTCGCCTTTCAGCACGGCCCCCCAGGAGCAGGCCCCGGGACGGCCGGAACGCCCGCACCCCTGATACGCCCCTGCGCCCGGCACCCGCTTCGGCCATGGGAGCGGCCTTCATCCGTCCCGGCCTATGCCGGCGGGACGGGGCCATTTGTTGCGTCCGCCGGCAGCGGAGGACGACCCGCGCATGTCCCTCTGGCCATCCGGCACGGCCCACGGCAAGGCGCCGGACGACAGCGACGTGCCCGGCGCATCCCCTGCCTGCTGCTTTTTTTCCCGTGGCGCACCTTCCCGCTCGCGCATCCGTCTGGACGTCCGCGCCCAGTTCTGCTAGAAAGCTCCCCCCGTCAGCGTGCCCCGCACCACGGGAATCTTCACCCTCCGCAAGGAAACTGTCATGCGTCTGGATGCTCTTGTCATCAATCTGAACCGCTTCGGGGATCTGCTGCTCAGCCAGCCCCTGCTGCACGACCTGCACAAGGCCGGGCGCAGCGCCACGCTGCTTTGTCTGGAAAAATACGCGGATACCGAGGGCCTGCTGCAATTCGCCAGCCCTCTGCTCACGGTGCCCGGTCATCTGGCCAGCCCTGAACAGGCCGATGCCACCCGCCACGAACTGCAGGCGTGGGCCCAAGACCTGCGTGCCAGCGTGCAGGCCGACCATATCATCAACCTGACGCCCAGCATGCCCGCCCGCATGCTGGCCACGGCCCTGGCCCCCGCCCCCGAAGCCGTGCTGGGCTTTGGCCTGGATCACAAGGGGCGCCCGCGCGTGGACGGCCTTTGGGCCGCCTTCCTCCATGCTGCCGAGCTGCGCCAGAGCAACGCGCCCTTCAACCTGGCCGACATGTTCCGCATGACCGGCGCGCCCCTGCTGGGCGGCCTTTCCGGTGAGCTGCTCTCCCAGCCCGGCTCCGGCCTGCTCAGCGAGCTGGGCACCGAGGCCCGCAAGACGGCCCGCCGCCTGCTGGCCCATGCGCCGGTGATCCGGCACGGCTTCATCGGCATGCAGCTGGGCGCCAGCGAAAAGCGCCGTCAGTGGCCGGTGGACCACTTCGTGGAGCTGGGCAAGCGCATCTGGCAGGAAGAGGGCATCTGCCCCGTCCTGCTGGGCGAGGCCTCGGAACGCCCCCTGGCTGACGAATACGCCCGCCTGACCAGCACCCCCTTCGTGGACGTGGTGGGGCAGACCAACATCTTCGAGCTGGGCGCCGTGCTGCGCGAGATGGCCATGCTGGTCACCAACAATACCGGCACCATGCACCTGGCGGCCGGTCTGGGCCTGCCCCTGCTCTCCATCTTCCTGGCCACGGCCCAGCCCTGTGATACCGGCCCCTATCTGCCCGGCAGCTGTTGCCTGGAGCCGACCCTGCCCTGCCATCCCTGCCCGCATGACCACGATTGCGTCCTGGGCGAAAAGTGCCGCCACCACATCAGCGCCTCCATCGTGGCCGACCTGGTGCTGGCCAAGCTCACCAGCGGCCAGTGGAGCGAAGGCATCACCACCTCGGCCTGCCGTGAGGCCCGCATCTGGCAGACGGCCACCGACTCGCGCGGCTTCATCACCACCACCTGCCTGTCCGACCACAAGGCCGATGACCGTACCCTCTGGCTCTGCCAGCAGCGCGTCTACTGGCGGCGCATCCTGGATGACCTGACCTCCGGCGCCACGGAGCCCACGCCCCTGACCAATGTGCCCCTGAGCATGGCCTGCCCCAACTATTCCAGCCAGTTCGCGGCCCGCGTGGGCAAAGCCCTGAGCCATTGCGCCCACCTGCTCCAGACCCTGCTGCAGGAGTGCGCCCCCCTGCCGGAGCGTTTCGACCCCACAGGCCACCCCCTGTGCATGACCATCCTCCAGCATATGCAGTCCTGTCCGGAACTGGCCAGCATGGCCTTTTTCTGGCACCAGCTCTGCCAGCATTACCAGGGCCGCGGCCCCCGCTTCCTCCAGGCCGTGCGCCTGCTGCACGCCCATATCCTGCGCTGGGGCAGGAGTTTCGACTGATCACCGCTACGCTGCCATGCTCCGGCGATGCCGGAGCATGCCGCGCGAAAGGCCGGGGCTCGAAAGAGCCCCGGCCTTTGTCATGTCCATCCTGCCGGCAGGCAACGGAACGGCCACGCCGCTACAGCCAGCCGGAGACCAGCATCCAGAACGGTACTGCCACACAGCCCAGGAACACTGCCATGACGGCCATGCGTACCAGCATGACCAGGGCCATGTCCCTGAAACCTATGTAGCCCATGCCCATGGCCAGCATGAACGGCGCATACTCATAGGGCAGGACGAACTGGTCAAGGCCGTACTGGAAAGAATGCACGAGGATGGCAGGATCCACCTGCATGGCCTGCGCCATCTGTGTGATGGGGCCCACCAGGGAAACAAAGGCCGCTACGGGGGTCAGCAGGAAATTGATCACCACACCGATGCCGTAGCAGATCAGCGAACTGGTCCACAGGGAATCCGTGTGCAGCAGCCCGAGCATGCGCTCCGTCATCCAGGCATCCATACCGATGGCATTGGCACAGATGCCGATGCTCATGCAGCCATTGATGAAGAAGACGATATTGATGTTCATGCTCCCGAAGGCCTTGCCGTTGATGAGGCCCATACCGGGGAGGAAATTGACGAGGCCCATGATGAAGATCACGTAGGCCGTGGGCATGTGGTGCAGGGGTTCCGTCAGAAGCAGCAGCACCGTGACCACCAGGATGACGGCGGCCTTCTTTTCCGCAAGGCCCATGGGCGGCAGGGCACGGTACTGTTCCTGCATGGTGGCGCGCATGTGGCTGTGTCCGCCTGCACGGAGCAGCAACAGGGCAAGGCCCACGGAAATGACCGTATACAGGGCCCCGGG
Organism: uncultured Desulfovibrio sp.; assembly: GCA_937926875.1. Taxonomy (GTDB): domain Bacteria; phylum Desulfobacterota; class Desulfovibrionia; order Desulfovibrionales; family Desulfovibrionaceae; genus Desulfovibrio. The sequence goes on from CALBAX010000045.1 coordinate 16,817, forward strand.
GACGGCATTGTAGAGGGCATAGGTCAGCCAGCTCGTCGTCTTGCCCGTCACCTTGTCCATCAGGGAGACAGGCAGGATCACGTCACCGGCACCGGTGAGCCAGCACAGCTTGGTACTGGTCACGGCCAGGAACGTCCCCAGACAGATCAGCGTGGCTTCCCGGGAACGGGCCTTGAACCCCATGGCATCGCACAAGCCGATGGCGATGATGCCGAACAGGATGGTCTTGCCCGTGATGGAGGGGACCAGCGGACTGATGATCATGACAGCAAAGGTCATGCCGCCCAGCAGCCCCACGAAGGAGCCCCCCATGCAGTTGACGCCCCACAGGGCTATGCGCCGGGTCAGGCCCGTGTGCATGACCACATGACCGAGTATCAGGCCCCCCAGGGTGATGATGGTCAGGGTGTCCGTCCAGCTGGACATGGCCGTCTTGTACGGGAGCAGCCCCGCAAGGACATACAGGATGGGCAACGCCATGGCCACGGCCACTTCGGAGATGATGTTGAAGCCCCAGACGATGACGGCCCAGAGCGTGATGACGAGGAACAGCTTCATGCGTCCGTCCAGGCCGGTGGATTCCGGCAAGAGCAGGAACAGGGGCGGCAACAGCAGGGATATGGCCCACTTGATGAGAAGACGGACGTTCAGGGACTTCGCGGCGGCCGTATCCGGCAGGGGAGCGGCAGAAAGGTTGGCAGTAGCGGGCATCATGATGTGTCCTCCCTGCGGGAGCCGGGCAGGCCCCGGCCCCCGCTTCAACACAGCTAGCGGATGGTCAGTCGGATAGCGGCGGCCGTCGGCCATTCGAACTTGCTGAAGAACAGCAGCGCATCCTCCCGGCTGCCGGCAACGATCTGCAGCCGCCCTTCTTCAAGGCACTTCTCAAAAGATGTCCGGCGGCAGAACACCAGATCGAGGTCAGGCTTGGCCAGCCGTACGGCCACGTCTTCCCTGCCGGAGGGGGTTTCGTGGAATTCGGCCACGCCCCGCCGGATCTCCAGCGCGCAGCGCTCCCCGTCCACCTCGAATGCCATGGACAGATGCAGGTCCAGGGTCTCGTCCCCCAGCAGCTGCATGCTCATGCCGTCCAGCAGGCCCCTGGCGGGGAAACCGGCCGTGACGGCAGGATAGCCGCCATAGCTGAACCCGGCGCCGGGCGCCTTGCCTTCCAGCTCCAGAGCCGCACAAAGATACCAGTTGCGGATGTGGATGGCCGTCTGGGTATAGCCGATCTGGCGCATGGCCTGCGCCTTGAGCAGGCGGGCGTCCATGTCGTCGTTGTCCACACGGATGATGTACGTCGTCAGCTCGGCAGCCCAATGCCAGTCCCCTGCCTCACCGGCCTTGCGGGCTTCTGCCAGCACCTTGTCCCGGCCTCCCATCAGGGCCAGATGCCTGCGGGCGGATTCCACCGGCGGCGTGGGTTGCAAGGTGGTGGGGTCACCGTCGAAGAAGCCCAGTTCCCCCTGGTAGATCTCCTGCACATGGGCGTATACGGCGCCATAATATTCGCCCAGCCAGCGATGCCTGGCCAGATGTTCGGGCAGGGCCACCATGTGGGCCAGTTCACGCGCCGTATAGCCGCGGTTCATCAGGCGGATGGTCTGGTCATAGACGTACTGGATGCCGTCACGGTACGAGCGCAGCACCTCCTCCACGGCCTCCTTGCCGTAGGTGGGCCGCCCATGGGCAGGCACCATGTATTCGGCGCCGAAGCTGCGCAACTTGTCCAGGCTCTTGTACCAGGTGCGGGGATTGCGGTAGCGGGTCCCGCGGATGGTGTGCAGGTTGGGGAAACATTCCCCCTGCACCACTTCGGCCGTATGCAGGATCCTGTAATCGGGCAGCCAGACGGCGATCTCGTCCTCGCATTCGCTGGGCACCCAGAGCAGGTGCAGGCGGACACCGGCGATGGTGATGTCGAGGGTGTCCCGGAAGGTCAGGGTCGGCGCGATATAGCCGCAGGCATCCTTGCCCCGGATGTTGTCGGGGCCGATGCCGTTGTTGATGCGGCCATCCTCGGCCACGGGCAGTTCCTGGCCGAAGGTGTAGGAATTGCGCAGGCCCAGGATGGTACCGATGCCCGAGCTGGACTGCAGGGCCATGAAATAGGGCAAGGTCTCGTGCGAGATGATCTGGATACGGCCCGCGGCCACGTCTTCCGGAGAAGCGAAGGCGCGGACGCCGAAGACATGGTCGGCATGGAAATGCGTATAGATCACGGCGACCACGGGCTTGTCGGTGATCTTGCGGAAGGCTTCCAGCACCCGGCGGCTCTTGACCTCGCATTCGTTGGGGTCAATGATGATGATGCCGTCGTCCCCGACGATCATGGCCGGGCTGCCCAGACCGTAGCCATAGGCCAGGTAGACCTTGTCGGCGATATTGTAGACTTCGGGCGCCATGATGCGCGAATGCTCGATCAGGCCATCAGGGACGATGGGGGAATATTCATCATACACCGGACACATGGAATTGGTAGACATGGCATGCTCCTGTGGGTTGAAGGATTATGCCCTTCTCCTAGCAAGACATGTACCAATATATAACACACTGAAATAAAAAGAATTTTATAAATATAGGCATAAAAATTCCCGATTCTGGAAATATGTTTTCCAGAATCGGGAATTTTTTCCAGGATCAGGAATTTTTCAGCGCCTGCCGATACCATAGCGGTGCAGGACCGCATACAGGGTGGAACGCTTCATCTTCAGGATGCTTTCGGCACCATCAGGCCCGCAGATCCGGTTATGCGTCAGTTGCAGGACATGCCGGATATAGCGCTCTTTCAGGGTCTCCATGGAAGGCAGGTCGTCCATCAGCCCTTCCGTCACCTTCGAACGGCCTTCGGGATACTCCCGCGGCCCGATCCCCGGTATCCCGTCCCGGGAGAGGATGACCATCCGTTCCACAAAATTTTTGAGCTCCCTGATGTTCCCCGGCCAGGTGTGGGCACACAGGCGCCCGATGGTCTCTTCATCCAGGCCCCGGAACGCCACATGATGCTGCTGTGCGTAATGCAGGGCGAACTTCTGGGCCAGATCGGTGATCAGGGGCGCATTGCCCCGCAGCGGCGGGATATTGATGGGGATGACGGCCAGCCGGTAATACAGGTCCTCCCGGAACTGCCCGTCCTGCACCATCTGCCAGAGGTTGCGGTGCGTGGCCCCGATGATGCGGAAATCGGAATGCTGCTCGCGTATGCCCCCCACCCGGGTGAAGTTCTTTTCCTGGAGGACACGCAGCAGCTTGACCTGCATGGACAGGGGGATGTCCCCCACTTCGTCGATGAAGAGCGTCCCTTCGTGGGCCACCTCTATCAAGCCGATCTTTTGCTGCACGGCACCGGTGAACGAGCCTTTCTCATGTCCGAAAAGCGTGCTCTCAAAAAGGCTTTCCGTCATGCTCGAAGGCTGGATGGCCACGAACTTCCCCCGCCTGCCGCTGTGCCGGTGCAGATAGCGGGCCAGCACCTCCTTGCCGACCCCGGTCTCGCCCAGCAACAGTACCGGGACGTCCGTATGGGCCACCCTGTTGGCGATGTCCCTTACCGGTGCCGGGATGTTCTCCCAGTACAGCCGGGCCGAGCCGCCGGGGCCTTCCGCTGCTGCCGCCGGCTCCGGCCGTGCCTGCACCTGCTCCAGGCACGGTGTGCTCATGGCAAGCGCGAAATGGGTCATGAACATCCAGCACAGACGTTCAAGACCGTGATCCCCCAGCTGGGGCAGGACGCTCTCCAGATACAGGTTGTCGGCATAGGCCAGATAACGTTCCCCGCGGAAGGACGGCAGGCAGACGAAGCTCTTGCCCTGGACGAAAAAGCTCCGGCCGAGCTTTTCCATGTTTTCCAGCATGAGCAGCAGACCGCCCGTAAAGGCCGCGCTGCGGCTGGCTTCGAGATTGTTGTCCGCCAGCACCTGCAGGCCGCCGTGCGGCAGGATGCGGAACAGGGCCGACCGTTCACATTGCAGGACTTGCTGCAGCCCCTGAAGGAAAAAGCTGAAATATTCCTTTTTGTCGTTGCCCACCTCGCAGGCTTCCAGCACGTTGCGGGCCTGTTCTTCCATGCGGGACTGCAGGGCCGTGCAGCTCAGGCCATGCTGGGAACAGCTGGGACTGGCGAAAAAGAGGTCGGCTGCCTTCCTGTAGCACAAGGCTTCCTCTTTCCGGCCCGCAGAGGTCAGGATGCGGGCCAGCTCACGCCGGGTCAGGGCCAGTTCCCGCTGGTTCTCCACCTTTTCCAGCCGGGCCAGACTTTCCTGCAACAGGGCAAGCACCCTGTCTCCCTGCCCCGGCTCGCCTTCCAGCAGCAGGGCCTCGAAACGGCGCGCGGCTCCCTGCAGATGCATGTTGTTCCCTTCCCACAGCCGGGCGATGACCTGCATCAGGGCATAGCCGGGCACGTCTTCGAGGCCGGCACGCCGGTATTCCCACAGCAGTTCCAGCAGCCACGGATAACCGTAGTACGAACGTCGCGCCACCAGCGCATCCTGGAAAAGAGCCGTCTGCCGGAAACACTGGTACGAGGCCCCGATGGCGCCGCGGCTATAATGGTAGTACGCGAGCACACGGAACAGGAAAGAATGGAGCATGGGCATGAAAAACGCGCTGGAGCAGGAAAGCACCCTGTCCAGATAACGCAGGGCATCACCGGGACGTCCTGCGGAGCACAACAGGTTCCCGAGCTGGGTGCACAACCACATCTCGCCCAGGCGGTCGTTGTCCTGCCGTGCCTTTTTCAGACGCCGTTCCAGTCCTGCCAGGCCTTCATGGATGTTCCCGGTGAGCACGGATGCCGCTGCCGCCACCACGGAGGCACAGACGCTGATATAAAGGTTGCCTATCCGCCCCGGAGCCGCCTGCATCCGCCGGTGCTGGTGCATGCAATTGTTCAGGTCGCCCCGTGTGGCGTGATAGATCACCCGGCTGGCCACCAGCAATGCCCGTATGTCGCTGTCGCCCAGGGCTTCCGCTGCGGCCAGGGCCCGGGCAAGGGCATCATAGCGTTTTTTGCAGGTACAGCGCATGGCGAACCATAGGCCGAGCATCACGTCTGCCACGATACCGGTACGGATATCGCCCATCCGGGACGCATTGGCATGCAGGCGGGCATGCAGGCGCAACGTGGGCCGCAAAGGACGGCAGGGCGACGCCAGGAAAGCTTCCATCAGCGACAGGCTGATGATGTTCCATGTGCGCAGCTGCTCCGTGTCCGCGCCGGACAGGTCCATATCCAGCATCTCCATCAGGCAGAGCCGCAACACGAAGATGCCCTCCTCCCAATGCGCTTCGGAAAAACGGCGCAGGCCGTATTCTGATTCATAGCGTAATAACCGAGGGGATAAAAGTGGGATAACCAGGGATGAGCCGGGATATACCGGGAAGACACTTTGCAATTTTATTGCGTGGGATGAAAATAGAAGGGGAGGCAAAAGCCTCCCTTTTTCGTCTTTGCAAAGCAGGTCACTGTACGTTCTTAGATGGGATTCGCGTCTGGCCGAAGAGTCTCTTCAGGCTGTCGGCACATCATGGGTCTGGGGCCGTAGGGGGTGTTCTCCCACATCTGGGTAAGCCCACCGTAGGATCGTTGACTGTACTCTTCTTCCATCGCGAGATACCGGTATCCTTCGACACAGATCGTCCGAAATTTGGATGCAGGTCTCCCGCCCTCGTATTCGGCATCAAGCTGCTGCATCCGCACCTCTTCGCATCCAGAGAGCGATCCGGCCAGTACCAGCAGGGCTATCACCAGTACCCGCATGAGGCCGTCCATCCCCATGTTACTCGATCCTCCCGAGCAGCTTTTTCCCGGCATTGAACGTCACACCACGCTTGGGTGGAAGGGACATAGGCTCGCCTGTACGCGGGTTACGCCCCATGCGGGCGGCCCGTGCTTTTACCTTCAGGCGGCCGATGCCCGGCAGCGTCACGTCATCCCCGGCAGCCAGTCGTGCAGCGCAGGCTTCGGCCAGAGCATCCAGGACAACTTCCACGTCCACGGCGTGGAGATCGCGGGCGTCTTCCTCGCGTGTGATGCGCAGCACGTCCTTGATCAGTTCCGCCTTGGTGACCAGATGGGGGCGCTGTGTCTGTTCCTGACTCATTGATCTTCCTCCTGTAACAAAACCCCGGGCAAGACGCCCTGACGTAGGCGCCGCCGGGAACGTTCCGCGCGGATGACCTGATAAAGCGTCGATTCGCTCAACTTGTACCGCGCACGCAATTCCAGAACATTGTCGCCGGTGTATTCGTCAAAAATCCTGGCATCCCGGCGAGCCTTGTCCTTCGGCAAATAGATTTGCTCGCCCCCGAACTCCAACGCGATGCGCGTGGTGACCCGGCGGGCGAGCGTGGTGGTGCCATTCGCGAGCTCTTCCTCGATGATGGCCTCTATCTGATTCAGCAGGTCTGAGCCGCGGTTAGTGCCGGACCTCGCCACAACCGCCTCCGATTATGGGAAGCCCGTCCAGCATGGGCGGCGCATCCTGCTCCTTCAGGACCGACAGGCAAATTTCTCGCTTCCGGGGATCGTCGCAGCGGTCGAGCCACCGTTTCAGGGTCTCGATAACAAGGGAGAGCTGCTTTGTGCTGGCGTCAGCTAGGCCACCCCCTGTGATACGGCGCACATAGGTGCCGAGGGCCTTCTCGGATCTGTCCCGGACGATGCCGCAATCGGCCATAGTCAGCCAGAGGGCGCGGATTTTCTTCGCCTGCGGATCATCCACAAGGCGGGCGCCCTTATGGATGGCCTGGGGTGCGAAGCCGCGCCGCTTCAGTTCTTCCATAACGCGCCACTGCTCGCGGGCGTTTGTGTCCCGCAGAGAGTTTTTTCCGATCGTATCGACCAGAAACATACGGTAGGTTTCATCATCCATGCCGAGCCGTGCCTTGGCCATGTGGATCATGCCGATCAGCTTGCTCATGTCGTCCCCCTATGTCCGGTTTCCTTCCAGCTCTGTTTCGTTGAGCTCGTAGAAAAAGCCGTCTTCCTGCACCAGCTTGCAGCCCACATCCGCCAGCGTGTTGGGGCCGAGGGTGCGCAGGGATTCCTTGTCCACTTCTTCCTTGATGCGGATGCAGTTGGTCATGCCACGCTCCTTGAGAACGCCCAGCACCCGTTCCCAAGTCATTTTTTTGATGGTCCGCAGGCTGGACGAGACTCTGAAACCGATGGTGCCGAAAGTCAGCTCGCGGGACTTGCGGCCCTTGAACAACTCTTCCCGCCGGGCCAGTGCGAACTGCATAAGCGCCTGCTCGCGAGCTTCGATGTCTTTTTTCAGCGGTTCACAGCGGGCGGCGCATTCTGTTTTCAGTTTGTCCACGTCTTCCTTGAGGGCGATCTCATGCAGACTGATCTGACGCTTGCGGGCGGCTATTTCGGCCAGGATGGCGTCGGCGTCTTCCACGGTGTTCACAACAGGGATATTGAGGACAGGTTTCACACGCTTCGTCATGGTTTTTCTCCTTATTCTACGGCTGTACCTGCCGCACGATATCGGCGTCGACGAGGTCAAAGCCAAGTTCCGCCGCCAGATTCATGGCAGCTATGGCAAAATTGCTGATGGCCAGCGGGTAGCCAAGATATACTCCGGCGGAATTGAGCCCGCGTGCCACGATCAGCTGGTCATGCAGTTCCTCGATCCCGTCCGGGGAAAAAACATCCTCCAGGCAGGCGCCCGCCCTTTGGAAGCGGAAGGCGAGAAAATCCCCGGGCTGCTTGATGGGCGGCAGCTCCACCACATCGCAGCGTTGCACCACCTCGCGCACGTCGCTCTGGGTGCTGGAAAGCTTGTCCCTGAGTTCGGTCTGCCCGATGAGGATGATGGACAGCAGGCGGCGCATGCCGTCCTTGAGTTCCCAGAATCGCTTGAGGGCCTTCAAGGTGTGCATGTGCAAGTCGTGGGCTTCTTCGATGACGAGGCAGTGCCGGAAGCCCGCACGGCTGGATTCCACCAGCACCTTGTGCAGCTTGCGGGCACGCATCTCCGGGCTGGGCGGCACGCTGGTTCCGGGCGAGACGGTGGAGATGATGGCCTCGGCGATGTGCGGGGCGCGCAGCGGCTTCCCGTTCTTTTCCGATTCCGCCATGCTCAGGGTGTACGGTTCCACCACGATGACGGATTCCCCATTCAGGCGCAGACGCTCCACCAGTTCCTCGCGCAGCGTGGACTTGCCGGAGCCGGATTCACCAACCACGGCCAGGAAATTACCGTTGACTGCGGCATCGTGCATGGTCTCACGCACAAAGCGGCTGTCCGGATTCAGGTAGACATCCTCCACGCCTTGCGGATCTGCGAAGGGATCGCGCAGCAATTTGAAGTGCTGGCGGGTGGACATCTTGAGGTGCTGTTTACGGATAATCATATCGTTTTCCTCTTGGCTGCTTTCGCCATTCTTTTCTTTTACGTCCGTTTCTTCGTCTCTGAGCGCCCATTCCGCATCCAGACCGTTCGCGCCCGATTCCTCCAGCAGGGAGATCAGCGCATTTTTAAGTCCGGTCCAGTCTTTTTTGGGCGGCAGCCCCTTGCGCAACAATATATTGATGGTCGCGGGGCTCACATTGCAGGCTGCCGCCGCCTGCCGCTGACTGATTTTGTGGACGGCAAACAGATTTCTGAGCGTCGCAGGATCTGTTAATTGGCGCATGCCCGTCCCCCTTCAAAGCGGATTACGGTCGCGGGACGCGGTGCAAAGTGCTCCTGAATGGCCCCGGCCAGCTCTTCCAGCGCCCCTTCCGGCACCTGCACGGGGAAGCGCTTGCGCACCAATGCCATGCAGGCAGCCGGATCAGCGCTCCATACCTCGCCGCATAGAGCCTTGAGGCGCTGCGCCGCCTGTGCGTGACTAAGCGGCATCGGCGCCACCTGCGGTGTGTCCACGGGCAACGCTTCGCCCTTTCGGCGCAGGTATTGCGGGGCCTCCTTCACGTCCGCCATAATGTCCAGACCGGCATACGGCACACGGTTGCGGGCCTTATGGGCCTTTTCGGCCTCTTCAAGACTGTCCGTTCCGTAGGCGCGCATCTTGATTTCCTTGAGAGCCGTTTCCGCCGGGGTATCAGGCGCACGGCGGAAGGTCTCCCCGATGATCGGAGCTGTGATGTCCCTCCCGGCAGCGTCCTTCTCGATGGGCTGGACCTCAAAGCACAACTTTTCGCCACTCGGGAGCTCCTTGATGACCGTAATGGCCGGAGCCCGGAAGGGATTGAGGCGCACCACCACGCTGTCGCCTACGCACAGGCCGTGGTAACCCAGCTCGCGCAAGTCGTATTCATGGACTCCACAAGCCCGGGTATCCACGCTGATGCGGAACTTGCCGTCGATCTTGCGGCGCACGTCCTGCCAGTGGGCGATGGCCTCCAGCACGGAGCGATCCACCGTCTTGAGCTGTCCGTCCGTAATGCCGATCCAGAGGTTGTTCCGGGGGCGTCCCGCACGTGTCAGAACGGCGTGGGCGTTGAAATGGCGTCGCCACGCATCCGCCTGTCGCTGGAGCTCTTCAATGGACGGGGTCTCCATGAAGCGCAGCCGGGACTCAAACCCCTTTTCTACCAGATTTTGCAGGCATTCTACCGTGCCCTTGGCGCGGGGATTGCCCGCTTCATGCGTTAGGGGGATGACACCAAGGTTATCGAGAAAGTCCCGCACAAGGGAGGAAAGGTTGCCGCTGCCCTTGTCCATGAGCAGCTGGACAGGGACGCCGTGCAGAGGGTCTCTTTCGCCACGATCGCTTATCGCTTCCACCAGTGTCCTGATGACCCCTTGAGCGTCTTCTCCCTTGGCCTGTTCGTAGCGCAGGTAAAACGCGTCGCTGAAGTGATCCGCGACGATGTAACGGACGACCCTCTGCCCGGCGATCTCCACCAGTTTCCCGGGCTTGTCCTTGTTATAGATTTTTTCGTCCAGAAGACGCACACCGCCGCCCTTAAGGCGGTAGAGGACGCAGACAGAGGCGTCGATCTCCCATGTGTGGTTGGGGTGCAGGCTGCGCAGCTCCGTGGCGGGACGCGCCGCTCCCAGCTGGTCAGGATGGCAGGCGTAGCGGCGCATGGCGCGGGAAAGTGTCGAAGCGCTGGGCATGATGACTTCTCCGGTCTCCGGGTTGACAATGCCGAGGCCGTTGGCGGCCAGACGCTCGCGGGCGGCCTTGATGGACGTGATCCGCTTGCCGGTCTGGCGCTCGCTCAAGTGGGAAAGTCCCCCGACAGCAAGTGCCAGCTCCCGGTCGACACAGGTCTCGCCCTTGTCCGCCCGCGTTTTGCGTCCGCTGCTCCAGCCCGTATGCTTTTTGAGAAGGGCGTACACGCTCTTTTTGCTCTTTCCCAGCGTGGCGGCGGCGCGTTCCATGATGCGGCCGCGCTCACCACCAACGGCGGGAGCCGCCGCAAGTTCCTTTGCCGTTTCGTGCAGAAAATCTTGCTGTGCGGGCGTGAGAGCCATAGCCGCCCCCCTTTATTCCCTGTTGTCGTTCATGTCCGTCCCGTCGTCCTGCGGCAGCTCAAGGTATGCCCGCAAATCGACGTCGATCCCCGCGCCGAGAAGGGCCTCGGCCACGGAATTGGCCAGCACACTGACGCGCTTGTGTATCCACATGCAGGTTTCGTCCGTGGATCGTTCGTCCTGCATGACTGCGGCGCAGCGGGAAGCAAGGCCCATGACAGCCACGAACACGGCCTGACACTCGCTGTCCACATCGGCACGTGCCTGCGCATTAGCCTCATTGCGTGCCGTGACCCTGTCGTCAGGGCTCATGCTGGTCAGCCGGGCCACCTGTTCTTCCAGGGCGTCCAGCTTTTCGCTTTTTTCCTTGCTGACCTTTTCCTTGGCCTGCATGTCGGCTTCCAGTTCTTTTCTGTCCGCCTTGGCCTTGGCCAGCTCCAGCCGAAGGTCGGCCAGCTTTTCTTTGACCTCTTCCGGGCCTTCGGCTGCGGCCACGTCATCCAGTATGGCCTGCCTCTCTTCCGGCGGCAGGGCCGCGATGCCGTTACGCAACAGGCGCAGGTCACGGTAGCCAAGGCCGAGCTTCTCCTGCATCTCCATAAAGTCCCCGCCGAACGCGGCGAGATTTTGCAGGTCGACATCTATCTTGCGCTTGCTGTATCCATACGCTGCGCAGAACTCCTCCCAGGTAGTGACGGTCACGGTCTCGCCGCTGGCCCTGTCGGTGACGCGGGCGCCCTTGTAGGCCTTGCTGTCGCGGATCTGGGCGAACAGCTTGAGCATGGCCACGCGGTTGGCCGTCTCGTTGTACTGAAAGGCGGTGATCATGCCCGCCGCCTCGGCAACGCGCAGGCTTTGTGCAAGCTGCGCTTTGGGCATCACGGCGGTATCCTGCCGCAATTCGTCCACATAGGCGCGTGTGGTCTGGTCACTCACGATGTCCGGCGTCGCGGGAGCCGGGCCGTCAATAGGACGGCGGCCACGGGCAGGGGCGGCGATGACGGGGGTATCCATATCTTTCATGTCGGGCTCCTAAAGATACTGTCTGGCCTTGGCCTGCACGCGGGCCGCGAACTGGTCACGCTGACGGGAAAGGTCGTCCATATACAGGGTGTACACTTGCATGAGGGCCGCCGGTTTCTCCGTGATGGCCCAGCGGTTCGTCTCCAGCCGTCGCACCCAGCCGGTACTTTCCAGCATGGCAAGATCCCGGCAAATGGTGCTGGGGCTGCATCCGAGGGCATCGGCGATCTCCTTGTTGGAAAAGCCGTCCAGCACCCGCTGGAAAAGCAGCTCCACGATCTTCAGGACACGGACGGGGGCCGCGTCGGTCGTCGGATGTCTCATATCCACCACCTCGGCTGCGCTAGCAGCTCAAACGGCTGGGGCGCGTCATCGCTTGCCGCCATGCGCACCTGGTTGAGCGGGATGCCCAGCTTGCGGGCATGAGCTATGGCGTCAGCCACGCCCTCGCTTTCACGCATCCCGTCAAGCAGCAGCACGACGAGGGCATCGCATGTTTCCAGCATCCGCAAAGAGGCCTCTTTCCAGAAAGGATAATCCGTAGGCAGGCTGCGATCCGCCGAACAGGCAGCGTGCCGCATGGCCACCGGGCACATGACCCGCCAGCCGGAACGGGCGAACCACGCCGCGCACTGGCTGGCGATATCCGCACGGGCTGCCCGCTTGGGGGCCTCGGGATGATGGTAGGAGGTGACGACGCACAGAACGGCGGGGTGGTCATCCAGCGCCCAGGTGGCGTCGGCGAGGCCCACGTTTTCCACAAACCAGAGCTTGCCCTCGCCGATCCAGCTTTCCGGTACACGGCGCTCATGGGCGTGGCCACAGGCGGGGCAGTGCCAGCTCAAGGTCAGCTCAAACGCGGTGCTCTGATAATTGTCTCGCCGGGTGATCTCGCACACGGCCATGTCCGGGACGGCATGCGGGGACACAGGGTTGTAATGCGGGATGCTTGCCGCCTGCACAAGGCGGCCGGGCCAATCCTTCTTGAACCGGGGCGGTTCCACCTTGCGCCACTCGATGAGGGAATCAGGATTGCACAGGCGCATGATCTACTCCGCCACATCGGGCCGCACCAGCCCGTCGATTTCGTCCGCGACACCGCGCAGAGTAGCAATGACACGGCGCAGCGTATCCCACTGCTCCGTGGTCACATGCCCGGAAAAGGCGGCCAGCTCCGCGCAGACTCCAAGGATGTCCTGTGCCGGGGAGATAAGGGCTTGCGCTTCCATGGGATGGGTGATACTTGTCTTGTTCATATCGTTTACCTACTTTGGTTTTGGCGGAACTGGCGGGTTCCGCCTTTTTTGTTTTTGGCTTCCTTGAGGCACTGATCCATCAGCTTCCTGTATTCCCGGAACATGGGGACGAAGCTGATCTGCCAGTATCTGTTCGCTCCATAGCGGGCAGCATTCAGCCGTTCTTTCATGTCGTCGCGGGCAGCTCCGTTCTCACTGCCGACCAGAAAGCCGTTGACAAACGCTTCCTTGACGAACTTTTCCAGCTCACGCTCCCTGCTCATGCCGTCCGCCTTTCGTCCGTCGGCTCGCCTTCCTTGATGCCGAGCGCCACGGCGATGTCGTGCGCCACGCCGTAATTGCCCTTGGCGCGATCCCGCAACAGCTCCTGGACCACGCGGACGGGGAAATTGTTGGCTCGCGCCCATGCGGCGGCGGTGAGGCCCTGAGCTTGCAGCCACTCCCGCGCCTCGGCGCGTGTGCGCAGCTTCTTCTTTTTCATGCTCATCTCCTTTGTGGGTAAAGCCCGGATTATGCCGCTCCGGGCGGGCGTCCCGCATGGGCTTGCGGTATTCGCCGTTGCACGCTGCTCCGCGAGGTGAACGGAGGTCTACACGGTCGCGGTAGCCGGGGCTCAGGCCCTCGTGGGGCTCCGGCCCGCTTTGAGGTTTCCGGCTCCTCTGGTAAGATTGATGCTCACCTACTAAACCTCTTCCCAACCCCGGAACCGCTCCGGGAAAAGGAGCCGGAAATATGGAACTGTATCACTACTGTCCTGTGCCGCTTGAAAATGGATCCGTCATTACCCCCGGAAATTGGGGGCGCATCATACGTCAGTATCCTATGCCGGACAATTGCAATGCCATTGTCGTCAAGGAACTTCTTCTGGAGAACATTCGTTTACGTTTATATCCCAGTTATCCAAGTAGACTTGATTGTGCTTATGTCTGCATTGGTGAAGAGAGTGCAAAAGAATTTAAAAGCCGAAGGGAACTTCATTTTTGTTACCATGTAGACCTTGTCTCTCCCTCTATGCCAAGCTTTCAAGGCTCATGGAAACACTTTGAAATGCCACCTAGATCCCTTGAGGATTGGCACCGTGCTGCAGAAAAATACTGGTCTACAAACTGGGTCACTGAGTCTCCCAACACGCTTGAGCTACTGACCATGTCCCCCATCAGGATTCTCGGTAAGGTTAGCCTGTAAGGATCAGCTTTATTAGGAGGGGCTTGCCCCTCCTCCCTCAATCAAGAAACTTTGCATAAAGGCATATGTTGCAGGGATGATTGTGCGCCTCGCATTTCCTGGCTTCCCTGTAGGGGCAGTCCTCAGATTGGGGATGTTGAAGCAACGTTTTTTCCGTCTTGCCAAGGCGGGAGGCGATGCTGCGTAGCGCACAATCCGCACAGATATGGCAGCGCCCGCCCATTCCGTTATTGGCCGTCACAGGCCCGCATTCCGCCTGCTCCCTGCCGTAAAAATCGCAGTAAATATTACCCGTGGGGCTGATCATCGCTTTCCCCTGTTCTTGTGCCGTGCTCGCCTTTCCTGTAGGGAGGGGGAAGGCGTTTAACGGCGTTTTGTTAAAAACAATTTGCACCCAATGGGTGCAAAAGTCAATAGGTGGGTGCATAAAATGTCCACATTGGGTGAACGTATTAGGTTTATACGCGGGAAACGATCAAGAGAGGAATTTTCAAATAAATACGGGATACATAGGAACACTCTTGAGCGCTGGGAAAAGGGACTTAGGGTTCCGCCGGAATCTTTTTTGTTGGCTATTTCAGCGGGTGAAAATGTGGATTTTGGATGGGTGAAAAATGGGGATGGAGAAATAGAATTGCACCCTTCGGATATTAGCCGCGCTGGTGGTGCCCTGAAAAAAGTTAAAATGGGAAACACGTTTCCCGTTTCAGAACAGGCTAAAAGACAACCCATTGATTTTATTGATTCACAAAAAAATGATTTGGGAAACACGTTTCCCATTTTAGAAATGCAGAGGGAACTTCTCCGGATGAGCCAGGAAAATTCCAACTTGCTCCGTCAAAACGGCGACCTCCGCGTCGAGATTGAACGCCTGCGCATGGATCTGGAGCGCCGGGACATGCACATCCGTGACCTGGAACGAGAGGTCGCCGAACTGCGGGAGGCGCGGAAGGGGCCTTCCGCTTATGGAAGTGGAGTTGCGGGGAGTGCGGGTTAAGGTCTATGGAGTGCCCAAAGGATAATTTTTATGGTTTAGGCCGTTATGATCATATCCTGAGAGGATAGGGGCGAGAGAACAAAAAGCGTCTTTCCCCTTGTTTGTATATTGCCCTAAAGATTTCAGGCCCGCCCACAGGCGGGCTTTTTCATGTCCTCGTTTTCCTGAAATTCCACAATGCACCTCTAGGCCGCGCCGCGCTAGGGTAAGGCAATCGCCCCGCATAAGCCGGGCGCCACCCTAACCTCTGGAGGCGTCATGCCCACCACATCCACCCGCCGGCAGCGTATGCTGTCCACCCTGCGTCCTTTCTATGATTTTCGCGGTCTGTCCCTGCTGGCCCTGTGCGCCGTCATCGGCCTGGTGACGGACCCTGCCGCCACCCTTGGCCTGGCCGGATACCTGGCCTATGTCATCGGCATGGCCGGGGCCGCGATCATGCTGGCCAAGATCGTCATGCCCTACCTGGACGTTTCCGAGCACGCGGCCTCGGCCCTCAATGAAGGCAACGTGGCCAGCGCCCTGGTGGTGCTGGCGCGCTCCCTGCTCATCATCGGCTTTCTGGTCTGCATCATGGCCTGGGGGAAGTGATGACCGCCGGTTCCGCCTTGCTGGCCCTTCCCCTGCTGGCCCAGCTCTATCTGCCCATGCTCTATGAGGAGCATTTGACCTACACCCCTGACTTCTACGACCCGGCCATCTACGCCGGGCAGGTGGAGCAGGAGACGTGCTACGGCCTTGGCAGCAAACGCTGCTGGAATCCGCGCACCGAGCTGAAAACATCCCGCGAGTACGGTTTCGGCTTGGGGCAGATCACCATTGCCTACGACAGCAAGGGCCGGGTGCGCTTCAACAACTTTGAAGACGTGAAGAAGCTGCACAAGGACCTCAGGCACTGGCGCTGGGAAGACCGCTACGACCCGCGACTCCAGCTGCGGGCGCTGGTCATCAAGAACCGCGCCAACTGGAACGCCCTCAAGGGCTGCGCCACGGACGAGGACAGGGCCGCCATGATGCTTTCCGCCTACAACGGAGGTCTGGGCGGCGTCCTGCAGGACAGGGCCTACTGTGGCCGCATTGCGGGCTGTGACCAGGGACGCTGGTTCGGCCATGTGGAGACCCACAGCCGCAAGTCCCGCAAGGGCATGGGCAAGGCCTATGCGGACAAGTCCCCCTACGGCATAAACCGCGCCTATGTGCGCAACGTCATGGGCGAAAAGCGGGAGCGCTACCGGGCGGCCCTGCAGGAGCTGGCACGATGATGTGGCTTCTCAAGCTGCTGCCCGGCAGCCTCCTGGAATGGCTGCTGCTGGCCTTTGTCCTGGCCGCGGCCTTTGCCGCCGGGCTGGCCCGGGGCATGGATGCCCGGGAAGCCGAGCTGCTGCCCCGGCTGGAAGCCGTGAGCCGGGAGCGGGACGCCTGGCGTCTGACGGCCGCACAACGGCAGACAGGACTGGACGCCCAGACGGCCCTTGCCGATGCCTGCTTGAAGCGGGAGGCCGCGGCCCAGGCCGATGCCGCGGAACGCGAGGCCATCCTGGCCTTGCCGCCCGCCCCTCCCCATCCCACGGAGACCCTCCATGAAAATCCCCGTCGTGCGGCTGTGGCCCGTTATCTCAATCGTCCTCTGTAGCTGTGCGGCCCAGGCGCCGTCCCCGCCGCCCGTGGTCCTTGCCCCGGCACATTGCCCGGCCCCGGCCGTTCCCCTGCTGCCGCAGCTCGATCCGGCGGCCCCGCTGGAAGGGGACGCCAACCTGGAGGCATTGCTGCATCGGGATGCCGTCATGCGCCGTTACATCAGCGGTCTGCGGGCGGCCCTGGACTGCTGGGAGGCCCAGACAGACAGCGGAGGGACGCATGGAAACCCTGATTGATCTTTCCAAGGCCTTCGGCTGGCTGGCGGCCATCATCGTCAATCTGCTCATCGCCTGGATCGTCTGGAGCCTGCACAAAAAATTTATGAACCGTGACGATTGCGAGGCCAACCGCAAGGCGGACAAGAAAGAACGGGAACGCTTCATCCAGCTGCTGACCACCCACGAGCAGGCCGTGCGCGAGCTGAACCTGCGCGTGGACCAGATGCCGCCGCAAGGCTCGGTGCATGATCTGGAAGTGCGTCTGGAACGCATGGATGGCGAACAAAAGCGCTTGGCCGAGGAGATCAGCGGCCTGCGCGGCATAATGGAACGCGTGGAGCGGCAGGTGGACCTGCTGTTCCGCGGGCACATGAAGGATTGAACCATGAGCGATATGCAGGACATCATCAGCAAGAACCGCCGTCTGGCCATCCTGCGCTTTCTGAGTGAGGAGCAGGACTACGCCATGAACACCAGCACCCTGCAGGCGGCCCTGCGGGCCATCGGCCACGGGGTGCCACGCGATACCGTGGAGGCCGATGCCCTTTGGCTGGCCGAACAGGGCCTTGCCCGTCGCCAGCGTCTGGATGTGGGCGTCACGGTGCTCACCGTCACCCCGCGCGGGGTGGAAGTGGCCCAGGGCATCGCCGGGCATCCCGGTGTGGACCGCCCCCTGCCGAGGTAGTGGCCATGCCCCGCACGAGCAAGGTCCGCCGCCTGCCCCCGGAGCTGCGCGAACAGCTCCACGCCATGCTGGACGCGGGCCATACCCTGGAAGAGATCACCGCCCACCTGAAGGCCCTGGGGGCGGACGTATCCCGCTCCGGCCTGGGCCGCTACAAGCAGCAGGTGGACAAGGTGGCGGCCCGTCTGCGCGAGTCCCGCGCCATGGCCGAGGCCGTCATGGAGCGTATGGGCGCTCAGGCCGCCACCGGCAAGAGCGGCGCGGCCCTCATCGAGATGCTGACCACCCTCACCAGCGACTACCTGTTGCGCCGCATGGATGACCCGGATGCCGAGATCGAGGTGGACGAGCTGCGTGCCCTGGCCCGTACCGTCAAGGAACGCGCGCAGGCCGCCCGTGCCACCCAGGATTACGACCTGAAACTGCGCGAGGAGGCCCGCCGCGAGGCCGAAGAAGCCATGCGCAAGGCCGTGGAAAAAGCCGCCAAAGAAAGCCCGGCCGCTGCCAGCCCGGCGGAAGTCTTTGCCCGCATCCAGGCCGTCTACAGGGGGGAAGCCTGATGGACAAGACCGGCAACGCTCCGGACACGCACGAAACGCGCATGGTGGGCCAGGGCGTGCCCTTTGAAAGGATACGCCGCATCACCGGTTACCTGGTGGGCCGTCTGGAACGCTTCAACGATGCCAAAAAGAAGGAGGTGGCCGACCGTGTCGTCCATGGGTTCCGCCGCTGAGGCCCGTGCCATCCTCTATCCCTACCAGCGCCGCTGGATAGACGACCAGAGCCGCTTCAAGATCGGCATGTTCTCGCGCCAGACGGGCAAGACCTACACCAGCACGCTGGAGATCGCCGAGGACATGGTCAAGGCCGAAGTGGAAAAACGCCGTGTGCGCTGGGTCATCCTCTCGCGCGGGGAACGGCAGGCCCGCGAAGCCATGGAGGAAGGCCTCAAAGTACATCTGCGGGCCTACGGGGCCGCCTTCGAGAGCCTGGAGTCGGACTTTCACCTGGCGGACGCCACCTCCTGCAAGTCCCTGGAGGTGGTCATGGCCCACGGCTCCCGTGTGACCGCGCTGCCTGCCAACCCCGACACGGCCCGAGGCTTCAGCGCCAATGTCTTTCTGGACGAGTTCGCCTTCCATGCCGACAGCCGCACGATCTGGGCGGCCCTCTTTCCCGTGGTCTCCCGTAACGGCCTGAAACTGCGCGTGGTCTCCACGCCCAACGGCAAAGGCAACAAGTTCTACGACCTCATGACATCCGCTGAGACGGCGGGCTGGTCCAAGCATGTGGTGGATATCTATCAGGCTGTGGCTGATGGCCTGCCGCGTGACGTGGAGGCCCTGCGGGCCGCCCTGAACGATCCCGACGCCTGGGCGCAGGAATACGAGCTGCAATGGCTGGACGAGGCCAGCGCCTGGCTGTCGTATGACCTCATCAATGCCGTGGAGCATGAGCGGGCGGGTATTGCGCAGAACTACGCGGGCGGCCCCTGCTATGTGGGGGTGGACATCGGCCGCCGGCACGACCTTTTTGTCATCTGGGTGCTGGAGGAAGTGGGCGACGTCTTGTGGACGCGGGAACTGGTGACGCGACGCGGAGCCAGCTTTGCCGAGCAGGACAGCCTGCTGGACGATGTGTTCCTGCGGTACCGGGTGCTGCGTTGCTGCATGGACCAGACCGGCATGGGCGAAAAACCCGTGGAAGACGCCCGCCGCCGTCACGGCAGCGGCCGTGTGGAAGGGGTGCTGTTTACATCGTCCAGCAAGCTGGCCCTGGCCACGGTGGGCAAGCAGGCCTTTGAGGACAGACGCCTGCGCATCCCGCAAGGGGACGAGGCACTGCGCAGCGACCTGCACAAATTGCAAAAGGTGGCCAGCCCCACGGGCGCGCCCCGCTTTGTGGCTGACTCCGACAGCGGGGGCCATGCAGACCGCGCCTGGGCCTGCTTTCTGGCTGTCAACGCGGCTACGGGGCCTGCCGTCGTTCTGCCGGATCATGCCGTGCCCTCCGGCCCGGCCCGTGGGGGCCTTGGGCGCTTCACTGATCCCGACGCCGCCTTCATGCCTTACAGGAGAATGTTCTGATGCCCGACATCCTTGCCAACCCCAACGCCCTGCCTGCCCGGGCGGACATGCAGGTCCGTTCCGACGGCATCCTTGATCTTGCCAACTTCGTGGCCGAAGTAGTGCCCGCGCCGGACAGCGTGCTGGCCTCCCTGGGCGGCGATCTGCGCGAATACGGCATGCTGCGCCGTGATGACCAGGTGGCCGCCCTCATGCAGCAACGGCAGGACAAGCTGGTGGAAGCGGAATGGGAGGTTATCCCCGGCGGCGATGCGCCTGCGGACGTGGCGGCCGCGGACTTTTTGCGCGAGCAGCTGGCGGGCTTCAACTTTGACGCGGCCTGCCGCAAAATGCACGGTTCCCTGCTGTACGGCTACGGTGTGGCCGAATGCCTGTGGGGACGGGATGGCAGCCGCATCACCTTACAGGACATCCGCGTGCGCGCGCCCTGGCGTTTCGGCTTCGCCAAGGACAGGCAGCTGAAGCTGCTGGTGGAGAGCCGCTGGCTTGCCATGCCGCCGCGCAAATTCTGGCTGGTGACCTGGGGCGCGGAAGACGACGATAACCCCTACGGCATGGGCCTTGGGCACCAGCTGTGGTGGCCCGTGTACCTCAAGCGCAACGGCGCCCGCTTTTGGGCCGCCTACCTGGACCGCTTCGGGGTGCCCACCACCAAGGCCGTCTATCCTTCGGACGAATCGGACGCCGAGAACGAAAAGCGCAAAAAGGACGCCCTGGCCGCAGCCCTGTCTCTGCGCAGCGAAGGGGCCGTGGCCCTGCCCGAGGGCTTCGACGTTTCCCTGGTGGAATCCACCAGCCGGGGCAGCGGGGACTTCAAGGACTTTCTGGCCTATTGGGACGATGCCATCGCCAAGATCATCCTTTCCCAGACCGGCACCTCGCGTATCGGCCAGTACAGCGGCACGGCCGAGGTCCACAGCGGCATCGGCACCAGCGTGGTCAAGGCTGACGCGGATATGCTGTGCCAGTCTTTCAATGTCGGCCCGGCGGCCTGGCTGACGGAGTGGAACTTTCCCGGCGCGCGGCCGCCCCAGGTCTGGCGCCGGGTGGAAGACCCCGCAAAGGTCAAGGCCGATGCCCAGAAGGACAAGGACACGGCGGCCCTGGGTCTGGAACTGACCGACGACGAGATCGCCCGCCGCTACGGCGACGCCTGGCAGCGCAGGCGCGACGGGGCAAGCGCATCCGGGGCGGAGTTCGCCGAAGCCGGCACGGAAGGCCATGCCCCCGCCGAGCCCTACAGCGATACGCTGGCTCGGCAGGCCATGACGCTGGCCGATGCCCCGCAAACCTCCATGATCGATGCCATCCGCACGGAACTGGACAAGGCTGTGGCGGAAGGCGAGGACCTGGCCTCCTTTGCGGAGCGCATGCTTGCCCTGAATAAATTGTCCGGCGTGGATGATCTTGCCCAGATCCTCTACGGGGCCATGACCACGGCCCACCTGGCGGGCCTGGCCGGTGAGGAGGACAGCGATGCCGGAAAGTGAGGTGCGTTTCGGCGGTGGACCTTTTGAGGATGCCATCGCTCATTTCCAGCGCAAGGTGCGCGTGCCGGTCACGACCTACCGGGACCTGCCCGCGCAGATGCACGCCAAGGCCTTCATGGTGGCCGGGGCCGCCAATGACGCCCTGCTGGCCGATTTTCAGCAAAGCCTGCTGCTGGCCATGAAACAGGGGACCACGCTTGCGGCCTTTCGTGACGACTTTGACCGCATGGTCAAAGCCCACGGCTAGCAGTACCGGGGTGAGCCGGGCTGGCGCAGCGCGGTCATCTTCAATACCAACATGCGCACGGCCAATATGGCCGGGCACTGGAAGCGCATGTGGGAAGATCGCGAGATGCACCCGTACCTGCGTTATGTGCAGGTGCAGCGTCCTACCAAGCGCCCGGAGCATGCCGTCTGGCACGGCGTCATCCTGCCCATCGAGGACCCCTTCTGGGACGCCCACTTTCCGCCCAACGGCTGGGGCTGCAAATGTACGGTGCAGAACGTGAGCAACGCCCGCATGGAGGCCGAAGGCTGGCAGGTCAGCGAGAACGTGGAGACCTTTCCCGGAGATGTGCCGGAAGACTGGGCCTACAATGTAGGCAAGGCGGAGCGGGTAAGTACCGGGCCGGAAAAAGCGGCATGGGAGCCCATCGCCTCCAGCCGGGATTTCACGACCTACAAGCGTCCTGTTTCTGTGCCGCAGGATACGCCAAGGGCCGGGCTTGGTCCTGAAGCGGACGGACGCGGGGAAGTCATGGACGCGGTCAGGAAGATGCTTGGAGGACCGGCAAATACGTTCACCGGCCCGGATGGTCTGAGTGTCGGCATCACGGCCGCGACCTTGGGCGAACACCTCAAACCGGATCGAGCGCCCGCCATTCCCCTGTTGCCGGAGATCATAGAAGAGCCCTTCGAGATATGGCTCATGCCCTACCAGGACAGACTGACCGGGCGTGTGGAGCTGCGTCGGCGCTATATCAAGGCCTTCGCCATGCCCAAAAGCTTGTATGTGTGGTTCATCGCCGAGTGGCGCAAGGGAGAGCTGGGGGATGTGACCTTGATCCGCAGCTCCAAGGCACGGGAACTGCAGAAAATGCGGCGCGGCATCCTTGTCTATGGGCGTTAAAAAAGGCCCTCCACACGGAAGGGCCTTGCGTCCACACTCGCCGACGATGGCGCAGGAACCCGGCACGGCATGATGGATCGTCCCCGAACCGCGCCTTCGATAGAGCCATCATATATGTTTTGCCTGAAACGTCAAATTTGCCCTGTGCCGTATTTTTGCCCCGGCCCGGGCACTTGCCTGCCCTGACGGGCTTTCGTCCCGTCTGCCCCGTTTACAGGCGTTTATAAACACCCGTCTAAAGGAGCTTGGCAGCCTTTACGCTGTACCGGGCATATGCTACCCGTCAATGGAAAGGAGGATGTATGAAAAACGTTTTTGCAAGCCTGTTGGTTTTGTGCTGTCTGGCAGCTCCGACGTATGCCGCTCAGGGGTGGGACGGGACCTTGCCTGATGCCTTCGTGCTCCTGCCTCCCGAAAAGGTGGATGGCGATGCATACAATTCTATGCTGAAAAAAATGTCCGACGCGCTTTCTCCTGATCTGAACAAAATTGGCGCCCATGTCCATATTGTTCCTACCAGCGCTGTAGCGCCCATTTATGGAGACAAATGGCCTGATTTTGGTCCCTATCAAAAATCTATTCGTGACCTCTATCTAGAATTACGCAGCATGAAAAAGATGAAGTCCTTTGCCAGCCAAGGGATGAAAAGCCCGGAAGCGCGTGCATGGAAAGCTAAAGTAGAATCGGAACGGCAGCGCTTTGCAAAAGCCAAACTTCCCCCTTTTAGGGAAGGTGGGTTTGATACTCTTGAGCAATTGGCCCGGGCCTACGCAAAAAGCCGCACCAAGCTGGCCTCGCCCCTTGATGTACATTTTCTGGAAGAGGATATTTATGATGCCAGGACAAACCTGGATGCTATCCTAAATTCCGTGGTAGAATAATACTTACCCCAATCGACCGCCCCTTATCCTTGCTTTCCTTCAAAGCCCCGGCCCTGTGCCGGGGCTTTGTGTTTTTTGTGAGAATCCTCACCAGATTTCCCCCGGCATCCTGTGCATGATGTCCAAAGGAGGACAGCATGCAGGACAACAACCATGCTTCAGCCGTTGCGACGCAGGAAGCTACGGATGAAGACAGCAACGTGTTACATGGCAGGACAGCCCACAAAAGCGCTGTCGCTATCCGTAAGCCCGCTGGTGCGGGCAACGGCTACCGCGCCATCCATATTTTTCGCCCCGGCCGACATACGTCCATGCAGGGGGCAACCATCGACTTTGGCGAGGGCGACCTGATCGCCACGGCCAACGCCTACGACCCGGCACGGCACGAAGCGCCGCTGGTCATCGGGCATCCCCGGGCCGACGCTCCGGCCTGGGGATGGGTAGGCGGTCTTACGGCGGATGGGGGCGGCCTTTTTGCCACGCCCCGCCAGCTGGACCCGGCCTTCGCGGAGATGGTGCGGGCCGGGCGCTTCAAAAAAGTCTCGGCCAGCTTTTACACGCCCGACAGCCCCCACAATCCCGTTCCCGGCGTCTACTACCTGCGCCATGTGGGTTTTCTGGGCGCCCAGCCCCCGGCGGTGAAGGGCCTTGCCCCGGTGCCGGTGAACTTTGCTGAAGGCGACACGGAAGAGGGCTGCGTCAGCTTCGACTTTGCGGAATCGCCGGGCCTGTTGCGCTGGCTGGCCGATCTGTTCCGGGGCCTGCGTGAATACGTCGTGGAAAAGGACGGCACGGAGATGGCGGACAGGGCCATCCCCTCGTATGCCGTGAGCGGCCTTCAGGAGATGGCCGCGGCATCCGCGGCCCAAGCGGCCGAGATTCCCGCTTTTGCGGAAAACCTTGCTTCAGCCGTTGCGACGCAGGAAGCTACGGATGAAGACAGCAACTTGTTACGCGGCAGGACAGCCCACGAGAACGCTGTCGCTATCCGTAAGCCCGCTGGTGCGGGCAACGGCTACCGCACCCCTCCCAAGGAGAAGAGCATGCAGAAACAGGAAACGCCCCCGGCGGGAAACATCGACTTCGCCGAGACCAAGGCCCGTGCCGACGAGCTGGAACGCAAGGTGGCCTATCTGACCGGCATCGCCCGCAAGGAGCGCGCCAGCCGTGTGGTGGACAAGGCCCTGGCCGACGGCCGCCTGACGCCCGCCCAGAGCGTGGGCCTTGCGGACTTCATGGCCGGCCTGGACGAAGAAGGGACCTTCGACTTCGCCGAAGACGGCGGCAAGACCACCAGCATGAGCCCGGCCGCCTTCATGGCCGCCTTCCTGGAGCGCCTGCCCAAACAGGTGGATTTCAGCGAAGCCGCGCCCGGCGGCGAAGAGGCCCCGGATACCTCGTCCAATGACATTGCCCAGCGCGCCCTTGCCTATTGCGAGGAGATGCGCACCAAGGGCGTCACGGTGAGCGTCACCGACGCCGTGGCCCACGTCAGCAAATAGGAGACCGCCATGCCCAGGACCGATCTTTACGTCAATCTTTCCATCACCGGCGAGCTGGCCCCTTTTCGCATCGTGGCTCACGACGGCAGCGGTGGCTACAAACAGGCCACGGCCGCCACGGAGGCGCTTGTCGGTACGGCCGACGAGCTGGGCAAGCAGCCCAACGGCGGGGCCGATGTGGCCATGAGTGACCAGCCGGAAGTTGAGGCTGGCGCGGCGGTGGCCGCGGGCGATCCCCTGACCAGCGATGCCCAGGGCCGCGCCGTCAAGGCCACGGCTGCCGGGGACCGCATCATCGGCTTTGCCTGCAAAGCCGCCACCGATGCCGGAGAGATCATCGACTACCAGTTCGCGCCCGGCTTTCTGGCCACGGCAGGCGCGTAATAAGGAGAGAGCATCATGGCAACGACCACACCCTTTGCCACCAATCCGCAACTGACGGCCATTGCCCTGGCCTACATGAACCAGCCCTCGGACTATGTGGCGGATCATGTCATGCCCAGGGTCAAGGCCATCGGCAAAAAAGAGTTCCAGTACAACATCTACGGTCTGGAATCCTTTGCCGCGCCCGACAGCCGCGTGGGACGCAAGGGCCGCCCCAATGAGGTCAGCCTGTCCAGCAGCCTGGCCACGGCAGCCATCGAAGACTACGGCCTGGAAGACCCCATCCCGCAGGATGACATCGACCAGGGCCGCAAGGACGGCCGGGACATTGCCGGTGAATCCACGGAGTATCTGCTCTCCCTGGTCAAACTGGACCGCGAACTGCGCGTGGCGCGCCTCGTGCAGGACAAAAACAACTATGCCGCGGCTTGCGTGAAGGAGCTGTCCGGCGGTCAGGGCATCGACAACGCCGAAGTGGACGCGGAAGCGACCATTGCCGAGATGCTGGAAAAGCCCTTCATGCGGCCCAACATCGGCGTCATGAGCCAGAAGGTCTGGGACAGGCTTTCCCGTAACCCGCTGCTCATCAAGGCCATCAAGGGCGAGCTGGTGGGCAGGAAGCTGACCACGGCCGAGTTCTGCAGCTACTTCGAGCTGGAGCAGCTCTATATCGGCAAGGCCCGCGTCACCCGGCAGGTCAAGGGCAAGACGCCTGTCCCCGAGCGTGTCTGGGGCACGAGCATGGCCTTCCATTACCGCGACATGACCGCCAGCGAACAGCGCGGCGTCACCTGGGGCCTGACCGTGCCCTATGGCCAGCCCTTTGCCGGGAGCCGCACGGACCCCGATATCGGCCTGCGCGGCGGCATCCGCATCCGGGCGGGCGAAAGCCTCAAGGAGCTGGTGCTGGCCAAGGATGCGGGCTGCCTCATCACCGGGGCCATCGCCGCCGGCTAGGGGGCATCATGTATGCCACACCTGAAGACATCCGTGCCCGCTACAAGGAAGTCTACCCCCTGCTGGCGGGCAAGGACGCGGAAGGCAGGCCGGACACGGCCGCTGTGGAACAGGCCCTGGCCGAAGCCGCCAGCGAGATCGACGCCATCCTGGGTACGCGTTTTGCCGTGCCGGTAAGCCCCGTGCCGCCTGTGCTGCGTCGCATCGCCGTGGATCTGGCCGTGGGGGCCTTGCCCCGCACCGGCGCCACGGAAGCCAGCATGTACGAGCGCCGTGCCCGTGAAGCGCGGGATCTTTTGGACAAGCTGGCCGCGGGCGAGGCCAGTCTGGGGCCGGGCTATGACCCGGCCCCGGCGGGCAGCGGCGGCACAGGACGCATCGGCTATGCCGTGCGTCCGTCCGACTTCCGCCGCCGTCTGGAGGACTACTGATGGCCGGAGCCACCCTGGAGTTCACCTTCAAGGACAAGGAAGTGCAGGCCATGGCCCGGCGCTTTCGGGAGCAGCTTGCCCGGGTGCGCTTCCGCCCCCTGCTGACATCCATCGGCAACGAGCTGATCACGTCCGTGTCCCGCCGTTTCGAGACGGGCACGGCCCCGGACGGCTCCCGCTGGCCGGAATCCCTGCGGGTCAAAATAACCGGCGGCCTGACACTCGTTGAAAACCACCGTCTGTGGGACTCCATCTCCGATACGGGGGCACAGGTATCCAGCCGCAGTGTGGAGATAGGCACCAACGTGGAATATGCCGCCATCCACCAGTTTGGCGGCGTCATCCGGGCACGTCGGGCAAAAGCGCTCCGTGTTCCCGGCATCGGCTTCCGCAAGTCCGTCACCATCCCGGCCCGGCCGTATCTGGGCCTTTCCGATACCGACGCGCGCGTCATCCAGGACCTCACCGAGGACTGGCTGCGCAAGAAACTGGCAAAAATGCGCCCGTAGCGCGGAGACGATCATGCTTGACAAATACCGGGCCGCCATCGCGGCCCATTTGAGGAAATACCTGCCGCCCTCCGTCACCGTTTATGAGCTGGGCAATTCCCTGGATGACACGGAGCTCCAGCGTCTGTGTCTGGCCGCTCCCGGTGTGGGCGTGGAGATCATCGGGGCCGATGGCGTGGAACTCAGGGGCCGCAGCCCCTATGTGACCGTCAACGTGGGCGTGTCCGTGGTGGCAGGCCCGGGGCGTGACGGCCAGCCCGCGGACAGCGCGGTGCTGGTGCTGGCCGCTCTGGTGGCCGGTGTCATCGCGGACCAGCGCTTCGGCCTGGACTGCATGCGTCCGGAGAGCGTGCGGGCCACCAACATCACCAGCGGCGACCAGGCCACCAACAACGTGGCCCTGTGGACCGTCACCTGGAAGCAGGCCGTGGATGTCTCCAATGTCATCACCTGGCCGGAGCTGGACGACTTTTTGCGCTGCTATACGCGCGAGAAGAAGGACGGCCCCGTGACCATCGAAACGCATCTTCCCGGCGCATCCGCCGGAAAGGAGAACACGCATGTGTAAGCGCATCACCCCGCGTGCGGGTCTGGTGGTACGGCGTCCCGATACGGGCGAGATCCTGCCGCCCGACGGGGCCGTGATCCCCTTGGGGCCGCATCGTGCCTACTGGCTGCGCCGCCGGAAGGACGGAGACGTGACCATTACGGCCCCGGCAATCCCTGAGAGCGAGGAGGTGGACTAATGGCTGTTTCGTTCAATGCCATCCCTGCGGATATCCGTGTGCCGCTCACCTATATCGAGTTCGACAACTCCGGAGCCGTGTCTGGCACGCCGGTCATGGAGTGGCGCGTCCTGCTGCTGGGACAGGCCGAAGCCGACTGCGCGGGCGAGCTGCTCAAACCCGTGCTGATGAACACCGCGGACCAGGCGGCCCGCCTGTGGGGCCAGGGCAGCCAGATCGCGGACATGGTGCGCTATGCCAAGCGCAACAGCACCATGCTGGAGATCTGGGCCATGGCCGTGCCGGACGATGAATCCGCCGTGGCCGCTACCGGCGAAGTGACCCTGTCCGGCAAATGTACGGCCACAGGCGTGCTGTGCCTTTATGTGGGCGGCAGGCGCGTGCGTGTGCAGGCCGTAGGCGGTGAAGAGCTGGCCGCCACCGTGGAACGCGTGGTGCAGGCCGTCAATGCCGACGGAGAGTTGCCCGTCACCGCCGCGGTCAAGGAAGCCTCGCCCGGTGTGCTGACCCTGACCTGCAAATGGAAGGGCGCCACGGGCAACGACATCGACCTGGCCGTCAACCTGTCCACGGACGACAGCTTTCCTGCGGGCCTTACCGCTTCCTGCGGCAAAATGGCCTCGGGCGCGGCTGACCCGGACATGGAAAACATCATCACCGCCATGGGCGATACCTGGTGGAAGGCGCTGGTGCTGCCCTGGAACCAGAAGGACGGCCGTGTGCTGCTGGAAGAATGGCTGGACGCGCAGTTCGGCCCCCTGCGCCAGCAGGAATGCCAGGCTTTTCTGGCCTATCGCGGCACCCTGTCCGAGACCTCCACCTACGGCAATGCCGGGAACTCGCAGCTGGTGAGCTGCATGGGCATCGGCTCCATCCCCACCTCGCCCTGGAACGTGGCCGCCGCCTATGCCCTGCAGGCCGCGACCTCGCTGGCCAATGACCCGGCGCGGCCCCTGCAGACCCTGGAGCTTGTGGGCGTCATGGCGCCGCCCCGGGAAAAACGCTGGAGCATGGAAGAGCGCAATATCCTGCTTTATGACGGCATCGCCACCTATCGCATCGCCAGCGACGATACGGTGCAGATCGAGCGCGAAGTGACCATGTACCAGACCAATGCCTGGGGCTCGCCCGATCCCTCGTATCTTGACGTGCAGACCGTGGCCACCCTGGGCTACTGGCGCTATGCCGTCAACGCCCGCATCCAGCAGAAGTTCCCGCGCCACAAGCTGGCTGACGACGGTACGGCCTACGGGCCGGGCAATGCCGTGGTCACGCCCTCGGTCATCCGGGCGGAACTCATCGCCCTGATGCGCGAGCTGGAAGAAAAGGGCCTGGTGGAGAACGTGGAGACCTTCAAGGAACAGCTCATCGTGGAACGCAATGCGGACGACCGCAACCGCGTGGACGTACTGGCCCCGCCGGATCTGGTCAACCAGTTCCGCATCTTCGCCTGCCTGACCCGCTTTGTCCTGTAAGGAGGGACGCATATGACCGTCAAAGAACTTATGGAAAAACTGGCCGGACTGCCGCCGGACATGCCCGTCATGTACGACGACAAGACCACCTTCGGCCTTGATCTGGCCGCGGTTTCCGAGGTGTGTATCGGGCTGGATGACGAAAATCTGGAAGTGCTCGTCATTCACGCCGAGGGCGGCCATCCCGGCGCCACCCTGGACGAGATCGACCGGCGTGAAGCCGGGGGAAAGGAGTAAGCCATGCCGCAGATCACAGGCAAGGCCGTCATCCGTGTGGACGGCGAGGAATGGCGCACCGAAGACGGTGCCAAACTGAACCCCGGCGGCGTCACGCGCGAGGCCAAAGTGGGCGGCGGCAAAGTGCATGGTTTTTCCGAAAAGACCAAGGAACCGGAACTGGAGTGTTCCGTCTATCACACCCGGGATACGGACCTGACGGCCATCAATGCCATCAGGGACGCCACTGTGGTGTATGAATCCGATACCGGCGACCGTTATGTCCTGCGCAGCGCCTTTGTGACCGAACAGGGCGAGCTGGACGCGGAAAACGGCACCATCAACGTCAAATTCAGCGCCATCTCGTGCGAAAGGATCTAGCCATGACCCAACCCGCTCTGAAGGATTTTACCCCTGTGGACGGTATTACCGTGGCCGAAGGCGGCCAGGTGCGTGTCGAGCTTGAAGACGGCCTTGTGGTGGGCTCTGCCACCTACACGGTGGCCGTGCTGCGCCAGCTCAATGCCGGGGCCGTGCTGGCCGCGGCCGAAGCCGCGGAACGCCTGGTCTCCACGGCTACGGGTCTGGAACTTGTTTCCTCCCCGGCCCGCATGGGGGCGGAATTGCTGCGCCGTCAGATCGCACGTCTGGAGGACGATAACGGCGGCAAGTTCGACGGGCCGCTCTCCCTGGAACATCTGGGCAAGGTCTCGGCCCGTGATCTGGATAGCCTCAATTTTGCCGCCCGCCTGCTGGATCAGGGGGCGGAAAAAAGCCTGGAAGGAGTAGCCGGCCGGGGGCGAAATGCTGCCGGTAGCGACCAGTCTCGAGATGTTGCTGGCCCGGCTGGCCAGCCGGGCGGGGCTGCCGGTGAATGAGGGGGCGTCCTGGCCGCTCCAGAGGCTCCTCCGTTTTTTGCACTATGTGAAATAGGATTGCATCGTGGCGAATCTGCGCACCTCCTTCACGCTTGATCTTGGCGGTAATCTCATTACCCGGGCCAAGGCCTTTTCTGCATCCATATCGGGCATGGCCCGGCAGATACGTTCCAGTCTGGGGGGCCTCAATGGTGTGGCCGCCCAGGCCGGGAAAGGTCTTGAGGCCCTGACCGGGCGCTATGCCGCGGGCTTGGCCGGACTGGGCGTCAGCTACAAGGCGGCCCAGGCTGTCATGGACAGCGCCCGTCTGGACAAGGGCCTGATGCGTACCAGCCAGACCATGGGCCTGACCGCACAGCAGGCGGTCGATGCCCGGCGCGAACTCTTCGCCATGGCACAGCGGACGGGTCAACCCATCGAAAAGCTCAAGGCCGGCTTGGATGACCTGGGGGCCTCGGGGATGGAGTATGCGCAGGCCTTGGAATCCATCAAGGCCATCAACCCTGCTATGGCCGTCACCGGGGCCAGCGGCGAACAGCTGGCCAGTGCCCTGAGTGTGGTGGGGGAAAGCTTCAAGTTTGATCTGTCCAAGGCCGGTGTAGCCGTCAAGCTGCTGGACCAGATGACCGTGGCCGGACGTCTGGGCAAGGCGGAGCTGGAAGATCTTTCCTCCATCGTTTCCCGCGTGGGGGTCAACGCCAAGAGCGCCGGATTGAGCTACACCCAGAGCTTGGCCTTCATCGAGCAGCTTTCCCAGATGGAGAAAGAGCCGGAGCGCCTGGCCACGCTGGTGGACTCCACGCTGCGTCTGTTCACCAACCAGAACTACCTGAAGGAAGCTGCCAAGGTCACGGGCGTCAAATTCTATGATGCCAAGGGTGAACGGCGGGCCGCCTTCGATGTTTTGCGGGATATCGCCAAGAAGTACCAGAAGTTCAAGACCGATGCCGAACGGGACAAGGCCTTTTCCCAGGCCTTCGCCAAGACGGACCTAGATACCCAGCGGGGCTTGCGTTACCTGTTCAGCGCCGGTGTGCTAGACAATCTGGACAAGCTCAACGCGGAGATCGAGGGCGCATCCGGCACCATCGCCCGCGACCTGCCGGACGCCATCAATAACAGCGTCGATCAGGTGGGCCGTCTGAAGGCGGCGCTTTCCCAGGCCGCTGATGACTTCGCCAGGCCCTTCAATGAGGCCATCGCAAGCGGCATCGCCATGCTCCTGGACGACAAAGGCCTGTCCGGCAAGCAACTGCTGGGCGGTGCGGCCGCTGCGGGCGTGGCCGGATATGGCGCCCTCAAGCTGGCGGGCATGGGCCTTTCCCGCCTGGGCAGCAAGGCGGCCGGCGGGCTTGTCTCCACCGTGGCCCGGCAGGCTGGGCTTGCCGGGCTCAAGCTGCCGCTGCCCGTCTATGTGGTCAACAAACAGATGAGCCTTACCCGTGAGGCCATGCTGGGCCAATCGGGTGGCGCTCCCGCAGCTCCGGGGGCTCCAGGCGGAAAAAAGGCCGGCAAGGGCAAAACGGTCTCCGGGGCACAGCTTGACGGGGCCAAAAGCGCGGGCCGGGGCGCGGCTGTGCTGACTGCGGCCGCGACAGTGGCACCGGTCCTTTTTGATTCCGATGCCACCATAGCTCAAAAGGTCGACGCCGCTACGGACGCGGCCGGCGGCCTTGCCGGTGGTTGGGCGGGCACGGCGGCCGGCGCCAAGGTGGGTGCGTTCCTGGGGGGCTTTCTCGGACCTTTCGGCGCTGCCGCCGGTGGTGTCGTGGGAGGTGTGGCCGGGGGCATCTTGGGCTCGGAGCTTGGACAAAGCCTAGTCTCCACCGTCAAAAACTGGCTCGGCGTTGGGGAAGGTGAAAACCAGGCCCTGCAGAAAACGATGCAGACTTTCTTGACCTCCATGCAGCAGGTCGTCGCCGCCATCCCCACGGGCGGCATCGCTGTGGACGTCAACGTGACGGGCAATGCCCAGGCCGCCATCCGGTCCAGTAACGGCAATATCGACAGCGGCCTGTCCTATTCCCGGCAGATAGCCAACGAGATGATGGAGTAAGCCATGCGTGCCCGCAGCTTTTTCAACAACCTGCGCGAGGCCTCCTTCCGGGGCGCCCGTTTCGAGGTGGACGATGTGGAAGCCTCGGGCGGTCGCCGTGTGGTGCTGCACGAGTACCCGTTGCGGGATACGCCCTACAGTGAGGATCTGGGCCGCCGGGCGCGGGAGTTTTCGGTGCGCGGCTATATCATCCAGGGCCGCACGTATGACTATGCCTCGGCCCGGGCGGACGTGCTCAAGGCCCTGGAAGCCTATGGCCCCGGCGAGCTGGTGCATCCCTGGCATGGCGAGGTCAATGTGGTGGTGGACGACTACCGCCTACGCGAGAGCATGGAGCGCGGGGGCCTGCTTGAACTGGATATCCACTTTCGGGAAGCCGGACAGCTCGCGAACCCCACCGCATCCGCCGATACGGCCAAGGGGGTCGCTTCGGCCGCCTCCAGTGCCCGGCAAGCTCTGAAGAACAGCTTTTTGTCCGCCTTCGCGCCCGCCCTGGACGAGATCGACAAAGCTGTCACGGCGCTCAATGACGCGGCAAGCCTTGCCATGGAATACTTGGGCCTGCCCCAAAGCCTTATTGCGGAAGGGCTTGCCTATGTTCAAAGCCTGATCGCCACGCCCGCGGCCTTCTTCGATGCCCTGGTGGGGCTCTTCGGGGGGCTGCTCGGCAATGAGAGCGGGGAAAAAGTCCTGGCTGCTCCCGTGCCGGATGCGTCCTTCAGCATCGCATCCGGGGAAGGCACCGCGCCGCTGGAAAGCATCCTGGGCGGCAGTGCCGTCATCACCACCGAAGCCGAGCGCGTGATCCGCGATACCGTCGCCCAGGTGGTGGCCATAGAGGCCGCCGCATCCACGGCCCACACGGAGTACGCCACGGCCGACGACGCCCTGGCGGATCGGGATGCCGTGGTGGAAAGCCTGGACACCATCGAGCCGGCGGCTGATGATGCCGTCTTTCTGGGGCTTGCCGAGCTGCGCCGGGCCGTAGTGACGGACCTGACCACACGCGGCGCGGAGCTGCCGCGCGTGCGTTCCGTGACCCTGCCGGGCACCGTGCCCGCGCTGGTGGCCGCCTACCGCATCCATGCGGATGCAGGGCGTGCCGATGAGATCGTGTCCCGTAACCGCATCCGCCATCCCGGCCGCGTACCGGGCGGCACCCCGCTGGAGGTCTTGAGTGAGTGAACGCAAGCCCGACATTGTCCTGGAGGTGGACGGCCAGCGTTACGGCGGCTGGAAGTCCATAGATATCAGCCGGGGCCTGGAGCAATGCGCCGGGACCTTCCGCCTGTCCGTCACTGACCGCTGGCCGCAGCAAAATGAACCGCGCGGTATCAAGGCCGGGGCCGCCTGCCGTGTGACCATCGACGGCCGGGCCGTCATCACGGGCTATGTGGATGATGTGGAAGTCTCCTGGAGCGCCACCTCCCACGAGTATCGCGTCTCCGGACGAGACAAAACGGCGGATCTTGTGGACTGCTGCCCGCCCTCCCTGCAACTCAAGGGCGCGGACCTGCCCGCGCTGGCCCGCCGCTGGGCCAGGCTGTTCGGCATCGAGGTCATGGTGGAAGCGGAATGCAACAAGGCCGTACCCGGGTTCAAGACCGAAGAAGGCGAGACCTGTTTCGAGATGCTGGAACGGCTGGCGCGGGCCAATGCCGTCATGCTCACCAGCGACGGCGACGGCCGTCTGGTCATCACCCGCGCCGGCACACACAAGGCGGCCGCCGCCTTGCAGATGGGCGGCAATCTGCTGCGCCTTGCTTTGTCCTCCAGCATGAAGGATCGCTTTTCGGAAGTTACTGTCAAAGGCCAGTCCGCCGGTTCCGATACCTGGGACGGCCCCGGCAATGCCCAGGCCAAGGGGACGGCCACCGATCCCAACGTGCTCCGCTACCGCCCCCTGACCGTCATCGCAGAACAGGAGGAGTTCGGCAGCGCCACCACCCGCGCCCGCCACGAAATTGCCGTGCGCTATGGCAAGGGGCATCAGGCCCGGGCGCTGGTCAACGGCTGGTATGCGGGAACGGAACTCTGGCAGCCCAATCGTCTGGCCGACATCCTGGACAGCAGCGGGCAGGCCATGGCCACCTGGCTCATCGTCAATGTGAGCTGGCACATGGACGACCGGGGCTGCCTTACGGAACTTTCCCTGTCCCCCAAGGAAGCTTATGAACTGCTGCCCGAGATGCCCAAAGGGGCAAAGGGCAAAAAAGGCAAGGAGGCCTCGTTATGGCTGCAATGATCCCCGGGCGCCTCCTGCGCTCCCTGCAACGGCGCATGGCCACCCTGGTTGGCCGTGCCGTGCTATTGGCCGTCAATTCCGGGACAGGCCTGCAAAGCGTGCAGGTGAGCATCCTGGCCGACGAGGTCATGGACGGAGTGGAACATATGGAGCCGTATGGCTTCACCTCCAACCCCCTGCCGGGCGCGGAAGGTGTGGTCCTCAATGTGGCCGGACAGCGCGGCGCCTGCGTGGGCGTAAACTTCGGCAACCGCGGCGTGCGTGTGGCCGGTCTCAAGAGCGGCGAGGTCTGCATCTATACCGACGAGGGCGACAAAATCACCCTCAAACGGGACCGGCATATTGAGATCGAGACCTTGCACCTTGTCATCCGGGCGCAGGAAGACGTGCGTGTGGAGACGAAAAGCTACGCTGTCAGGGCCACGCAGGGCGTCACCTACGAGACCCCGTCCTTTGGTCTTGGCGGGGGATCGGGCGGCTGCACGGCGGATATTGCCGCCGACATGGCCATCACCGGCAATACCACGCAACATGGCACTATCACCGCCAGCGGCGATGTGACGGCCGAAGGCATCTCCACCGCCCACCACACCCATCCCGGCGATTCCGGCGGCACCACGGGGGCGCCGCAATGATGCGCGTCAATGACCTGGCTCTGCTGCCTCCTGCTCCTCTGGACGTGGCCGGGCCGGATTGCGGCATGGAGGCCGGGGATCTAGTGGCCGAAGACAGCTTGCGCACGGCCGTCATCCTGTCCCTGTTCCTGGACAGGAGGGCAAACGATGACGACATCCTGCCCAACGACAGCGACGACAGGCGCGGCTGGTGGGCCGATACCGTGGCGCCCATGACCGACTACGGCATCGGCGGGGGCAGCGCCTCCGGGGACCATATCGGTTCCCGTCTCTGGCTGTTGTCCCGCGAAAAGCAGCTTGCCGGCGTGCTGGAGAGGGCGCGGCACTATGCTGAAGAAGCCCTCACCTGGCTCGTGGAAGACGGCGTGGCCACAGCGGTCCAGGTTACGGCCACAAATCCCAGGCAGGGCTGGCTTGTGCTTGAGGTGACGGTCACTCTGTCCGATACCAGCGAATATCGCGAGACCTTCCCCCTGTCTCTCTGAAGTATGGCTCGGCAGCCTATCCATAAGCCAGCTGCCGGGCTTTTTTGTGAGAATCCTCACCAGATTTTTACAGACGCTCTGGGCATGATGTGTCCATGCCATTCGAACGTCCCTCCCTTCAGGAACTCATTGCCCGCATCCAGGCCGATATGGACAGCCGTCTTGACGGCCAACCCTGGCTGCGCCGCCGCCTGCTGGCCATCCTGGCCCGCATGGAGGGCGGCGTGGCCCACGGCCTGTACGGCTATCTGGACTGGCTGGCCCGGCAGATCATGCCGGATACGGCCGAGACCGAACATCTGGAACGCTGGGCCTCCATCTGGGGCATCACACGCCGGGCCGCCACACAGGCAGCCGGGTATGCCGTTTTCAGCGGCGAGGATGGTGCCGCCATTCCCACCGGTACGGAAGTACAGAGCCCGTCCGGGCAGATCTACGCGACCCTGGCCGATGCCTGGATCGAAGACGGTACGGCCCGTGCGGCCATCGAGGCTGTGGAGGCCGGGCCGGACGGCAATGCATCCGACGCAACGCCCTTGCAGCTGACCATACCGGTGGCAGGCGTCCAGGCCCGGGCCGCAGCTTCCGGCAACATCACCGGCGGCGCGGCAGCGGAGACGGATGCCTCCCTGCGCACGCGCCTGCTGTCGCGCATCCGCACCCTGCCGTCGGGCGGGGCCGCGCGCGATTACGTTACCTGGACACTGGAGGTGGCGGGCGTGACCCGCGCCTGGTGCTACCCGGGCGAGATGGGCCGTGGCTCCGTGACCGTGCGCTTCATGATGGATGATGCCTATGAAAACGGCATCCCCCAGCCGGAAGATGTGCAGCGCGTTGCGGATCATCTGGACGGTCTGCGGCCGGTCACGGCGGATGTCTATGTGGTGGCCCCCGTGCCGGAGCCCGTCAACCTTGATTTGCGCATCAGCCCGGACAATCCCCGGCTTCGCGTGGTGGTGGCCGAGGCCGTCTGGACCGTCCTGCGTCGCGATGCCGTGCCCGGCGGCACGGTCGTCATCTCCCGCCTTAACGAGGCCATTTCCGGCGCCGAGGGCGAGGAAGACCACGTTCTCTTGTCTCCCACCCAGAATATCCAGATCCCCACCGGCAAGATTGCCGTGCCGGGCAGCATCACCTGGGAGGAGGCATAGTGTCCTACCGCGAGCAGTTCTTTGCCCTGCAGCCGCCGGGTCAGGCCCTGCCCACAGACCCGGACAGCGTCTGGGGCCGCCTGCTGGACGGTCTGGCGCGGGAATACGGTCGCACGGAGAGCCGGAGCAGCGCCCTGGTACGGGAATCCGATCCACGGCAGTCCGCGGAGCTGTTACCCGACTGGGAGCGCGTCTGCGGCCTGCCCGGAGACTGCGCCATCGCCTGGGACAGTACCTTGCAGGCCCGCCGTGCGGCCGTGGTAGCCCAGCTGACCGGCGCCGGGGGCCAGCGTATCGCCTATTTTCAGCAGCTGGCGGCCCTGCTGGGCCTTTCCATCCGCGTCACGGAATACCGCCCCTTCCTGACCGGACTTTCCCGCTGTGGCCAGCGCCTCAACGGCGACCACGACGTGCGCTTCGTCTGGTCCGTGGTGGTCAGGGGGCAGCGTGTGCTGCGCTTTCGCTGCGGGGCCAGTGTGCCGGGGGAACGCCTGCTGGACTTTGCCCGCCGGGAAGATCTGGAATGCCTGCTGCGCCTCTACGCCCCGGCCCATACGGTACTCATCATCGGATACGAGGAATAAGCATGAAATACGCGCCCCCCATCGGGCAGGAAGCCCAGGGCGAAGAAGCCCACTATGTCGACGGCAACCCGGAACTCGGCATCCTTGGCTCGCCCGTACCCGCGGCTGCCATTGAGCAGGGCCAGCGGGAGCTTTTGCATGTCATCAAACAGGCAGGCCTCACGCCCAGCAGCGAAGACCTGACCCAGCTCTTCCGGGCCATCGGCAAGCTGATCAGCGACAAAGTCCCTATCGCCAGCAAGGAGACCGCCGGTATCGTCAAATCCGGGGCCGGGTTGCAGATAGGGGAAGACGGCACCCTGGACGTACTGGTCTCCGCCGTATTGCCCGGCACGGTAGTGGCTTTTGCCGGTTCTTTTGGTGGTGAGGGAAACCGCCATCCCATACCGCTGGGCAGCTCGGAACCGGATACGTCCTGGGTCTTGTGCGACGGCGGTAGCGACGGCAAGGGCGGCACCGTGCCCAACCTGCTGGGCCGTATGATTCTGGGCGCGTCCGATGCCCACCCGGCCGGCTCCACTGGCGGCTCGGAGAAGCATTCGCACAGTCTTTCCGGCACTGTCGGCGAGACCACGTTGTCGGAAGCACAACTGGCCAACCA
>CALBAX010000046.1 GCA_937926875.1 uncultured Desulfovibrio sp.
TAGCTGCAGCAAATGTTCTGCATATGGGGGACCACATCCGCAGTGATGTGGCTATCCCGCTGAGCAAAGGCATGGCTGCCGTCCATATCCCTTCTGTCCGGCAGATGCTGCGCGCACGCGGCGGGGATATGGCTGCCGTACTGGTCGAGAGTGCCCGGCAAGATCCCCTGTGGGGCCTGCTTTTGGGGCAGGCTCTGGACCAGATCTTTGCCAGGCCGGAGCGTTCACCCGAAACGCTGGATCGCTGCCCGGACACTGCGGCCATCTCCCGCCTTGCCCTGGGCCCGCTGGTGACCGCCCTGTGCCTCAAGGCACGGGACATCGCCATGCATGAAGGCTATCCGTGTGTCTATTACGCTTCTCGCGATGGCTGGCTGCCTTCCCGTGTGCATGCCGTGCTGCAGGAAAAACTGGGGGGACCGGAAGGGATCTATTTCCATGCCGGCCGCCGGGCATATTTCCCCTTTCTGGCAGATTCCTTCATCGAATATGCCCGTACCCGCAAGCTGGCCGCTGATCTGGACAGCTATACTCTGGAGGACTTGCTGCGCGGGCACTTTTCTTCGGAAGCCGACCAGCTGCTGGCCCTGCTGACAAAAGAAGAGCTGGACATCCCGTTTTGCAAACAGCAGCAAAGATGCCTTGGCATCCTGGAGCGCATCGACGGACCGCTCTCGAACCTTATGGAGATCCGCAAGGAGCGGGCACGGCGGTACTACGCTTCTGTCTTCCCGTCTGCTGCAAATCGCTTCCTCGTTTTTGACATGGGTTATTCCGGATCCATATCTATAGCGCTCTCGACCATCGCGGGCAAACCCTTCGACAAGCTCTACTGCTGGCAAAACGAAACAAATCAGACCGCAGACGCCCAAAATGGTACGAAGACGTTCCTCCTCATGCAGAAGGAAGACTATTTACCGTACCACCTCATCCTCGAAGAGATGTTCTCCCCTTGCAGCGGCGGAGTGGTCGACTTTGACGAGCAGGGGCACCCCTGCCATGAAATCTTCATGCCGGCCCAGCCCATGCGTGAGGCCCTCGACGCTGTGCATACAAGCTGCCTGGAGTATGTCCAAGCCACAATCGACAGATTCGGCCAATACAGCCCGCTTCTGGCAAGTGCCCGTGCGAATGGCGCACTGGAGATCTTCCGCCAGTGGTTCCAGAAAAAACCTTTGAGCAATCGCGCTGCACTTCGCGCTATCGTTTTCCCTGACCCGGTCTATTGTGATCGCCTTCTGTCGCTAGAAGACAAACTGGACAGTCACCTGGCTCACACCACTGTCTTTACCGCCACGGGATTCGACGATGCCGCCAATGTCCTGCCCCTGTCCTCACTTTCTTGCCCTGCCTATCAGGAGCTGCCGCGGATAGGACTGCACATCCACATCTACAATGGAGCTCTTGCACAGGAGTTTGCCCGCTACCTGCAGCAGTTCCCAGTCCCGTTCGATGTATTCGTGACGCATGTGAAGCCTGCGGATCGCTGCCATCTTCAGACATTGTTCAATCAGGATATCCTGCGGTTGGCCAATGCTGTCACCATAGTACAGACCCCTAACAGAGGGCGTGATGTCGCTCCCTGGCTGTCAGGTGTCGGACAGGAGCTCCAGAAATATGACCTGTGCTGCCATGTCCATGCCAAGGAATCCGTCCAGATGGGTTTTGGTCCCTCCTGGCGTGCTTACCTTCTGGACAACCTCCTGCGGCCAGATGCGGTACGAATGACCCTGGCAGCATTTGCCAAGGATCCTTTGCTGGGCTGTGTCTTCCCCTCGATATACACCTGTCTTCGAGACGTCATGCTGCACGTAGCTGTTCCCCTGTACGGATCCGACGAAGAATACCGCATGATCACAGGGCTGCTGACGCGTATGGGACTGCCGGCAACCTATGGCCGCAACGAGCAATTCTTTTCCGGCGGGACCATGTTCTGGTACCGTCCACAGGCATTGCAGCCCCTGCTGGGATGTGATCTGCGCTTCGAAGACTTTCCGGAAGAACCCATAGGCGTAGGCGGGACCCTTGCCCATGCCCTTGAGCGCGTCCCGCCGCTGGTCTGTACACGACGCGGTTACCGGGTCCGCTCACTGACCTGCTTCCCATGCATCCATTATATTCCGGAACGTTTTCAGGACTAAGGCCATGAAGCAGCTCTTGCACATCCCGCCTTTATGGCATCCCTTTCTCCTCAGCAGGATCCTTGCTGGCAATGCGTCCCTGATTCTGCACATGACCCGCCGTCAGCTGGCATTGCGCTATAAAGGATCCATCCTCGGCTGGTTCTGGAGCCTGGCACAGCCGCTCATGATGCTGCTCGTTTACACCTTTGTGTTCGGGATCATCTTCAAGGCCCGCTGGGGCAGTATGCCCGAAAGTGGTACCGGCAGTTTCGCCGCAGCCATGTTCTGCGGCATGGCGACATTCAACCTTTTTTCCGAAACCGTGAATGGCGCGGCCCCTTCCGTGCTGCTTAATGCCAACCTGGTAAAAAAAGTCGTTTTCCCCCTGGAGTTACTGCCCATCATCCATCTGGCCTCTGCCATTATCCTGGGGGCGAGCTGGTTCCTTCTGCTTTTTGCTGGTGCTGCGGTGCTGGGCATATCATTCCACCTGTCCGCGCTGCTCCTACCCCTGCTCCTGCTGCCTGTTCTGCTGCTGGCACTGGGCGTGGCCCTGTTCGTGGCAGCTTCCACGGTCTATGTGCGTGACATGCCCCATCTGACGGCAGTCCTCATCCAGATACTCTTTTTCATGACGCCCATCTTCTATCCTGTGGAGATGGTGCCGATCTCCCTGCGCTGGATACTGGCCTTCAATCCGCTGGCCTCCATGGTCGACGAAGTCCGTACCGCAGTCCTGTTCGGTATCTGGCCGGACTGGGGGACCTTTGCCTGGAACATGGGACTGGCTTTCATCATCTGCCGGCTGGGGCTGTGCTGGTTCCTCAAAACAAAAAAGGGATTTGCCGATGTCCTTTGATCCGCAGACGCTGCCGCAGCCTTTTCAGCCGGCAAATGCCCCCTCGCAGGATGCAGCCATCATCCTGCAGGATGTGAGCAAGATTTTCGAGATCTACGACCGTCCTGTCCATCGTCTGCTGCAGATGCTGTGCCGGGGCCGCCGCAGGTTCTACCGCAGTTTCGGAGCACTGCACCATATCGACCTTACCATCCGTAAAGGAGAATGCGTCGGTATCGTGGGGCGCAATGGTGCCGGCAAGAGCACTCTTTTGCAGATCATCGCCGGGACTCTGGCCCCCACGACAGGCAGCGTCAGGACGTGCGGACGGGTAGCAGCTCTGCTGGAGCTGGGCAGTGGCTTCAACCCTGAATTCACCGGGCGCGAGAACGTGTTCCTGAACGCAGCCATCCTGGGACTGAGCGATGCAGAGATCCAGGCCCGCTATGACGACATCGTGACCTTTGCAGATATCGGAGATTTCATTGACCAGCCTGTACGCAACTACTCTAGCGGCATGGTCATGCGCCTGGCGTTTGCCGTCATTGCCCATGTAGACGCGGATATCCTTATCGTAGACGAGGCCCTTTCCGTAGGAGATGCGTACTTTACACAAAAATGTATGCGCTTCCTGCGCCAGTTCATAGCCACAAAGACACTGTTCTTTGTCAGCCATGACGTGGCCGCCATCAACAGTCTCTGTACCCATGCCATCTTTCTGGAACGGGGCCGCATCAAAAGTGCCGGTGATCCCAAGCAGATCACAGAGCTCTATCTCGAAGATATCTTTCAGGCGGCCCAGGGAGAAACTCCTGCCGGAACAGCTCCGTCTGCCTTCAAACGCGGGCTGGTGCTTCGCCCGGAAGAAGAAGATTTTCGCGATGCCAGGCAGGATTTCATCAATAAGTCGACGCTGCGTAACGATATCCAGGTATTCCGCTTCGATCCTGATGCGCCTGCCTTTGGCCAGGGAGGCGCCCGTATCGAGCGGGTCGTCCTCATGGATCAGAAAAAAAGGCCTCTATGCTGGTGCACTGGGGGCGAAGTCGTCACTCTGCGTATCGATTGCCGGGCTCGGCGGCCCCTGAACAGTCCTATCGTCGGTTTTTATCTCAAGGACAGGCTGGGGCAGACTCTATTCGGCGACAATACCTATCTGTCGTATATGGATCAGCCACTGCATGTGGCCGCAGATGAGCCTTTTTATGCCACATTCTGCTTTCGCATGCCGGTTCTGGCCGCAGGAGACTATTCATTTGCCATAGCTGTAGCCGAGGGAACACAGGAAGAGCATATACAGCATGAATGGCGCCATGATGCTTTGATCCTGACCTCTGTCGCATCCAGTGCCAGTGCGGGCATCATGGGGCTCCCCATGCGATCTATTGAACTCATCATCAGCAATACCCCTTGGAGGGAATGATATGGAATGCACAGGAGAGCGCTATCTGCCGGAATTTGACGGCGACTGGACGCTGGAGCACCTGCATAGATACCTGCTGGCCTGCGAGCTGGCTGCCGATAAAATCGTGCTGGATATTGCCTGTGGTGATGGCTACGGATCGGCGATGCTGGCAAAACATGCTGTGGATGTGACAGGGGTCGATATCGATAGTCCAACAGTAGAACGTGCTCGTAGCAAGTATAAAGCAAATAACTTACGCTTCTTGCAGGGGAGTGCAACAGCGATTCCCATGGACGACAGCAGTGTGGATTTGGTTGTCAGCTTTGAGACTATCGAACATCTGACAGAGCAGGAGAGCATGCTGTGTGAGATCAACCGCGTACTGCGCTCCAACGGCATGCTGCTCATATCGTCTCCAGACAAATATGAGTACAGTGATGTTCCCGGATACCAGAACCCGTTCCACCCCAAAGAACTCTATCGCGAAGAATTCGATGCACTGCTGCAACGGCATTTTGCCTACCATTCTCTGCTGGGACAGCGCGTAATCTTTGGATCCGTCATAGCCTCTCCAGAGCAACGTCCCTTTTTATCCTGGGAAAAAGAAGCCGGGCTTGGCCGTACCGAGGGACTGCCCCATGCGGTCTACCATGTAGCTGTTGCAAGTGACGCACCACTCCCCCAGCTCCCCTCGAGCTTGTTTTCAGCCCCTCTGGAACACAGCAGTGGCATGCGTCAGTTGAAAGCATCCCTGCAGGGGGCGCAGATAAATCTTCAGTCCTGTCAACAGGAACTGGCTTCCGCCAAAGAACAGCTCTCTGCGCTGCTCAATTCCCGATCGTGGAAATTGACAGATCCCTTACGTAGGCTGGCTGCACAGATACGGAAATGGCGATCGTAAACTGAATACGACCAGCCGTACCTCATAAAGAAAATGTTAATCCTATCCATGCTATGATAGCATAGATAACTACTCCCATGGCAAAAGTTATAATGTTTATGCATAAATGTACCTATGCAGAGCGCCGTATTGCCACTTTAACCTGTGTTCTACGGATATAAATCAGAACCACCGCAAAGCGGGTGGTTTGCTCTGGCCCTGTAAGGGCCTGTTACCGGCTGCGCCTAAAGACGCTGGCTTTCACGCTGTTCAAGCCCAGTGCCCTTGCCACCTTGGCTACCCCTTAAAGGGGTCTTGATATTCGCGTGATGTCAGCTTGTCTCTCATAATGTCGTGGCGTTCCTGATCCTGGATATATTTTTTGATCGTTGCCTCATTAAGCCCCACCGTACTGACATAATATCCTTCAGCCCCCAATTTTCTGTTGCCGAACTTATACTTCAGATTTGCGTGCTTATCGAATATCATCAACGAACTTTTCCCTTTCAGGTAGCCCATGAAATTTGCCACACTGATTTTAGGAGAGATGGACACCAGCATGTGGACATGATCCGGCATCAGATGCCCTTCCAGAATCTCAACCCCTTTATATTTGCAGAGG
>CALBAX010000047.1 GCA_937926875.1 uncultured Desulfovibrio sp.
CCTTGCGACCCATGATGGTGTTGAAGCGTATCTCGCTTTCCACCTGCGCCAGTTCTTCCCGGCGCTCCCGCCAGCGATACTTGTCCGCCCAGCGTTTCAGCGTGGACGTGGCCACGCCCGTCACTTCGGCGACACGCTCAAACGACATCCGGTCCAGGCAATACAGCTCCTGCGCCTGCCAGACGGTGCCCGGCTCATGCTCCCAGCCCATGCCACTCTCCGAATTCCCGTTCCAGTATGGCAATTTTCTTGTTCACGCCGCGCAATTCCTGCACACGTTCATTCAATTTGATGGCCAGACGCACCACATATTCGGAATCGAGGTCCGCCGCGTCCGCTGTCAGCGGCAGCACGTCCCGGATGGCGTCGCGGGTATTCGAGACCTCCGCTTCAATGCTCCGGCGTCGAATGCGCAGTTCTTCCCTCTGGCCGATCTCATCCTGTCTGCTCATGCCCTGTTCCTTGTTTCAATGATAGTGGATAGATGCTCGACCGCCCGCGTATTGTTCACCACCAGGGTTTGCAGGGTGTCGTTCATCCGCTCGTAGTTCTTTACCAGTGTAACATTTTTCCTATAAAATTCAGCAGTTTCTTCGTGCTTGGCGCTCATTTCCCGCAGGATGGCCTCGTGCTTTTCGCTTATGGTCTGCAAGGCTTCCTGCGTATCCTGCCGGTAGGCGGCCAGAACGCGCTCGATGCGCTTGCCGTGCCGGTAATCCAGGATGAAAACCAGGGCCACGGCCAGCGCGGGGATGGAGGCCAGCAAGATCAGGATGCCGGGCACGCCCAGCGCGAACAGCGATTCTATAAGGGGCAAAGCCGCACTTACGGCGGCGGACACATCATTCATGGTTTCCCCCGTGCCTGCTCAC
Organism: uncultured Desulfovibrio sp.; assembly: GCA_937926875.1. Taxonomy (GTDB): domain Bacteria; phylum Desulfobacterota; class Desulfovibrionia; order Desulfovibrionales; family Desulfovibrionaceae; genus Desulfovibrio. The sequence goes on from CALBAX010000047.1 coordinate 873, forward strand.
AGCGCAGGGCCGCGTTCAGGCCGTCTATGTAGGCCCGGATCCTGTCGTCCCTGTCCAGCAGGCGGGCCAGGTTGGCCGGGCTGTCCAGCGGCTCCGTGGCGTCCAGCCCCGGCAGGACCGGTGCCGATGGCGCCGGGCAGTCAGGCAAGTTGAGAATGAGCGGCGCGGCCTGTTTCTGGCCACAGCCGCAACTACAAAGGACGATTGAGACGCAGAACAGCACGACGGCGCGTTGCATCGTCCACCACCTTTTCTTCAGTGCTCCGGACACGGGGCTTTGCCTGCCGCACGATGGCCTCACGTTCCGCCAGGTCCAGCGCGGCTTTCGCCTCCCGCGCAAGGCACAGCCGGGCGTTTTCCGCCTGGGCTTCCGCGTCCTGCCGGTACATTTCCGCCGCCGCTTGCCAATGGTCCCGTTCGGCGGCTGTGGCCGCATGGTGCAGCCGTTCCGCCTCAAGCTCGCCGGTCACACGCTCCAGGCGCCACAACAGCAGCACGCAGGCCAGCGCGGCGATAAGGGCAGGCATCCACGTGCGGATCATAACAGCGCCTCATCTTTCACGCCCGGCCCCCAGCCCGCCTTGATATAGGCGTATTGCCGTTCCTTCAGGATCAGCCGGGGATAGTTGCGGTTTTCCCGGAAGGCGGCCTTGCCGCGTCCGGCGTTCACGTTTTCCACAGCGCCGAACCAGCGCCGGTCATCCACGCCCAGGGCGCGGGCTTTTTTGCGGTCGCGGTTCACCCAGCCCAGCCCGCCGTTATACGCGGAAAGCGCAAAGGCCATGCGCTCCATGTCGCTGTGCCCGGTCACACGTTCCCACAGCCACCGGTCATAGGTACAGAGCGCCCGCAGGCTCCAGCCGGGATTGAACGGTTCCGGCTTTCCCGTTTCCGGGGCCACGGAAGGCAGCCAGCGGGCCGTGGCGGGCATGAATTGCGCCAGCCCCTGCGCCCCCACATGGGAAACGGTGTCGTTGCGCCACCAGCTTTCCGTGTGGACCTGCGCCGCGAAAACGGATACCGGAGCGTCCATCCCCCAGGTGGCATGGGCCGCCCGGACAAGCGTTGCCCGGTACTGCTGCGCCGCGCGGGGGATCGTTACTTCGGCGGCTTTTACGCTGATCGGCAGCCACAGGGAGGCCAGATAAAAGCCGATGAACAGAAAAAAGCCTCGTAGTATCCACCGGGCGCAGAAGCACAGGAACTGCCCCAGAATTCCTTTCCATGTCGGGCCGGTTTCAATCTTCAATGTTACGTCCGACATCCCTACAGCCCCAGTGCTACGGCCATAACAAAGGCCGCGATGATGACCGCACGACGCAGCAGCGCCGCGCAGAACGGACGAAAATAGCCGATGGCAATGGGAAAGTCAGGCTTGCCGTCTTCCCCCGTGGCGTCAGGATCCGTCCGCCAGTCCTTGTCCAGATAGGAGGACGGCAGCGCATACGGAAAGGCCAGAAAGTCAAAGATCATGCCCACGATGGCAGCCACAACCACCAGCGCCAGCTTGTAGGCCACCACCGGCCCCTGGACGGGAGAAACAAGCAGAAGGCCCGCCAGCAGCACAAGGACGCACAGCGTGAACAGGGCCAGCAGATAACGGGGATTACAGAGAAATTTTTTCATGGAACGTGCTCCTTTCCGTGTTTGTGCAAGGCTCCCCGCCGGAAGGAATCCGGCGGGGAAGGGAGGAAACAGACCGGACGTGAAAACGGCCCGTCATAGCAATCATGCCATGACGGGCCGTCGTATGCCTGTAAAGGAGGCGTGCTATGCGAACCTTTTTCACTCGTCAAAATTGCCGCGAAGCTCCTTCACTTCCTTGGAACGGACACGGACAGGGTTTTCCTTGAGCCGGATCAGCTTGCCCTCGGCAATGTAGTTGTAGATGGTACGTTCCGACACATTCAGGCAGTACGCGGCCTGTCGGACGTTCAATATATCGTGCTTGTTGACCATTTCCTGCGGCGTCAGGGTATAGGACTGTTCGGCAGGCACGCGGGGGTAACGGATGGGCAGCGGGAGGGGGAAGCCCGCCGGGCGTTTCAGCGTGCAGTGGTCCGCGCAGCCGATGCAGCAAAACACGTCGTCCCGCACGAACCAGAACGGCTTGCGGGCATTGCCGCGCAAGACATGCAGGCAACCGAGCTTTTCGTACACGCTGCGGTCGGGCTCCGCGTCGTAGGGACGCCAGCCTTCCTTTGTCAGCGTCACAATCTCCTGTATTCGTGCTTTCGACATGCTTACCCCCCTTGAAACAACCTGAAAAACAGCTCCTCGCTTTCTCGTTCCGTCTGTTCCCGGCAGGAAAGGCACTCCCTGCGGTCAAGACGGCGGCAGTGGGAACAGCGTATTTCCTGCAACGCCTTGCCCACCACGTCCGGCGTCACTTCCGGGGCACGGGGGCTTTCCCCAGCCTCGGAAAGCGCCGCCTGGATCTTCGCCGCCTGCTCGTTCCATTTTCCCGGATACCGCCCGGAAAGCACCAGGTACACCGTGGCCCGCTTGATCTCCGGGTGCGCCCGGCAAAAGGCGTACACGCTCCGATACCGGGCCAGCACCGCCTCTTTCAGTTCACTGGCCGTCATGGCTCAGCCGTCTGCGCTCGAACACCTTTTCCCGGCGCTGCAAATCGGACAGCAGCCGGCAGATCTGTTCCCCGTCCTGCATCCAGACGAACAACGGCACGTTGAACTCCCGCTTGCAGCGCGTGTCCAGGCTGCTCATGGAGTAGCCCAGCTTGCGCCAGATGGTCAGGATCTGCCGTTTTTCGGCGGCATAAGGCATGGAATCCGTGATCTCTATCCAGTCCGGGCGGCTGTGCGGCGTCACCCGGCTGTTGCGGCTTTTGGCGGGCGCGGTATAGGTCACACCGTACTGCTCGGCAAAAAGCTGCACCAGCCGGGAAAGCTGGTGGATGTTCATGTCCTTGCGGCTGGATACGCCGAACTCGGAACGCAAAAGCCCACGAAACGCCTCTTCATCCATGTTCGTAAGCTGTTTGCGGGCAATCTCAATCTTGCGATACAATCCCAGGCGCATCTTTTGCTTATCCACGGCGACGCTCCTTGTGTACGATGATGTTTTTCACCGGGACGAACACGCGCTGTCCTTCCATCGAGACGTTGACCATCCAGCGTCCCGCGTAGTCCAGAATGGGAGCTGTGTTCGTCCAGGTTCCTTCATACAGGCCGTCCGCGCGCCGCACGGACACGCGGGAGTTAATGGGAATATCAGGGGCCGGAGCGGGCGCTTCCAGCCCGCACACGGCAAGCTCCGTCGCCAGAAGGGCAAGGCCGTTTCGGTCGAAAAAGCGCGGCGCGCCGTCTTCCGCATCCAGCCAGCGCCGGGAAAGCCGTACCCGGTAGAAGCCCTCCGGCCCGCCGTACAGCGGGGCCGGAGCAAGCTCCAGCTTGACGCGCTGTTCCCCATTGCGCACATAAATCGACGCGCAGAATTTCCGGTTGTCCTTTCTCATGGCCTCACCTCATGGCGACGTGTTTCATACGGTCTTGAAGTTCCGCCTTTTTGGCATTGTTGAAGCGGTCAACCGTGCCCACCAGGTAGCCCGTGATGCGCCGGATACGCTCAAACTTCATGCCTTCGCCTATGTAAACTTTTCCATCCCGCTCCGTACGCGGGAGTTTCGGGATTACTTCCGTCATTGTTCTGTCTCTTGGCTGCTCATCAGGCCGGAGCCGCCACGCTCCGGCGACGGCCCCTTGCGGGGCCGTTTCGCACTATCTCTTGTTTCTGCGGTTCCAGTATTGCCGGGCCTTCGCCATGGACGTGAACATCCATGTTCTTGTGGAGTCGCATTCCGGGCACCGCAGTCCTACCAGCGGCCCGAACAGGCTTACATGCAGTACCGGCTCCCCGCCGCACTGTTTGCATTTCCTGTTTTTCCCGAATAGTTTCTTCATGTGTCCCCCTTTCAGAACAACGAAAGTTGCTCCATTTTTGTCCCTGTTTTTGTGTCAGTTTTGACACGCACGGCCTTTGCTCTCTCCGGTGCTGGCGGCGTTTCCGGCCCGGTAAAGTGGCCTTCCAGCCATGCCCGTGCCTCTTCCTTGTCCACCGGACGGATACTTCCGCCCCAGACCAGACTCCGGCGCGTTTCCCAGGCTCCCCGAACCTCCAGGGAAAGGTGGTTCCCCCAAAGGATCACGCCGTCCAAATTGAAGAACATGAGGTTCAGGGCCGTCATGCGCGCGCAGTTCAGGTCTATGTCCTGACCTACGAATATTGCCCGTCCGTTCTGCTCGAACGTCTGTTCCTTGGCCGCCGCTATCAGGCAGGCTCCCGCGCCGCAGGCGGGGTCAAGAACCTTGAAACGGCCCGTTTCCGGCGGTGCCGTGTGCGTTATCCTGGCCATAAGTCGCGCCACGGAAGACGGAGTGAAATACTGACCGGTGTAATGGTTCGCCGCGTATTCTTCATACAGCGGTCCCAGGGCTTCCTCATTGGTCGCCCGCATGTAGTCCATGAGGTACGCCGTGGCGGTGGCAAAATGATCCGCTTCCCGCTGGCCCCTGGGGGCCGTATTGCGGTAGCCGCCCATGATCTCCAGATACGGCGGGTCGTCACGCTGGAAGGTGTGGAACATCAGCCCCACCCAATCCTCAAAAACGCGATGACTGCGATATCCCATGCCGATTATGGCCTCCAATTCCTTGCGAACCGGGTTCAATCCCGGATTTGCACTTTGTTTGCTTTTCTTGCTCATTGGCTGCTCGTCAGGCCCTGCGCACCACCGCCGGGCGACCGCGCCGCCCTTGGAAGTGGGCGGGCGGTTTCGCTTTATGACCTCATGGCCTCTTTCAAATCTTTGCAGGCGGTGAACACCAGCTTTCTCCCGGCGGGGATCTCCAGGATTTCGCCGTTTCGCGGGTTACGGACCTTGCGGGCCGCCACCGCCTTGCTTTTGAACTTGCCCAGCCGGGGCAGCGTGATCTCGCCGCCGCCCAAAAGCTCCGCTGCGGTTACATCGACCAGGGCGTCCAGCACGGCTTCCACCATGACGGCGGTCACGCTCCTTTGGGGATCCATCGTGCGCACGGTCTGCGTCACGGCCTTGATAAGTTCCTGCTTTGTCATACTTCCTCCTGTGGTTACGGAATGTTCCGGTACACGATCTTCCGGCTGTATCCGGCCTTGATGAGCAACACCCGCGCCATGTCCCGGATGCAGCGGCTGGTCTGGTTCCGCTGGTCCTGACGGGCCGCAGCCCAGTCCTCGTTGAGCACCAGGTCCGGCATGTTTTCCGGCCTGTACCCCGGCTTGATCATCACCAGCCGGGCATACTTTTCCGCCAGGCGCTCCAGCTCGCATTTTTTGAACAAGTCTCGGCCCATAACTGCCTCCTAGACGTTTTCCGGCACCTTTTCTTTGTTGATCTCGATAAAGAACGTGTCCGCCTGCTGCCGTTTCAGTCCCACCAGCTCCAGCCGTTCGTCCGGCCAGCCCAGCGCGGCGTCCTTGTTGATTTCTTCCTTGGTGCGGATGCCGTCCGAAAGATTGTACTGATGCAGCCTCTCCAGCGTCATTTCCGCCGTCACGCCTCGCATCTGGACTATTTTCGTGCTGGCCCGGAACCCGATCACGCCGAATCCGAGGTCGAGGCTCTTGCTTTTGATGAACAGTGCCTGCCGGTTGAGCTTGCCGTACACCGTCACCGCGTCCGACAGTTCCTTGCGCCGCGCCTGCAATGGCCCGGCGAGCTGGCTGGCCTTGGCCTTCGCGGCGTCCACGCTTTCCCGCATTTCGTTTTCAATGGCGGAAATCTTGCGATCCAGGGCCGCCATCTCCGCCAGCGCTCCCTCGCACTGCGCCATGTCAAGAACCATGTACGGGTCGGGCTTGATACGCGCCATTACATCACCTCCCGGATAGCCCTTGCCGGGAACTCTCCCGACACCTTGATGCCCCGTGCGACCAGCCGCAGATTCATGGCGGGCACGGCGATTTCCGCTTCTTCCGTGGTCCAGTCCACACTCACCACATGCAGGTTGTTTTCCAGCGCCTCCGCCTGTTCAGCGGCGGCCCTCAGATTGTCGCAGCAGCCGCGCACCAGGGCGACCTGTTCCTCATCCTTTGCGTTTCCCTGTACTGTTCCAAGAACGGCCAGAATGGACAAAAGGTTTTCTTTCAGCATGGATCATTCCTCCGTTTCTTCATTCTCGTTTTTCATGCGGTTCGTATCGAACCGTGCCAACAGTACCTTGCAGGCCTCCGTGATGCCCTGCGCCGTCCGTTTCGCGTAAGGATCCGCGCAGAGCAGGAGCCGAGCTATGGTGGCCGCCGCCGCGCGTTCCCGCGCAAAAGGGTCTGTTTTCCGCAACGGTGGATACGGCGTTTCCGGGCTCTTGTCCGCCTTTACCGTGGCCCGCCAGGTGACGGCATTCCGATCATCTCTGCCCGCCCGCGCTATGAAGCCTTCCTCCGCCAGCCAGTTGCAGTAACGCAGCGCCTGCGTGTACGAAACACGCGTCATCATGGCGCATTCCGATATGCTCCAACCCGGCTTGGCCTTGCGGACAAAGCGCCACAGGGCTTCATAACTCTTTGCCTCGCGGGGACGATGCTTGAAGTCGTAAGTGAAACAGCCGGTGCGTGTCCGTTTGACTTCCCCGTGCCGCGTCATGTCGGAAATGCGGCTGCGCACAACGGCCTGTTCCGCGTCGTTTTCCAGCCCCAGCGCTTCGTACACAAGGCGGTAGCTGATTTCCTTTCCGCCTTCTCCCAGGGCTTGCAGCGCCGCGCGCACCGCGTCCTTGCTGACTTCCTTGCGGCTATCCATGTCGCGCCTCTTACTTGCGCCGCCAGGAGCGCGCGGAAATAACGGTGTCCAGCATCGGCCCGTCCACCGTGAAGTTTTCCGCCGCCTTCGCCGCCTTTTCGAGAAGCAGCATCATGTTGCGGACAAGCCGGAAGTCGCCTTCCGCCCGTTCCGCTATGCGCCCGCAGAGTTCCGCCGGAATGTCCAGCGCCGCCGCTTTCATGGCGTACATAGCCACTTCCGCCGCGCTGATGGGGCCGAACTCCACTTCATGGGCTACGCGGCTCCATACGCGGCGACGTTCGGACAGAAGCCCGAAAATGCCTTCTTCGCCTATCAGGATGATGGGCGCGCCGGTCATTTCCAGAATGTCGCGCAGGTCTTCAATCCGCCCGATGGCCAGCCGGTCCGCCTCATCCACGAAAACGGGCTTGCGGTCTCGTTCCAGAAGTTCCACGATGGCCTGCTTGCAGCGATCTGCGCTCATGCGGGGCAAATCTCCGTTCTTGCCGCGTACCTCGAAAAGCACGCGCTGGAGGAACGCTGCCTGTGTCCAGCCTTCCCAGACCCGGACATATGCGCCGCCGCGCTGGTAATGGTACTGGTCAGCCGCCACGCTCTTGCCGCGCCCGGCCTGCCCGTGGGCAAGGATGAATCCGCTGGTTCCCCGGCCCGCGTCCACTACGGCATCCACTGCCGTGTTGAACCGCGCCGTCGCGTCTGTGGGAATGATCACGTCTCGCATATAGCCTCCCTATGCCGTTGCGATATGGCTTTGTCTGTGCAGCAGCTCCAGCTTGCCGTCATAGAGCGGCTTGAAATTGCGTTGGAACTGCGGGGTGTTCTCGAAATATTCCATGAAAGCCGCGTCTTCCGGCACCAGTTCAGCTCCCCGCTCGTGAAGGGCCGTGAACAGGTAGTCGTAGCGGGCCGGTTCGTCCGGGAACCGCTTGAAAATGGAAGGCTCGTAGCCCGGAGCGTCCAGCTCCGCGCGGGCCTGCGCCCCGGCGCTCTTGGCGGCCTCGATGGCGGCTTTTTCCGTGGCGGAAAGGGGCCGGATCTTGGGTTCCGGTTGCGGCGCTGGCGGCAGGCTGCGCAGTTGCTCACCTATGGCCTGGCGCTGCCGCGCTTCCACTAGAAGATCCGAGGTGATGGTCTTCATGTCCGCCGAGGCCTCCCGCCATTGCCCGTTCCTGAGCTCGATGGCTTCCGCCAGGCTCCGTTGCTGCTCCGGCGTGCCCAGCACGCGCGCGGCGGGATGGATGCCGGAAGCGATGTGGTAGTGGTCACGGTCGCGGGCCTCGCAGATGAAGTCCCCGTTGGTGTCGTACACGAACACCGTGTGCAGCGAGAGTTGCCAGTCCCAGCGGACCAGCACCGGATGGCGGCGGCTGTGCAGCTCCGGTGCCCAGTACAGGCGGTTGTGGAGCCGGATCCCGTCCTTGCTGATGGTACGGATCTCCTTTTGCAGCATCATCAGCGTCAGCTTGTTCAAGTCCACGCCCGGCCCCCGGCCTTCCAGGAACACCTCGCCCGGCGTACGTCCATGCAGATGCCGGACGCGGTTCGGGCGCTGCGCGTAGGCGCTGAACCAGAGGGAAAGGACGTAAAAGGTCTCTTCCAGGGTAAGCGGGCGACCGCCCATCTTCTCGTGCAGCTTTTGGTGGAGCTTTTCGTTGCGGTGCAGGCGCGCGGGCTTGTGGGCGATGTCCCAGCCCGTATAGGAAGGCGTGAACACTTCCAGGCTGTGCATGGTCCCGAAAAAGCGCTCAATCGGCTTGGATTGCCCGTGATACGCCCAGGCATGGATGGTTTCGATGGACAGATCTTCATACAGGCCGCTGGAGGCCACTGCGCAGCCCGTGTCCCGGATCAGCCCCAGAAAACCCGCCTGGTTGAAGTCGTTGCAGCCCTTGAAGAACCGCGCCCGGAACGCCTTGCCGTTGTCGATGTACACAACGCGCGGGAATTTCCCCAACGCGATGCAGGCCCGCCGGAAGGCGCTGGCGATACAGGCCACGTTCTCCGTCGCCATCACTTCCCAGCCTAAAGGGCAGGCACTCCGGCCGTCCAAAAACAGCAGCAGGGTCATGCGCGTGGGCTTGCCCGTGTCGGGATTGATGGTCTCGAAGTTGAGTGTATGCCCGTCCGCGATCACCACTTCCCCGACTTCCACCAGCTCCCAGTTGCGCCGGATGGCCAGGCAGCACTTGTCGTTCCACGCCTTCTTCCCTTCCCGGAAGAGCGTCCACTGGTCGAAACTGGTCTGTTCGTAGCGCTTGACGTAGCGCCGCACCGTGTCTTCCGAAGGGATGGCCAGACCTTCCGCCTGGCAGCGGGCCGCTATGCGGTCCATGCACTGTGCGATCTGCGGCGCGTTGGGGTGCAGCACCTGCCCCTCGATGATGGAACGGTGCTTGGGTTCCAGCATGGTCCGGCCCCGATTTTTCAAGCCGCGTTCGTCCACCAGGGCCAGCACGCCCTTGTTCCGGTGCAGCAGCTTCCACTTTTCCAGGCTCTTCCAGCTGATGCGCGGTCCCAGCTCCAGAAGCAACTTGCTCCATGTCCCCGCCTGATAGGCCAGGACAAAGGCCTGCTTTTGCTGGACCGTAGCGCCGAACTTGGCCTGCCAGTCCATGTACAGGCCCACAAGATCGGCCTTCGCCAGCGCCTTGTAGCGGCGCTTGTCGTCCATGATGCCCCGGACCACCGGGGCCGGGATGTTGCCAGGCTTGTTGGTGTACAACGTAGGAAGGTCCGCGTTGTGGGCTGCCTCTTCCTCTATGGACCGGCGCTCTTCCGCCGTCTGGATGGCGCGCTGCGTTGCCTCCGGCATGGAAGAAACAAGCCATTCCTTCCCGCCGCCGCGACCCTTGCGCGGGCGGAACTGCCAGTTCTGGCTTTTTGCAATCCTGTTGATTGACTGAACCGGACGCCCCAAAAGTTTGGCAAGCTCCTGCGCAGTATATGCTTCTTTGAGCGCCATAGCCGCCGCCTATGCCGCGTTTTCCCTGCGACGTGGGTCAAACAACAGCCGTTCGGGAATTCCGAAAGAGCGTAAGGCATCAAGAACGCGCGGGCTATGCCGAAAACCGTTCATGGTGCAGTAGACGGCTTGGGGGCTTACTCCCGCCGCTCTTGCTACGTCCGTAAAGTTCTTCCCCATGTTATCAAGGAGCCGCTGGACTTCTCGCTTTGAGTCCGCGCGTCCTCGCCCGTATGGTTGCAACTTGCTCATGGAATCCCCCATTTGAGCTTGAAATATCGCCATTGCTAAAACGTGGGCGGCTCGCTATGCTTGGTTTTCAACGTGTTTTTGAAAGCGCCCGTAGGTCTATCAATCACCTAAATGGCATATTTTGTCAATATGCACGGTGTTCAAGTTTGAAATTTTGGTATTTTTTTATTTATCAAATATTTCAAATAGATATATACTTATCGGGTGTTCAACTTACTGTTCAACTTCGGAGCATGAAACTTGAACACTCCACAGACGCTCGGAGAGCGATTAGCTTTACTGCGTGGTGTTATCACCCAATCGGAATTTGCTGAAACTATCGGGATAAGCCAAAACTCCTTATGCCGGTATGAACGCAATCAACGAATGCCAAAGGCAAGCATCATTAACCAAGTTTGCAAGGTGACAGGGGCTTCATACGAATGGCTCATTTCTGGGCAAGGGGAAATGTATGCGCCTGAAACGCCGCACCGATTGCCGCTGCAACAAACTGCTCTACCTACTTCTGTTGCCAGCGAATGCCCGCGTTGCACGGAGCTTGAGTATGAATTGAAGCAAGAAAGAGAAGAACGCAGGGAATTTGCAGCAGAGACTCGCAGGCTATATCGAGAAAAAGAAGAATTGCACCGCGAGAAAGAACAACTCCTACGCGAGAAGGAAGATCTGTTGCGTGAGAATGGAATCCTTCGGGAAAAACTTGCCGGGCTTGAAGCCGAACGCGACAAGCGTCGATCAGAACACGAGGAAGGGGATTTTCCGAGCCTTTTTGACGAGAACCATACCACATCCAGTAGCCGCACGGCGATCATCAGAAAGTAGCCGCTTCCCCGACTTCAAAACATGCAAAAAAATAGCCCCGGTTTTGTGTCAGTTTTGACACACACCGGGACTTCTCCGTTCTCTTTTATCGTGCGAAAATGCCCCTGATCGGGGCCTTCGTTCTCGTTTTTACTTTTCCGGGCTTTTCGCGACGCCGGATCACCCTAAGCCCGCGCCTGGCCTACATATAGCCGACATCCGTCCTACTGAAACCGCCCCAACTCTCATTCTCTGTTATCGTGCCCCCCTATATCCATGCTGGTGTCGGCCCCGCAGGCACTCTGGGATGGGCAAGGTGCCGGCGCGGCAAAAGAAGTGCTTGGAAAGAGGGAAGGGAACAGGGCTATTTTTTATGATATCGTAACAAGATAAGCATGATAATGAAAAAAAGCGCTGTCTTTCCATAAGACGCGCGATCTGGAACGGTCCCGCGGCAGGATGGGACATTCACTGCCGGACAGTGTCACCCCAACCCTGAGAGGCAAGCCATGCCTGTGTGTCCCACCTGCGGTTTTCCGGGAACGATCTACAAATGTGATGTTTGCGGCGATGTCCGCTGCAACGGTCATACGGTGAGCACCGGAGGCCAGCGCGGCGCCTGCGGTACCACAAAAAGCCCCTTTGGCACGGCCAAACCGGCTGTGCCCAATGGCCGTTGCCATGTCTGCCGCAAGGGCAAATACAGAAAGATCTAGACCCGTCGGGCGGTCCTGGTTTGGGGACCGCCCGGCAGGGGAGGACTGCACGCATCCGGGAGGGGCCTCATATGGGCAGGCAATGTCATGACGGCGTGATGGTGACAAATGTCCAGCCCTGGCGCTATCGTTGTTTCGGACAGGCCCGGGGCAGGACACGAGCCCCTGCTGCCGCGTCCTGCTCCTTTTCCTTTTCTTTGAGGCCACATCCCGGGAAGGCCGCTTTCCTGCCGGAGGGCTGTTGACACATCGTTTCGGTATGCGGCGCAGCGCATCAAGGAGATCTTCATGCTGGGAGCCATCATCGGTGACATGGTGGGCAGTCCGTACGAGTTCCATCCGTGGCGGGGGGCCGCAGGAGCCTTTCCTTTGTTTTCCCCCCGTTCCCGCTTCACGGACGATACGGTGATGACCGTGGCCGTGGCCCGGGGGCTGATGCAGGCCTACGGACAGGAGCAGGCCTGCCGGGAGGCCCTCATCGACGCCATGCACGAATATGGCCGTGCTTACAGCCGGGCAGGCTACGGGCAGCGTTTCTTCCGCTGGATCGTCACGGGCAGCCGCGAGCCGTACAACAGTTTCGGCAACGGCTCGGCCATGCGTGTTTCGCCCGTGGGCTGGGTCTGTGACAGTCTGGAAGACACAGAACGTTATGCGGCCCTGAGTGCCGCCGTGACGCATGACCATCCCGAAGGCATCAAGGGGGCCTGCGCCACGGCAGCGGCCATCTTCCTGGCCCGGGACGGTGCCGGGCGGGATGCCATCCGGGAGTATGTCTCCTTCCGTTACGGCTATGACCTGGACCGTTCCCTGGCCGAGATCAGGCCCGCGTACCGCCATAAGGAAAGCTGTCAGGAGTCCGTCCCCGAAGCCATCATCGCCTTTCTGGAAAGCCGCTCCTTCGAGGAGGCCGTGCGCAATGCCGTCTGGCTGGGCGGCGACAGCGATACGCAGGCCGCCATCGCCGGAAGCATAGCCGAGGCTTTTTACGGTGGTGTGCCGCAAGAGCTGCGGGAGGCGGCTTTGCTCCGCCTCGATGACCGTCTGCGTGGCGACGTGGCGTCCTGGTATGCCTGGCTGGCAGAGCACAGGGGCATCCGGCTTGACAGGAAGGCCGTTCCTGTTCAGGAACAGAAGATATCTGTATCTGCAACAGGGAGAGACATCATGGAGACCATGCCGAAAGCCGGGCTGGCAGGACAGTGGGAAACGACAGTGGAGGAAGGGATGCTGGCCGCGCAGGTGGGCAGCGGCGAAGTCCGGGTGCTGGCCACGCCCATGATGATCATGGGCATGGAGCGCGCCGCCATGGAAGCCGTGCGTCCCTGCCTGCGCGAAGGCATGACCAGCGTGGGGACCCGTGTGGACATCAGCCATACGGCGCCTACCCCCTGCGGCATGAAGGTGCGCTTTGAAGCGAAGCTGACGGCTGTCTCGGCCAACGGACGCGGCCTGACTTTTGCGGTGGCCGCCTATGACGAGAGCGGCCCCATCGGGGAGGGCATCCACGAACGCGTGGTGGTGGACAGGGAAAAATTCCAGAGCCGTGCCCAGACCCGAGGCGGTCAGGGATAGCAGACAGGGCAGGCCGGACAGAAGCGGCGCCGCAAAAGACAGGACTGCACGGACAGGAAGGGGCCAGAGGCACCTTCCTGTTTTTCGTTCCTGGCGGGCCCGGGAGGCAAGGCTGCGTGTCTCTTCCCATAAAGCAGTTTTGCCTGAAGCGGGGTATTCCCTGCCTTCTCCTGCCAGCAGGCAACGGCAGATCCGCCACGCCCGTCCGGCAGGCAGGGTATCGGGGACGCGGCAGTGCTGCAGGACGAGAATGGGCTTGCCCGCACGTCTGGGGAAGGGTAGGCTCAACATGCCCTTCCCCGGGAAGAAAAAAGCGCAGGGGGGCAGGGCACAGGGCAGAGGACTGCCCGGCAGAAGACCGGATGACAGCCCCGGTCGCTTGTCTCGGGACGTCAGCCCCGGCCTGCGGGTGTGGAGGCATGTCTTGTCCTTTGCCGCGCGACCGCGTACTTGCCCGGTGACCGTTCCCCGGCTATACATCCGGGACGGATGGCACGGCAGGCATCCGCATGGTGCCGCATGGCACGCCATCAAGGAGGAAGCCTTGTTTTTTGTCGGCTCACTGACCTGTCTGAGCATTTTTCTGGCCTGGCGCCTGGCCGCGCCCTGGTGCGCCCCTTTCCTGGCCGTCTGTGTGACGGCCCTGTTGCAGGTCCTCGCGGCCATGGGAGGCGTGTATCATGAAGTCCGCCTTGCCGTGGCTGTCCTGTCTTTCCTCTCCCTGCTGCCGGTCTGCCTTTCTCTGTTCGCCGCAGGGGCCCCACGGCGCCATTATCTCCGCACGGCGGCGCCTTCCCTGCTGTTTGCGGGCCTTCTGTTCCTTTTCGCCTGGCATTATGCCGGGGCCAGGCTCGTCTATTGGGACGAATTCTTCTGGGGCGGCTTCGTCAAACATCTGGTGCTGGAGAACAGTCTCTGGACCTGGGGGTCCGTCCTGCCCCGCCATGACTCGGTGCTGCTCTATCCGCCCATGGTCACCATCCTGCAGCCCCTTCTCCAGCCCATGGGGGCGTTCTCGGAGCCTGCCATAGCCCTGGGCGAAGCCGCTGTCCTGCTTTCCGCCACCGGTGTCGTCATCCATCTGGCCCGGGAGCGGGGGCTTTCGTTCTGGCCGGTCTGCTTCTGCGCCCTGCTGACGTTCGGTCTGCTGCGTTCCCTGGGGGCGCATGTGGACTATGGTTCCTACATCTTCGGCTATGGCGAAAGCCTGCAGACAGCACTCTATACGGCACTGGCCTTGCTGGTGATCTTCTCTTCCTGCCGGGACCGGCTGCTGCGTCTGCTCCTGCAGGGGGGCTGCGCCGTGCTCATCCTGTGTAAACCTACCGGGATATTGCTCGTCCTGTGTGTGCTGGGTGCCTTTGCGCTGCGGCAGTGGTTTGGTGTGACAAGGCAAAGGTTCCGTCATGTTGTGTGGTCGATCGTCAGCGTGGTCTGGCCGGCTGTCCTGTGCTGGGGGCTGTGGAAGGTCTATCGTGCCATCTGCATCACGGGAGCGGCCGGGGCAGATTTTTCTGCCATGGCCAATGCCTGGGGGCTGGAGACCATTCTTGATGCCATTCCCATGTATGCCTGGGCATTTCTGATGCGGCCTCTCGTCAGCATCCCTGCCATAGGGCTGCTGACGTTCGCGACCGGTACAGCCGTGTTGCTGCTCCTGGCCTGTGGAGGGAGCTGGTACCTGCTGCGCAAGGATGCCCAGCTGCTTCCGCAGGGCAGGGGCTTTGCCGCGTTTCTTTTGGCAGCAGGCTTTCTGGCCTGGGTGGCGGTCCATGCCTATGCGACCATGGCCTATATGGATGCGCGGGAGCTGGCTTCCGCGGCCAGTTATGAGCGCTACGCGGCCGTTGCCATGGGCCCTGTGCTGGTCGGGACGTTTTTTCTTTTCCTGCTGCGTGCTGCAAAACAGGGGCATCTGTGGCAGGCCAGGCTCGTGCGCTTCTTCAGTGTGGCGCTCATGGCTGTGGTCGTGTGTTTTTCGCTGCAACGCCCTGCGGATATCCCCGGACATCTGGCAGAGATGGAGCAAGCCGCCCGTATCCTGCAACAGGCTACGCCAGAAGGGAGTTCCTGGTGGCTCGTGGCCGGAAAGGCTTCCTACGAGTATGGCATGATCTGCCGTTATCTGGTAATGCCGGAACGCAGAGCTGCCCGCGTGAGCGACATGCTGGAATTCAATCCAGTGGATTCCCTGGAGGAACGCCTGCTCGGTGGTACGCTGCCTGCCGACCTGCGGGCCACGGCCCGACGGCAGAAGGTGGATTATCTGCTCCTGTGGCGCGTCCCTGCCGACTTCGTGGCGCGTTACGGCAAGGAGCTTGGCCTGTATGAAGGTGAGGCGTTCCCGCTCCTCCTGCGCCTTGATGCCTGGCGTGAAGGGAAGCGGGAAGTGCCTGAAAAGATCGTGTTGCCGGCAGAGCTGGGCCGGTGATGAGAAAGGGATGCGGCACAGCCGTATCCCGGTCAAGGGGAAAACTATGGAAGATATCTGTGAGCTGACCATCCTGATGCCCTGTCTGAACGAATCCGAGACGCTGGCCACCTGCATCATGAAGGCCAAGGCCTATCTGGAGCGTTCCGGCGTCGACGGGGAGGTACTGGTAGCAGACAACGGCAGCACGGACGGGTCCCAGGAGATCGCCCGAAGCCTGGGCGCCCGGGTCGTGGACGTGGCGCAGAAAGGCTACGGTGCGGCCCTGCTGGGCGGTATCGCCGCCGCGCGCGGCAAATACACCATCATGGGCGATGCCGATGACAGCTACGATTTCTCCAGCCTGCAGGTCTTCGTGGACAAACTGCGCCAGGGCGTGGATCTGGTCATGGGCAACCGCTTCAGGGGCGGGATCGCTCCCGGGGCCATGCCGCCGCTCCATCGGTATCTGGGCAACCCTGTCCTGAGCTGGATCGGCCGTCTGTTCTTCCGTATCAGCATCGGCGACTTCCATTGCGGGCTGCGTGGCTTCAATACCGAGGCCATCCGCCGCTGCGGCCTGAAGACCACCGGCATGGAGTTCGCTTCCGAGATGGTGGTCAAGGCATCCCTGTACGGCCTCAGTATGGCCGAGGTGCCCACCACGCTGGCCAAGGATGGCCGCAGCCGTCCGCCGCATCTGCGCACCTGGCGCGATGGCTGGCGTCATCTGTGTTTTTTGCTGACCTATGCGCCGCACTGGCTGTACATGTATCCGGCGCTGGCCCTGATGGGCGTGGGCCTGCTGGGGGTGCTGCTCCTGCTCTCCGGCCCTCTCTCCGTGGGCAGCGTGACCTTTGCCAACAAAAGTTTCGTGACCTTCGCCATG
>CALBAX010000048.1 GCA_937926875.1 uncultured Desulfovibrio sp.
CGTTGGCGCGAACGGCTTTATGCGCCTTTTCGACCCCACCGTCAAGCATCTTTCGCAAAAAATCGAAAAAATGTTCCCGGATCGTCAAAAAGGCGCTTCCGCGTCATGGATCACTGATTTTCAATCCTCTAGGTCAGAGCATACGGCTCCCCGCAAAAAAAGTAAAGCATTCCATATTATTTTTTATGCAATACGAAAAACAGGTGACAAATCCCTAAATTTTTCAAAATATTGTCTTCAGCACTTGCTTACAAAAAACCTTTCTGGGGAAGGGGCGGATCGCCGCAAGACAGATCAATGTTTTTCGCGGTGCCACATGATGAAGAAGACCGAGCCCACTGTCATGGTACAAGCCAGGAGCATCTTCCAGGTCAGCATTTCGCCGCCCAGCAACCAGCCCAGGAAGATGCCGATCACAGGGACCACATATTCATAGGAAACGGCCGTGGCGATGGGCACGTTTTCCAGCAGCCAGAAATAACAGGCATAGGCAATGACCGAGCCACCAGTACACATCCAGGCAAAGGCCGCGATGACGGACCAGCGGATATTCTCATAATGCATCTCGTGCTGCTCCCCATCCAGGAAAGCCACCACGAGGCATTCCAGGCCCCCGATGAACAAGAGCAACGCACAGGACTGAAGGCTGCACAGGCGGGTCTTGAAGGGGAAACGCCGTGTCAGCAGCGTACCGGCCACCCAGCCGAGCGTGGCCGTGAAGACCCAGATCATGCCGCTGATGCTGCTTTGCTGCACGCCGCCCACGTTCTGCTGGCTGTAGGCAAGCAGGATGAGGCCGCAGGTCCCGGTGCACAGGCCTGTCCACTGCATGAGGCCCGGCCGGGGCTCGTTGGCGAACAGCCAGCCGGCCACCAGCATGGTGATGGGCACAGAGCCGGTGATGACGGCCGCTGTGGAAGAAGCCACGCTCTCCTGCCCCTTGGCCAGGAACCCGCTGGCTATGAGGACCATGAACATGCCCATCCAGGTGGCGTGTACCCAGTCTTTTTTCTCCGGCCGCAACCAGCGCCCCGACAGCATCAGCACCAGAGCCAGCAGGATGCCGCCAAGCACCATGCGGCTGCCGCCCACCATGAAGGGGCCGGCCACCTCAAGGCTGAGCTTGTAGCCGATATAGCTGGATCCCCACGAGATATACACCAGAAAAAGGTGCAGCATGACGTGCAAGGACTTTTGCGAAATGGGCATAGGTATGGCCCCCTCCTCCAAAATATAGGGGCCAAGTATCATAGTTTTTCAAACTGTCAAGAGATGGCATAACTACATAATTTTTTTATAAATACAATGTGCTAGCGTTTCTGTCCCCCATCCTGTCGGGGGCGGCATGGCCGCCTGATGTGGCGCCACGCCCTCCATGATGCGGGGCAGAGCTTTCAGACTTGGCAGGCCATGCCTGCCATGCTATGACAATCCCGGGGGAAGGCTAATTATGAAAGAAGAAAACAAAGACCGATCAGAATTGCTGGCATTCCTGGAGTTCATGAGCCGCAAAGGCCTGAACACCACGGCCCAAAGGCGGATCATCGCCGATGCCTTTTTCGAGCTCCCCGGCCACCACTCGCTGGAGGAGTTCTACCAGCACGTCCAAAAGCTGGACCCGCGCATCGGCCAGACCACCGTCTACCGGACGCTCAAACTTTTGTGTGATGCCGGCATGGCCACGGAGATCCACTTCAGTGACGGCATCACCCGCTACGAAGTGGCCGCTCCCGACAGCCACCATGACCATATCGTCTGCCAGTCCTGCGGCAAGATCGTCGAGATCTACGATCCCCGCATCGAAAAGCTCCAGCAGGAACTGACCAAGAAGCACGGCTTCCTGCTGCTGCGGCATGTGCACATCCTTTCCGGTATCTGCGCGGACTGCCAGAAAAAGATGCAACAATGACCTGTTCCGGCCACCATGCCAGCGGGCGGATCCTTCCGCCCTTTTTTGTGGGTTTGCAGTAATTAAAGTTGATTTTCATTTTCATTTCAGGCATGCTTGCCAAAAATCGACCGAAACGAGGACAACAGCATGGATGGCCAAAGCATCGCCGTTATCGTCATAGTGGCTGTGGCCGTGATCTTCATGGCCAGGAAACTTTTCATTTCCGCCCGCAAAGGACAGTGCTCCTGCGGTTGCGGAGACGGCAAACAGCAGTCCTGCTGCAAGGGATGCAGCAGCATCACCGCCAAACGCCAGGACCTGCTTCCGTAACCCAAAAAGCGAAGGCCGCCACTCCCGAGGGAGGGCGGCCTTTTTTCATGGATATGCCTGGCGGTCATTCCGCTTCGAACTCTTCGGCACGGGCGATCTGATGGCCCCGATGCTCGCGCAGGATGGCCAGAGCTTCTTCCTGGGTCAGGATCCGGCCGCGGCATTTGGGGTTCTGCAGGCGGTTCTCCGGGCAGTAGCCCAGATGCACACAGCTGGGCCCGGCGCCCTGGAACAGGTCCGGCGCGGCCTTGCGGCACAGGGAAAGCATCTGCCAGGCCAGATGGCGGATCTCGTGCTGGGCGTTGCGGCAGCAGCGGATGGAGAACCAGTCCAGCAGGGCATGGGCATTCATGCCGATGATGGCCTTGAATTCCGTGGCCTGGGGCTTGAGGTAGCGCAGGTCTTCTTCCGGCAGCCCGGCTTCCAGCCCGGCGTCGTACCACTGGCGGGTCAGGTCGGCCAGGTCCCGTCCGGTCAGGCGGGCCGTGTGTCCGTCAGGCAGCGTCACCTCGGCGCCGAAGTCGCGCACGCTGGCGGGATAGACCACGGAAAAACGCCGCTTGCCGCCCAGCTCGGCACGCCCGGACTTGATGAGGTAAGAAGCCAGGCGCTTGCGCACCAGCTGGGTCTCGGTCACGCGGGAATAGCCCTCCACCCCGAAAAGGAAAAAATCGAATTCCAGAGCGGCGCGATGTCCGCTCTCCAGGATATTGCGCACGATCTGCCGGGAATAGGGCGAGGCCACTATCTCTTCCAGGCTGCGCTCGCTGCGCACGAAACGCGCCGCGATGTCCGTGTAGATCTTGCCGCCCCCGGCCAGCAGCACCACTTTGCCGTTCCCGGTATATTTTTCATCCAGCATGTGCGTCTCTCCTGTGAATGGAAGGCTGACCCTACACGAAAATGCCCTGCGTCTCAAGCGCCCGCATGGGCAGGCGGGCCCCGTGGTTCCTTGACGCCTGACGGCGGACAGCATAGTGTGGGTACCTTCCGATATTGAACCATCCGCACGCCGCAGCGTGCATAAAGGAGCGATCATGAGCAAAGACATCAAAGCCTTCTGCCAGCCTGACAGCAAGGGCTTCTTCGGCGCGTACGGCGGCCAGTATGTGCCCGAGGCCATCAAGGCCCGCCTGGACGAACTGGACCAGGCCTTCAAGGAGGCCCTGGCCGACCCCGGATTCACGCAGGAGATGCAGCGCCTGCTGCTGCACTTTGCCGGTCGTCCCAGCCCCGTCTTCCACTGCCGCAACCTCAGCGAGAAGCTGGGCGGCGCGCAGATCTGGCTCAAGCGTGAGGACCTCAACCATCTGGGCGCCCACAAGGTCAACAACACCCTCGGCCAGTGCCTGCTGGCCAAGCGCATGGGCAAGACCCGCGTCATCGCCGAGACCGGCGCGGGCCAGCACGGTGTGGGCACCGCGGCCAGTGCCGCCCTCATGGGCCTGGAGTGCGTCATCTGCATGGGCGAAGTGGACGTCGTCCGCCAGCACCTCAACGTGACCCGCATGGAGATGCTGGGCGCCCGCGTGCATACGGCCATGAGCGGGCAGCGCACCCTCAAGGAAGCTGTGGACGAGGCCCTGGAGATGTGGGTCAACGAGCCCGAGACCTTCTATGTGCTGGGTTCCGCCGTGGGCCCGCACCCCTACCCGCTCATGGTGCGCCACTTCCAGTCCGTCATCGGCAGCGAGGCCCGCGCCCAGATGCTGGAATTTGCCGGTCGCCTGCCCGACGTGGCCATGGCCTGTGTGGGCGGCGGCTCCAATGCCGTGGGCCTGTTCTCCGGCTTCGTGCATGACGCGGGCGTGCGCCTCATCGGCGTGGAGCCCGGCGGCCGCGGCAACGGCTACGGCCAGCATGCGGCCTCGCTCTGCTACGGCGAGCCCGGCGTGCTGCACGGCTTCAATTCCTACATGATCAAGAACGACAAGGGCGAGGCCGGCGAGGTCTACTCCATCTCCGCCGGTCTGGACTATCCTTCCGTGGGCCCCGAACTGGCCGAACTCAAGGATGCCGGTCGTGCCGAATACGTGAGCATCACCGACGAAGAGGCCCTGCAGGCTTTCTATGCCCTGTCGCGCAGCGAGGGCATCCTGCCCGCGCTGGAATCCTCCCATGCGCTGGCCCATGCCATGAAGCTGGCCCCCACCATGGACAAGGACGCCATCATCCTGGTGAACCTGTCCGGCCGCGGCGACAAGGACGTGGCCCAGGTGGCCGATCTGGTGAGCAGCGGCGCCTTCGTGCCTGCCGGCGATTAAGGACACCAGCCGGAGGGGCGCAGGGGGATCCTTCCCC
>CALBAX010000049.1 GCA_937926875.1 uncultured Desulfovibrio sp.
CGGACAGGCCCGAAGCCCTGGCAAAAAGTTCATTGCCCGCCGCCAGGATGCCCGCAGGGATATAATACATATTGGCGACGCTGTGCTCGAAGCCGGAGGTGATGAACAGCCAGATGGGGAAGAAGATGCCCAGCATCTTGCCGGTCTGGCTGCGGGCGCTCCAGCAGAACCAGACAGCGAGGCAGACGAGCCAGTTGCACATCAAGCCCAGATAGAACGCGGGCAAAAAATCCAGAGCGACCTTGCTGGCGGCGATGCGCAGGGTCACGCCGCCGAGCATCCCGGCGCCGCTGGCAAGCTGGCCGGACGTAACGATCATGTGGGCAAGGAAGATACTGCCCAGAAAATTGCCGGCATAGACGAACAGCCAGTTGCGCAGCAGGGCTGTCAGGGTGATGCGCTTTTCTGCAAGGGCCATGCACATGAGCGTATTGCCGGTGAACAGTTCCGCCCCCGTCAGCATGACCAGCATCAGGCCCACCGGAAAGATGGTGCCTGCCAGGCATTTGCCAAGTCCGTAGGTCTCCGGCCGGGCGAGCAGGTTGAAGGCGGCCATGTTGGAGCCTTCCGCAGCAAAGGCGATGAAGGCCCCGGCCCAGAAAGCGAGCACGAGCTGACGCACCCAGCCGGCTTTGGCTTTTTTTTCTCCCATGGCTAGCCCAAAGGCCACGGTTTCCGGTTGACTCAGCATAAGCGCATCCATGGTTCCTCCTGGGGATGGTGCTCTTCTGTGCAGGACAAAAAAGGATTGCCTGGCGAAAATGCCAAGGCAACCCTTTTTTCGTGTTTTTCCCTGATTGTCAACAGGTTGCGGTGGACAGGCGTCTCACCCCCCCTGTGGGCAGCTGTTCCCACTGCCCTGAGGGATACCATCGGCGATGTCGGCAAGGATGGCCATCACGGCAGCTGCCACCCGGCGGGAAGCCTGGCCGCTGGCCCCGGGCAGGCCCGGATGCGGGCAGGGCTGGAGTACGGTGTCCCCGGCGGCGGCCAGGTCAGCAACGGAGGTGCAGGCGATATGCCAGCCATTCTGCACAGCGGCCGATCCGGACGGTACAGGGGGAAGCAACAGGGCACGTTTGCCGGCATACAGGGCCTCCCGCTGCAGGGAAGGGGAATCGGTCACGACAAAGGCGCTGGCGCATGCAAGCGAAAGAAAGGCGGTGTGCGCCAGGGGAGGAAGGATGCGGATACCCTCCGGGATCTGCTGTTCCTGGAAACAGGAAAGGACAGACGGATGCTGTGCCAGCAGGATGGGGCGGTGCTGCCGGACATGCAGGGCTTGCAGTCCTTCCAGCAGGGAGCGCATGCCGTCGGGGCAGCGGAGGAGCGCCGATCGTGAGAGGTAGCAGAGGATGCATTCTCCAAAGGCAGCTCCGTGGCGCTCCGCTTCCTCGAAGGGCCTCAGGCGGGGGCGATCCTGCTCGAACAGGTCATAGAGGGTATCCCCTGTGACGCAGGTTCCCTGCTCCATCAGCCGGGAATGCAGGTACTGCTCGTCGGCCGGGTCGAGGCAGCAGAGCAGGCTGGACAGGAGGTCCGTGAGCTCGGCGTGCCGTGCTTCCGGGCAGCTCATGTCTTCCCGGCGTTGTCCGGCGCCCACATGGACGACCGGGATGCCATGTTCCGCCGCGGCCAGAGCGGCTGCCAGCGTCGTGACGGAATGGCCGTAGACCAGTGCCGCGGCGGGGGCTTCCCTGTGCATCAGCAGACTGGCACTGCACAGGATGTGGGCCAGCAGGCCCGCATCGGAAAGGGAGGCCGGAG
>CALBAX010000050.1 GCA_937926875.1 uncultured Desulfovibrio sp.
AGCTCCTGGTTATGCCGCATGACGGCGATTAAAAATGTCTTTCCGGCACTGTCGGGGACACGACCCTCACCGTAGCGCAGATGCCGAGCCATACGCATAAATTTAGCAAGGGGACCTACGGGTCTAACGCGGAAGCCACCGGCAACAGCTCCAGCAAACAAACGACCGATGCCACCGGTGGCAGCCAGCCTCACAGCCACACGCTCTCTGGTGCATCTGAGGAAGCATCCTCCCTGCCCCCGTACTACACGCTTGCGTACATCATGCGATGCGCATGATCAGGGCCAGGGCGTAATAGGGCGGCAGACTGTCGGCAGCGCCGGATGCTCCCGATAATGTATGTGTATGGGGCTGGGAGCCGCCGGTATTGGCAGAGGGGAAGGCGCTTGTGTTATAGTACGCTCCTGAACCTGGCTGCATATGATACGACCCCGAAATATTAGAACTCAACGTGGTAGTATGCAGATGGCTGGCGATCTGCTCCACCGACAGCGTGGTCTCGCCGACAGTGCCGGAAACACCCGGCCATGGCCCCGCAAGCTATGTCAACCGCCGGATCAGGCTGTCCGCATGATGTACGCCAGCGCGTAATACGGAGGCAGGGAGGACGTCTCCCCAGACGCACCGTCCAGTGTGTGCGTGTGAGGCTGGGAGCCTCCGATACTCCCTGTAGAGAGACTGCCTGGCTCAAGATAAGGGACAGCTCCATTATTGCCCCAGTTAATCTGTTTAGATGCCCCCAACGACGTAGCGTGGCTATGCGTTGCAAGCTGCTCCACCATGAGCGTGGTTTGTCCCACAGTGCCGGAAAGACATTTTTAATCGCCGTCATGCGGCATAACCAGGAGCTTTCCTATGCCTCAAGTTACCGTAGTTCCCGCCGATAATCTGATCATCGTCGATGGCGCGGCCCTCGTTTTTGCCTATGTGGCTCCCGAAAATCTGCATGCCCTGCAATGGCGCGGTGACACTGGCCATACCGAGTGGACGGACGGCCCCAACAAGCCGCTGACTGCTGAGGATTATGACGAGCAGGTCGTGCCGTATGTGAAGCTCTGGCAGGCGGAAAAAGCACGCCTAGAAAAGAAAGCCGCCGAGGAGGCCGCCGCCCGTGCTTTGCCCGATGCCAAGGCCGCCAAATGCACCGAAATCCAGGGCGGCTACGATGCAGCCCTGGCCGCATCCTTGACCATGCCCGCCACTACCCCTACTGCGCAGGACGTAGCCGTGGGCGCGGCCCTTCTGGCCGTAGAGGATGCGGAGGGGCTGGCTTATGTGCAGGCTCTGCATGCCGCCCGCCGTGACGAACTGCTGGCCGCTGTGGATGCCGCTGAGACCGTGGAGGCCGTGCAGGCCGTGGTCGTAGACTATGACGTATAGACTAGCGGGCCAGACCATCACCGCTCCGGACGCGAGCGGGCATGGCCTGGATATGAGCAACGGGCAGGACTGGCTGGTAGAGGATTGCCTCATCGACCTGTCCGCCTGCCCGCTGGGGCAGCTGGATGAGGCTGTGGGCGTGGTATGGGGCAGCAGTGCCGTTTTTCGACGCTGTGTCATCCGGGGCGCGGGCAAGTTGGTGCTGTGCGGCTCCGGGGATACGGATAAAGTGAACGTTGAACGCGGCAAGACCGTCACTTTCGAGGACTGTATCCTCGAGGACTTCGGACGGCGGGGACCGGAAGCGCAGTCCGGCATGCGGGTCATGCTGCGAGGCTGCCTGATCCGCAACTGGTGCGCTCCGGACCGCTTTGATGTGCGGTCCTTTGGATCTTGGGCGCATCACGGCGGCAGCATCGAGGCCGTGGACTGCGTTTTTGACCAGCCCCGTGCTTGGCGCGGCTGGCATATCATGGTGCGGGACTGGCTGGCCCACATCGGCCAAAGCTGGAACGACGAAGGCCCGCGCGGCCTGTTGCGTCCGGCCAACTGGCTGCCCGGTGTCTGCCGGGGGCTGGTGGCCACAGCGGGCGGACAGGTCCGGGCCGAGAACTGCCATGCCACACGCTGGTGGATACGTCTTGAAGGGCACCGTGGCCCGCGCATGAGCCGCAACCAAGCGCAGGCGCTCATGGCCAGGCTGGAGGGTATGCTATAGGCCTCCCACAAGGAGGCCATATGGCAAAAACACACAAACGGACGACCATGACGGCCCGTCAACTGGCGGAGGACTATCTGGCACACCAGATCACGCGGGACGTGACCCGCACCAGTACCCGGCATCACCTCAACCAGCTGCTGGCCCTGTACGGCGGCTGGCAGGCCCGCCGGGTGGGCGCGGCCCAGATGCAGGCTTTTTTGGCCGCCCAGAAGGAGCGGGGCGTCATGGCCACCACATCTCACCACCGCGTACGCCTGTGGCGTACCGTCCTTTCCTGGGCCGTGGAGACGGGCCGCCTGCCCGCGTCGCCTCTGGCCGGTTTCCGGATGCGCCGCCCCAGGGCACGGCGCATTGATCCGCCCACGCGGGCCGAGGCTGCGCGCATGTATAAAATGGCCGCGCCGCATATCCGGCGTGTGATCGTCTTGGGCATGGCCGCCGGGCCGCGCATAGGCCCCAGTGAGCTTTTCCGGCTCACCTGGGGGGACGTGGAACTGAATGCGGGCTACATGAGGATGCCCAACGCTGCCAAGGGCTCGCGGGATGACAGTAGGATCGTCCCCATCCGGGACGACATCCTGCCCCTGTTGCGGGCGTGGAAGGAGGAAGATGAGAAACAGGGCTGTCCGTGGGTCATCCACTGGCAGGGACGCCCTGTGCGCTGCATAGGCCATGCCTGGCATCAGGCCCGAAAAGCGGCGGGCATCACGCGGCGCATAACGCCCTATAGCCTGCGCCATGCCATGCCCACGGAAGCTCTTGAGCATGGCGCGGACGTGCAAGCGGTGGCGGAGGTCATGGGCCATGCTGACCCGACCATGCTGCTGCGCGTCTATCAGCACACGCGCTACAGGCTGCGGAAACAAGCGGTCAATGCCGCGCCAGGACTGAAACTCGACAAGATTTGACAAGTGGCGGGGGCGTTGCAGCGCCCCCACCGACGGGCCTGACAAGCCCGCCACGGCCCCACGGATAGAAAGGCAACCACTATCCGCAGAGTATCCGCCTTGTTTGGATGTCTCGGAGCGAGACTCTGTCAGCATAGGCGGTTATGGCATGGGGCGCAACATGATTGCATGCCATGAAACAGGAGCAACTTACCGAGATCCGCTGCCGCCATTGCGGCAAACTGCTGGCCAGAGGCCGGGCAGACGATGCCCATATCGAGTTCAAATGCTCGCGCTGCGGGGCGTATACCATCCTGCGGGCCACGCGCCCCGACCATGCAGGCCGTGGAGCCTCTCCTATGGAGGCACTATGGCCACAAAACGCAGACCATACCATCCGCCGGTCCTGAGCGACTGGCTGCCACCCCTGGCCGGGCCGCCCGGCTACATCATGGGAGCAACAGGGGTGCAAGGGTTCGGCACAGCCGATTATTTTGTAGCCCAAATCCCCTGTGCTACAGCCCGTGAAATTATCCGGCGCGAACACTACAGCCATAGCGTTGTCAACAATAGTTACGTAAACTTGGGAGTTTTTCTCGAAGGGGCCATCGTTGGCGTCCTGCAATGGGGCTATGCCCTCAATCCGGCCAGAGCTGGCAAAGTGGTGGCAAACACTACACAAGGACAATACCTGGAACTCAACCGTATGTGGCTGTCGGACGATGCCCCGCGCAACAGTGAGAGCCGGGCGATCAGCTACAGCTTGAAATACATCCGCCGCGCCTGCCCGTCCGTGGCCTGGGTACAGTCCTATGCGGACGAACGCTGCCAGGGCCTGGGCGTGGTCTATCAGGCGTGTTCATTTTTGTATCTTGGATGCCATGAGAGTCCGTTTTACGCGTTGGACGGCGAGGTCTATCACAATATACTGGCCACAGCCAAAAGGCAGGGCAACAAGCGTGGAGCATACCTGCGGGCCAATCTGGACAGGGCACGAAAGATCATGCTGCGCCAATATCGTTACGTCCGCTTCTTGAAAACGGATTGGCTCCGGCGCCTTCGCCTGCCGATTCTTCCGTATCCCAAACGGCAGATGCCTGATGGGCTGTAAAGATAATCAGATAAAACTATCTGAGGGCCATGAGCCCCGTTATTGAGGGCCGCGAGCTCTAACTGGGGAAATTTTATGGTTCCACGCTTTCAGGCGGACAACGTCACTCTATACCAAGGTGACGCGCTGGCTATCCTGACAACGCTGAAGAGCGGCTCCGTGGACGCTGTCCTGACCGATCCTCCGTACTCCAGCGGCGGTGTCTCCCTGAGTACACGACAGGCCGACCCGGCGCAAAAATACCAATTGAGCGGGGTAAAACGTCGGTACCCTCCGATGCTTGGCGATGCCAAAGACCAGCATAGCTGGGCCATGTGGTGTACGTTGTGGCTTGGAGAATGTTGGCGCATTGCCCGCGATGGTGCGCCGCTCATGGTCTTTACGGACTGGAGACAGCTTCCGGCCTTAAGCGACGCCGTACAAGCCGCAGGGTGGAAATGGCTGGGCATCGTGCCTTGGGACAAGCGCAGCGCTCGCCCGCAAATGGGCCGTTTCCGGCAACAGTGCGAATATGTCCTATTTGCCTCCAAGGGACGCATCATCGAGCATGCTCGCTCATGTCTTCCGGGCGTGTACTCTTATCCGGTAGTTGCTGCACGAAAGGTTCACCTGACCAGCAAACCCGTGCCCCTGATCGAAAACCTGCTTGCCGTGGCCGCTGCACAGGCTACTGTCCTAGATCCGTTCATGGGCGGCGGAAGCGTAGGGGAGGCCTGTATCAGGACTGGCCGGGGGTATATCGGCATGGAACTGTCGCCGGAATATTACGAGATCAGCCGCAGCAGGCTGACAGCCGTGCTCGCTGAGCGCACATAGAAAAAGGCGGGGTCTAACGACCTCGCCTTTTGCAATTATGTTGCATCCTATGAAATACTATGTTGCGCATGTTATTACGCTTCCCTAAGGGGATTTTTGACGGCGCGCATCAGTATTCGCTCAACAGGGAGATGGCGGCATAGGCCCGCCCCCGGGCAGACTGGACCAACGCCCGGGCCACTGTCCCCATACGGAGGATCCCTGTATCTTCGAGATGGGCAAGCGGATGGGCCTGCAACCAGCGGAACAGGTCCGGGGAGGGGACGAGCCGGACATCTCCACCAGCCACACGGATGAATGGAAGCCGGGACAGCGCCTCCGGCAATGTCGTACCGGCAGGGAACCACAACTCCAGGACCCTGACCGGACAGGGGGATGCGAGCCGGTACAGGGCATGGACGACCAGGCAGAGCGTCGCCTCCGCCGGCGGCCTGCTCATGACCGTGCCCGCTGCATGGCGGCGCGCACGGCCCGTACCCTGGCGGCGATGTCGGGAGCGCCCACCAGTTCGGAGACCAGGGCGCAGCAGCGGGCCCCGTGCCGGGCCACGTCAGCGATATTGTGTTCCTTGATGCCGCCGATGGCCACGAAGGGCAAGGAGATGTTGGCGGCCACCCAGTCCAGGTAGTCGAACCCCACCGGGGCCACCACGTCTTCCTTGGTCTTGGTGGCGAAGATGGGCCCCACGCCGATGTAGTCGGCGCCCACGGCCACGGCGGCCCTGGCCTGTTCCGGGCTGTGGGTGGACAGGCCGATGCACATGTCGGGCCCCACCAGCTGGCGCACCGCGGGCAGCGGGAAATCCTCCTGCCCGATGTGCACGCCGTCGGCTTCGGCCAGGATGGCAAGGTCCACATGGTCGTCGACGATAAAGCAGGCCCCGGCCTCACGGGTCAGGCGGCGCATCAGACGGCATTCTTCCAGCATCTCACCGGATTTCATGTGTTTTTCACGATACTGGATGATCTTGACCCCGGCGCCCAGCAGGGCGGAGACCACGGTCTCCAGCGTACGGCCGCAGGAAAGACGGGCATCGGTCAGGGCATAAATGTCGGTCTGGCCCGGCAGGATCACAGGCATGGTCAACTCCTCGCTCCCCGCGGGGGAGCAGCTTTCGTTATTTCCGGCGCGCCAGCCACAGGCGGCGCAGGCAACTCTTGAACAGGCGCCAGGGCCGGAACGAGGTATGCATCAGCTCGTCCGGCAGGATGAAGCCCGTACTGTCGAAATCCTCGGGCCGGGCCAGCACGTAGTCGGGCTGCCAGCCCGCACGGCGGCACCCCGCGGCCTCGCGGCGTTCCAGGGCCGCGCCCAGCGGCGTGCCGGACAGGGGCAGGCCCAGCACGGCGCACAGGGCCTCGTCCAGAGCCACGGCCGAGGGGCTGGCCCCCAGCAGGCCCAGCGGGAAGGGCTGGCCCTTGCTGGGGCCGGTGACATGCATGGCGGTCAGACCGTCGGCCACGGCGGCCACCGGCGGCAGACCGGCCCAGAGGGCGGCGATGCAGTCGGCAAAAAAGCAGGGGTCCTGCCCCTGCCGCGTATGGATGAGGGCCTTGCGCAGGCCGCAGACGCAACCGAACAGGTTCTTGACCGCCAGGGTCAGACGCATCTGGGAATGGGCCTTGACCCGGGGCAGGGAAAAGATGACGTCGCTTTCCAGCGCGACCCGGGCCACCCCGAAGGAGACGGGCCCGCCCTGGCGCAGGGGCAGCTCCAGAGACCGGGGATCGGCCAGGGATTCCACCCGCAGGCCCAGCGGCCGCAGGGCCTCTTCCAGCCCTGTCTGCCGGGCCACGGCCGTGGCCGTGCCGAAACCGGGCGAATCCCCCACCCGCACGCAGGCGCCCTGATCCAGCAGCCAGCGGCAGACGGCGGCCACCACCACGGGACTGGTGCAGGCCAGGGGCGTGGCTGTCAGCAGGTTGGGCTTGACCAGCACATGAGCCGAACGCAGGGAAAAAGACGAGGCCAGGCCCGCCCGGTCGAGAAGGAGGGGCAGGGCCTGTGCCACGGCCCCGCTGTCAGCAGGGAAAAAGCGTTGCAGGGCAACGGTCACCCCGGGGGCAGGGGCCGGGACATCCTGACGGGGAGAAGAAGAGACGCTCTGGGACATGCGCCCACTATGCCGGGCACGGAAGGGCTTGTAAAGAACGGGCCATCCGCCTTCTCCCGGGGAGGGGCCGCATGTTTACTGGAGGGGCTCTTTTCAAGCAGCACATCTTGCGCTATTGCTGGCTCTTCAATGCCATGATGCCCCTGCCTTCTCCGGCAGGGGCCTTTCCCTGAGGTGGACCATGTACCGTTGCCTGCTCCGTTCCCTGCCTGTCCTCATGCTGCTGACCGTCCTCAGCCTTGCGCCTGTCCTCTCCGGAGACGGCTGCCGGCAGACGGCCCCGCTCATCGGCCCTGCCTGCGCCCTGGCTGATGAAGCGCCCCAGAAAACCGACGGCAAGGCAGACGCCAAGAAAGACGAAAAGCCCCAAGACAAGAAGGCCGCTTCCGGCGCCCCCGCCGAAGCCGACGCGGCGCCCACGGTGGACCCGCTGGAAAACATCTGGGCCGGCCAGAAGGACATGCTGGACGACATCAACAGCAGCACGCGCGGCCTGGTGCGCGACATCAACAAGCAGGCGGAAACCATGTCCAAGCAGGCACGCCCCATCATCGAAGAAGCCCGCCGCCTGCTCCTGCTCATCAACACGTTCAAGAACTGGCCCAACCCGCTGGAGGCCCTGGACCGCCGCATCTCCTTCACCGTGCAGCAGATGCAGCAGGTCATCGATCCCGTGCTGCTGGCCCGCAGCAGCGTCAACTCCCTGCTGGAGCGCGTCAACCATCTGGCCGAGAGCCTGCCCGAGACCAAGGATCTGCCGTCCAACGCCGAGATCCGCGACTACTCGCGCCAGGTCACCAAGGCCCAGAAAAGCCTGAACGACGTCATCAAGCGCTACGATTCCGTGCTGTCGCCCACCCAGGACATGATGGCCGACCTGAAGAAGGCGCAGAAAGACATCGCCACCATGCTGCCCCAGCTGTGGCGGGACTACTATCTGCAAAGCCCGGTGCCCTATCTCAGCCTTGAGACCTGGGAAAAAGTACCCAAGCGCCTGCAATATGTCTGGCAGGGCATCCAGCTGCGCCTGCCCGTGGAGATCCCCGTCAGCGCCGATGACTGGCATACGGCCGGCCTGCGCTTCACCCTTTGCCTGCTGCTGGTGCTGTTCACCGGTATGGTGCTCTACCGCCGCTGGCGCAATTCCGAGACCCACGGCGAGGTGGGCCGCCACATGTTCCATGTGAGCCTGCCCTGGATCGGCCTGGGCCTGTCCCTGCTGGCCTCGTCGCTGTCCTCCCACGGCGACGTGTTCCGCTGCTTCCTGGCCCTGGGCAACCTGAGCATCATCATCGGTGAAGTCTTTCTGGCCTGGGACCTGCGCCGTTTGCAGCACCCGGACAAGGCCGCCGTCAACAATCCCCTGTGGCAGCTCATCCCGCTGACCCTTCTTTCCTATATCCTGATCTATCTGCCCCTGCCCCCGGTGGTGACCCTTGTCGCCTGGGTGGTGCTCATGCTCCTGCACCGTCTGTGGCGGGCCAAGAGCCACAGCCTGGAAACCAGCACCCAGCTCGAATCCACCATCCTGTCGGGCAGCGCTGTCATCTTCTGGGTGACCCTGGTGCTGGCCATCATGGGCCTGCACATCTTCAGCATGGGCCTGTACCTGTTCTACGTCTCCTGCTCGCTGGCCCTGCAGATCAGCGTGGCCAGCATGTCGGCCATCAACCGCTACAATGACCAGCTGCCCGACGAGGGCGGCTCGGCGGCCGTCTCCAGCCTCATGCTGGCCCTGGCCGCGCCGGTCATCCTGCTGCTGGCCATCGGCGGCATGTCCCTGTGGGTCTGCACCCTGCCCGGCGGCCTCTCCCTGTTGCAGGACTTCGTGCTCCAGGGCGTCAACGTGGGCGAGACGCGCTTCAACATGGTGCAGGTGCTGCTCATCATCAGCGTCTTCTTCCTGACCCGCACCGCCGTGCGCATGGGCACGCTCTTCCTCTCGCGCATGCCCAGCCGGGGCCTGCGTATCGACACCACGCTCATCCAGCCCCTGCAGACGGCCTTCACCTATGCCCTCTGGGCCTTCTTCGGCCTGTTCACCCTGCGCTCGCTGGGCATGGAGCTGAGCAACCTGGCTATGGTCGCCGGCGGCCTGTCCGTCGGTATCGGTTTCGGCATGCAGACCATCATCAACAACTTCCTCTCCGGCCTGATCCTCATCTTCAGCCGCACCATGCAGGTGGGCGACGTGGTGGAAGTGGGCGCCACCACGGGCCGCGTGCGCAAGATCAGCGTGCGCGCCACCATCGTTGAGACCTATGACAACGCCGTCATCTACGTGCCCAACTCCGAATTCGTGTCCACACGCCTCATCAACTGGACGCGCAACAGCCGTACGGTGCGCCGTGATGTGGTGGTGGGCGTGGCCTACGGCAGCGACACCACCCTGGTCATGAAGCTGCTGGCCTCCGTGGCCAACGGTCACAGCGACATCCTCAAATACCCCGCGCCGGTGGTGCTGTTCTCCAACTTCGGCGCCAGCACCCTGGACTTCACCCTGCGTTTCTGGGTACGGGACTACGATGTCAGCGGCAAGACAGCCTCGGAGCTGCTGCTTGAGATCGAGCAGCTGTTCCGCAAGAACAACATCGAGATCGCTTTCCCGCAGATGGACGTGCACATCAAGGACATGCCGCCCCGTGCCAAAAGCCCGCGTGACATGGCCACGCGCCCCACGGCGGCCCTGCCCGACTCGCCCGCCGACCGTCGCGCCCCGCACGGCAGCGCCCGGCCCCAGCGTCCCCTGCGCAACCGCAAGCCCCGTCCCGGCGGCAAGTTGCAGCCGCGGCCCAGGCCTGCGGCCGATGACGACATGCCTACGGAAGAAGACCGCCAGCTGACGGCCTGATCCGTGTGCCCATGACGGGGCACAGGCCCCGTCCAACCCCCAGGAGGGAACCATGATCCGCCGCAAGGAAGACCACATCCGCTTCGACAAACAGATCGCCGGAGGCCCGGGCCTGATCCACGCCACCCAGCTCCTCAACGAAGGCGAGTTCCACGACAAGGGACGCCTGTTCAACATCGTGCGCCTGGGGCCCGGCGAGGCCGTGGGCCGTCACCAGCATGTGGGCGACATGGAGGTCTATCACATCCTCAAGGGCCAGTGCCGCTACGACGACAACGGCACCGAAGTCATGCTCCAGGCCGGGGACACGGCCGTCTGTCCCGACGGCGAATGGCATGCCGTCCATAACGACGGCCCCGGCGACATGGAGATGGTCTGCCTGATCCTGTTCACCAAA
This sequence comes from uncultured Desulfovibrio sp., assembly GCA_937926875.1. GTDB lineage: Bacteria > Desulfobacterota > Desulfovibrionia > Desulfovibrionales > Desulfovibrionaceae > Desulfovibrio. The sequence goes on from CALBAX010000050.1 coordinate 10,277, forward strand.
TAAACCGGCAGGCAGGGGTGCCCTGTCCGCCACCTGACAAAAAAAGCCACCCGCAAGGGTGGCTTTTCCATACCGCTCTCCCAAAGGGCACGGCATCTCCCGGCGCACTGCCTGCCGTGTCATCACCATCATGGGGCCGCCTCCGGCACCGCCATCCCCGCCCCGGAAAGACCATCGAGGATACCATGAAGACCGTCTGCTGCCCCCTGCTGCTGGCCCTGCTCCTGTGCGGCTGCGCCGCGTCACCATCTGTCGTCCCCTTCCGCTATGACAACGGCCCCGACTACGTCCGCGAAGGCCTGTACCGCATCGTGGATGACAGGGGCCGCATGGGCTATGCGGACACAAACGGCCGGGTGGCGATCGCGCCCCGTTTCGCCTTTGCCCTCCCCTTCGAAGGCGGCAAGGCGAAAGTCACGGACACGGGACAGCGCAAGGAGGTCCCGGGCTCCGGCGGCGAGCACTGGTACTGGGAAAGCGACGCCTGGTACTTCATCGACAAGACAGGCCGGAAGATGGACTAGCCCCAAAAGCACGGGCACCCCGCCCTCAAAGGCTGGATCCGGCTCCCTTTGCCGCCAGTCGTCCCCTCCTTTCCGGCACGCCCGGCCCTCCGCGCGTCACAAGCACCTGCCTGTGCCCGCCCGGAAAGGGCCGCACAGGAAAAACCGCCAGCGCCAACCGGCAGACGCGGGACAGGCCATGCCGCGCCCGCCAGGCAACAGCCCGGCAACGACCGCACGCACAGGGCACATCATCCTCCAGATAGCCGGGAACAGCAGCCAAAGCGCTAGAGGCGCACGGTAGGCTCAGTCCCTGCCCGTCCCGTCCGTCTTCCCCGCAGGGCTTTCCGGCAGCAGGCGGGTCTCCAGGCTGGCATCCACTGGCACCTCGCGGCTGTAGAGGATCTTGTCCATGCGCACGGTGCCTGTGCCCGCGCCGCGCATGCTGCGGATATGGCGCACCTCGGCGTAGAGGATGCGCGCCCGGGCCGCGTCCTTCTGCCAGCTTTTGCAGGCCGCCAGCGCCCCGGCCTGGTCCAGGGTGCGTTCCGGCACCTCCTGCCCGGCATGGGCCCGGCGGATGATGACGTGCGAGCCGGGGCCGCCGTCGGTATGCAGCCAGATGTCGTGGGCCGCGGCCAGCTTGCGGGCCGCGATGTTGCCCCTGGCGTCACGGCCGCGCAGCAGGGCGAAGCCGTCGTCGCTGACGAAGAGCTGCACGTTGCGCGGCAGGGCCGCACCACGCAGGGCCCCCAGCGCCACCGTGCTCCTGTCGGGCTTCCCGGCCTCTCCGGCGGCGTGCCCGATACCGCCCAGCAGGGCTTCCTGCCGGGCCGCCTGCACGGTGGCCAGTTCGGCACGCAGCACGGCACGCCGTTCCGCCAGATGCGCAAGGCCACGCTGGCCGCGCCGGGCCGTGTGGAACAGGCGTTCCATATTGTCCCGTACGCTGCGCCGCATATCCAGCTTCACGGTCTTGCGCGGCGTGGCCCCGTCCCCTTCCTCCGGCGGCGGCAGCACCAGTTCCGGCGCGCGGAAATCCGCAGGCCAGCGCCACAGCCAGGCCTGCAACAGCAGGCCGTCCTCACGGGCGGCGCACATGCCCAGCAGACGCTGCTCCTCCTCGTCCAGCTTGGCCAGCAGCTGTTCCAGCTTGCGCAGACGGCGCGACAGGGGCAGGGCCGCGGCACCGGCGGCATCGCGGGCGGCCTTCTCCAGCACCAGCTTCTGCCCGGCCTTCTCCACCAGACCGAGGATGTCTTCCCCCTGCTCCTCATGCCATCCCTGGGCCAGGGCATCCGGCAGGGGCCAGGCCGCGATGCGGCAGGAGGGGCTCTCGTTCCCGGCCTTCTCCTCCACCGCCCCGGCCGGCGGCGTGTAATAGAACACGTCCCCGCCGCCCAGACGCAGGTCTTCCAGCAGGGCCTGCCGGTCCAGCCCGTCGTACAGGGGCAGGGCCCGGCGCAGGGCCGGGGTCAGCACCGGCCAGTCCCGCCAGTGCGCAAGGGCCTCTTCCAGCTCCCCGGGCTCCGGCCAGCGCAGGGACTCTTCCTGCGGGCTGCGGCTCACGGGCAAAAAGCGCACCGAGGCCCCTTCGCGCAAATCCAGCAGCAGCCACGTGGCCAGGGGCTCCCGCACCGCGGCGTCACCGCTTTCCGGCGTCATGTCCGGCGGCGTCCCGCCCTCCGGGGAAAGGCCGTCCTCCTCGCCTTCCGCCGGGCTCCAGAGCACCATCCGGCGGCGCAGGGCCTCCTCGGCCGCGGTCTCCCCGCCCACCAGCAGCCAGAGCTGGCGACGGCTGAAACAGCAGACCGTGGCCAGGATGCGGTGCCCGGCCAGATATTTGCGCAGGCGCATGACCGGGGCCGACGGGGCCCGTCCGGCGGCCAGACGGCTGCGGGAAAGGAAGAGGAAGGGCTCCTTGCGCGCGGCGCGCAGGCAGAGCTGGCACTTGCGGCTGCCGCCCCTCTGGCCGCGTGCGGCCAGATTGATGTTGAAAACCAGCAGGCCGGGGGCCGGCTCCTGCACTTTTTCCAGCCAGCCGCCGATGATGCGCGGTGCGAGCTCCTCGCAGAAACGGAAGAAAAGATGGGCGTCCATACGTTATGCCGGGGTGTCCTTACCGGCGCGAAGCCGGGGCAAGAAACAGAAAAACGGGCCGGAGCCCGTTTTTTTGCGTAAAAAGGTCAAAGGATGCCGCGCTCCGGCGGCACAGGTCAGGGATGCGCGCTAGTCGCCGCGCAGATGCTCGTCCTCTTCCTGCTTGGCCTTGCAGTTGATGCACAGACGGGTGACCGGACGGGCCTTGAGACGGGGGATGGCGATCTCTTCGCCACATTCTTCGCAAATACCGTAGGTGCCATCGTCGATGCGCTGCAACGCGGACTGGATCTTGCGGATCAGACGACGTTCGCGGTCACGGATGCGCAGGGTGAACGCGCGGTCGGATTCGGCGGTGGCCCGGTCAGCAGGGTCGGCGAAGACCTCATTGCTGTCCGTGAGCTCTTCGATGGTGGAGTCGCCCTTCTGCTTGGCTTCCTCCAGCATGGTGGTGAGGAGCTTGCGGAAATACTCTATATCCTTCTGGTCCATATAAGCCTCCCAAAACTGGCCCTGTAGGCACGATTTTGGCATTGTTGCCCCATAATGAGGAATCGCTCCTCATTACCCGGAAAAAGTCATCTTGTAAAGCGGTACGCGTCTATTCCCCCGTCCTGTCCTCCTGCGGCGGGATGCCGTGCAGGCGCATTTTCTGCTCGGCACGCAGTTCCTCGCGCGCCGGCACCCAGGCCGGTTCCTGCCAGATGCCCTCACGCGAGGGCAGCACTTCGCCCTGCCAGCCGCCGCCCAGCCAGCTGGCCCGCACGCCCACAGGCGCGCCCAGACGCACGGCCTTGCCGGAATAGGAGGCCATCAGGGCGGCCGCCGCGCGCAGCACCCCTTCCGGCCAGGTACGGCCGCCACAGGCCACGGCCAGAGGGCCGGGGATGTCGGCCAGATGGATCTTGGCATCGTCCTTGCCCAGCACCGTGTGCAGGGCCTGGTTGTCGGCGCTGGTGCGGCCGATGGCCAGCCAGTAGTCCCGGCCGTCCTGCCGCGCCCAGAACTGCCGCCCCAGATTGGAGAGCCTGAAGGCCCGCGTGTCGGGCTCGGGCCAGCGGGAGAGCACGGGCCAGTAGCGGCGGGCGTTCTCCTTGTCCGCCAGCCGGCAGCCGCCGCCGGGCGTGGGGATTTCGGGCAGCTGGTACTTCTTGGCCAGTTCCAGCTGGTCCTTGCGGCCGCGACCGCTGATGCCCAGCAGGCGGGAACGGTCCACGAAGCCTTCCTCCTCGGCGGGGGTGGGCGCCAGGTGCAGGGCGCTCAGGGGACGCAGCAGGATGTCCTGCACCCCGGCATCGCGGCGGATGGCGTTGAGCACGTCCCGCCGCTGCGACATGGGGCGCTGCCCCATGACCGCGCCCGTGGCCAGCAGCCGCGCGCCGATGCTCTCCATGTAGAGGCGGGCATGACGCAGGAGCAGGATCTTGCAGTCCACGCAGGGGTTCATGACCTTGCCGAAGCCGTGGGCCGGGCGGGCGCGCAGCATGGCGCAGAAGTCGTCGCTCACGTCCAGGGTGCGGATGTCCAGCCCGTACAGGCGGCTCCAGCGCTCCACGGCGCCGGGATCACCGAAGAAGGGGGAATGGCAGTGCAGGCAGCAGACCCGCAGGCCCTGTTCCTCCAGGACCTTGGCCGCCAGGATGCTGTCCAGGCCGCCGGAAAAAAGCACGACCACATCCACCGGCCGCTGGTCAGCGTTGACCATGCCGGGCACGGCGGGGGTCTGGAAATCGGAGGGAGTGTTCATCATGGCCCGCCTTCTACGCGAAAGCGGGGGCAGGAGGCAAGAGCCCGGCCCGTATTTTCGCAGCTTGGTGATAGGTTTTTTCGTCCCGCCGCGCAGCCAGCCCTTCTCTCTTGACAATTATTGAGATTTATTCCTGAATAATACAATTTTTGTGCGCGCCCGCACAGCCGTCCTCCTGCCGAAGGCCTATCCTGCGCCGTCCGGCATGCGGCAGGCCCCGCGCCGCGATGGAGGCGACGCCCCCGCAGAGCCGCAGGGGCCGTCCCGGAAGGCCTTCCTTGCCTTGCCGTGCGCGCTTTGCTATGCTGTGTTGCTTAAATTTCCTACAGGGAGCGTCTCTATGGCCAAAAAACCGGCCCTTTCTCCTGAAGAAGCCCGCGCCGAAGCCCTGGGCACCGCACTTGCCACCATCGAACGCAAGTACGGCAAAGGCGCGGTCATGAAGCTTTCCGACGAAGCGCATGTCAATATCCCCGTCATCCCCACGGGTTCCATCGGCCTCGATCTGGCCCTGGGCGTGGGCGGCATCCCGCGCGGCCGCATCACGGAGATCTTCGGCCCCGAATCTTCGGGCAAGACCACCCTTACCCTGCACATCATCGCCGAATGCCAGAAGATGGGCGGCACCTGTGCCTTCGTGGACGCCGAACACGCCCTGGACGTGAACTACGCCCGGCGCCTGGGCGTCAACACCGACGAGCTGCTCATCTCCCAGCCCGACTACGGCGAACAGGCCCTGGACATCGCCGACATGCTGGTGCGCTCCGGCGCCGTGGACCTGGTGGTGGTGGACTCCGTGGCCGCCCTCATCCCGCAGGCCGAACTGGAAGGCGACATGGGCGAGAGCCAGGTGGGCGGTCATGCCCGCCTCATGTCCCATGCCATGCGCCGCCTTACCGGCACCATCCACAAGTCGCGCACGTCCGTCATCTTCATCAACCAGATCCGCATGAAGATCGGCGTCACCGGCTACGGCAGCCCCGAGACCACCACCGGCGGCAACGCCCTCAAGTTCTACTCCTCGGTGCGCATGGACATCCGCCGCATCCAGACCCTCAAGGACAAGGAAGAGTCCTTCGGCTCCCGCACCCGCGTGAAGGTGGTCAAGAACAAGGTGGCCCCGCCCTTCCGCAGCGCCACCTTCGACATCCTCTACGGCCAGGGCATCTCCCGCTCGGGCGAGCTCATCGACCTGGGCCTGGAGGCCAAGATCATCGAGCAGAGCGGCTCGTGGTTCGCCTTCGGCTCCGAAAAGCTGGGCCAGGGCCGCGAAAAGGTCCGTGCCCTGCTGGACGAGGATCCGGAACTGCGCCGCCAGATCGAAGCCAAGGTGACGGAATTCCTGGGCATGCATCCGCAGGAGTTCATCCCCGGCGAAGAGGACCTGGACGACGGCAGCGCCGCCATGTCCGATCTGGACTAGTTTTTTGTGTGCAACGCGGCCCTGCGGGGCCGCCCGTTTTTTATCGCCCTTCCGGGCAGCAACATGGAGCCCCTATGCTCACCGCCAAAGAGATTCGCCGCCGTTATCTGGAATTCTTCGCCCGTAACGGGCATGACATCCTGCCCTCCGGGCCCCTGATCCCGCCCAACGACCCCACCCTGCTCTTCACCAACGCGGGCATGGTGCAGTTCAAGAAGTTCTTCCTGGGCGAAGAAGTGCGCGACGTGCCGCGCGTGACCACCTCGCAGAAGTGCCTGCGCGTGTCCGGCAAGCACAACGACCTCGAGAACGTGGGCCGCACCGCGCGCCACCACACCTTCTTCGAGATGCTGGGCAACTTCTCCTTTGGCGACTACTTCAAGCGCGAGGCCATCACCTGGGCCTGGAAGTTCGTGACCGAGGAACTGGAACTGCCCAAGGAACGCCTGTGGGTGACCGTCTTCCGCGAGGACGACGAAGCCGCCGCCATCTGGCAGGAAGTGGCCGGCCTGCCCGCCGAGCGCATCGTGCGCATGGGCGAGAAGGACAACTTCTGGACCATGGGCGATACCGGCCCCTGCGGCCCCTGTTCCGAGATCTACATCGACCAGGGCGAAGACATGTCCTGCGGCCCGGATTGCGGCATCGGCAAATGCGACTGCGACCGCTTCCTGGAGATCTGGAACCTGGTCTTCACCCAGTTCGACCAGCACGCCGACGGCACCCGTGACCGTCTGGCCCGTCCCAACATCGATACCGGCATGGGCCTGGAACGCATCGCCGCCGTCTGCCAGGGCAAGCGCTCCAACTTCGACTGCGACCTGTTCCAGGACATCATCCAGTACGCCGCCGAGCTGGCCGGCGTGAAGTACAGCTTCAGCGCGCCCGACACCAACGACGTGGACACGGCCCTGCGCGTCATCGCCGACCACGCCCGCGCCGCTGCCTTCCTCATCGCCGACGGCACCCTGCCCTCCAACGAGAGCCGCGGCTACGTGCTGCGCCGCCTCATCCGCCGCGCCCTGCGCTTCGCCACGCTCATGGGCGTGCACGAGCCCTTCCTGTACAAGGTGGCCCGCAAGGTCACCGAGATCATGGGCGAGGATTACCCCGAGCTGACCGAACACGCCGATTTCATCGCCCGTGCCGTGCATGAGGAAGAGCAGCGCTTCTCCCTCACCCTGGGCAAGGGCCTGGCCCTGCTGGAAGACCAGCTGGCCGAACTGGAAAAGGCCGGCGACAAGGTCATCCCCGGCGAGTTCTGCTTCAAGCTCTCCGACACCTACGGCTTCCCGCTGGACATCATCACCGACGTGTCCGAAAAGCGCGGCTTCAGCGTGGACGTGGCCGGTTTCGAAGCCCACATGGCCGAACAGCGCCGCCGCGCCCGCGAGAGCCAGAAGAAGTCCGGCCTTCTGGGCCAGGACGGCAGCGGTTCCTCGCTGTTCCAGCAGCTGGCCGACGACGGCCTCCAGAGCGTCTTCACCGGCTACAGCGGCCTGAGCGGCCTGGGCCGCATCGTGGCCCTGCTGGACGAGAGCGGCCTGAGCGTGGAAGAACTGCCCGCCGGCCAGAAGGGCTACGTGGTGACCAACCAGACCCCCTTCTACGGCGAGTCCGGCGGCCAGGCCGGTGATACCGGCCGCATGGAAGGCCCCGACGGCGCCGCCCGCGTGCTGGATACCCAGAAGCCCGCGCCCAGCCTCATCGTCCATACCATCGAAGTGGAACAGGGCCTGCTGCGCATCGACCAGGAAGTGGCCCTGAGCGTGGAAGAAGACGCCCGCATGGCCACGGCCCGCAACCACAGCTGCACCCATTTGCTGCACGCCGCCCTGCGCTCCGTGCTGGGCACCCATGTGAAGCAGGCCGGTTCGCTGGTCAACAGCCAGCGCCTGCGCTTCGACTTCTCCCACATCGCGGCCCTGACCCCCGAGGAACTGGCCGCTGTGGAACGTCAGGTCAACCGCGCCATCATGGCCGACTACCCCGTCTGCACCAAGGAAATGAAGCATGACGAGGCCGTGGCCAGCGGCGCCATGGCCCTGTTCAACGAAAAATACGGCGACACCGTGCGCGTGGTCAGCATGGGCGACGACGCCCATACCGAATCCGTGGAACTGTGCGGCGGCACCCACCTGGGCCATACCGGCCAGGCGGGCAGCTTCCTCATCGTGTCCGAAAGCGGCGTGGCCGCCGGCGTGCGCCGCATCGAAGCCGTCACCGGCTGGAACGCCTATGACCTGGCCGTGGCCCAGCGTGCCGAGCTGCACGACCTTTCGACCCTGCTCAAGGCCAAGCCCGGCCAGCTGGCCGAACGCGTGCAGGCCCTGCACAGCGATGTGAAGAAGCTGCGCAAAGCCTCCGAAAAGGCGGCCGCCAGCCCGGCCACCGGCGCCGACCTGGTGCAGAAGGCCACCGAGGTCAACGGCGTGAAGCTGCTCACCGCCAGGCTGGACGGCGTGCCGGTCAAGGCCCTGCGCGACATCATGGACG
>CALBAX010000051.1 GCA_937926875.1 uncultured Desulfovibrio sp.
ATGGTTCTCGTCCGCATGTGGAGAATACAGGAATGAATGAACAAGCCATCAAGCAGGTCCTGGAAGGGATCATCAAGAACGTGATGGGAGAACTGCAGGCCCAGGGCCGGCAGCCTGCCTGCTGCCATGGGCTCAACACCACGGAGGCCATCCCCGTGGAACTGTCCGCCCGCCATGTGCATCTGAGCGAAAAGGATGCCCTGGCGCTGTTCGGCGCGCCGCTCACCCCGGCCCGGGAGCTTTCCCAGCCCGGCCAGTTCCTGAGCAAGGAACGGGTGCGCATGATCGGCCCCAAGGGCGTCATGGACAATGTGGCCGTCCTCGGCCCCTCGCGCGGGGCATCGCAGGTGGAGATCTCCAAGACTGATGCCCGTCTCCTGGGGGTCAACGCCCCTGTGCGGCAGTCCGGTGACGTGGCTGGTTCCGCGGGTATGATCCTGACTGCCGGGAACAACATCGTGGGTCTCGAAGAAGGCGTCATCGTGGCTGCCCGCCACATCCATATGGCCCCTGAAGATGCGGCCCGCCTGGGCGTGAGCGATGGCGAGCGGGTGAGCGTGCGCCTGGATACCGAACGCCCGGTGATCCTGGAAGACGTGCTCGTGCGTGTGGCCCCTTCCTTCCGTCTGGCCATGCATATCGACCCCGACGAGGGCAACAGCGCCGGCTGGAAGTCCGGTACCACCGGCAAGCTCGTTGCCAGAAGCGGGAACGGTCATGGACACGGCTGCTGCTGATGCCCTGGTGCGCTCGCTGGAAGAGCGCCTTGAGAAGACCGGCAGCGTCACTGCCGATGAGCCTTTGCTGGCGGGGGTCGACCTGGGGACGGCTTACATCGTGCTGGTGGTGCTCAATGCCACCAGGGAGCCTGTGGCCTGCGCCATGGAATTCGCCCAGGTGGTCAGGGACGGCCTGGTGGTGGACTACGCTGGAGCTGCCCGCATCGTGAAGCGCCTGGTGGCCCAGGTGGAGGAGCGCCTTGGCCGCAGCCTGGAAAAGGCCGCCATCGCTGTGCCGCCCGGCACCGGGCCCCGCGAGTGCGCCACCCACCAGCACGTGGTGGAAGCCGCCGGGCTGGAAGTGGTGGCCACCCTGGACGAACCCACGGCGGCCAATGCCGTGCTGGGCATCTCCGATGGCGCCATCGTGGACATCGGCGGCGGTACCACCGGCATCTCCATCCTGGAGAAGGGCAAGGTCGTCTATGTGGCGGACGAGCCCACCGGGGGCACCCATGTGAGTCTGGTGCTGGCCGGGAATTACGGCATCTCCTTTGAAGAGGCGGAGGCCCTGAAAAAGGATCCTGCCCGGCAGAAGGAGATCCTGCCCGTGGTCAAGCCGGTGCTGGAAAAGATGGCCAGCATCATCAAGCGGCATGTGGCCGGCAGGGACGTGCAGGCCGTGTATCTGGTGGGCGGCACCTGCTGCCTGCAGGATATGGAAAAGGTCATCGCCAAGGAGACCGGCCTCGATGTCTGCAAGCCGGCCAACCCCTTCCTGGTGACGCCCTTGGGCATCGCCCTCAATTGCAGCTGCTAGGAGAGAGCTATGGACGTTTCGGAACTGGTTCGTGCCGTGGTGAGCTCGGTCATGGAACAGCTGTCGGCCACAGCTCCCCGGGAGTGCGTGCTGGTGCTGGGGCACCGGGATGAACGGGCGGCTGCTGCCGTGGAGCAGGCCCTCGGGCCCGGCTGCACGGTGCGCTATCTGGGCGAGGAAGGCCAGGAACATGCTGTGCGGCGTATCCTGCCCCGTCTGTCCTGCAATGATATGGCGGACCTGGCCGTGGGGCGCGCCAGCGGCCCCCTGATGGCCGAAGTGCAGCGTTTGCTGCTCGCCGGGCATGAAGTGGAAGTGCTGGACTACGAGTACCGCCAGTATGCGGATACGGCTCCCGGTGCCCTGTATCGCCTGTACGGGCAGCATGCTGATACGCTGGCGGAATTTGGGCTGATCCCCTTCGTCAGGCCCCGCCCTGGATACGTCCGGGTCTGGGAGGACGTGATCTCGGCGGAGCATGTCCGCCAGGCCGTCCAGGCGGAGGCTCCCGAGCTGCAGGTGCTGAAGACGGCAGTGGTGACGCCCCTTGCCGTGGAACAGGCCAAGCTGGACGGCATCAGCATCAGCAAGACACTGTAGGAGAGAGCCGTGCTGATAGGTATCGTGATCGGTAACGTCTGGGCCACCAGAAAGGAAGAGGCCCTGAACGGCCTCAAGTTCATGGTGGTACAACGCGTGGACATGGCAGACGGGAACACGCACGAGAGTTTCGTTGCCGTGGACTGTGTGGGCGCCGGCATCGGGGAACGCGTGCTGGTGGTGACGGGCAGTTCTGCCCGCAAGGCCCTGGATAATCCCCAGACGCCCGTGGATGCGGCCATCGTGGGCATCCTGGACGAGCCCAAATCCGAATAGGGGGAGCCATGGACACCCTGGGGGTCGTGGAAAGCCGCAGCATCGCTGCCGGCGTGGAGCTGGCCGATGGCATGGTCAAGGTGGCGCAGGTGGATCTGGTACGGGCAAGTACCATCTGTTCCGGCCGCTTCCTGATCTTTGTCGCCGGCGACAGGGCCGCTGTGGAAACGGCGGTGGGCTTCGCCTCGGATTCAGGCAGGGCCCTGGTGGGCAGTTTCGTCATTTCCCCTGTTTCGCCCCAGGTGCTGGCGGCCTTGAAGAAAGCTCCCGCCCAGCCCCAGGGCGATGCCCTGGCCGTGGTGGAATGCCGCACGGTATCGGCGGGCGTGGTGGCTGCGGACAAGGCCGTCAAACGCGCGGATGTGCAGGTTGCCCGTTTCGTGGCCGGGCAGGGCATCAACGGCAAATCCTATTTTGTCCTGACCGGGGATGTGGCTGCCGTGCGCGAGGCCTCCCTTGCCGCCCGGCAGAGCCTCAATGAACAGTTGCTGGATCTGGTCATCATCCCGAGGCCCGATCCCGCTGTTGTCCGGGCTGTAACCAATGGTGTGAGGTAAGCATGAAAAAGACACTGGTAGGCGTCCATAACCTGGACGACTTCATCTGCAAGGAGTGCGGCGCCTTTTATCAGGACGGCAGCATGATCCTGACGGCTGGTGCCAAGGATGAGCTGAACCGTCGCGGTATCAGGATCCAGTACGGGGGAGCCCCCGCGGGTTCCTGCTGCGCAGGTGGTGCCGCTCCGGCCGTGGACGCCGCCGGCATCGCGGGAGCCGCGTCCCTGGAGGATCTGCTCGTCGAGCTGGCGGTCATGATCCGCGAACAGTGCGGTATCAGCGACCCTGAACAGTTGCGTGACGCCAGCCTGAAGGCCCTGCAGACCATCAAGGACAATATCGACTGATAATTCGGAGCGCTGCGCGCCCCGTCCCCGGCCTTTGGCCGTACATGATTCGCAAGCAAATTCAAGGAGAATACAATGCTGAACGCTCTTGGCATGATTGAAACCCGTGGTCTGGTGGGTGCTGTGGAAGCCGCTGATGCCATGGTGAAGGCCGCCAATGTGGAACTGATCGGCCGCGTGCAGGTGGGTGGCGGTCTGGTGACCGTCATGGTGCGTGGCGACGTGGGTGCCGTGAAGGCCGCCACCGATGCCGGTGCCGCTGCCGCCGACCGCGTGGGCGAACTGGTGAGCGTGCACGTGATCCCCCGTCCCCACAGCGAAGTGGAACTCATCCTGCCCAAGCGTCCCGCCTAGTTTTCCCCAGGGGAGGTCCGGGGCTGACCCGGCCTCCCCACACTGGAGACGACAACCATGCAGTTCTACGGCAAAACGAAAATTTGTTATGGCCCCTACGCTCTTGACACGCTGGAAGAGTTGCCGGCCAGCCACGCCTTTGTGGTGACCGATGCCTTCATGGTCAAATCCGGTTTCGCGGACCAGATCATGAGCCATCTGGAGCGCAAGGGCATCGGCCTGACGGTCTTTGATGCCGTGGAGCCCGACCCTTCCCTGGCGACGGTCACCCGGGGGGCGGCCAGTTTCCTCCAGTGCGGGGCTGATCTGGTGGTTGCCCTGGGGGGCGGTTCGGCCATCGATGCGGCCAAAGCCATCACCTATTTCGCCCAGAAGGCCAGGGGAGAGGAGGGCAAAAAGGCCCTGCTGGTGGCCATCCCCACGACCAGTGGCACGGGATCCGAAGTGACGTCCATCTCCGTGGTGACGGATACGGTCAACGAGGTGAAGATCCCCCTCAATGACGAGCTGCTCATCCCTGATGTGGCCATCCTCGATGCCCGTTTCACCCGTACCATGCCGCCGCATGTGACGGCGGCTACGGGCATGGACGTGCTGACCCATGCCATCGAGGCCTATACCTCGCGTTACAGCAACGCGTTCACCACCATATTCGCGGAACAGGCCATCCGCTACGTGTTCACCTATCTGCACCGCGCTTACTGCCAGATGGATGACATGCGGGCGCGTGATTCCATGCTGGTGGGATCGTGCATGGCGGGCATGGCCTTCAACAACAGCGGTCTGGGCATCACCCACAGCATCGCGCACAGTCTGGGCGGCCTGTTCCACATCCCGCACGGCCTGGCCAACGCCATCCTGCTGCCCCACGTCATCCTGTTCAACAGTTTCGATGCCGGGGTCAAATATCGCGAGATTTCCGCCTTTCTCGGTCTCCCTGCCTCAACGGTGGAGGAGGGCACCGCCAGCCTGCACAAGGCCGTGTGCGACCTGAATGCTTCCATGGGCATCGCGGCCCGGCTGCGCGAGCTGAAAAAAATGGAGGAGACCGTTTTCCTCAAGCACCTGGACATGATGGCGTCCAATGCCTTGCAGGACATGTGTACGGCCAGCAATCCCCGCCGGCCGTCGCACGAGGATATTTGTTCCCTGCTGCGCAGGGTGTGGTAGGGTCGGATTCGTGACCCTGGGACGGGCGGGCCGGCACACGGCCCGAGTCCCCCCAACAGGCTCCGTCCCCGGGACGGTGCCGTGACAGACATTGCCGAAAAGGGCTGTGCAATGGGAAATCAGATCATAGACAAGATCCGTGAGGCCGGGGTCGTCGGCGCGGGCGGCGCCGGTTTGCCGACCCACGTCAAGGCCGATGCCACGGTGGACACCGTGCTGGTCAATGGTGCCTCCTGTGAGCCGCTGCTCATGAGCGACCCCCATCTGATGGAAATGGAGATAGACACCGTGATCCGCGGCCTCAAGGCCCTGATGGAAAGCGTCTCTGCCAGCAAGGGGATCATCTGCCTCAAGGGCAAGCATGCCAGGGCCATGCAGAGCGTGCGCGAGGCCGTGGCACGGGAAGGTTCCGGGACGCTGGAAGCCTTCGAACTCCAGGATTTCTATCCTGCCGGCGACGAGCAGGTGCTGGTCTACGAAGTCCTGGGACGTACGGTGCCCGAGCGGGGCATCCCTTTGCAGGTGGGTGCCGTGGTCAGCAACGTGGAAAGCCTGTACAACGTGGCGCGCGCCCTGGATGGCATGCCCGTGACCCATCGTTATGTGACCCTGGGGGGCGAGATCCGCAAGCCCGGCGTGGTGCGCGTGCCGGTGGGCACGCCTGTGGCCGACCTGCTGGACTGGGCCGGCGGCCCCACCATACGTGACTATCGCGTGGTGGACGGTGGCCCCATGATGGGGCGTGTGCTGCCCGCCGACGGTTCCTCCTCCGTCACCAAGACCACGAGTGGCCTGCTGGTGCTGCCGCCCGACCACAACGTGGTGAAGCGCAAGGTCATGGACCCTGCCGTGGTCAAACGCATCACCAACAGCATCTGCTGTCAGTGCTCCATGTGTACGGACCTCTGCCCGCGCCATCTGCTGGGACATGCCCTGCATCCGCACAAGCTCATGCGTCTCATGGGCAGCGAGATCGCGGACAGCCCGGTGGCCCGCGAGGCCCTGCTGTGTTCGGAATGCGGCATCTGTGAGAAGTTCGCCTGCCCCATGCTGCTCTCGCCGCGTGAGGTCAATGCCCAGATCAAGAAAGCCCTCATGCAGCAGGGCGTCCGCTGGGAGAACACGGGCCGTGCGCTGGAGACCAATCCTTTCCGCGAGACCCGCCGTGTGCCTACCAGCCGCCTGATCCAGCGCCTGGACCTGGTCGCGTATGACGTGCACCCCGGCTGGATCGGCGAGTTCACGCCGCAGATGGTCCGCATCCCCCTGCGCCAGCACATCGGTGCGCCTGCCCAGTGCGTGGTCAGCGCGGGCAGCCGGGTCCGGGTGGGCGACCTGCTGGGCGAGATCCCCGAAAAGGCCATGGGCGCCCGTGTCCACGCCAGCATCGACGGCGTCGTGGAATCCGTGGCGGACGGCATCGTAACCATCAAGGCTTGCTAGTATAGGTGATTGTCATGAATTTGCGCACTATTGGCTGCGTGGAGCTGAACAGCGTCGCCGTGGGTATGCACACGGCCGATGAAATGGTCAAGGCCGCCGAAGTCCGGCTCGTGCTGTCCCGTCCGACCTGCCCCGGGCGCTATCTGGTCATCGTCTGCGGTGATACCGGGGCGGTAAAGAGCTCTGTGGAAAAGGGCCGTGCCATCGGCGGCGACATGGTAGTGGACTGGTTCCTCATCCCCAATGTCCACGAAAGCGTCATCCCCGCCCTGAGCGGTACGGCCCTGGGCACGCGTATTGATGCCCTGGGCGTCATCGAGACCTATACCTCCGCCTCCTGTATCCTGGCAGCCGATGCCGCGGCCAAGGCCGGTCAGGTGCACCTGCTGGAGATCCGTTTCGCCGCCGGTCTGGGCGGCAAGGCTTTTGTGACCATGACCGGTGAAGTCAGCTCCGTGCAGGCTTCCGTGGATGCCGGTGTAGCCGAGGCCAACAAGACCGCGCCCGTACTGAGCCAGATCGTCATCCCCTCCCCCTGCGACGATCTCAAGGCCCAGCTGGTGTGACGCGCCTCTGCCGCAACGCCTGTGTCCGCTCGACCGGGGACGGGCGTTGCAACGACTTTTCAAGGAGATGACGGGTGACGAAGCTCAAGGATGAACCCCGGCAGCGGGTTATCCAGGAATATGTGCCGGGCAAGCAGATCACGCTGGCCCATGTCATCGCCAGCCCGCAGCGGAGCATCTACCTCAAGCTGGGGCTGGACGAGGATATGGGCGATGCCATCGGCATCCTGACCATCACACCCAGTGAAGGGGTTATCATCGCCGCGGATATCGCCACCAAGGCGGGTGCTGTGGAGATCGGCTTCCTGGACCGCTTCGGCGGCTCGCTCCTGCTTTGCGGCGATGTGGCCAGTGTGGAAGCTGCTGTCTGCGGCGTGCTTGCCTATTTCGGGGACATCCTCCATTACGACACCGTGGAGATGACCCGTACCTGATGCGGAGGAGGGCCGTATGCGATCCGTGCAGCGACGCATCATGCTGGTGGGGGAGCAGGCCTCCGGCAAAGGCCGGCTCATTTCCCTGCTGACGGGGGGGCGCTGGCAGGAACGGCGCGTCATGGCCGTGGAATATTGCGGCCCCTTCATCAATACGCCCGGGGAATTCCTGGAGAACCGGCGCTTCTATCCGGCCCTGATAACGGCGGCCATGGATTGTTCCCTGATCTGCTTCCTGCAGAATGCCCGCAGCCGGACAAGCCTTTTCCCTCCCCGCTTTGCCAGCATGTTCAATTGCGCCACACTGGGGCTCATCACTGCCTGTGATGCCCCGGAGGCTTCCCTTGCGCGGGCAGGCCGTTTTTTGCAGGCAGCGGGGCTGGCGCAGTGGTTGCCGGTGAGTCTGGAAAGTGGCGTGGGCATGGACGCGTTGCGGACCTGCCTTCAGGAAAAAAGCGGTTTTTCTTTTGCTGGCCCGGTGGAGTCCGGTGTCCAGCCAGGAACGGGGTCATGGACATGAGCGGACTGGAACTTGCCCGGAGATTTTACGAGCACTGCGCGCCGCTTTTGCGGCAGCGCATCCCCGATGTCATGGAGCGCGCCGCTGTGGGCCTTGTGGGCGAAGGCTCGGAGTGCTTTGGCTGTGACGATGGCCTGTCGCAGGATCACGACTGGGGGCCGGGCTTTTGCCTCTGGCTGCCGCGCAAGCAGTTGCAGCAGGAGAGCGAGCGCATCGAAGCCGCTTTCGCGGCCCTGCCCGAGAGCTTTGAGGGCATGCCCAGCCGCCTTTTGCCTGCCCGGCGTAGGGGACGCGTCGGGCCGCTGGCCATCGAAGATTTTTATCTGGGGCTGACCGGCCTGTCCACGCCTCCCCAGGACTGGAGGCAATGGCTGGCTGTGCCGGAATGGCGTTTTGCCGCCGCGGTCAATGGCCGGGTCTTCCATGACGGGGCGGGCATCTTCAGCCGGTGGCGTTCCGTGCTGGAGCAGGGGTATCCCGAAGACGTCCGCCTGAAGAAGATGGCGGCCCGCTGCATGCAGATGGCCCAGTCCGGGCAGTACAACCTGCAACGTTGCCGTGCGCGCCGCGATGCCGTGGCCGCCAGCCTGGCCCAGGGGCGTTTCGTCGAATCGACTCTTTCCCTGCTGTATCTGCTGAACAGGCGCTACATGCCGTTCTACAAATGGGCCTGGGCCCTGGCAGGGCGGCTGTCGGTACTGGGACCGGCCATTTGCGAGAAGCTGCACCGTCTGGTGAGCCTTCCGGCTGCCGAATGCTGCGCGGCAAGGGCCCTGGTCCCCACTGTCGAGGAGATCTGCTTCCTGATGGCTGCGGAACTGCGGCGGCAGGGCTTGTCCGCCGTGCCCCACGACTGGTTGTGGGATCACGGCCCGGCGCTGATGCGGCATGTCCGCACGCCGGAACTGCTGCGCATGGATCTGTTGCAGGAATGACCGCTCCGCGCGGTGAGGGGTCACAAGAGCTTTGAGACCGGACATGTCCGGCAAGCGAGGTAGGCATGAACAGTCAGGAATGGCATGCACGATTGCGCCAGGGCCAGCAGATGCAGCAACAGGGCGACCATGCCGGGGCGGAACAGGTCTTTCGGGAACTGGCAGAACAGGAGGACAACTCTCCGGGGCAGAGCGTGCTGGCGCTGGACATGCTGGCCCGTTGCCTGCATGAGCGGCATCACGACCAGGAGGCCATGCGGCTTCTGGAAAGAGCGGCGATCCTGGCCCGGGCAGAACTGCGCTGGCAGGATCCGCTCAAGGCCGGCGTCATGCAGAATCTGGCCCGGCTCCATCTGCTTGCCGGCCATCGGGAGACGAGCGTCGCTCTGGGCACGGAAGTGCTGGAAGGTCTGGAACAGGCGCTTGGCGCCGGACATGTGGAAGTGGCGCGGGCCATGCAGGGCCTGGCTGCCGCCCATTATGAGCTGAAGCACTGGGACCGCGCCGAAGCCCTGCTGCTGCGTGCCAAGGGGATCTGGGAAGCCCAGGCCGCCCCCGTGCCGGAGCTGGCCGTCTGTTACAATAATCTGGGACGTCTCAACGAAGAGCGGGGCCAGTACGAACGGGGCATCGCCTGGCATCGGCAGGCCGTGGCCCTGCGCCGCAAACTGCTGGGCCAGCATCCGGATACGGCCTTTTCCCTCGGGAATCTGGGGGTGGCGCTGGCCAGTGCCGGACAGTGGGAAGAGGCCGTGCGCATCCTTGAAGAATGTCTGGTCTGTTACGCCCATTGCGGGCGTACCGGGGGCTATGAGGTGGAAGGCTACCGCCGCAATCTGGAGGTCTGCCGTCAGGCATTGGCCGCAGGAGGACGCGCGGCGGGCAGGACATCCCTGGTCGCGGGCAGCATGAACGACAGCAATGTCATCGACCTTGAGGCGCTGCGGGCCCTGTCGGGCCTGTTGTCCTATGCTGACGACGAGGAAGGGGCCGCTGTTCCTGTGCCTTCGGCTCCAGCATCCATTCCAGCGGCTCCCGCGGCTGTCGTCGCTGTTTCTGCGGCCACCATGCCGCAAGCACCGGTCCGGGAGGCGGAAGCGGAACGGCAGGCCCTGTTGCGGGATATCGTGGAGCGGGAATGGCGCATGTTCCAGTCCACGCCCAGTGAGGGCGGCCCTGCCGTCTGCCAAAAGAATCCCCAGGCGTTCCGGCTCATGCGGCGCATGTCGCATATCGTCCACGATCTGCCTTTCTTGCGTTCCTATGCCGATGATCTGCGTGCAGGCGAGCAGGCCGGCAGGAATTTCATGATCGAGAAATACGCCCGTATGGGGAACAAGCTGCCCCCCTTGCAGGACGATCCCCATCTCGACGAGATCACGGAGCAGGAGAGCCTCTTCCTGCGGGAGGCCGCCCGGGAGCATCCGCGCATCTTCCGCGC
Source organism: uncultured Desulfovibrio sp. (assembly GCA_937926875.1). Classification (GTDB taxonomy): domain Bacteria; phylum Desulfobacterota; class Desulfovibrionia; order Desulfovibrionales; family Desulfovibrionaceae; genus Desulfovibrio. The sequence goes on from CALBAX010000051.1 coordinate 10,183, forward strand.
CGCCCAGGGGCAGGAGTTCTGCACCTACCTGCGTTGCGAACTGGAAAGCCTGTCGCCGCGCAGCCTGGGGCTGTACGCTGCCGAGATACGTCAGGCCCGGCAGCAGGGCATCAATTTTGCCCGGATCCGTTATGAGTTCCTGAAAAAACATTTGGGACAGTAAGCCCGATACGGGCCGTGCGTCAGGGCTGATGGCCCGGCGGGGAGGACTTTGACCTCTCTGCCGGGCTTTTGTGCTTGCGAAGGACGATCTTCCCACCGCCTGTATCGGTTGAGCTGCTGTTCGATGATGTTCCCGGATGCAGGGCGGCTGATAGGCCGTAAACCTTGGAGACGGCGGATAACGGGATGGGGGGATGCTTCCGGGGCAGCCTGCCTCTCCTGCGGGGCACATCATCCGGATGTGCGCGCACGGCGGGAAGGCAGATGCCGCTGACGGAAAAGTCAGGCGCAAAGGGAACGTAAAACTGGAACGGGGGATGCCGCTAGCGGCATCCCCCGTTCTTCATTGGTATGATGGATGTGACTTATCCCCACAGGACAAGGCGTGTCTCCAGAGGCGAGGACAGTCCTTCGGTGCAGGGCATGACGCGCACACCGTACACATGGTTCCCGCTGCGGTCAGGCGTGTAGGTGCAGACAAAGGTCATGGTCCCGTCCACACTTTCGCTTTCCGGCTGCATCTCCACCACGTCGGGCGTTTCCGTGAAGGTGGAGCCGTCACCGGGGCCGGCCACCAGCTGGACAAGCAGCTCGTCGAGCTTCATGCTGCCGGGATGCACGGTCACGGCCACATGCAGGGACTGGCCGTCCAGCAGGCTGTCTTCCTTGATCCCTTCGATGCGGATGGTATCCATCTGCACGGAGCCGAAACGCACGCTGACGTCCTGCTTCCAGTGGGTCAGGTGACGGGCCAGGGCGTAATGGTTGCTGCGTATCTCCTGATGGCTGGTGGCTGCCGGGATGTAGTAGTCACTGAGGTAATCGCGCAGCATGCGGTGCGAGCTGTACTGGGCGATGAGGGTCTGCATGGCCTTGCGGACGCGCAGCAGCCAGTTGTGAGGCCGGTTGTCTGCGTCACGTTCGAAGTAGAGCGGGATCACCTTGTCTTCCAGCAGGGAATACAGGGAGGCTGCATCGTCATAGTCGCTCTGTTCAGGGCCCAGGCTGCCCTTGGCCACCAGAGGGCCGATGGTCCAGCCATTGGTGCCGTTGTACCCTTCGCACCACCAGCCGTCGGCCACACTGAGGTTGAGGCCGCCATTGACCGCCACCTTCTGGCCGCTGGTACCGCAGGCTTCATAGGGACGGCGGGGATTGTTGAGCCAGACATCGCAGCCCTGCACCATCAGACGGGAAACTGCCAGACTGTAGTCTTCGATGAAGAAGATCTTGCCGAAGAAGCGGGGCGACAGCATATGCTGGAAGACTTCCCGGATCAGGCCGATGCCCTGGGTGTCTGCGGGATGGGCCTTGCCGGCAAAGACGAAGATGACGGGCTGTCCATTCTTTTCCAGGATACGGGCCAAACGGTCCACATCGGCAAAGAGCAGGGTCGCGCGCTTGTACGGAGCGAAGCGGCGGGCAAAACCGATCACCAGGGTCTCGGGGGTCAGCCGGGAGGCCATTTCCTGCTGCTTTTCGTAGGAGATGGCGAATTTTTTGAAAAATTCCGGCAGGCTGGAGCGGATGGCCTCCAGCAGATGCTTTTTCTGGGTCTGGCGGGCCGTCCAGAGGTCGGCATCGGGGATTTCCGCGATGCGGGTCCACTTCTGATCATCAGGCGTCAGCTCCTGCCAGCCTTCGCCCAGATGCTTTTGCAGCAGGGGACGCATGGCCGGGCCGGCGTAGGAAGGCACATGGATGCCATTGGTCACAGAGAAGATGGGGATCTCCGCCACCGGGACACCCTGCCATCCTTCCTGCCACATATGGCGGGAGACCACACCGTGCAGGGCGCTGACGCCGTTGGCCTTCATGGAATATTTGAGGGCCAGGACGGTCATCTCGAAGACGTTGCGCTCGCTGCCTTCGAAGCGGCCCATGTTGACCAGGGTCTGCCAGCTGATGCCCACGCTCTGGATATAGGGCTTGAAGTAGGCTTCCATGCTTTCCAGCGAGAAGCGTTCATTGCCGGCATCCACGGGCGTATGGGTCGTGAACAGGGTGCTGCCGCGCACCACTTCGCCCGCCTCTTCGAAGGACAGGCCGTTCTCCTGCATGAGCAGGCGGATGCGTTCGAAGATGAGGAAGGCCGAGTGCCCTTCGTTCATGTGATAGGCAGCAGGGCGGATGTCCAGGGCGCGCAGCATGTTCACGCCGCCTCGGCCCAGCAGGATCTCCTGCCGCAGGCGGATGTCGCGGTCCGCTTCATACAGGCGGGCCGTGATCTTGCGGTCCTCCGCCGTATTGGAAGGCAGGTTGGTGTCCAGCAGGTAGAGGTTGATCCGCCCCACGCGTACCAGCCAGATCTGTACGTGCAGGCGGCGGCCCGGCATCTGGATATATAGCTCGCGGGGTTTGCCGTCCGGGGCCTTGACCTGTTCTATGGGCAGCGTGGAAAAATCGTTTTCGGGATATACCGGGGTCTGGTTGCCGTTTTTGTCGATGATCTGGCGGAAGTAACCGTTCTTGTACAGCAGGCCCACAGCCACCAGCGGGATGTTCAGGTCACTGGCGGATTTCAGGTGGTCGCCGGAAAGGACACCCAGGCCGCCGGAATAGATGGGCAGGCATTCGCTCAGGCCGTATTCTGTGGAGAAATAGGCCAGAGGCTGTTGCGGGGTCAGGGGACCGAAGTTTTGCGGCGCCTCGTCCATATAGGCATCGAAGGCCGCCATGGTCTGATTGTACAGCCGCAGATAGCTCTGCTCGTGAGCCACGATGATCAGCCGTGCCCGTGTGGCTTTTTCCAGCGTGGCGATGGGGTTGTGGTTGCTGCGTTCCCATTCCTCCTCGTTGAGGGCCGAGAACAGGTGATGGCATTCGGGGTGCCAGCTCCACCAGAGGTTGTGGGCCAGCTCGCGCAGGCGGCTGATGGCCGGAGGCAGTGAGGTCAGTGCCGTGAAACTGTGCAGGTTGGGCGTGGTGGACATGGTGGCCGCCAGTACGCGGGTCAGGGCCGTGCTGCTGCCGTCCGGCTGCGAGCTGCGCTGGCGCGCCTTGTCCAGGGCCAGACCGTAGGCCTGCGCATAGTAGGGGAAGAACTGCTCCCAGGAGCAGCCTTCCGCCACATGGCGCACCATGCGCCGGTGTTCCTGCAACTGTTCTTCAGGCAGGGACGCGTAGTGCAGGAGCACATCGCGCAGGCTGGCCGCGGTCTCGTCATACGAAGTCTGGCGGCGGCAGATGATGGTCACGCCGTTCTTGTCGCGCTGGCTGGAACGCACCCACATGCCGAAACCGGAAAGGTCGGTGGTGACGGTGGGCACGGCATGGGCGGCGCTTTCCTGCGGCGTATAGCCCCAGGGTTCGTACCAGGAGGGGAACACGCCCAGATCGCAGGCAGCCAGTACCTCGTCATAGCGCATGTTCAGGAAGCCGTCCTTGCCGTCGAGCTGGGCAGGATCGAAGATGACCTGCACATGGTTCTCCGGCCTGTTGTCAAGGCCCAGACGCTGGCAGGCATTGAGGATGGGATCATTGGGCTGGTTGTAGACATGGTGGCTGCTGATCCAGGAGCCGCCATGGCCGGGAAGTTTTGCCGGGTCACCGCTGACGGCGTCGGCATTGACCCCGCTGTGTCCGCCCATGACCGCGCACAGGGCCAGCACGTTGGACTGGGACTGGCTGAGGGCCGTATTGACCATGCCGAGGGCATCAAGGAACACGTCGATGCCCTTGTTGTGATATTCATAGCGGCCGGATACGAGGAAAATGCGGGTATCCTCGGGCAGCTGGCGGCGCAACAGACGGCTGGCGGCCTCCAGCAGCCGCTGCCTGGAAGCCGAAGCCAGGCTCAGGTCCCGGCTGTAGTCGGGGATGACACGCATGTCCAGACCGTTGAGGGTCAGCACGTCGGGCGTACGTCCCAGGAAGACGCCCGCCTCGTCGGCCGTGATGCGGCTGACGGTGGTGAAGCAGTCGGCTTCGCGTGCCGAGGCCGTCTCCATGGAGCATTTGGCCGTGATATTGTAGGCCCCGGCCTCATGCTTGGGGTTGATCTGGTGCATCTGTTTGTAGATGTCGAAGCCGGAACCGGCCATGGAGCGCCCCAGCATGGTGGCGTGCGTGGTGAAGACCGTGCCCACATAGGGAGCGTTGGCCTTGAGGTAGAGCAGACCGCCGCCACACATCCATTCATGGAAGTGGGCCAGGGCCGGGCCGTCATCAGGGATGTTCAGTGCCTTGCAGGCGGCTTCGATCACTTCGCCGCAGGCCGTGCTGAACATGACCGGTTCCACATAGTCCCAGCCGCCGGAGATGGAGTCCACGCCGTAGCGGTTCCAGAGCGAGAACAGCAGCTGGCTCTGGTCGTAGCGGTCACGGTAACCGACCAGGATGACTTTGGGGCGGCCGGGGATGTTCCAACGGCCGAAGCGGCAACTCAGATTGCGCCTGTCGGTCTCCTGGCGCAGTTCCTGCCAGCAGGGCTCGTCGGTCTCTTCAAAGTCGGGATTGCTGCCCAGGTCGGGCCCCAGAAGAAAATAATTTTCCCCAAAGGTGGCCAGGGCTTCCAGGATCTTGCTGCTGACGACGGCATAGATGCCGCCGACCTTGTTGCAGACCTCCCAGCTGACTTCAAAAAGGGTGGCGTTTGACAGATCTTGTGACATTGGGACGGATCTCCTTGCATTCATGGAAAGCCCCGGGGATGACTTCCGGGCCATGCCTTCGCACGGGCATGACCCTTCAGGCAGCCGTGCCGGGAAACGCGCTAACTGCGAGCCCTTCCGGCAGCGGGCAGCGGGGCATCCAGGGTCAGGCCGAAGTCGGCCAGCACGTTCATGTAGTTGATGTAGGCATCATAGGGGGTGCCATACGGGTTGAAATAGCTGTGCACGTCGCCGTCGGCGAACCACTTGGTGCACATATAATAGAAATGGTCGGATGTCTGCAGGCGTCGCCAGGTGCGCAGCAGGTCTTCGTTACGGCTGGCTTTCACCTTCTCTTCCAGACGATAGACAGCCGTGATGGCATCCTGCTGCATGTCATTGCCCAGCCAGGCGGTCAGGTCGCGCTCGGCGTCGGCCCAGGACATGAAATTGTGCACATCGAGACTGGCCACGGGCTGGAACATGGCCGCCGCTTCGGTGGGGGTCACGAAGCTGAAGCCCGGCAGGGAAAGCAGGACGCCCGGCAGGGCCTCCATGAACTGGAAGATGCCCGTGGATTCCCACTGGTGTTCGCCAAAGGTCTCGTAGTCCATGAACAGGTTGATGATGTCCCCTGCGGCCCCGGCAGCCTGGGCCCAGCTGGCGAATTTTTCTGCCGTCAGCGGGAATTCCGGCCAGTCATGATTGGAGAAGCGGAAGGCGATGTCGTCGGAAAGGCGGTAGTTCTTGAGCAGCAGGCGCAGGGATTCGCACCCAGACGGCTTGTAGACGAAGTTGGGGCTGCGCCAGCCCAGCACATGGTCGGCGCCTTCCGCCAGGATGGCCTTGTACCCCATCTCTTCCACGGCATGGGCCAGGGCATTGTTATAGATGAGTTCGGTATTGCGGAACGAGGTGGGGCGCACGCCGAACAGCTCTTCGATACGGTCGTCGTGCAGGCGTACCTGCTCCCGGAACTCGTCAGGTGAATAGAGGAAGGACAGGGAGTGGTTGTAGGTCTCGGAAAGCAGCTCCACGCAGCCGGTTGCCACCAGCTCCCGATAGCTCTGGATGACTTCCGGGGCGTAGGTCTCGAACTGGTCCAGTGCCGTGCCGGAGATGGAAAAACTCACCTTGAACTGCCCCTCATGGCGCCGGATGAGTTTGAGCAGCAGGGCGTTCATGGGCAGATAGCATTTGCGTGCCACCTTGAGCAGGATACCGCAGTTGGCGTTCTCGTCTTCATACCAGGAATTGGCGCCGATATCGAAGAAAGTATAGTGGCGAAGCCTGTAGGGCTGGTGTACCTGAAAATAGAAACAGATGGCAGACATGCTATCTCCTCCCCGCGACAAGCTGGTCGTAGATGGCGCGCAGTTTGGTGGCGGCATTCTCCCAGCGGATGTTCTTCAGTTCTTCTCGGCAATTGCGGACTTCCTCGGCGGCCAGCAGGGGATAGACCAGCAGGGCGCAGATCTTGTTGGCCATTTCCCGCACATTCCAGAAATCGACCTTGATGGCGTTGCGCACCACTTCCGCCACACCGGACTGGCGCGAGATGAGGACGGGGACGTCGTAGGCCATGGCTTCCAGCGGTGCGATGCCGAAGGGCTCGGAAACGCTGGGCATGACGTAAAGGTCGCTCATGGCGTACATGCGGTCCACTTCGCCGTTGCGCAGAAAACCCGTGAAATGGAACCGGTCCCCGATGCGCAGGTTGGCCACACGGCGCACCATGTTGGGCAGCATGTCGCCGCTGCCGGCCATGATGAAGCGCGTGTGGGGCAGGCGGTCCAGTACCAGTTTGGCGGCCTCGACAAAATAGTCGGGGCCCTTCTGGTAGGTGACGCGGCCCATGAACAGGACACGCTTCTCATGACGGCAGCGCTCGGGAATGACCACGCTCTTGTGGATGTCATTACGGGAAACGGCATTGTGGACCACGGAGATCTTTTCTTCGGGGATGCCGTACTGTGTCATGACCTCCTGCTTTGTGTAGTGGCTCACGGCCACGACGCGGTCGGCGGCCTCCATGCCGGCCTTTTCTATGCCGGCCACGGTCTGGTTGAGGTTGTCACCGCTGCGGTCATGCTCCAGGGCATGGATATGGGCCACCAAAGGCTTGCCTGTCAGCTGTTTGACCAGCATCCCGGCCGGATAGGTCATCCAGTCATGGACATGGATGACGTCGAATCCCAGGCGTCCCGCGATGACGGCCGCCGCACAGGCATAGCGGTAGACTTCGCTCATGAGGTCTTCGCCGTAGCCGCCGTGCAGCGTCAGGGTCTCGCACTGTTCCTGGGTCTCTGTGAGCTCGCGCAGCAGATGTTCCCGTTCCGGGCCCTCATGCTGCAATACGGTCCGCAGGGCCGGATCGGCCAGCCGCTTGCTGGAAAGCAGGCGCTGGAGTTCCCGGTGCTCTTTCAGATAGCTGCCACTGTTCAGATAGGGGCGCAGCGGCGAGTCGACATATTCCAGATGCAGTTTCTCGCGCCAGAGCTCTTCGACCTCATCCCGGAAGTCGGGGACCAGCTCCGTGTACTGGCGGTCATGCCAGATCTCGCGTTCGTCTTCTTCGCGGCGAGGACGGGGGCTGCGGGTGCAGACCCGGGTCCCCGAGGCGGAAAACATGGTCAGGCCGTCCTGTAGATGGACGGGGCGGTCACTTTCGGCACGGGGCAGGACAAAGAAGATCTCCGTGCCTTTCTTGGCCAGTGCCGTGGTCATGCCCTGGCAGGCTGTGCCCAGCCCGCCGCTTTTGAAGGGGGGAAATTCCCAGCCGAACATGAGGACGCGCATTACCTGTCTCCTTGCAGCAGGGCATTTTCCCACTGCGCATAGGCTTGGGGAGCGACCTTTTCCAGCCTGCCCAGCAGGCGCAGGCATTCGGCCACGCTCCATGCCTGGGCTATGCAGCCGTTGGGCAGATGCGGCGGGTCTCCGTCGAAGACCTCCGAGATGCTCCCGATACCGGCCCCGCCCAGATGGCTGCCGAAAAGGGGCGTCAGGGTGTGCAGCAGATCGCGCGCCGCGCCTTCCTCATCCCAGGCCGCCCGCAGAAGGGCATCGCCATAAGCGCCCAGGAGCCAGGGCCAGACCGTGCCCTGATGGTAGGCTTTGTCACGCTCTCCGGGCCCGCCCTCATAAAGGGAGCAGTACTCGTTGGCGCTGGGGGCCAGCGTGCGCAGCCCGCAGGAGGTCAGCAGGCACTGGCGCACGCGCGAGACCACGGGGGCGTAGTCGTCTTCTTCCAGGATGGGGAAAGGCAGGGAAACGGCGAACAGCTGGTTGGGCCGCACGCGGAAGTCCCGCTCGCCGTCCCGCCAGACGTCGGCCAGATAGTCGCCCCGGTAATCCTTGATCCAGTGCCGGTGCACGAAGACGGCACGCATGCGGTCCCGCTGATCGACGGAATCCTGCCAGTGAGGCTCGTCGAAGCGTCGGGCAAGATGATCGGCAAAGGCCAGGGCATTGTACCACAGGGCGCTGATCTCCACCGGCTGGCCGTACCGCGGCGTGACGGGCCTGCCGTCGACCACGGCGTCCATCCAGGTGAGCTGGGTCTGCTCGTCGCCCACGTCGAGGAAGCCTTCCTCGTCCGCACGGACGAACGGGACCTGCCCCCCGGCGTAGGCGCGAAG
>CALBAX010000052.1 GCA_937926875.1 uncultured Desulfovibrio sp.
GCCTTGTGCCGATGCGGGGATCATGCGCCCTCCCTCCCGGTGGACAAAACGTCATGCCGCCGGTCAGGCGACTTCCATGATGGCCCGGGCCATATCGGCCGCGGCACAATCCTGCGGGATGGCGGCAAAGGCCTGCTCTGCCTCTTCCCTGCGCCCGGCCAGCAGACAGGCGAGGCCGCGCATGGCAAGGGCATCGGCATCGGCGGCATTGTCCGCAAGGACCTTGTCCAGGATGCCGAGCGCGGTATCGAAATCGTCCACGACCACATGAGAAAAGGCCAGCCCCACAAGGGCCGGCGCAAATCCCGGCCTGAGCGCCAGGACCGCCTGAAAAATGGTCCTTGCCTCCCCGACCAGCCCTTTTTGGCAGGCCAGATTAGCCAGGTCCAGCAGGCGGGCCATCTGTCTTTCGGAAACCATATATCTCTCCCGTTTTAGGGGCCGGGAAACGGCCCCGTCACAACACTCTTGCCTGCACGCATCCGTCCCCGGATGCTAGCCCGTCCTCTGGGCCAGAGACTTGAGCATGTCCTGGATGCTCTTGGTCACCGAAGAGATGGTCTCCAGCTTGGCATTATACTGCCCCATGGCGAACTGCAGCTCCAGCAGTTGCATCTGGTCCACCTCGCCGGAGGCACTGATCTGATCCATCTTGGCCTGCAGGGCCTGCCCGTCCTGGCTCAGCCCGTTGGTGGCATTCTGGAACAACTGGCCGATATCGATCCCGCCCGAGCTTCCTATATTCATGGTATTCTCCTGACTGATCCGCAATGCGGTCATCTTGCTCTTACGCTTTCTGCTGCCCGGCTCCGCGACTGGCAGGGCCGCCCCAGAGTGAGGGGCCGGGCACGCCGGTCATCCATGGTCTGCGGCAGCTTTTCCCGGATCAGCGGTTCAGCGTATCGTAGACACGCTCCGCCACCTTCTCCGCGGAATCCACTGCGGCCATGACCTGCCGGGCAACAGCCATCTCGTCTGACGTCATGCCGGCATCCATGGCGCGTTTGACATCCGTCCGCATTTCGAACAGCTCCTCGCGGAGCTGCCTGAGGCCCTGGCCCGAAGGATCTTCCGCCAGCATGTCAAAGGCTGATTCCATTTCCATCATTTACCTCTCAATCTGTGACTGACGACCTGGCTGCCGTTGCGCAGGACAAGGACTTTGGTATCGATGCTCTCCAGGGTCCAGCCGCTGGGGAGCACGGCGCCTTCAAACAGGCGTCTGCCGTCGGCGGTGGTCACGAAACGCATGGGCGACATGGTGACACCGGTCACGCGCAACCCGCCCAGGGGATCCCCGCCGCCATTGCCCGACGGCCGGGCGGGTACGGCAGCGGCAGATCCTCCATCCCGTGAAGGCGTCAGGGAGCGTTCCGCAGCTGCCAGAGCGCCCGATGCCGACGAGGTCCCGTGCAACCGCACCCCGAACAGCTCGCTGGCATCCTGACGGATGGCGTCCAGCTTTTTGGTGTCTTCCGGCCGGAAATCACCGGAAAAATCCACCCTGCCCGGCAGGTAGATGACCCGGACATTCCCCAGACCTGCCCGTTGCAGGGCCGCGTCCAGTACCGGCGTCAGATCCTTCTCGTAAACGATGTGACGGTCCACCGCCGGCAGGCCCCGGACTTCGGCCTTCAGGGCCGTGAATGCCGCTGCCTCCAGCAACTCGTCCTTCATGTAGGCCCTGACCTGCAAACGCGGATTGCCCTTGTTCTCCCACAGGACGACATCCGGATGGAAACCGCGGATACCAAGCGAACTGCGCACGGCGCGCAGCATGTCTTCCTGTACGGCAACTTCCAGGTACACAGGAATATGCAATCCACGTGCCATATCACGCAAACGAATCATGGCAGTATCGTCCGGCACTGTCCCCCGGATCTCCACCCCGGGATCACGCCGGCTCACAACCAGGCCCCGGATGCCGGCATCTTCAAGATATTTTTTAATGATCCCAGGGTAATGCTCAGGATCAGAATCCGCTGGCCTGACCATCAGGGACAAGGCGAGCAGGAAGACCGCCACCAGTACCAGAAGCAACGCCCTCCAGCCGATACGGCGGGTGGGGGCAGTCTCCGGGGCATCCGGCAACAGTGTTTCCGATGCCCCGGCGTCCATGCCAAGATCATTGGCGGTCGGCAGCAGCCCCGGCATCTCCGTGACAGCGGGTACGGATCCCGTATCCGCAGGCGCAGCCTCTCCGGCCCCTGCTGTGCGGGCGTGGGGGGAAAGTTCCGGTACAAGGCTTTCCTGGGGGACTCCGGGGCGGTTCCAGGCAAAGCAGGTCACACCAAGATACCAGGCACTCCCGGCTGGGGGACGCAAGGGACCACCGGCTTCGGCGGGCTCGACGGGTTCTTCCCCCTGCAAGCGAAGGGGTCCATCCAAAGGCGTCACGACCAGTACGGGAAAAGCGTTGTCTTCGGACGAAATGTCCAGAACGGCATGACGGGGGGCAAGGCCGGTCAGGATGATGTCACAGGCATCGTCAGAACCGACGACCCAGCGCCCTTCCGCCAGTTCCACACAGGCGCCCAGATGCGGCCCGGAAAAGACATACAGGCAGATGGAACTGCCCCCGCGGCAGGTCACTGCCGTCCTCCGGCAGAAGCAGGCGCGCTGCCGACAGGCGTCAGCACCGGTTGGGCCCCCGTGCTGACAGGGGTCAGGATGGGCTGCGGCACGGTCGCATTCTGGATGCTCTTGTTCGTGGCAGGCACAGGCGCCGGCTGGGCCGTGACCGTCACGGGAGGTGCGGGCTGCACGTCCGGCGCCAGTTCACGGCGACGGGCACACCCGCCCACAGGCATCGCCTTGGGACGGCGTTCTTCATAGTCGGCCTGGGTGGGGGTCCGGCTGAAGCGGGGATCATCCACACGGGACGGCACATTGGAGGCCGTATCCATACGGACGATACGTGGCGTGATCAGGATAAGGCGCTCCATGCGCTGGTGCTTTTTGCCCGTGGAGCCGAACAGGCCGCCCAGGATGGGGATGTTCTTGAGGCCCGGGATGCCGGTCTCCGCATCGCTCTGGATCTCGTAATAATGTCCCCCGATGAGCAGGCTCTGCCCTTCCCCCACGATGGCCTGTGTATTGATCTTGGTCTGCTTGATGGGCGAAAGGTTGTTGGGATCCACGGAAAAAAGGCTGGAACCGTCGTCCCGGTCGTCCTGCACGCTGACCATGAGCTTGATGCTGTCCGCCTGTCCCGGCAGGCCGGGGATGATGTGGGGCGTCACTTTCAGGACGGTCCCGGAGTCGATCTTGAACAGGTCGGAGGACTCGTTGCCCGATACGGGAACGTAATAGGAGCTGGTGTTTTCCAGCGAGGCCTGCACGTTGTCCATGGTCAGCACGGAAGGCTTGCCCAGCACGCGGGCCTGGCCGTCTTCTTCCAGAGCGGTGACGCGGGCCAGGAAATAGTCCGAGCCATAGGAATACAGGGTGGAATAGGAAAGCCCCCCTGCACTGGCAGCCCCGGCAGAGGGGAAGATGCCGCTGGTCGAGGTGCCCCCGGCACTGCCGCCGCCTGTCCAGTGTTTGCCATAGGCGCCTGTGCCTGACCAGTTGACGCCGAAATCACGGGAGAAATCGCTGTCGATATCCACGATGGCCGCATGGATCTCCACCAGTTCCACGGGCTTGTCCAGATCGGCGATGACCTTGGCATAATAGCTCATGCGGTATTCGGCGTCGGTCACGACAACGGCATTGACCCGGGGATCAGCGATGATGCTGGGCCCGGTGGATGTCCCGGACTGGTCCTTCCCGTTCTGGGGGGCCGCCGGTGCGGCCTGGGATGGATCCGTCGAAGCGTTCATGGCGATCAGCCCCTTGCCCCGCAGACCGCCCTGTGCCGACGGCTGCACCGTCACCTGGGACCCGGTCAGCGGGGTCCCGTTGGCCATGGCTTGCAGGATGCTGGCCACGCCGGGGATGGTCACGGTAGAATCCATGCTGTTGACCTTCATGTCTTCCGCCCAGGCATATTTGAGCGGGAACACGCGCATGACGCTGCGGCTGCCCTGGGCATCTTCAAAGGCTTTCATGGCCCCGCGCAGCTGGTCCAGATAGATGGGCGGCCCGCTGACCGAAAGCAGGTTCTGGGCGTGGAGGAGTTTGACGGGCAACTGCGGCGAGATCATGCCCGCACTGCGCAGCATGTCCCGCAAGGCGGCGGCCGAGACCGTGGACGGTGCCAGGAAGGCTTCCGCCTTTTCGCTGTCGTTCCAGAAGGTCACCGTACGTCCCTGCGTATACCAGCGCACCCCGAAGGCCGAACGCATGCCGTTGAGGAACGTGCGGGGATCCACCTGCTCGAAGCGGCCGCTCATCTGCCCCTTGAGGGCAGGACTGCATACCGAGCCGTAGCCTTCAGCGCGGGCAAAGGAGGAAAGGACCGTGCAGATATTTTCATTGTCCGCATAATGAGAGAACGCCGCCCGGAACGGGAAGGCGCTGCGGGAAGACGCGCAAAGACCTTCTGTTGCCAGAAGGCAACAGAAGATCCAGCACAGGCAGACAGCTACAAGGCGCTTCAATAGACGCCTCCGAAAAACGTACCCGGCATGGAGAACATGGGAGGCAACTCCTCACGCGGCGAGTCCCCCAGGCTTTTTTTCCACCAGGCGAGGTCATTGAGGAAATCCCGGACAGCCCTTTCGAACAACGGCTGGGGCTCGTCCATGGGCACCCGGGATTGCAATATCAGACGTTCCCCGTCCAAGCCCCGGGCGACTGCATCCTCCTGCCGCTCAAGGGCCATGACCGAGGCGCGCTCGCGGCAGATGCCGGCCTGCAGGCCCGTAACTTTGCGGAGCAGGCTGTCCCGCTCATGCCCCGGCTCCGGCAGGACACACAGGTCAGCCAGAAAGAAACACCAGCGTCCGTCAGGGGAAAAAAGTTTCAGGTCAAGGCCATCCTCCAGCCGAAAGCTGTATGAGCCGTCCTGTTCCGGACGGGGGGTCTTCCAGCCGGCCGTCACCGCAAGGGCACGGACCTTGTCATCCAGCGAAACCATAGGCAGTCCTGCATACGTCTTTCATGTCCAAACACAGCTCAACGGTACGCAAAAACAAGCGTCATCGTCAAACTTTTTTCTTCCGGACCGGCGCGCCCTTACGGGCGCTGCCGGCTCATCCCAGGATCTTGGTGCGCGTCTGGTTCATGTTGGCCTGCATGGAGTTCATGAAGTCCAGAGACTTGGAGACCAGATCCTTGAGCGCCTCGTTGGTCTGCTTGGTCTGCTCCATCATGGTGCGGATCTGCTCCTGCTGGGCCTCCAGACGCTTGGCCTCGGCAGACCGCATGCTCTGTCCGAACTCCCCGCCCGCCGTGAACATGCTCCCGGCCGAAGAGATCATGGTATTGAACGACTGCGCAACTGCGGCCGTGAGCTGGCCGTCCGCGGCATTGCCGGCGCGCATGTTCAGCCCGCCGCCCGAGGATCTGCCCACACCGGCGGCAGCCACGCCCAGGCTGGCCCCGCCGGCCGCCATGTTCACCACGGCTCCGGTCATGGCGCAGGCGAACTTCTGGATGGCACCCGTCTCAATCTTGTCGGCCTGCTGTTCCATCAGGTCGACGATCTGCAATCCCTGCGCCTGGATGATGCTGCGGTTGGTGCGCCGCTGCTCCGCCGCATCCTTGAGGATCACGGAAGCGAACATGGCAGCGGGGCTGGGCAGGGCCGTCCAGCCCGACAGATCCCCCGAGTTCTCCCCGGGCGACGCCAGATCAGGCAGCTGGCTCCGCACGTCCTTGACAGCCGCGGTAAAATCCTTGCCGGCCTGGATGGCATCGATCAGGGCCTCATCGACCTTGGCGGCACTGACACCCTTCGCCTGGGCCTGCTCCAGCAGCCTGCTATACTCGACGGAGCTGTATCCCGTTGCATTCGTGATGATGGTGTCCATACTATCTCCCTTTTCAGGCATCAGGCCATGGCCGGATTGCCGCTGAGGATGGCCACGTTGGCCTGCACACTTTCCTGGACGATGTCCGACACGGTCTGGAGCGTCTGCTCGGAGCGCTGCATCATTTCCTTGAGGTGTTCCACATCCAGCTCATTGGCCATGGCGATGCGTTCCAAAATGGCCTGCAAATGCTTCTGCTGGGCCTGCAGGTAGCTGATGTCCCTTTCGTTGACTGCGGAAGCGATGCTGGTGGCCGACTGGGCTATGGTGTTCGCCCCACCGGCCATGGTCGCCACGCGGGCCGTCCAGGAGGCCGCCTTCTGGATGGTCTGGGCCGTATCCGAAACAGCCTTGGTGGCTGTCTGGGCGACCTTTCCGGCCGCGCCTGCCGCCCCGGCACCAAAGGTGAGCGCCGTCAGGGCGATGGTGGTGGCAAGGTCCACGGCGAACTTCGTCCACTGGATCGCCGTATCGCTGGCGCCGCACGCCTCCATGATCTTGCCGACGATGAACGCCGGACTGAAGCCGGCCTTGCCGCCTGACGCCTCCTCCATGATGGAGCTGGTCAGCAGCGCCAGGCTCGCGACACCGACGGCGATGAGCGCCGCGCCGGAGCCGCCGGCCGCCAGGCCCACGGAACCGGCGGCGATCATGGCCACGGAACCGATGGCCGCCAAAGCCATGCCAATATACTTGAACGCCTTGAGCAGGCCATCCAGAAAACTCTGGCTTTTGGCCTTTTCCAGCTGCTCCTGGATGGACTTGAGCTTTTCGTCATTGGCCATGGCGCGTTCCTGGGCGCGGGCCTCCAGCGAGGCCATACCGGCCTTTGTCTCGGTACGGCGCTGCTCGAAGCCTACAGCATCCAGCAGGGTCTCCAGAGAAAGGCCGCTCATGGTCAGACCGGACAGCGAGACCGTGGCGCTGCTCTTCGGGGCCGGCGCTTCAAGATCCGGCAGCAGCGAATCACCATTTGCAGCCAGGAAGGAGCGCAGCGCGCTGAGACTCTCTTCCAGATCCTTGACATCCAGGGTCTTGTTCGAACCTTGCTGGGTCGCTGCCAGTTGCAGCAGTGCGCTCAGATCGGCCGTGGGCGTCCCGGACTGTGCTCCCTGAACCATACTCATAGCATCACTCCTTGGACTGGGCCAGTGTGGCAAGCAGGGCACGGATACGGTCATGGGTGATCTTGTGCGCGGGGACGGAGGCATCGCCCAGCCCCAGGGCGGCGCGGAAGGAAGCCGCCGCGTTCTCGCCGTCACCCAGCTTCAGATAGCACAGGCCGCCATAGTAGAACGGTGCGGGATCCTTGAGCCCGCCGGCCACTCCTGCCATGCCGTAGGTGTCGATGGCCTGCTGCCAGGCTTCCCGGGCCTGCAGGCAACCGGCCAGCCCCATCCAGTAGCGGGGATCGTCACCATCATACATGCAGAGGCCGCGGAACATGCTCTCGGCATCCTTGTAGTTGCCCGCCTTGTACAGATTGTAGGCATAGGCATAGCCGGATTCCAGAGTATCCTTGCTGATGTTGAACACATCGGCCAGGGTGGCCCCCTTTTCTAGGGCGGCCTGGATGGTGTGGAATTCCTTTTCCGTGAACCCTGCCGCCTTGGCCATGTCCAGCAGGGCGGACTGGATGTCTCTTTCCTGTTCAGTGATCTGACTCATACTCGCTCCTTGGGATGGATGCCGTCTGCCTGTCTGACGGCTACTGGCCACGGGCCAGATTGGTGAGGGTCTGGTTGGAGTTGGCTATCTGGGTGTTGGCGCCCTGCAGATAGGAGTTGTACTGGCCCATGTAGTCCTGGACATAGACCATCTCCTGCTGTGTACCGGTGCCCAGCTCTTCCAGACGGCTTTCCAGCGAGGTGATGGCCACGTCCCATTCGTCCTTGCCGAGGATGTAGTCCCCGTCGCCATTGGGATATGCCAGCTTGTGGGCATCCATGTAATCCACCATTTCCTGGGACATGGGGTAACAATCCTTGCCTGTGACCGTAACGCCATTGATGCTGGTCATCCCCACTCCCGTGCCGCTGTTGCCGTCGGCCTGGGCCTGCCGGGCCTCGTTGAGCAGCTGGGAAACGAGCTTCTGCTCGTCCTGCGCCTTGGCGATGGCATCCATCTTGTCCATGGCCTGGGTCTTGGCGGTCCCGGCCAGCTCCAGCTGCAACTTGGCGAACATCAGTTGCAGGCTCGTGGTGGGGCCCAGCTCACCGAAAGAAACGGAGGACGTTGAGGAAAAATTGACCTGGCTCATAGCATTTCCTTTGTCGGCCGCAGATTATTGGCCACGGGCCAGATTGGTAAGGGTCTGGTTGGAGTTGGCGATCTGGGTGTTGGCGCCCTGCAGATAGGAGTTGTACTGGCCCATGTAGTCCTGGACGTAGACCATCTCCTGCTGGGTATTGGTGCCCAGCTCTTCCAGACGGCTTTCCAGGGCCGTGATGGCCACATCCCATTCGTCGGCGCTGTGCGAATGGTTGTTGCCGGTCTTGTCATAGGCAAGGCCGTGCGCATCCATGTAGTCTACCATCTCCTGGCTCATAAAGGTCGCGTTATTGCCTTTGGGCACGGTCTCAGTGACCGTCTCATAGACCACGTTGCCCTGAGCATCATGCACCACGTTGCCGTTGGCATCCTCCTTGGGGACTTCATAGGTCTGGGTCTTTTCCGCATCATTGCCAACACCGGAGTTGGCATCAGCCTTGGCCTGACGGGCCTCGTTGAGCAGCTGGGAAACGAGCTTCTGCTCGTCCTGTGCCGTGGCGATGGCATCCATCTTGTCCATGGCCTGGGTCTTGGCAGTCTCGGCCAGTTCCAGCTGCAGCTTGGCGAACATCAGCTGCAGGCTCGTGGTGGGGCCCAGCTCACCGAAAGAAACGGAGGACGTCGAGGAAAAATTGACCTGGCTCATAGCATTTCCTTTGTCGGCCGCAGCTTATTGACCACGGGCCAGATTGGTAAGGGTCTGGTTGGAGTTGGCGATCTGGGTGTTGGCGCCCTGCAGATAGGAGTTGTACTGGCCCATGTAGTCCTGGAC